>NZ_AFUF01000033.1 GCF_000222785.1 Streptococcus mitis SK569 | reverse complement strand
CTACCTTCCATCCCTAAAGAAGCTAAAAGAGGCCGTTCCTATGAGGAGTTCCAAAACTATTTAGCACTGAATCAACTAGACTCTTGGCTGGAAATGGACACCGTTATGGGGAGGATGGGAGGTAAAGTCCTACTCACCTTCAATCTATCTTTCTGTAACTTTATCTTCGCTAGACTGCTGGATAATAAAACTGCCCTTGAGGTTACCAAACACCTTTATAAAATCAAGAACACCCTTCACCAAGCTGACAAAGATTTCTGTCTACTCTTTCCTGTCATCCTGACAGATAATGGTGGAGAGTTTGCCAGGGTCGATGACATCGAAATGTATGTTCGAGGAGAAAGTAAACTTTTCTTTTGTGACCCTAATCGCTCTGACCAAAAAGGGAGAATTGAGAAAAATCACACGCTGATTCGCGACATTCTACCTAAGGGAACTTCTTTTGACAATTTAACTCAAGAGGACATCGAGCTCGTTTCCTTTACTTATGGAGAAGAGATTCCTAAGCTTCTCGGCATTTCTAAAATACCTGCAGAAGACGTCTGTCAGTCGTCTAAATTATTCCAACATAAGTTCTAAAAACTAATCTTCAACCCTATTCAAACGTCTCACACTAACTTCCACCATAGCGGAACTTAATCTGAAACGCTTTCAGATGAGGGGATTTTGTGCGCTCTTTTTTTCGATTCATTTCGGCTACAAAAGCGATGAAATCAAGCATGATTAAAACCAGTGGAACTTACCCTGACACGGAATTCCACTGGTTTTTATGATTTTTCTCAGACTAACTTCCACTTGGATTAGCGGTGAAACTTAGTTTGGGAATTTACCAAAACGAGAGCAAAAATACTGGGATTTCAAAACTCAATCTTAATGATTATATTTTTTCTAAGAAAATCATGCTGTAAATAGTAGGCATATGTTAAAATAGTAGTAATAAAATATAGATTAGACGCAACTATCCAAAATAGATTCAAATCATATACTATTCTTAAAGAAAGGAAACACTATGAAATCCTACCAAGCCGTCTACCAAATTCTAGCAAAAGAAACCGATTATATAAGCGGAGAAAAAATCGCAGAAGAACTATCCCTAAGCCGAACATCAATTTGGAAAGCCATCAAGCGTCTAGAACAAGAAGGCATTGAAATTGATAGTATCAAAAACAAAGGATATAAACTGATGAATGGTGACCTTATTCTTCCAGAGATTCTAGAAGAAAATCTTCCAATTAAAGTCAGTTTTAAACCCGAAACAAAATCAACACAACTGGATGCAAAAGAAGCAATTGATTTAGGGAATGAAGCAAATACTCTCTACCTAGCTTCCTATCAAACAGCTGGCCGAGGCCGTTTTCAACGTTCTTTCTACTCCCCACAAGGGGGGATTTATATGACACTCCATCTTAAACCAAATCTCCCCTATGACAAATTACCATCCTACACACTGCTTGTAGCTGGAGCTATCTATAAAGCCATCAAAACCTAACTTTAATAGATGTCGACATAAAATGGGTCAACGATATTTACCTCAAAAATCATAAAATTGGAGGAATCCTCACTGAGGCAATGACCTCTGTAGAAACAGGCTTAGTCACAGATATCATTATTGGAGTAGGGATCAACTTTGCTATCAAAGACTTCCCTCAAGAATTAAAAGAAAAAGCTGCTAGTTTATTTAAAGTGCCAGCACCTATAACAAGAAATGAATTAATCATAGAGATTTGGCGTGCTTTCTTCGAAACACCAGCAGAAGAGCTATTATACCTATACAAAAAACAGTCCTTCGTTCTAGGAAAAGAAGTGACTTTTACACTAGATCAAAAAGACTACAAAGGACTTGCTAAAGATATCTCTGAAAGTGGAAAACTTTTAGTTCAATGTGATAACGGAAAAGAAATCTGGCTAAATAGCGGAGAAATTTCACTAAAGAGTTGGAAGTAGTAATAAACAAGCACAACCATAAAATCGACAATATGTAGTTGATTGAAGTTAGATTATTACATAGTGACTGCTAAAACATTTCTAGAATTTAATTTGATTTT
>NZ_AFUF01000034.1 GCF_000222785.1 Streptococcus mitis SK569 | reverse complement strand
ACCATCTTCCTTTTTCTTACCGTGATTTAACGAGATCGGGTCAGACAACTCGTCACTTCATAGCACCTAATCTCTTGGATTTTAAAAACAAGAATTACCTACAAATCAATGACCGCTTATTGCAGATTGTCTATGTGAGAGACTATGGTATGGAATTAGGAGATCAGTTTATCCGAGACCTCATGCAAGGAGATTTGGAATTGATTGTGAGCCTCCATGCCCAAAGTTCGACCAAGGCGGATGCCATGAAGAAACTACGAACAAAGAAGACCTTAATGGAATCCCAAAAGATTGGGGAACAACAAAAACTTGCTCGTACAGGTATCTATTTGGAAAAAGTAGGCCATGTTTTAGAAAGCAATATCGATGAAGCTGAGGAACTCTTAAAAACCATGACCGAGACAGGAGATAAACTATTTCAAACAGTATTCTTGATTGGTGTTTTTGGTCAGGATGAAGAAGAACTCAAACAAGCTCTAGACACGATTCAACAAGTGGCCGGCTCAAATGACCTAATGATTGATAAACTTCCATATATGCAAGAAGCAGCCTTTAATAGTTTGCTGCCATTTGGTTGCGATTTTTTAGAGGGAGTATCACGGAGTTTATTAACGTCCAATGTAGCAGTGAACTCTCCATGGACTTCAGTAGACTTACAAGACCGCAGTGGGAAATATTATGGTATCAATCAAATATCAAGCAATATTATTACCATTGATCGTAGTCTATTAAATACACCGTCTGGTCTGATTTTAGGAACATCTGGAGCTGGGAAAGGGATGGCAACCAAGCATGAAATTATCACGACCAAAATCAAGGAATCTGGTGAAAATACTGAAATTATCATCGTGGATCCAGAAGCAGAATACAGTGTCATTGGACGAGCTTTTGGTGGAGAAATGATTGATATTGCGCCCGATTCCCAAACTTATCTCAATGTACTTGACTTGTCTGAGGAAAATATGGATGAAGATCCTGTAAAGGTAAAATCAGAATTTCTTTTATCCTTTATCGGCAAGTTATTGGATAGAAAAATGGATGGAAGAGAAAAATCGATTATCGACCGAGTTACCAGACTCACCTATCAGTCATTTAAAGAGCCTTCTTTGGAAGAATGGGTCTTTGTCTTGAGCCAACAACCAGAAGAAGAAGCGCAGAATTTGGCACTTGATATGGAACTGTATGTCGAAGGTTCTCTTGATATTTTTTCTCATAAGACCAATATTCAGACAGGATCTAATTTCTTGATTTATAACGTTAAGAAGTTAGGAGATGAGCTGAAACAAATCTCCCTTATGGTAGTGTTTGATCAGATATGGAATCGTGTTGTTCGGAATCAAAAATTAGGGAAGAAGACCTGGATTTATTTTGATGAAATGCAGCTTCTCTTATTAGATAAATATGCCAGTGACTTCTTCTTTAAATTGTGGAGTCGTGTCAGAAAATATGGAGCCAGTCCGACTGGAATAACTCAAAATGTCGAAACCTTATTGTTAGATCCAAATGGTAGACGGATTATTGCCAATAGTGAATTTATGATTCTCCTCAAGCAAGCAAAAAATGATAGAGAAGAACTGGTTCAACTCTTAGGCTTGTCAAAAGAACTTGAAAAATATCTAGTCAATCCAGAAAAAGGGGCAGGACTAATAAAAGCAGGTTCCGTTGTCGTTCCCTTTAAAAATAAGATTCCTCAAGGTACACAATTGTTTGATATCATGAGTACAGATCCTGATAAAATGGCTTCTAATTAAGGGGAAGGTAAATGAAGGATAAAAGAGAAATCATACGTGCCCGAAAGGCATTTAGAAGAAGTCTAAAAGATGAGAAGAAATTCTTGAAAAAAGGAAAGAAGGAGGTAAGGAAACAGAAAAAAGATTCCTCTGTACTGGATGAAAAAGCATGGAAAAAAGAGATAAAGCAAAAGCTAGAGGAGATGAGAGAAGCTTCAAAGGAGAGAGTAAAACAAGCAAATGAAGATTACAATCACATCCTTCAAAATAGTCCTCCATCTCTTTTGAATCGCAAAGAATTAAGAGACAGACGATTACCTCATGCTAGGAAACGATTGAAAATAGCCAAGAAGCAATTTAGAGAAGCCAAGGTAGAAGCAAAAGAAGAAAGAAAAGAGAGTCGTAAAGAAAGAAAAACCAATCAAAAATTTCTCTACGGTCAGGAATCGAAACAAAAATCTAATTTTTTCTTTCAAGGGAAGAGTTTAGAAGAATTAAAAGCTAAGAAAGAAGTCAAGGCCGCCAAAGAAAATTTAAAATCTACTAAACAAGCCTATAAATCCAAAAAGGTTAGTAGGAAAGCCAAAACTTTCCTTTATGTCCTTGGACGTGAAGGTGGAGAGTTAGCTTCAGAAAATGAAGATTTAGAAGGCTATCGCACACTTCAAGAGACCATTAGAAAAGGGAAACGCTATAGTCGGCTTTCTTATAATCTTGGAAAAGCTAGTGTCAAAACAGGACAAGCAACAGGTCGTTTTACCAAGAAAAGACTGACCAACACAAAAGAACGATACCATCATTTTAAGGATGGAAAAGGATGGAAACTAGCGAAAGATAATCCAAGTTTCTTTAAAAATCGGTATCGAAAATTAAAGAAACAAGGTCTTACAAGTGTCCGAAATATCTATCAAAAAATAAAAGCAGCCTTTTCCTTCTTTACATTTGCGGCTGGAAATCCTGTAACCTGGATAGTTGGAGGATTAGTCTTTCTTCTCTTATTTATGATGAGCTTCTTTTTAGGATTTTCATCTGCTAGTTTGATTCAACAAGATGAATTTGAATTAACAAAAGCTTATACCCACCTAACTTGGGAAGACGCAGAACATACTCGTACAAATGACAAAGGCATTACCTATTACACAAAAGTTGATGATGTGATGGGGTATATGAACTTTAAATTCCATGACTATGAGTTACACAAACCAGTTCACTTATTTAGTTCAGAAACTTACAAGGATTATCTGTCTACTTTGTGGCATGATTTAAACGATGGGGAAGATTTGAAATCCATGCAAGACCTTTATGAAACTCCTAAGTATAAACTATCTAAAGACGATCAAGAGGAAATGAAGGAACTAAAAGAAGAAGGTGTCTATGCTTCCATGCAGGAATTAGACAATCCGTTTGAGGGACAAAGCAACGAAGATAGTCTAACCATGACTTATCGTTATGGATACTATGATTTAGACGGCAAACCTACCCTTCAGGAGTACATACTACTAGAAGCGAAGGCTCACCAAAGGATTGTCGCACCAATGGATGGTGTTGTATCTCTAGACGGTGACAATGTTATTCTCACTAACGGAAAAGGAGAGAATGAGAGTCGTTTAACATTATATTCCATCCATAATGGCCGTGCGATTGAGGGGACAAGGGTCTTAACTGGTGATATTATTGGTGAGACACCAGATGATACAGGTTTGAAAGTTTCCTATCAAAAGTATAAGAACAAGAAAGAAAAATTGGTGTATGTCAATCCGCAATTTTATTTTCCAAAGGTCATTCAACTTCAGACAACTATCTTACCTGCCATTGGTCAGTTTGGTGGGGATGAGTTTGAACGTGCAAAACATATTTATGAGTTTTTGAAATCTCAAGGGGCAAGTCCCCAAGCCATTGCGGCTATTTTAGGAAATTGGTCGGTAGAGTCTTCTATTAATCCAAAACGAGCTGAAGGAGATTATTTATCTCCTCCAGTTGGCGCTACCGATTCCTCATGGGATGATGAAGCATGGTTAGCAATTGGAGGTCCAGCCATTTATGGAGGTGCTTATCCTAATATTCTTCATAGAGGTTTGGGGTTAGGGCAATGGACAGATACCGCAGATGGGTCAACACGGCATACAGCCTTGTTGAATTATGCACGCACCCAAAATAAGAAATGGTATGATTTAGACCTCCAACTTGATTTTATGCTTCATGGGGATAGTCCTTACTATCAAAGTTGGTTAAAGGATTTCTTTAAAAATACGGGCAGTGCAGCCAATCTCGCCCAACTCTTCCTCACCTATTGGGAGGGAAATTCTGGAGACAAACTACTGGAAAGACAAACTAGAGCCACGGAATGGTATTACCAAATTGAAAAAGGCTTTAGTCAAACAAATGGAGGACAGGCAAAAAGTGACCCGCAATCCCTTGAAGGTGTTCGTGGAGACTTGTATGAGCATTCTGTTCCTGGTGGTGGGGATGGTATGGCCTATGCCTATGGACAATGTACATGGGGTGTTGCGGCTCGTATGAATCAGTTAGGCTTAAAATTAAAAGGTAGAAATGGAGAAAAGATTTCGATCATTAATACCATGGGAAATGGTCAGGACTGGGTTGCGACAGCGTCAAGTCTTGGAGGGGAAACGGGTTCTACACCAAGAGCAGGTGCTATTGTTTCTTTTGTGGGAGGTACACATGGTACACCAGCAGAGTATGGTCATGTGGCTTTTGTCGGTGCGAGACGTTTCTAACTGAAAAGGTTAGACACGTTCTTGAAAAATCAACCTGATAATCAGGTTAAATTTGAATAGAATGGAGAACTCTTATCTTGAAAATTGGAATGAAGGGGTAACGCCCTGAAACGATTTCTCTAATACTCCGACATGCGTTTATCTTGTGCAAAGGTAAAGGTTTGAAGCTCGGTGAAGTCGGCTGAAAGATACCGTCATTCTTAAGGACTTAAGAATCGAAAGTGTTCCAGAGGTGGAATATGTATCTGATAGGTCGGGAGTCATTAAAAACTAAATAGGGTGAGAATGTGCATGAGCACTGACGAACCAGCGAATGTACGCTCCGAAGGCGAGTACGTAGAAATGCGTATAACAACGTAAGTTGTTTCAACTTGAGGAAGAGTAAGAATCGACGATATGAAATTCCTTGTTATGTTACAGGCATATCAAAGTTGAAGGGGTATAGCTAGGCACCTAAGTTTAGTATTGATAAAGATAAGGGAACGTCGAAAGCTAGAGATGTGGAGGTTGCACAACCAGAGAAACATTGGAAAGAAAATCATAACTTTCCTTAATCTCTAGTGAGAGTGGTGGCACGACCTTTGAAAGTGTTGTAATGATACTGGAGGAACAGCCACTAGTCAATAGTGTATTGTTATGAACTTTATCATTTCATGGATTCTTGTAAGACATAAAAGGTCACGAATCCAAAGAGAGGAGTGATAGACCATGACGAAACCAAAAAATGATGACAAACTATTAAAACATCAAAAACTAAGGTATGCGGAATACTATGGCATGACCGAGATATTTGATGATTTATATTCCAAAAGTCAAAAGGGATTCAGTTTTAAGAACTTAATGAACATTATCATATCTCCCGAGAATATACTGCTCGCTTATCGTACCATAAAGCGGAATGGTGGTAGTCAAACCGAAGGAGTAGATGGTGTTACCATTAAAGATTTAGAAAATCTGACCCAAGAAGACTTTATCTCTAAAGTCCAAAGAAGATTTCAATATTATAGACCCAGAAAAGTCAGAAGAGTAGAGATTCCTAAGCCAAATGGGAAGAAACGACCACTTGGCATTCCCTCGATGTGGGACAGAGTGGCCCAACAGTGTATTTTACAAGTGTTGGATCCAATCTGTGAAGCGAAATTTTACAAACACAGTTATGGATTTAGACCCTTAAGGTCGGCTGATAACGCTATTATGGACTGTATGTATCGTATGAATAAAAGTCATATGACTTATGTCGTTGACGTTGATATTAAAGGCTTTTTTGATGAAGTGAATCATACTAAGTTAATGCGTCAAATCTGGACATTAGGTATCAGGGACAAACAACTTCTAGTGATTATTCGAAAAATGTTAAAAGCACCAATTGTTCTTCCGAATGGAAAAGTGACATATCCAACTAAGGGCACACCACAAGGAGGTATCTTATCTCCACTACTTGCCAATATCAATCTCAATGAATTTGATTGGTGGATAGGACGACAATGGGAAGAAAGAGATTGTAAGGAATTAGTTCCTCAATATAATTCCAAGGGAACAAGACACAAGTCACATGTTTACAGAAAGCTGCGAACTTCAACGACGCTAAAAGAAGTTTATATTGTCCGATATGCGGATGATTTTAAAATCTTTTGTCGAAATAGGAATGAGGCAGAGCGAACGTTTAAGGCTGTAAAATTGTGGTTAAAAGAACGACTTAACCTCCCTATTTCAGAGGAAAAATCTCAAATTACCAATCTGAGAAAGAAAAGCAGTGAATTCCTTGGGATTACTTTAAAGCTAGTTTCTAAGAATAATCGTTTGGTTTGTTTCTCTCATATTGCATCAAAAGCCAAGAAACGTATTAAACATCAACTGAAACAACAGATGAAATTGATACAAATTAAAGGTGCTAAAGAAACAATTATTCGTGAAATACAGAAGTATAATAGTATGGTTTTCGGTATTCATAACTATTATAGTATGGCAACACATGTGAGTAAGGATTTAGAAGAAATTCATTATCAGCTTTATCTCTCTTTTAAAAATCGATTGCAGGCGAAAGGTCTGACAAAAATAGGAGAATACAAGGGAAAAGATAAAGGACTTCTCCCCTACCTCCAATCTCAAAATATTCGGTACTTAATGGGTTATCCAATTCTTCCAATTAGCTATGTCAAGACGAGAACACTAAAAGGAAGAAATAAGAATCTGAATAGGTATACTCCCGAGGGGAGAAAATTGATTCATAAACAACAGGAATCTGTTGAAACATGGAAATTAAAATGGCTGAGAGAACACTCAATTATAAATAAGCGTGCAACAGTTGAATACAATGATAATCGAATTTCTTTATTTGTAGCTCAAAAAGGGAAATGTGCTGTAACCGGTCAGGAATTGGATATGGATGATATTCATTGTCACCATAAGAGACCGTGGTTAGAAACAAAGGATGACTCTTATAGGAACCTTATCATTGTTGGACGAGATATTCATCGCCTGATTCACGCAACAAATGAGAAGGTTATCAAAAATCTCTTTCAGCTTTTGAATTTGAGTGATACAGGACTGACCAAATTAAATCAGTTGCGCGAACTTGCAGGAAATTCACCATTATTGAAAGAAAATTTGAACTTAGAACAATTATGTTAATCATATTAATACAGCACGATAAAGCAAAATCGTGATAATACACTATTGATGGAACGCCGTGTGCGGTGAAAGTCGCACGCACGGTGTGAAGCGGGGGAAAAGATGGAGATAGTATCAAAGTTTTACCTATCGCTATAGAAGATCTATGATGATGGTTCTTTCCTCGTGTCTGAAACAAACTATGGTGGCAACCCTAACTATACCTTTAGAAAAATCTCTCAAGCAGATAGTGCCATCAGTTTTGCCTATACGGTGAAATAAAGAAGTTGATACTTGAAATTTTAACAATTTTCAGGTAGAATAAATAGTGTAGATGAGTGGTCGGCTCATGGTCAATCTGATAGTAATCTTGGACATAAGGGCCAAGCGGTGGCGGACACCAGAACGAAATCCGATAGCAATCTTGGACGTAAGGGCCAAGCGGTGGCAGACACCAGAATAAACCGACTGACTAGGTGGCTTACAGACTCTGTAAACCACCTTTTTTGTGAGGAAAATATGGAAAATTCTAGAGATTATCGTAATCCAAATTACACCGAAAAAATAAAACTTCAGCGTTTTTTTACTCAGTTACAAATTGCGGCTTCTTTTTTTAAAGAACACTTTGTTGGCAAAATCATGTATTATGAAACGGAAATAGAAAGTGTTGAACTTCATTTTTCACCTACTAATTTCATGCACCTATGTGGTGTTGATTACCGAAAAGGTGCAGGCAGTTTCTTTGACGATTGTTTAAATAGTCATGTCATAATTGATGAGTTGAAAATAAAAAATGATGGAACCACGATGCAAAAGTTACAAGTTTTAGGATCTATTGAGGAGTTATTGGGAAAGCATGTTCATCTAACTGGTTCAGGACGTTATTTGTATTTGGAGTTTGATTATGCTCTACGTACAAGAAAACAGATACTAGCATTAACATTGAAAGAGACATCAAAGAAAATTGTTCCTCAATCTTTATTAGATTTGAAGAGAAAGACAGTATTTCCAGAAGGTCAAAAAGTAATTTCAATTTACTCAAAACATTTACAAACGTCGGAACTTTTTTATTATTTAAAAGATTAGTTTACATATCTTTTGTGGTATAAAACATATTTTCATCATTATAAGGAGAACGCAGTTTTGGCTCGTTCTTTTTTTGTTGATGATATGCTCCAAACAACCTACACTAGATTGGATATGAAATAGTTTGTGATTACATAATTTATCTTCAGGGAAGTTATGGACATTATCTCAATTTCTGTCATGATAGACATCTCTAACAATTTCCGTTATAACAGACATTGACTTACAAAGTATTTCTTTTCTGAACATATTAGCGTTATAATATAAATGCAGTGTTACACTGTAGAATATTAAGAAAATAGGATACTGTAGGTTTAAAATAAATGTGTAAGATAAATAGTTGGATTAGTAAAAGTTTCAAGTCTGATAAGAACAATATTACATTTCATACAACTGAATGTATATATTTTATAAGAGAGAGGGATGCTTGATTGGGGAAAATCATTCAAAATACAGTTATAAGGATTTTAATAAGAATGAAAGTGTGATATTTCTTTTTCATTAATCTTCTAAATGTATTAAAATCAAGCTTTCCACTTATGTATTCTGCTAATAAACTTCAATACATTTCAATAGATTTTCAAAATTTGGTGGGGATTTTTATTATACTTTGTACGAGCTTTTCAATACCCTATCCCAACCTTTAAAATCCCCTAAGTTATTTACTCAAGGGATTTTTTATCTGCTTTTTTCATACTTAAACAGTCAGTCTAACTGTTTGATTTTCTTTGTGACTAACTCCCTAAAAATAGTAGAATTAGCTACTTTACTGATTTTACAAGATAATAACAAGACCTAAACGTATAATTTATTTAGGTTTACCAATTATGACTTTAACATTTTCCAATAAGGTCTAACTCAACCGTCCCCAAAGTTAAATCCTTATGTATTTAATCAGAAAGATTATTTTTCGCATATTTTTTATGTCTTTGGGATAAAATCCCTTATATTTTTTGAAGCATGTACTAAATTTACTGTGAGAGGAATATCCTACAGCCTCTGCTATATCTTGAATTTTAAGGGTAGAGTTCAGTAGGAGTAATTCCGCCATATTCATTCTCCGTCTTTGAGTATATTCTGTAATTGTGCATTGATATTTTTGCTTAAATAACTTTTTAGTTTTGTGCCGCTCATAGTGGATATTTTTTCTAAAGTATCCTGTGAGATAGATGTTGCATAATGATCGTCTATATAATTGGTGACATTTTTCAAAGCCTCATCATCGGCAATAGATAGTGGATTGCTGTACTTATTTAAAAAAGAGTCTATTGTAATACTTAACCATTCCTTTGCCTTTGACTCAAAAAAGATTTCAGCAGCAGGAGATGCCATCTTGCAATTAAGGATATCTTTTGCGATTCTTTCTAAAGGCTTGTTTATTATAATGCTGGTATTAAAAAATAAATCTTCATAGTTACAGACTTTATTCTTATAAGAGGACAGGCATTGCTCTATCATGGACTGATTGAAATTTATACCGATTCCTAAATAAGGAGAGTTTTTGTGAAGTAAAAACCTAAAGTCTTTAGAATTTTTTGTATTTATAGTATAAAGTGAATTTGAAGAAAGATTTTGATAAGGATTAAAACATTCACCGTTTGCTGTAACTAAATAAGATAAATAAAGGGAATAGAAATTATTCAAACCAGAAAAACTTGTATGGATAATTTCTTTTTTTATGAAAACATCATAAATATCAATAGTGAAATTATCGCCCTCGTAAAACCAATATATGCCTTCTGCATTATCCGTGCTAAAACGGAATTCATGTCCTACAGTGGAGTATTTTGTATTATCGATAGATTCATCTGTAGAAAAAAAGTTTTTAACAAAGTTATAAAAATCACTCATATTATACCTCCGTGCTTTATATTTTATCCCGAATAGACATTATCCCGAATAGACTTATTTAGCCATATCTAATTGATTGAAATCCTCATTTATTATATAATAAATGATAGATAAAAACAAGAAAAACTATGCGTATTGCAAAAGAGTTTGAAAACAAGCCTCTAAAATCAGTCTAAAAAGGCTATTTATAGGGTTTGCTAATTTTAAAAAAGGAGGAGTTGTTCAGTGAAGGATAAGAAGAAATCAATACTGAAAAGACTAATGGCTTACGGTGGTGAAAAAAGTTTTTTACTCTATATTGCTATGGTTATGTCTGCTGTATCAGGTGTCATGGTTTTGATGCCTATGGTATATATTCATAGAATTGTAAATAACTTAATTTTAAATGGGATGGTGAATTTTGATTATGTAAAGGAAAATTCAATTTATGCAGCAGTCTTTGCCGTTCTGGGGCTTTTTATATACCTAATAGGTTTAATTTTATCCCATATTTTTGCATTTGAAGTGGAAGATAACATTATTAAGACTTCCGTAACAAAACTAATAAACAAACCGCTTGGGTATTTCGATGACAAAGAAAGCGGAAGGATAAGAAATGTAATTGTGTCCGGAGCGTCTGAAACCCATTCTTTTATAGCGCATCAACTTCCTGATATGGCGATGACCATTATATCGCCAATCGTCCTGCTTGTATTTTTCTTCGTGTTTAACTGGAAGTTAGGACTTGCCAGTATGATACCGATGATTATCGGTATGACATTGATGTCATCTATGATGACAACCGAAACAAAAAAAATGAAGGATGAGTATTATGCAGGACTTTCCGATTTATCTTCTCAGACTGTGGAATATGTTCGAGGAATTCCTGTTGTTAAAACATTTGCACAAAGTGTTGAGAGCTTTGATAAGTTATATTCGTTAATCATAAAAACAAAAGACAATGTACTTAAGCTTACTATGAGTTATACGAATAAAATGTCGTGGTTTGAAACCGTTTCTACATCGACGGCATTTTTCTTGGTACCTGTGGCATTACTCTTAATAAAATTTAATGGAAACTTATCTAATGTAGTTGCAGATTCTGTTATTTACTTCCTAATAGGACCGGCATTTGCTACTTTTATTATGAGAACTGCGACGATTACACAATACAGTTATTTTGCAGAACTTGCTTTAGATAAAATTGAAAATATACTTGAGTTTGATGATTTTGTTTATGGAAATAAAACAAGTTCTGATGTTGGGATAGAGTTTAAAAATGTAAGCTTTTCTTATGAAGATGAAAATGTATTAGACGATATTTCATTTAAGGTGAATAAAGGAGAACGAGTTGCTTTAGTCGGATCATCAGGCAGTGGTAAAACTACTATAGCAAGGCTTGCTGCACGATTTTACGATATTAAAACAGGTGAAATTTATATTGGAGGAATTAATATAAAAGATTTTGAAAAAGAGGCTTTAATGAGAAAAATTGCTTTTGTTTTTCAAAACTCTAAACTATTTAAAATGAGTTTAAGAGATAATCTTTTAATCGGAAAGCCTGATGCAACTAATGAAGAAATTGACAATGCCTTAATCAATTCAGGGGCTAAAGATATTATTAAAAATTTAGATAAAGGACTTGATACTGTTTACGGAACTAAAGGCACATATTTTTCAGGAGGAGAGGCTCAAAGGATTTCTATAGCGAGAGCTTTTTTGAAAGATGCAGATATTATCATTTTAGATGAAGCTACAGCCTTTGCAGATCCTGAAAATGAACATTTGATTCAAGAGTCTTTTAAGAAGCTATCAAAAAACAAGACAACATTGATGATTGCTCATAGATTATCTACAGTAGTAGATGCGGATAAAATTCTTGTTATTGATAAGGGGAAAATTGTAGAAGAAGGCAAGCATTCAGATTTAATCGGTATGAGTGGGCCTTACAAAAAACTTTGGGAAGAATATCAAAAATCCGTAAATTGGAAGATAGGAGGTTAAACATATGGTTTCTTATTTTATGAAAAAATATGCGATGTCAGAAAAAGGCGCTCTTAACTTAAAAAAAGCCATATTTTCACACACGCTTGTTAATTTAACTAAATTGTTCGCACCAATGATCGGTTTTATGTTTCTGTTTCAGTATATAGGCATTTTAAAAAGTATTGAGAGTTACAATTTTACTTCTGTTCATTATATTGCACTAATTGTAGTAATGATGATTGTGATGTTCTTAATAGCGAGGTGGGATTATGTAAGACTTTACACCAATGTGTACAACGAGAGTGCAAATTCAAGAATTGAGTTAGCGGAAAAGTTAAAGAAATTACCTCTTTCTTATTTTGGTAAAAGAGATTTGGCAGACCTTGCGGAAACCATGATGAATGACATGAACTTATATGAAACAATTTTTTCTCATGCTGTACCTCATATATATTCAACGGCTATATCCACAAGTATTATTGCTTTAATGCTTATCTTCTATAATTGGAAACTTGCACTTGCAGCCCTTTGGGTAATTCCCATTTCTATTTTGATTATATTTTTATCAAAGAAAAGTCAGAAAAAAATAGTACAAGGCTGGATAGATGATAATCGTAAGGTTTTTGATAATCTACAGGAAAATATAGAGCAGATAGAGCAAATAAAATCTTACAACTTAGAAGATAGGATGTTAAATGATTTTTTTGAAAAATTAAATGCATCCACAAAACAGAAGACGAAAGGTGAAGTTGTAGCCGGAACACTTACAGGAATAGCTGCCGCAATTTTAAAGCTTGGAATTATAAGTGTTGCCGTTATCGGCGTCAACATGCTTATGGCAGGGGAGGTAAGTGCGCTGGTTTATATCGCATTTTTAATGCTTACAGCAAGTATTTATCTTCCTATAGAAGGAATAATCACCTTTATGTCAATGATAGTTATGCTTGATGCGGTTGTAGGGAGAAT
>NZ_AFUF01000035.1 GCF_000222785.1 Streptococcus mitis SK569 | reverse complement strand
ATGTCTTGGGACGAATATGCCTTCACCAAGGGAAAGATGAGGTTTCATTGCGCAGGATTTTGACAATCTCAATATCATCACTGTTCTTGAGGGAAGAACACAAGCTATCATAAGAAATCATTTTTTTGCGCTACAATCGAGCTGTTCGTTGTCAGGTAAAAATCATTACTATGGATATGTTTAGTCCTTATTATGACTTAGCTAGACAACTTTTTCCAAACGCTAAAATCGTTCTGGATCGCTTTCACATTGTACAACATCTAAGCCGTGCTATGAGTCGTGTGCGTGTTCAAATCATGAAGCAGTTTGAGCGAAAATCCCATGAATATAAGGCTATCAAGCGCTACTGGAAACTCATTCAACAGGATAGCCGTAAACTGAGTGATAAGCGTTTTTATCGCCCTACTTTTCGTATGCACTTAACCAATAAAGAGATTCTAGACAAGCTTTTGAGCTATTCAGAAAACTTGAAACATCACTATCAGCTCTATCAGCTCTTGCTTTTTCACTTTCAGAATAAGGAGCCGGAGAAATTTTTCGGGCTCATTGAGGACAATCTAAAGCAGGTTCATCCTCTTTTTCAGACTGTCTTTAAAACCTTTCTCAAGGAAAAAGAGAAGATTGTCAACGCCCTTCAACTACCCTATTCCAACGCCAAACTGGAAGCAACCAATAATCTCATCAAACTTATCAAGCGCAATGCCTTTGGTTTTCGGAACTTTGAAAACTTCAAAAAACGGATTTTTATCGCTCTGAATATCAAAAAAGAAAGGACGAAATGTGTCCTTTCTCGAGCTTAGCTTTTCTTCAACCCACTACAGTTGACAAAGAGCCTAAAAAAAGAGTTATAAACTCTCTTTCAAACGGAGAATAAGGGATTCGAACCCTTGCGCCAGTTACCCGACCTAACGATTTAGCAAACCGTCCTCTTCAGCCTCTTGAGTAATTCTCCTATTAATGGGCACGAGTGGACTCGAACCACCGACCTCACGCTTATCAGGCGTGCGCTCTAACCACCTGAGCTACGCGCCCAAGTTAAAAACTTGGTAATTTGAACAAAGTTCAAAGCGGGTGACGAGAATCGAACTCGCGACAACAGCTTGGAAGGCTGTAGTTTTACCACTAAACTACACCCGCATACATACTATAAGTAAAAATGGCGCGAGACGGAATCGAACCGCCGACACATGGAGCTTCAATCCATTGCTCTACCAACTGAGCTACCGAGCCTTATTGCGGGAGCAGGATTTGAACCTACGACCTTCGGGTTATGAGCCCGACGAGCTACCGAGCTGCTCCATCCCGCGTTAATAAAAAAGGAGGATGTGGGATTCGAACCCACGCACGCTTTTACACGCCTGACGGTTTTCAAGACCGTTCCCTTCAGCCGGACTTGGGTAATCCTCCATACTATTCAAATGGACCTTGTAGGACTTGAACCTACGACCACTCGGTTATGAGCCGAGAGCTCTAACCAGCTGAGCTAAAGGTCCAACAAGATCATTATAGCGGCGAAGGGGATCGAACCCCCGACCTCCCGGGTATGAACCGGACGCTCTAGCCAGCTGAGCTACACCGCCATATATCGGGAAGACAGGATTCGAACCTGCGACACCTTGGTCCCAAACCAAGTACTCTACCAAGCTGAGCTACTTCCCGAGTTAAATAGAAAAATGCACCCTAGAGGAGTCGAACCTCTAACCGCCTGATTCGTAGTCAGGTACTCTATCCAGTTGAGCTAAGGGTGCTCATTATATTATGCCGAGGACCGGAATCGAACCGGTACGATCGTTACCAATCGCAGGATTTTAAGTCCTGTGCGTCTGCCAGTTCCGCCACCCCGGCCTCTCTAAGCGAACGACGGGATTCGAACCCGCGACCCCCACCTTGGCAAGGTGGTGTTCTACCACTGAACTACGTTCGCACTATTTTCTTCTATCTAAAAATGCCGGCTACATGACTTGAACACGCGACCCTCTGATTACAAATCAGATGCTCTACCAACTGAGCTAAGCCGGCTCATTTATTATATCTTAATGCGGGTTAAGGGACTTGAACCCCCACGCCGTTAAGCGCCAGATCCTAAATCTGGTGCGTCTGCCAATTCCGCCAAACCCGCAGATATGACCCGTACTGGGCTCGAACCAGTGACCCATTGATTAAAAGTCAATTGCTCTACCAACTGAGCTAACGAGTCTAAAATAACTTGCGTTATCTTAAACGGTCCCGACGGGAATCGAACCCGCGATCTTCGCCGTGACAGGGCGACGTGATAACCGCTACACTACGGGACCTATGGGAGTTAACGGGATCGAACCGCTGACCCTCTGCTTGTAAGGCAGATGCTCTCCCAGCTGAGCTAAACTCCCTAGAGCTAAGCGACTTCCATATCTCACAGGGGGCAACCCCCAACTACTTCCGGCGTTCTAGGGCTTAACTTCTGTGTTCGGCATGGGTACAGGTGTATCTCCTAGGCTATCGTCACTTAACTCTGAGTAATACCTACTCAAAATTGAATATCTATTCAAACCAAGAAAACCGTTCGCTTTCATATTCTCAGTTACTTTGGATAAGTCCTCGAGCTATTAGTATTAGTCCGCTACATGTGTCGCCACACTTCCACTTCTAACCTATCTACCTGATCATCTCTCAGGGCTCTTACTGATATAAAATCATGGGAAATCTCATCTTGAGGTGGGTTTCACACTTAGATGCTTTCAGCGTTTATCCCTTCCCTACATAGCTACCCAGCGATGCCTTTGGCAAGACAACTGGTACACCAGCGGTAAGTCCACTCTGGTCCTCTCGTACTAGGAGCAGATCCTCTCAAATTTCCTACGCCCGCGACGGATAGGGACCGAACTGTCTCACGACGTTCTGAACCCAGCTCGCGTGCCGCTTTAATGGGCGAACAGCCCAACCCTTGGGACCGACTACAGCCCCAGGATGCGACGAGCCGACATCGAGGTGCCAAACCTCCCCGTCGATGTGAACTCTTGGGGGAGATAAGCCTGTTATCCCCAGGGTAGCTTTTATCCGTTGAGCGATGGCCCTTCCGTACGGAACCACCGGATCACTAAGCCCGACTTTCGTCCCTGCTCGAGTTGTAGCTCTCGCAGTCAAGCTCCCTTATACCTTTACACTCTGCGAATGATTTCCAACCATTCTGAGGGAACCTTTGGGCGCCTCCGTTACCTTTTAGGAGGCGACCGCCCCAGTCAAACTGCCCGTCAGACACTGTCTCCGATAGGGATCACCTATCTGGGTTAGAGTGGCCATAACACAAGGGTAGTATCCCAACATCGTCTCCTTCGAAACTGGCGTCCCGATCTCATAGACTCCTACCTATCCTGTACATGTGGTACAGACACTCAATATCAAACTGCAGTAAAGCTCCATGGGGTCTTTCCGTCCTGTCGCGGGTAACCTGCATCTTCACAGGTACTAAAATTTCACCGAGTCTCTCGTTGAGACAGTGCCCAAATCATTACGCCTTTCGTGCGGGTCGGAACTTACCCGACAAGGAATTTCGCTACCTTAGGACCGTTATAGTTACGGCCGCCGTTTACTGGGGCTTCAATTCATACCTTCGCTTACGCTAAGCACTCCTCTTAACCTTCCAGCACCGGGCAGGCGTCACCCCCTATACATCATCTTACGATTTAGCAGAGAGCTGTGTTTTTGATAAACAGTTGCTTGGGCCTATTCACTGCGGCTGACTTAAAGTCAGCACCCCTTCTCCCGAAGTTACGGGGTCATTTTGCCGAGTTCCTTAACGAGAGTTCTCTCGCTCACCTGAGGCTACTCGCCTCGACTACCTGTGTCGGTTTGCGGTACGGGTAGAGTATGTTTAAACGCTAGAAGCTTTTCTTGGCAGTGTGACGTCACTAACTTCGCTACTAAACTTCGCTCCCCATCACAGCTCAATGTTGTAGATATAAGCATTTGACTCATATCACACCTCACTGCTTAGACAGACTCTTCCAATCGTCTGCTTTAGTTAGCCTACTGCGTCCCTCCATCACTACATACTCTAGTACAGGAATATCAACCTGTTGTCCATCGGATACACCTTTCGGTCTCTCCTTAGGTCCCGACTAACCCAGGGCGGACGAGCCTTCCCCTGGAAACCTTAGTCTTACGGTGGACAGGATTCTCACCTGTCTTTCGCTACTCATACCGGCATTCTCACTTCTATGCGTTCCAGCGCTCCTCACGGTACACCTTCTTCACACATAGAACGCTCTCCTACCATACCTATAAAGGTATCCACAGCTTCGGTAAATTGTTTTAGCCCCGGTACATTTTCGGCGCAGGGTCACTCGACTAGTGAGCTATTACGCACTCTTTGAATGAATAGCTGCTTCTAAGCTAGCATCCTAGTTGTCTGTGCAACCCCACATCCTTTTCCACTTAACAATTATTTTGGGACCTTAGCTGGTGGTCTGGGCTGTTCCCTTTCGACTACGGATCTTAGCACTCGCAGTCTGACTGCCGACCATAATTCATTGGCATTCGGAGTTTATCTGAGATTGGTAATCCGGGATGGACCCCTCACCCAAACAGTGCTCTACCTCCAAGAATCTTAATGTCGACGCTAGCCCTAAAGCTATTTCGGAGAGAACCAGCTATCTCCAAGTTCGTTTGGAATTTCTCCGCTACCCACAAGTCATCCAAGCACTTTTCAACGTGCCCTGGTTCGGTCCTCCAGTGCGTCTTACCGCACCTTCAACCTGCTCATGGGTAGGTCACATGGTTTCGGGTCTACGTCATGATACTAATTCGCCCTGTTCAGACTCGGTTTCCCTACGGCTCCGTCTCTTCAACTTAACCTCGCATCATAACGTAACTCGCCGGTTCATTCTACAAAAGGCACGCTCTCACCCATTAACGGGCTCGAACTTGTTGTAGGCACACGGTTTCAGGTTCTATTTCACTCCCCTCCCGGGGTGCTTTTCACCTTTCCCTCACGGTACTGGTTCACTATCGGTCACTAGGGAGTATTTAGGGTTGGGAGATGGTCCTCCCAGATTCCGACGGGATTTCGCGTGTCCCGCCGTACTCAGGATACTGCTAGGTACAAAGACTATTTTAAATACGAGGCTATTACTCTCTTTGGCTGATCTTCCCAAATCATTCTTCTATAATCTTTGAGTCCACATTGCAGTCCTACAACCCCGAAGAGTAAACTCTTCGGTTTGCCCTCCTGCCGTTTCGCTCGCCGCTACTAAGGCAATCGCTTTTGCTTTCTCTTCCTGCAGCTACTTAGATGTTTCAGTTCACTGCGTCTTCCTCCTCACATCCTTAACAGATGCGGGTAACAGGTAGTACCTGTTGGGTTCCCCCATTCGGAAATCCCTGGATCATCGCTTACTTACAGCTACCCAAGGCATATCGTCGTTTGTCACGTCCTTCTTCGGCTCCTAGTGCCAAGGCATCCACCGTGCGCCCTTATTAACTTAACCTTATTTTTTGACCTTTCAGTCATAAACTCTTATTAATACTACAGCGTTTTCGGTTTATTTTCTTGTTACTATTTGATATAGATATTCAATTTTCAATGTGCATTACTTGGTGATCTCTCACCAATGGAGCCTAGCGGGATCGAACCGCTGACCTCCTGCGTGCAAAGCAGGCGCTCTCCCAGCTGAGCTAAGGCCCCACAAGACCTCTCAAGACTAAACAAGACCAATGTGCATTCCTTATCCTTAGAAAGGAGGTGATCCAGCCGCACCTTCCGATACGGCTACCTTGTTACGACTTCACCCCAATCATCTATCCCACCTTAGGCGGCTGGCTCCTTACGGTTACCTCACCGACTTCGGGTGTTACAAACTCTCGTGGTGTGACGGGCGGTGTGTACAAGGCCCGGGAACGTATTCACCGCGGCGTGCTGATCCGCGATTACTAGCGATTCCGACTTCATGTAGGCGAGTTGCAGCCTACAATCCGAACTGAGACTGGCTTTAAGAGATTAGCTTGCCGTCACCGACTTGCGACTCGTTGTACCAGCCATTGTAGCACGTGTGTAGCCCAGGTCATAAGGGGCATGATGATTTGACGTCATCCCCACCTTCCTCCGGTTTATTACCGGCAGTCTCGCTAGAGTGCCCAACTAAATGATGGCAACTAACAATAGGGGTTGCGCTCGTTGCGGGACTTAACCCAACATCTCACGACACGAGCTGACGACAACCATGCACCACCTGTCACCTCTGTCCCGAAGGAAAACTCTATCTCTAGAGCGATCAGAGGGATGTCAAGACCTGGTAAGGTTCTTCGCGTTGCTTCGAATTAAACCACATGCTCCACCGCTTGTGCGGGCCCCCGTCAATTCCTTTGAGTTTCAACCTTGCGGTCGTACTCCCCAGGCGGAGTGCTTAATGCGTTAGCTACGGCACTAAACCCCGGAAAGGGTCTAACACCTAGCACTCATCGTTTACGGCGTGGACTACCAGGGTATCTAATCCTGTTTGCTCCCCACGCTTTCGAGCCTCAGCGTCAGTTACAAGCCAGA
>NZ_AFUF01000036.1 GCF_000222785.1 Streptococcus mitis SK569 | reverse complement strand
TCTGGCTTGTAACTGACGCTGAGGCTCGAAAGCGTGGGGAGCAAACAGGATTAGATACCCTGGTAGTCCACGCCGTAAACGATGAGTGCTAGGTGTTAGACCCTTTCCGGGGTTTAGTGCCGTAGCTAACGCATTAAGCACTCCGCCTGGGGAGTACGACCGCAAGGTTGAAACTCAAAGGAATTGACGGGGGCCCGCACAAGCGGTGGAGCATGTGGTTTAATTCGAAGCAACGCGAAGAACCTTACCAGGTCTTGACATCCCTCTGATCGCTCTAGAGATAGAGTTTTCCTTCGGGACAGAGGTGACAGGTGGTGCATGGTTGTCGTCAGCTCGTGTCGTGAGATGTTGGGTTAAGTCCCGCAACGAGCGCAACCCCTATTGTTAGTTGCCATCATTTAGTTGGGCACTCTAGCGAGACTGCCGGTAATAAACCGGAGGAAGGTGGGGATGACGTCAAATCATCATGCCCCTTATGACCTGGGCTACACACGTGCTACAATGGCTGGTACAACGAGTCGCAAGTCGGTGACGGCAAGCTAATCTCTTAAAGCCAGTCTCAGTTCGGATTGTAGGCTGCAACTCGCCTACATGAAGTCGGAATCGCTAGTAATCGCGGATCAGCACGCCGCGGTGAATACGTTCCCGGGCCTTGTACACACCGCCCGTCACACCACGAGAGTTTGTAACACCCGAAGTCGGTGAGGTAACCGTAAGGAGCCAGCCGCCTAAGGTGGGATAGATGATTGGGGTGAAGTCGTAACAAGGTAGCCGTATCGGAAGGTGCGGCTGGATCACCTCCTTTCTAAGGATAAGGAATGCACATTGGTCTTGTTTAGTCTTGAGAGGTCTTGTGGGGCCTTAGCTCAGCTGGGAGAGCGCCTGCTTTGCACGCAGGAGGTCAGCGGTTCGATCCCGCTAGGCTCCATTGGTGAGAGATCACCAAGTAATGCACATTGAAAATTGAATATCTATATCAAATAGTAACAAGAAAATAAACCGAAAACGCTGTAGTATTAATAAGAGTTTATGACTGAAAGGTCAAAAAATAAGGTTAAGTTAATAAGGGCGCACGGTGGATGCCTTGGCACTAGGAGCCGAAGAAGGACGTGACAAACGACGATATGCCTTGGGTAGCTGTAAGTAAGCGATGATCCAGGGATTTCCGAATGGGGGAACCCAACAGGTACTACCTGTTACCCGCATCTGTTAAGGATGTGAGGAGGAAGACGCAGTGAACTGAAACATCTAAGTAGCTGCAGGAAGGGAAAGCAAAAGCGATTGCCTTAGTAGCGGCGAGCGAAACGGCAGGAGGGCAAACCGAAGAGTTTACTCTTCGGGGTTGTAGGACTGCATTGTGGACTCAAAGATTATAGAAGAATGATTTGGGAAGATCAGCCAAAGAGAGTAATAGCCTCGTATTTAAAATAGTCTTTGTACCTAGCAGTATCCTGAGTACGGCGGGACACGAGAAATCCCGTCGGAATCTGGGAGGACCATCTCCCAACCCTAAATACTCCCTAGTGACCGATAGTGAACCAGTACCGTGAGGGAAAGGTGAAAAGCACCCCGGGAGGGGAGTGAAATAGAACCTGAAACCGTGTGCCTACAACAAGTTCGAGCCCGTTAATGGGTGAGAGCGTGCCTTTTGTAGAATGAACCGGCGAGTTACGTTATGATGCGAGGTTAAGTTGAAGAGACGGAGCCGTAGGGAAACCGAGTCTGAACAGGGCGAATTAGTATCATGACGTAGACCCGAAACCATGTGACCTACCCATGAGCAGGTTGAAGGTGCGGTAAGACGCACTGGAGGACCGAACCAGGGCACGTTGAAAAGTGCTTGGATGACTTGTGGGTAGCGGAGAAATTCCAAACGAACTTGGAGATAGCTGGTTCTCTCCGAAATAGCTTTAGGGCTAGCGTCGACATTAAGATTCTTGGAGGTAGAGCACTGTTTGGGTGAGGGGTCCATCCCGGATTACCAATCTCAGATAAACTCCGAATGCCAATGAATTATGGTCGGCAGTCAGACTGCGAGTGCTAAGATCCGTAGTCGAAAGGGAAACAGCCCAGACCACCAGCTAAGGTCCCAAAATAATTGTTAAGTGGAAAAGGACGTGGGGTTGCACAGACAACTAGGATGTTAGCTTAGAAGCAGCTATTCATTCAAAGAGTGCGTAATAGCTCACTAGTCGAGTGACCCTGCGCCGAAAATGTACCGGGGCTAAAACAATTTACCGAAGCTGTGGATACCTTTATAGGTATGGTAGGAGAGCGTTCTATGTGTGAAGAAGGTGTACCGTGAGGAGTGCTGGAACGCATAGAAGTGAGAATGCCGGTATGAGTAGCGAAAGACAGGTGAGAATCCTGTCCACCGTAAGACTAAGGTTTCCAGGGGAAGGCTCGTCCGCCCTGGGTTAGTCGGGACCTAAGGAGAGACCGAAAGGTGTATCCGATGGACAACAGGTTGATATTCCTGTACTAGAGTATGTAGTGATGGAGGGACGCAGTAGGCTAACTAAAGCAGACGATTGGAAGAGTCTGTCTAAGCAGTGAGGTGTGATATGAGTCAAATGCTTATATCTATAACATTGAGCTGTGATGGGGAGCGAAGTTTAGTAGCGAAGTTAGTGACGTCACACTGCCAAGAAAAGCTTCTAGCGTTTAAACATACTCTACCCGTACCGCAAACCGACACAGGTAGTCGAGGCGAGTAGCCTCAGGTGAGCGAGAGAACTCTCGTTAAGGAACTCGGCAAAATGACCCCGTAACTTCGGGAGAAGGGGTGCTGACTTTAAGTCAGCCGCAGTGAATAGGCCCAAGCAACTGTTTATCAAAAACACAGCTCTCTGCTAAATCGTAAGATGATGTATAGGGGGTGACGCCTGCCCGGTGCTGGAAGGTTAAGAGGAGTGCTTAGCGTAAGCGAAGGTATGAATTGAAGCCCCAGTAAACGGCGGCCGTAACTATAACGGTCCTAAGGTAGCGAAATTCCTTGTCGGGTAAGTTCCGACCCGCACGAAAGGCGTAATGATTTGGGCACTGTCTCAACGAGAGACTCGGTGAAATTTTAGTACCTGTGAAGATGCAGGTTACCCGCGACAGGACGGAAAGACCCCATGGAGCTTTACTGCAGTTTGATATTGAGTGTCTGTACCACATGTACAGGATAGGTAGGAGTCTAAGAGATCGGGACGCCAGTTTCGAAGGAGACGTTGTTGGGATACTACCCTTGTGTTATGGCCACTCTAACCCGGATAGGTGATCCCTATCGGAGACAGTGTCTGACGGGCAGTTTGACTGGGGCGGTCGCCTCCTAAAAGGTAACGGAGGCGCCCAAAGGTTCCCTCAGAATGGTTGGAAATCATTCGCAGAGTGTAAAGGTATAAGGGAGCTTGACTGCGAGAGCTACAACTCGAGCAGGGACGAAAGTCGGGCTTAGTGATCCGGT
The DNA here is from genome assembly GCF_000222785.1 of Streptococcus mitis SK569. Classification (GTDB taxonomy): domain Bacteria; phylum Bacillota; class Bacilli; order Lactobacillales; family Streptococcaceae; genus Streptococcus; species Streptococcus mitis_N. Next base: position 17,127 of record NZ_AFUF01000036.1, on the reverse strand, counting down.
GGTTCCGTATGGAAGGGCCATCGCTCAACGGATAAAAGCTACCCTGGGGATAACAGGCTTATCTCCCCCAAGAGTTCACATCGACGGGGAGGTTTGGCACCTCGATGTCGGCTCGTCGCATCCTGGGGCTGTAGTCGGTCCCAAGGGTTGGGCTGTTCGCCCATTAAAGCGGCACGCGAGCTGGGTTCAGAACGTCGTGAGACAGTTCGGTCCCTATCCGTCGCGGGCGTAGGAAATTTGAGAGGATCTGCTCCTAGTACGAGAGGACCAGAGTGGACTTACCGCTGGTGTACCAGTTGTCTTGCCAAAGGCATCGCTGGGTAGCTATGTAGGGAAGGGATAAACGCTGAAAGCATCTAAGTGTGAAACCCACCTCAAGATGAGATTTCCCATGATTTTATATCAGTAAGAGCCCTGAGAGATGATCAGGTAGATAGGTTAGAAGTGGAAGTGTGGCGACACATGTAGCGGACTAATACTAATAGCTCGAGGACTTATCCAAAGTAACTGAGAATATGAAAGCGAGAGGTTTTCTTGGTTTGAATAGATATTCAATTTTGAGTAGGTATTACTCAGAGTTAAGTGACGATAGCCTAGGAGATACACCTGTACCCATGCCGAACACAGAAGTTAAGCCCTAGAACGCCGGAAGTAGTTGGGGGTTGCCCCCTGTGAGATATGGAAGTCGCTTAGCTTTATTCCGCCATAGCTCAGTTGGTAGTAGCGCATGACTGTTAATCATGATGTCGTAGGTTCGAGTCCTACTGGCGGAGTAGTTAGTTAAAGGAGGTTTCAGCCTCTTTTTTATTATGTAATTAATAATCTAGGCTTTTTTCAACTGTAGTGGGTTGAAGAAAAGGCTAAGATCGAGAAAGGACACATTTCGTCCTTTCTTTTTTGATATTCAGAGCGATAAAAATCCTTTTTTTGAAGTTTTCAAAGTTCCGAAATCCAAAGGCATTTCGCTTGATAAGTTTAATGAGATTATTAGTCGCTTCTAATTTGGCGTCGTAATATGAAGTCTCTTCAAAGCAGGTAGGAGTTGCATTTTGAACCACTTTATAAATAGGAGCTATAAACTCTCCCTCTACTTTTCCTGAAACAATTGAAGTCCGCTCAAAACGCCGTCTGATAATATTTTCATAGACTTTCTCCTCTCTAGGAGCCCGTGCATCATAAGGACGATAGAGGTAGGGGGCGATTCCCGTTTCGTCAATATAGTAGATTGGAACTAGAATAGTATGTTACAACTGCTAAAAATATTTCTAGAAATTAATTTGACTTTCCTAATCGATTTATTCATCTCTTATTTCAATTTACTAGATATGCATAGCTTTATTATAACATGCGCATTTTAAACTAAGCGACTATACAAAATTAAGCATACCATCAGCTATTATAGATAATGCAAAATTACATAGATTTGAATATCTGATAATATGCGTTTTTCTTATTTTAAGATTTTTTCCTCAGTCTCTTTTAGTATTTAACGCAGTCAATAAGGTTTTTATCAAAGTCTAATTTAGGTAGTAAATTTATTTCTATTCTGTCAACTTTTCCTATTTTTTCTCTTGTTGAGGTTGGTATTTTAACAATTCAGGAGTTATTAATGATTAATTAAAATTTTTTGTTAGAATAAGATCATAAAAAGTAAAGGAGTGTATGCTTATGCTACAAAATATTTATGATCAGATGACTGATTTCTATGACAGTATCGAAGAAGAGTATGCTACTTTCTTTGGTAATAGTTGGGACTGGGAACATTTTCATTTTAAATTTTTGATTTATTATTTAGTTAGATATGGTATTGGGTGTCGTAGGGATTTTATTGTTTACCATTATCGTGTTGCTTATCGTTTGTATCTTGAAAAGATGATAATGAAACAAGGTTTTATTTCTTGTTGAGATAGTCTGAGTTAATTTCCGAACAAATTTACTTTTTTATAGAAAGATAATAATAAATAGCTAGTTATTTTTCTAAATCATTTTTTAATAGTTGGAAATAGCAAATCTTTCTATTGTTTCTTCTTGATAAAAAGGCGATTTTTTCTTATAATAAATTGTAAGATATAATTGCAGGTGAGATTCCTGCCATGTATGTGAGAAAGGAAGAGCCTGAGGGCTCAGACAAGATTATGACTTCAGTTGTTGTTGTAGGTACCCAATGGGGTGATGAAGGTAAAGGGAAGATTACAGATTTCCTTTCAGCGAATGCAGAAGTGATTGCACGTTACCAGGGTGGTGATAATGCAGGTCACACGATTGTGATCGATGGTAAGAAATTTAAGTTGCACTTGATTCCATCTGGAATTTTCTTCCCTGAAAAAATCTCTGTTATTGGGAATGGTATGGTTGTAAATCCTAAATCTCTTGTAAAAGAGTTGAGCTATCTTCATGAGGAGGGTGTGACAACTGATAACTTGCGTATTTCTGATCGCGCGCATGTTATTTTGCCTTATCATATCGAGTTAGACCGTTTGCAAGAAGAAGCTAAGGGCGACAATAAGATTGGGACTACAATCAAGGGAATTGGTCCAGCTTATATGGACAAGGCTGCTCGTGTTGGAATTCGTATCGCCGATCTTTTGGATAAAGATATTTTCCGTGAGCGTTTAGAACGTAACCTTGCTGAAAAGAATCGTCTTTTTGAAAAATTGTATGACAGTAAAGCGATTGATTTCGATGATATTTTTGAAGAATATTACGAATATGGTCAACAAATCAAGAAATATGTGACAGACACATCTGTCATTTTGAATGATGCGCTTGATAACGGTAAACGTGTGCTTTTTGAAGGTGCACAAGGAGTTATGCTAGATATCGACCAAGGTACTTATCCATTTGTTACGTCATCAAACCCTGTAGCTGGTGGTGTGACAATTGGTTCTGGTGTTGGTCCAAGTAAGATTGACAAGGTTGTAGGTGTATGTAAAGCCTATACGAGTCGTGTAGGAGACGGTCCTTTCCCAACTGAGTTGTTTGATGAAGTGGGAGAACGTATCCGTGAAGTAGGTCATGAATATGGTACAACAACTGGTCGTCCACGTCGTGTGGGTTGGTTTGACTCAGTTGTGATGCGTCATAGTCGTCGCGTTTCTGGTATTACTAATCTTTCATTGAACTCTATCGATGTTTTGAGTGGTTTAGATACAGTGAAAATCTGTGTGGCCTATGATCTTGATGGTCAACGTATTGACTACTATCCAGCTAGTCTTGAGCAATTGAAACGTTGCAAGCCTATCTATGAAGAGTTGCCAGGTTGGTCAGAAGATATTACTGGAGTTCGTAATTTGGAAGATCTTCCTGAGAATGCGCGTAACTATGTTCGTCGTGTGAGTGAATTGGTTGGAGTTCGTATTTCTACTTTCTCAGTAGGTCCTGGTCGTGAACAAACAAATATTTTAGAAAGTGTTTGGTCCTAAGAGAATTTTAAGATTTGTTTAAGATAGGTCGGGTATACTATAGACAGTTACAAGAAGACCTCCTAACTTGTTGTAACAAATATCCTAAACTTTTCTTTTTCATAATAATCTCCCTATAGAGTCACCGCATTCGGTGGCTTTTTTTGTGTTGGGATTCATGATATAATAATAAAATCGATAAGTAGGAAAAGGGAAAATTGATGAATTATACAGTTGAAGAAAAAGAAGTCTTTATGAGGGAGGCTTTGAGAGAGGCTGAGATTGCTTTGGAACACGATGAAATTCCAATTGGTTGTGTGATTGTCAAGGACGGAGAAATCATTGGCCGTGGGCATAATGCGCGTGAGGAACTGCAGCGAGCGGTTATGCATGCGGAAATTATGGCCATAGAGAATGCGAACCTAAGTGAGGAGAGCTGGCGCTTGCTGGACTGCACGCTTTTTGTGACCATTGAGCCTTGTGTCATGTGTAGTGGGGCGATTGGACTTGCCCGTATTCCAAACGTGGTCTATGGGGCTAAAAACCAGAAATTTGGCGCTGCTGGGAGTTTGTACGATATCTTGACAGATGAGCGTCTTAACCATCGTGTGGAGGTTGAAACGGGAATTTTGGAAGATGAATGCGCAGCTATTATGCAGGACTTTTTTAGAAATAGACGGAAAAAATAATTTTGCTTTTAAAATGAATAGAAATGTGATATAATAAACAGTGGAGCAACAGTTCTGCGTGAAGCGGGTCAGGGGAGGAATCCAGCAGCCCTAAGCGATTTGAATTGTGTGCTCTTTTTTTCGTGCTTTTTCCGAATAAATAAGATAGAATAATCTAGAATAAATGATAATAGAAAAGAGAAAATTATGAAAATTCGTGGTTTTGAATTGGTTTCGAGTTTTACAGATGAAAATTTATTGCCCAAGCGTGAGACAGCGCATGCGGCTGGTTATGACTTAAAGGTTGCTGTGCGTACAGTTATTGCGCCAGGAGAGATTGTCTTGGTTCCGACAGGAGTTAAGGCTTATATGCAACCGACTGAGGTTCTTTACCTTTATGATCGCTCTTCAAATCCTCGTAAGAAGGGCTTGGTCTTGATTAACTCGGTTGGTGTCATTGATGGGGATTATTATGGAAATCCTGGGAATGAAGGGCATATTTTTGCGCAGATGAAGAATATCACAGACCAAGAAGTGATTCTCGAAGTTGGGGAACGTGTGGTCCAGGCTGTCTTTGCTCCTTTCTTAATTGCAGATGGAGATGCAGCTGATGGCGTTAGAACTGGTGGATTTGGATCGACAGGGCACTAGAATGAAGATTATCTTTGTGCGTCACGGGGAGCCAGATTACCGTGAGTTAGAGGCTCGTTCTTATACGGGATTTGGGATAGATTTGGCACCCTTGTCTGAGAAGGGACGGCAGCAAGCTCAGGAACTGAGCAAAAATCCCTTGCTTCCTTCAGCTGAAATAATCATATCTTCTGCAGTCACAAGAGCTTTAGAAACGGCTTCTTATGTAGTTTGTGCTACGGGACTTCCTTTGAGAGTAGAACCTTTATTACATGAATGGCAGGTCTATGAAAGTGGCACAGATAATTTTGAAAAAGCTCGTACTATGTTTCTAGAAAATAAGGGGGAGTTACTTCCTAATAGTCCTATTCGATATGAGACAGCTGCGGAGATGAAATCTCGTTTTCTAGCATGTATGTCTAAGTATCGAGAACATCAGACTGTGGTAGTTGTTGCTCATCGAATGCTCATGCGCCAGTTTGTGCCAAATGAGAAGATTGATTTTTGCCAAGTGATTGAGTGTGAGTTAGAGATATAGAAAGAGGTTTATCATCGCAAAGAAAAAAGCGACATTTGTATGTCAAAATTGTGGGTATAATTCCCCTAAATATCTAGGACGATGCCCCAACTGTGGGTCTTGGTCTTCTTTTGTAGAAGAGGTTGAGGTTGCCGAGGTCAAGAATGCGCGTGTGTCCTTGACAGGTGAGAAAACCAAGCCCATGAAATTGGCTGAGGTGACTTCAATCAATGTCAATCGAACCAAGACGGAGATGGAGGAATTCAACCGTGTACTTGGAGGCGGAGTGGTACCAGGAAGTCTCGTCCTAATCGGTGGGGATCCTGGAATCGGGAAATCAACCCTTCTCCTACAAGTCTCAACCCAGTTGTCTCAAGTGGGGACAGTTCTCTATGTCAGTGGGGAGGAGTCTGCCCAGCAGATTAAGCTACGAGCAGAGCGCTTGGGAGATATTGATAGCGAGTTTTATCTCTATGCAGAGACCAATATGCAGAGTGTTCGAGCTGAGGTGGAGCGCATCCAGCCAGACTTCCTCATCATTGACTCTATCCAGACCATTATGTCTCCTGAGATTTCAGGGGTGCAGGGGTCTGTTTCTCAAGTACGTGAGGTGACGGCTGAACTCATGCAGCTGGCTAAAACTAATAACATTGCCATCTTTATCGTAGGTCATGTGACCAAGGAAGGAACCTTGGCTGGGCCTCGTATGTTGGAGCATATGGTGGATACAGTGCTTTACTTTGAAGGGGAGCGCCATCATACATTTCGTATTTTGAGAGCGGTCAAAAACCGTTTTGGCTCCACTAATGAGATTGGGATTTTTGAGATGCAGTCGGGCGGTTTGGTTGAGGTCCTCAATCCGAGTCAAGTTTTCCTAGAAGAGCGTTTGGATGGGGCGACTGGTTCGTCAATCGTTGTGACCATGGAAGGGACGCGTCCGATTTTGGCGGAGGTTCAGGCTTTGGTAACACCGACCATGTTTGGAAATGCCAAGCGTACGACGACAGGACTTGATTTTAATCGTGCTAGCTTGATTATGGCTGTTTTGGAAAAACGGGCCGGTCTTCTCTTGCAAAATCAGGATGCTTATCTTAAATCTGCTGGCGGTGTCAAATTGGATGAACCTGCGATAGACTTGGCCGTTGCGGTTGCTATTGCTTCGAGCTACAAGGACAAGCCAACTAATCCTCAGGAATGTTTTGTGGGAGAACTGGGCTTGACAGGAGAGATTCGGCGTGTGAATCGTATCGAGCAACGTATCAATGAAGCTGCTAAACTGGGCTTTACTAAGATTTATGTACCCAAGAATTCCTTGACAGGAATCACTCCGCCCAAGAAAATTCAGGTTATTGGGGTAACAACGATTCAGGAAGTTTTAAAAAAGGTCTTTGCATAATCCGTGACAAATCCTTTTAAAAATGATAAGATAGGAGAAATATTTGACTATCAAATTTTCGAGGAGGGAATCGTGTCGTATTTTGAACAGTTTATGCAAGCCAATCAGGCTTATGTTGCCCTACATGGGCAGTTAAATCTGCCACTTAAACCCAAAACAAGAGTGGCTATTGTGACCTGTATGGACTCTCGTCTGCACGTTGCGCAAGCTCTGGGCTTGGCACTTGGGGATGCTCATATCTTGCGGAATGCAGGTGGTCGAGTGACTGAGGACATGATTCGTTCGCTAGTTATTTCCCAGCAACAAATGGGGACAAGAGAGATTGTGGTGTTACACCATACAGACTGTGGTGCTCAGACCTTTGAAAATGGTCCTTTTCAGGAGTATCTGAAAGAGGAACTAGGTGTCGATGTGTCAGACCAGGATTTCTTGCCCTTCCAAGATATAGAGGAGAGTGTACGTGAGGATATGCAACTCCTTATCGAGTCTCCCCTAATACCAGATGATGTCATTATCTCTGGTGCTATTTACGATGTGGATACAGGAAGTATGACAGTCGTAGAATTGTAAAAAATTCATTTAGAAAGAAAGTGTATGAAGAAAAACAGTATTTTATTTATTTTTATTTTATTGCTATGTATTGGTTTGCAGTATGAAACCATCTATTATACGGATGGTTCGATGTCAGGTGCGGAATATGGACTCATGGGAGTTTCTATCTTTCTAGCTCTCTTTTATATGATTCCGGCTCTTTATTTCCTTTTCCGTATTGGGAAAAAATGGGAATTGCCAAAGAAGGCCTTGGTTTTGTCTTTATTGGGAGGAATGTTCCTTTCAGGCTGGTTGTCTAGCTTTGCTAATACCTATATCCATGATTTGCTTGGCGTTCTTTTCCCAGATAGTACATTTTTAAATGCCTTTGAAAGTGCGATTGTGGCTCCTTTGGTAGAAGAGCCCTTGAAATTATTGCCACTTGTTTTTGTTTTAGCTTTGGTTCCTGTGCGAAAATTAAAATCTTTGTTTTTATTAGGGATTGCTTCTGGTTTGGGATTTCAAATGATTGAGGATATTGGCTACATTCGTACGGATTTGCCAGAGGGCTTTGACTTTACTATTTCGAGAATTTTAGAGCGTATCATCTCAGGAATTGCCTCTCACTGGACTTTTTCAGGTTTGGCTGTAGTGGGTGTTTACTTGCTTTACAGAGCCTATAAAGGGCAGAAGGCTGGCAAGAAAGAGGGGCTTATTTTCCTAGGTTTAGCCTTGGGAACTCACTTCTTATTTAACTCTCCTTTTGTAGAATTAGAGACAGAGTTGCCTTTAGCAATTCCATTGGTTACGGCTATTGTTCTCTATGGTTTTTATCAGGCTTATCGCTTTGTTGAGAAGAACGATGGGTTGATGAACTAGAATACTTTTCAAAAGAATGATGCAAGGGCACAAATATGCTGCCCTTCTTTTATTTTTGATTGAAAAATAGTGTAAAAAGCGCTACAATGGTAGATGGAAAAATCTTGTGAAAAGCACAAGCGATACATATATACCGGAGGAAATCATGTCTTTTTCTGATTTAAAGCTGTTTGCCCTTTCTTCTAATCAAGAATTGGCAAAACGTGTGGCGCAGGAGATTGGGATAGAGTTGGGGAAATCAAGTGTTCGCCAATTTTCAGATGGAGAGATTCAGGTCAACATCGAAGAATCAATCCGTGGGAAACACGTCTTTATCCTACAATCAACTAGCTCACCTGTAAATGACAATCTGCTTGAAATTTTGATTATGGTAGATGCTTTGAAGCGTGCGAGTGCAGAATCTGTCAATGTTGTCATGCCTTACTATGGGTATGCACGTCAGGATAGAAAGGCGAGAGCGCGTGAGCCAATCACTTCAAAACTTGTCGCAAATATGCTTGAAGTAGCTGGAGTGGATCGTTTATTGACAATCGACTTGCATGCTGCGCAGATTCAAGGATTCTTTGATATTCCTGTGGATCATTTGATGGGAGCTCCTCTGATTGCGGATTATTTTGAGCGTCGTGGCATGGTTGGTTCTGACTATGTGGTTGTCAGTCCAGACCATGGAGGGGTGACTCGTGCCCGTAAGTTGGCAGAATTTTTGAAAACATCTATCGCTATTATCGATAAACGTCGTAGCGTTGATAAGATGAATACCAGTGAAGTCATGAACATCATCGGTAAGGTCGAAGGCAAGACTTGTATCTTGATTGATGATATGATTGATACTGCTGGAACGATTTGTCATGCGGCAGATGCCCTTGCGGAAGCTGGTGCTGTTGAAGTCTATGCAAGCTGTACGCACCCAGTTCTTTCTGGTCCTGCTATGGACAATATCCAAAAATCAGCTATTAAGAAATTGGTTGTTTTGGATACCATCTATCTGCCAGAAGAGCGTTTGATTGATAAGATTGAGCAGATTTCAATCGCTCATCTCTTGGGGGATGCTATCGTCCGTATCCATGAAAAACGCCCACTTTCTCCACTTTTTGGTATTGAGAAAAAGATTTAATAATCAAGCCTGAGATAATTCTCAGGTTTTTTTCGTCTCTTTTCCGAATAAATAGATAGAGTCAGTGAATCTAGTAAAACTAGATTTAATACTCTTCGAAAATCAAATTCAAACTACGTCAACGTCGCCTTGCCGTATATATGTGACTGACTTCGTCAGTCTTATCTGCAACCTCAAAACAGTGTTTTGAGCAACCTGCGGCTAGTTCCCTAGTTTGCTCTTTGATTTTCATTGAGTATAAAACTGTGGTATAATAAAAGGAGGAAAAGGATGATTCTAAGACATCCGGGCATCAGCCCGACCAATGACTTAGTTGCTAAGAAAATCTTTAGCAATCCAGAAATCACTTGTCAATTTATCCGCGATATGCTGGACTTACCAGCCAAAAATGTAACTATTTTGGAGGGAAGCAATATTCATGTCTTGCCTTCCATGTCGTACTCGGCTCAGGATTTCTATACCAGTATAGACGTCTTGGCGGAGTTGGATAATGGCACACAGGTTATTATTGAGATTCAGGTGCATCATCAGAATTTTTTCATCAATCGCCTGTGGGCTTATTTGTGTAGTCAGGTCAATCAAAATCTAGAAAAAATTCGCCAGCAAGAAGGCAATACTCATCAAAGTTACAAACACATCGCACCAGTATACGCAATCGCAATTGTGGACAGCAATTATTTCCAAGATGATTTGGCTTTTCACAGCTTTAGTATGCGAGAGGACACGACAGGTGAAGTCTTAACCATCACAAACAATGGACAGGAAAACCATCTAGTCAAGATGGCATTCTTGGAATTAAAAAAATACAGAGAAACCAGCAAGGATAGCGTTCGCAAGCCATGGTTGGAGTTTTTCGGGAATAAACCCTTTACCCAACAACCCGAGCGAGCCATCAGCCAGGCAGACCAACTGCTAGACTACAAGAGCTGGTCCGAGGAGGACAGGAAGATGTTTAGTCAACTACGTATGCGCGAAGAACAGGCATTATTAGCTCATGACTATGCCTTGGAACAAGCTGAGGAAAAGGGCTTAGAGCGTGGACTTGAGCGTGGTCGTGCAGAAGGAGTTGAACAAGGCCGAGCTGAGGGTATTGAGCAAGGTATTGAACAGGGACTAGAACGTGGGAAACTTTTTGCCTTTCTAGATATGGTTCGCCAAGGTCTTCTGACTTCGGAGGTTGCGAGTGAACAATTGGGTATGACGGTTGCTGAGTTTGAAGCACTCTTGTAAGACCATCACCAATAACGGTCAAGAAAACAATCTGGTTAAGATGGCGTTCTTGGAATTAAAAAAATACAGAGAAACCAGCAAAGATAGCATTCGTAAACCATGGTTGGAGTTTTTCGGCAACAAGCCCTTTACCCAACAACCTGAGCGAGCCATCAGCCAAGCAGACCAACTGCTGGACTACAAGAGCTGGTCCGAGGAGGACAGGAAGATGTTTAGTCAACTACGTATGCGCGAAGAACAAGCCTTGTTAGCACAGGACTATGCCTTGGAACAAGCTGAAGAAAAAGGCTTGGAGCGTGGTCGAGAAGAAGGTATTAAACAAGGTTTAGAACGTGGTATTGAACAGGGACTGGAGCGTGGACTTGAACGTGGGAAAGTTGAAGGGAGGGAAGAAGGAAAATTCTTTGCCTTCCTGGATATGGTACGCCAAGGCTTTCTGACTTCAGAGGTTGCAAGTCAACAGTTGAGCATGACTGTCGCAGAGTTTGAGGCGCTGTTAGAAAGGCATAAGTAAGAAATCTGTGGACAAACGCTATGTAATATGAAAATAACTAAAAAGGATAGCTAAATTTCTTGATGTAAAAGAGATTGGCTATCTTTTTTGTTAGGAAAATTTGAACTTTCACCTCTCTTTTCCGAATAAATAGATAGTAGCAGTGAATCTAGTAAACCTAGATTTAAAACTATGGTATAATGAAAGGAGAGAAAGTATGACTGTACGTCATCCGGGCATCAGCCCGACCAACGATTTGGTTGCTAAGAAAATCTTTAGCAATCCGGAAATCACTTGTCAATTTATTCGCGATATGCTGGACTTGCCAGCAAAAAATGTGACCATTTTGGAGGGAAGCAATATTCATGTCTTGCCTTCCATGTCGTACTCGGCGCAGGATTTCTATACCAGTATAGATGTTTTAGCTGAACTAGATAATGGTACTCAGGTAATTATTGAGATTCAGGTTCATCATCAGAATTTTTTCATCAATCGCCTGTGGGCTTACCTGTGCAGTCAGGTCAATCAAAACCTAGAAAAAATTCGCCAGCAAGAAGGCAATACTCATCAAAGTTACAAACACATCGCACCGGTTTATGCTATTGCTATTGTAGATAGTAATTACTTCTCAGATGACTTGGCCTTTCATAGTTTTAGCATGCGAGAGGACACGACAGGTGAAGTCTTAACCATCACAAACAATGGACAGGAAAACCATCTAGTCAAGATGGCATTCTTGGAATTAAAAAAATACAGAGAAACCAGCAAGGATAGCGTTCGCAAGCCATGGTTGGAGTTTTTCGGGAACAAACCCTTTACCCAACAACCCGAGCGAGCCATCAGCCAGGCAGACCAACTGCTAGACTACAAGAGCTGGTCCGAGGAGGATAGGAAGATGTTTAGTCAACTACGTATGCGCGAAGAACAAGCCTTGTTAGCACAGGACTATGCCTTGGAAACAGCTAGGGCCGAAGGTATTGAACAAGGTATTGAACAGGGACTAGAACGTGGGAAACTTTTTGCCTTTCTAGATATGGTTCGCCAAGGTCTTTTGACATCTGAGGTTGCCAGCCAGCAGCTGGGTATGACGGTCTCTGAGTTTGAAGCACTCTTGTAAGACCATCACAAACAATGGGCAAGAAAACCATTTTGTTAAGATGGCGTTCTTGGAATTAAAAAAATACAGAGAAACCAGCAAGGATAGCGTTCGCAAGCCATGGTTGGAGTTTTTCGGGAACAAACCCTTTACCCAACAACCCGAGCGAGCCATCAGTCAAGCAGACCAACTGCTGGACTACAAGAGCTGGTCTGAGGAGGACAGGAAGATGTTTAGTCAACTACGGATGCGTGAAGAACAAGCATTATTGGCTCATGACTATGCCTTGGAAACAGCTAGGGAAGAAGGGAAAATTTTTACCTTTCTAGATTTAGTACGCCAACATGTTTTAACTTCCGAATTTGCGAGTAAGCAATTAGGCATGACCGTCGCAGAGTTTGAGTCACTATTGAAAGAGCATCACAAATAAGAACTAAAAAAATACAGAGAAACCAGCAAAGACGAGGTTCGCAAACCCTGGTTGGAGTTTTTCGGCAACAAGCCCTTTACCCAACAACCCGAGCGAGCCATCAGCCAGGCAGACCAACTGCTAGACTACAAGAGCTGGTCCGAGGAGGATAGGAAAATGTTTAGTCAACTACGTATGCGCGAAGAACAAGCGTTATTGGCTCAGGATTATGCCTTGGAGACTGCTAGGGCCAAGGTATTGAAAAAGGCTTAGAACGTGGTCGTGCAGAAGGTATTGAACAAGGTTTAGAGCGTGGGAAAGTTGAAGGACAAATCTTTACCTTTCTAGATTTAGTACGCCAACATGTTTTAACTTCCGAATTTGCGAGTGAACAATTGGGTATGACGGTTGCTGAGTTTGAAGCTTTATTATGAGTTCAATCTTTATATAGTAGAAAGTTTATGAAATGGCAAGTGTTATCAAAATACTTGCCGTTTTTACTTGACTTTTATGAGGGTTCATAAGATAATACCAAGGAAGTGAGTTCTATCCAACTGTCTATGTAGATTAGATATGAATGATTTTACTCAAGGATGATTAGTTTGTGAGATTTTCACTCAAAAATACAGTATTTGACGGGTATTTTTCTCACAAAGATGTTTTTTCACCTTTTTTTCTAAAAATAGGTAAAAACTTTAAAAACTCGAAGAAAACCCTTGACAAATCCTGCAAATATTTATATACTGTATGGTAGTAAGATAGTCTTACGAAAAATATATAATGAAAAACAAAGGAGATAAAACGATGAAAAAAGTTTTATTGACAAGCGCAGCAGTTGTAGCTGCAGCAGCAGCTCTTAACGCAGCTCCAGTTCATGCATATGGCAACTGGTCAGGATGGGATGGTAGTGCAGGAAACCCAACACACCACGATGGTGTAGTTGCTCCAGCTAACCAATACAAACCAGCTAAACCAGTTACTAACCCACGTGGTTCTAACGACAACGGTTACGGTACTCCAACACATACACAAGGTACAGTTACTGTAACAATTATCGATCTTTCAACTGGTAAACCAGTAGCAGGTGCTACTGTTGATTTCAATGCTGGTGGTAAAGTTTCATCAGTAACAACAGATGCTAATGGTGTTGCTAAATTGGCAGATGTTAAACCAGGTACAGCCGTTGCGTATCGTTTGAATGTTCCAGCTGGATATGCAGAAGACTCATACAATGGTCATGTTACAGCCGTTGCTGGTGATGTTCCTGCAACATTCTCAATTCGCCCAGCAACAGTTCAAAACAACCGCAACACAATTCATCCAGCACAACCAGGTCAATCATATGGTGAAGCAGTTAAATCAGCATGGGTTAAAGATGATAAAGGTCAATGGAACTATCTTGTTGATGAACAAGGAACTAAAGCTACTGGTTGGAAACAAATTGATGGCAAATGGTACTTCTTTAACGCTGAAGGCGCAATGCAAAAATGGTGGGTTAAAGTTGGTAACACTTGGTACTACCTAAACGGTTCAGGTGAAATGCAAACAGGTTGGTTGCTTGACGGTGGTAAATGGTACTTCCTTGAAGCATCAGGTGCTATGAAAGCTAGCCAATGGTTCCAAGTAAAAGACAAATGGTACCACGTTGACGGTTCAGGTGCATTGTCAGTAAACACTACTGTAGATGGTTACACTGTAAACGGAAACGGTGAATGGGTTAAATAAGTAATTATTTAATATCGCAGGAGATGAATCTCCTGCTTTTTTGTTCTTTGTCAACTGTGGTATATTGAGTTTTGGCAATAAAATAATAAAATATAGTAGATTGAATCTAGAATCATACAGTATCGCTTTTCAAGCATTTGTAGAAATTGCTTGAAATTCCTTAATCAATTTGTTCAGATTCTATTTCAATATACTATAAATGCTTTTAATATTCTTATTTTTCTTTTACTTTTAAATTTTTCTACACTTTTTATGTTTCTTATTGCACTAATTATAGAAAAGGGATATAATGAAATAAATTTAATAGGTTAACAAGGGAGGTTTTTCTTATGAAGAAAACACTTACAGCTATCTTGCTAGCTACATCAGTATTAACTGTAGCTACGATTCAACGAGTACAAGCTACTGACTTAGGAGCAACAACGACTTCTACTACTTCATCATTTAAGGAAATTCGTTTTGTGACATTCCAAAATGGTAGACCAATTGCTATCAAAGCAGCGGTTACAGGAGCGGCAATATCTGATACAAGTCATCCAGCTATTGATGACTATGTGTATACTACTAGTAGAGTAGAAGATGGTATTCTGTACCATATGTATGCTCCAACTAATACTACAGGTAATACAGGCAATAGCTCACAAACAAATCCATATCAAAGAGATAATAACCAAACGAATGGTAGTAATGATAATCAAAACAATGGTAGTGCTAATAATGGGGGAAGTAGTAACCAAACTAACGGAACTAATGCCAGCCAAAACAATGGAGCTACTACTAACAATACCATAAGTAGTGGTCAGTTCAAAACCGAAGGTGGTAAAATCTATTATATCAAGGACGGTAAAAAAGTTACTGGTTGGCAAGAAATCGATAATAAGACTTACTACTTTGAAGCTGATGGAGCTATGAAGAAAGGTCTATTGACTGCAGGTGATAAGCAATATTATCTAGATGAAAAAGATGGTGTTAAAAAGTTAGGTTTTGTAAAAGTTGCTGATAAGGTTTACTATTTTGTTGAAAATGGTGAAAAGAAAACTGGATTTATCAAAATTGATTATAAAACTTACTATCTAAAAGACGGTGTTCGTTTAACAGGGGATATTACAGTAGATGGGAAACATTACCTCTTAGATGAGGAAGGTGTCCTTAAACCAGGTATTGTTTTAATTGATGGTAAAAAATTCTTCATTGATGATGAGGGAAATCGTCATGTTGGATGGAAGAAAATTGGGCTTGATTGGTATTATTTCTCTAAAGAAGATGGGATGAAGACAGGTTGGGTCAAAGATGGGTCATGGTATTACTTGGATGAAACTGGTGTGATGAAAAATGGTTGGAAGCAAGTTGATGGTACATGGTATTATCTGAACGGTTCAGGTGCCATGCAGACAGGTTGGAAGCAAGTTGATGGTACATGGTATTATCTTGACGGTTCGGGTGCTATGCAAACAGGCTGGATCAACCAAGGTGGTACATGGTATTATCTTGCTGGCTCAGGTGCTATGAGGACAGGTTGGTACCAAGTTGGAGGGAAATGGTACTATTCATACCCATCAGGAGCTTTGGCGGTGAACACAACTATCGATGGTTACACAGTAAATGCTAATGGTGAGTGGGTGTAGTTTGAATTAGTTTATGTCACTAGGAGATTTTTAGCTTAGTTTTTTATAGCAGATACTTACTAAGATAATACTGCAGTTAAATAATTAGTATCTCTGGGTGCTCTTCAATTTGTCAAATGTAAAATCTAATTAGTTAAAAGATATGAAAGAGAAAGATTTTTTGCCTTCTCTTTTGAGTTTGGGATGAATCTGAATCGCCTCGGGTAAATGAAAGAAGTGAACAGGATAATAATATTTCAGTCCTGTTCACTTTTATGTTATTCATTATTCTAGGGTCTTATAGTAGTGCCTCAAACTCAGCGAGGGTCATGCCGAGCTGCTGACTCGCAAATTCGGAAGTTAAAACATGTTGGCGTACTAAACCTAGAAAGGTAAAGATTTTCCCACGCTCCAGTCCCTGTTCAATCCCCTCAGCTCGTCCTCGTTCTAAGCCCTTTTCCTCTGCTTGTTCCAAGGCATAGTCATGAGCCAATAATGCTTGTTCTTCACGCATCCGTAGTTGACTAAACATCTTCCTGTCCTCCTCAGACCAGCTCTTGTAGTCCAGCAATTGGTCTGCTTTGCTAATGGCTCGCTGGGGATTCTGGGTAAATGGCTTATTCCCAAAAAACTCCAACCACGGTTTGTGAACCTCGTCTTTGCTGGTTTCTCTGTATTTTTTTAATTCCAAGAACGCCATCTTGACCAGATGGTTTTCTTGACCGTTAGTGCTGGTTTTACAACAACGCCTCAAACTCAGCGACGCTCATGCCCAATTGCTCACTTGCAACCTCAACGGTTAAAAGATGTTGGCGAACCATATCTAAAAAAGCAAGCAGTTTTCCACGTTCTAAGCCCTTTTCCTCAGCTTGTTCCAAGGCATAGTCCTGTGCTAACAATGCTTGTTCTTCACGCATACGTAGTTGACTAAACATTTTTCTGTCCTCCTCGGACCAGCTCTTGTAGTCCAGTAGTTGATCTGCCTGGATGATGGCTCGCTCGGGTTCTTGAGTAAAGGGTTTATTCCCGAAAAACTCCAACCACGGCTTACGAACCTTGTCTTTGCTGGTTTCTCTATATTTTTTGGGTATTCGGATTTTATGGTGGAAAAGGGCTTATAAATCACCCTTCTCCAAATTCTTAATAAGTGTGGAAAAATCGACACCTAAGTTGTCTGTAATGTCGTGATCATTCACTTCATACCAATTGAAAGTATCGTATAACATAGCTTTATTGAAAGCACTTGAATTAAATCGTGGCTTACGCTTTTTATGGAGCTTCTCATTGAAAAGGATTTTGGCTCGTAAGGCATCAAACGAGTAACCTCTACCCATTCGCTCTACCTGCCTAATAATGCTGTTAATTGACTCCGTATAAGCATTAGTGAGCCTTTTATCAAAGTAGTTGAATATTTCAACATGCCAGTTGTCTACG
>NZ_AFUF01000037.1 GCF_000222785.1 Streptococcus mitis SK569 | reverse complement strand
GTGTTCTCCTCTAAGCATATCCGCCAACAAGTTGACTCGGTCTTCTCCAGCTAAGGATTCAAATCGTGCATCAATTTCTGAGAAACCACTCTTGAAATATTCTCCTATTTGAGACAAGGAACGATAGGCTTGTTTTGGATTAGAATCCTTTCTACCAAAACTAATCAGTTTCACAGCTGAAAAATTATTTTCACCACTGTCTAAATTTTGATTCATCATCCGATTCAATTCTTTACGATAGCTATCATACCCATCTTCTTTTTCTTCATACAAAACACTTTGTCTGAATTTTTCTAGATTCAATCTTTTATTAAAGATGGTCAATTGGAAGTTGGTTTGGTCATCTAAAGAGTTAATCAAATCAGAATACTTCTCAATGATTGCGCCCTTATCTTCTAAACCAACTGTTTGGTAATTGACATCACCAAGTAAATAGCTTTGTGAGAAATAATCTTCTTTCACCTGCATCAGACCATTTTGATAAAGGGCTTGATAGGAAATAGTATTAGCCGTTGATGGTAACACTTCCTCTTTTTTCCCTTTAACTTCTTTCTGATTAGTCATTGAAGTTTTTTGTTTCTTTAATGTATTTGATTTTCTTTTCATGTTCAGATCCTTTCTTTCCTGTAATTGTGCGTAGGGGAACCGTTAATTCAAAATGAAGACGGTATTTCAAATAATGTTCAAAATATAAATCATTGGGTTTATAGACTCCAAAAAGCATGAGGGGGATGGTAAAAGCAAACACAAAACCGTAAACAAACCAATCTCCAAATTGCCAGAAAAAGAGATTCAAACCCAAAACAATAATTGTGACAATAAAAGCTGGTAAAACAAAGATGATTTGTCTTGTGGTGAAACCTAACCAAGCCCTGTGTTGGTATTTTGAGATGTCTTTAAAGACACGTGTATTCATGACTTTCCTTTCTAAAAAGGCTAAGAAGCAATCACTTCCTAGCCTTTATCTAATTACATACCTAAAATTGAGCGAGCCGTACGTTGAGAACCAACGAGGGCGATAATCAGTAAGATAGCTTGTACCAAACTACCAAACATAATCGCAAGAGATTGCAGGACTCCTGCACCATTTGAAACGGCTATTTTCCCAGCAGATTCAAACAAAGGAACAAGAGAAACAATCAGAAAAATAAGAACCCCTTGTACCGCATAGACCATAATATTTTTTAAATAGCCAATACCAATAGACTTCCACTCATCACTTAAAAATGTTGGAATCGTAAGAGGGGCAAATGGAATCATAAGGTAGAGTTGAATAAATCGAATAGATACCAAAAGATTGACCATGGCTGCACTTACTATCCGAACAAGCCAAATGAGGAGGGCGAAAAAGCCCACAATCATCCGGCCAATAAATCCTGACCCTTTTAATCCAGAGATGGTATCATACTTTGCCCCACCATGAGCCACAATCGAGGCCACTTGTTCAATGGCATGACTCGCAATCCCGATGATGGCTTCTACAATCACGGTAGTGTTGGTAATTACAACTGCGACCATAATATAACTAATCAACATCGGCGCTAATGCTTCAAAGGTCATCGCTCCACCAGAGTTAGCAATTTTCTTTGCCATCTTCGAAAATTCTAGGATGAGAACAACTGATAAAATCGCAACTCCAAGAGGCTGCATGACACTTTTAGTAATACTAGACATATAAGTCCAAACGGTTGGATTGTAGCTAGATAGAGATTTAATCAGATCTACCGTAGATTGTAAATCCACATTAAATCCTTCAAATAAATTTTCAGCTGATATTTTTTCAGATGCAAGGTAAACAAAGGGTGAGACTAAACTAAGATTCATGTCATTGTTTATCCTCCTAAATTGAAATCTGGGTTACAAAGGCTCCAGCAGCCCCGACCATAACTCCACCGACAATTTCAAGAATGGCATTCCGAACACCTGGTCCACCATCTTTAATGTTGGTTGCAAGATTGACAATCCCCACAACAACGAGAAAGGCACCAACCGCAATCAATCCCTTCTGTAACAAAGACATAGCTTGTGCAAACATAGCACTTGCGTCTACTCCATAAACAAAACCTTTAAAATGCGTAATCATCTATTTCCTCTTTTCTATTTTTATTTTAAACTAGATTCAAAAGTTAAATCACGAATTCTAAGGCCTTCAAGATGATTTTCTTGTCTTTGATTTAAAGGATTGATTTGATAGTTCCACCACCGTTCATCGCTTTCTTGATTAGCTAGGTACTTCCAGTTTGGATGCTTAGTGGAATTGTACTTTTTGCTTTTAAAGACAGGCATATTGGCAATTCGAACCAGGCATTCATGCCGTTTCATATTTCCGACTTCATCAGGTGTCATTAAATCACGAGCAATCTTTTGATGAGAAAGGGATCCTGAACCTGTCTGGCCAAAGGAACGACTAGTATTTCGAACATCAATGGTTTGTTTACCGAGTAATCCACTCATAAATTTAAAGGTATCTTCATCATTACCACCTAAGTAGACTAAGCTATCACAGTTCCCCAAAATGGTTTTCCAAGCTTCTTTTTCTTTATAGAGCCCTTGAAGTTGGGCAATATTTTGAAGAATAGGAACGAGACTCATGTTCCGAGAGCGGACTGTTGAGGTTTGTTCAGCAAAATCTGGAATTTCTCCGATATTTGCGAACTCATCTAAGTAAACTCTCACATGAAGAGGCAATTGACCCTTAAAATCAATATCTGCTTGTCTTGTTAGGGTTTGAAATACGGTTGAAAAAAAGAGAGCTGAAAGAAAGCGAAAGGTACTATCGTTATCTGGGATAACTAGGTAAACCATTGATTTTTCCTGGCCCCATGTCTTCATATCAAGGGTATCTTTTTTGGTCAAATCCATGACACTTTGAATATTGAAGAGGGCAAATTTAGCAGTAGTTACAGCTATAACAGAATCCAGAGTCTTATCCTTATAATTTTGAAAATCAGCCCAATTTCGCATGGTAAAATTTTCAGTTCCATACTTTTTAGCATAATTTTCAAATATAATTTCTAAGACACTTTTTTCTTGGTTTTCACCCTTGGATAAGTGTTTAATGAGTTTTGAGATTTCAGCAAAACTTGGATAACGCCCTCGTTTTTTTCGCTCTTCCACTTCTTTTTTTTGACGTTTCAACAAGTTTTGGTATTCTTTTTGACTTAAACGACTTTCTTCTATGAGCTGTTCTCTTGTTTTAGGTGGGTTATAGAAATCGACCAAGTAGGAGGC
>NZ_AFUF01000038.1 GCF_000222785.1 Streptococcus mitis SK569 | reverse complement strand
CAAAATTTCTAATTCAATTTGTTTGGCATCTTCAATGGTTAGTTGTTTCATTCTATACTCCTATGATTTTTTGAATTTATTTTTTAAGGCTAGGACATGGTTTAAAAATTCATAGAAAATGCTATCTTTGGTAAAGACAAGTAGTCCAACATAAGAGATGGCTGATAGCAAGACAATCAAACCAGTATTAATCAAAAATGGCAAATTAATGACCATATCCACGGGATATAAGAAATTGACCAGGAAATAAATTCCTACAAAGGAAAGTGAAAAGAGCGAGTATCGAACAGTATAGCTAAAGATATGTCCCAAGTGAATAAGTTGTTTTCTATGGATGAAAATGATATAGAAAACAAGTAGAGAGGCCTCTGATAGCATAGTTGTCAGTAAGTAGTACTCAGGAGCCACGATGTGGTTGAAAAAGAGGAGACTATTTAAGCCCAAATTGAGTAATCCTGCAAAGACTGTATAGACTGTGATTCGTTTTTCATAGCCATTTGTAAAGAGAATTTGGGAACCAAGAATGGTATCCAGTGCCAGGATAATCGTACGAAAAGCGAAGAGAGAGGTTAAGATACCACCTCCGATATATTTTTCACTACCGTAAAGTAGGATGGCATTTGGTCCTAAAACCATGAGTCCAAAGCTCAGTGGAATGATAAAGAAGTTAAAGATTCGACTGCCTCTATTAACTAGGGCGACATAGGCTTCTTTGTCGCCTTTTCCTAGATAGTAACTGAGACGAGGCACACTCACTCCAATTGCACCTGTTACAACCCCAGCTATAACGGTCACAATTCGTTGAGCCATGGTATAGTAACTAACGTTGACATCAATCCCTGTTTTAACGAGGAAGAGGCGATCTAAAAAAGTGAAGAGCATATTGGCATTGGCAAAGACTAACATGGCTGTCAGCGGGAGAAAGAGTGGTTTAAAATCACTTAGGTTGATTTTAACAAGTTTGATGTCTCTTTTAATCCAAAAATAACTAATCAGATAGTTAATCAGTGTCGATAAACTCATCACAAGTGTATAGATAACAATATCGTGTTCATTTTTGACAAACAGGAAAATAGAGACCAGCATCAGGATACGGATGAAGGCAGTTTTGTAAAAGAGAAAACTATAATTTTCCAGAGCTTCATTGACCCATTCAATTGAAAAAATCTGGGCAATGAGTTGAATCCCCATGACAAGGTAGACTTTTTTGATAATTGGATTATCAGTAAAGAAGAGAGGATAGGCTAGGATATAGACAGCGGTGGTCAAAATCGTACAAGCTATGCACAAATAAAAAAGACTGGAGAAGGTTCTATTCAGATCTTTTTTGTTATCCTTGACATTACTGATGGCCCGTAAACCGTAGTTATAGACTCCATAAGTCGCAAAGGGCAAGAAAAATGACAAAATAGTGTCGACTGAGTTGAAGTAACCATAGTCAGTTCGGTCCAAGACACGCGCGACATAGGTTCCAGTTAGGATGGGAAAAATAATATTTAAGACACGAATTCCCATATAAGATAGAGCATTTAATTTTATACTTTTCATTCAATTTACCTCGTTTTTCATTATATCATAAAGTTAGCTAATAAGAAATGAAGGGTAGTAAGTCAAGTAACCACTTTGAAGTTTCAAAGCTTAATTTTAAGTTTTATTTAAGGAAAGTATATTATTCTGAAGAACTCTAAAATTTCACAGCTATTTATTAGTAATTGCTATAGAATTCCTAGTTATTACTAGAAATGGACTAGTTTTTTTGAATAATAGAACTCCTTAATCTTCCTATTCTAGAACGGGAGGACCGGTATTTCTTTCATGATAGAACTAGATTGTGGTATAATAGAGAGAATAAGTTTTTTTAGTAAGACAAAGGAGAAAATAGATGATTTATGCAGGAATTCTTGCTGGTGGAACTGGCACACGTATGGGAATCAGTAACTTGCCAAAACAATTTTTAGAGCTAGGTGATCGACCTATCTTGGTTCATACAATTGAAAAATTTGTCTTGGAACCAAGTATTGAAAAAATTGTGGTTGGGGTTCATGGAGACTGGGTTTCCCATGCAGAAGATCTTGTAGATAAATATCTTCCTCTTCATAAGGAACGTATCATCATTACAAAAGGTGGTGCTGATCGTAATACGAGTATTGAGAAAATCATTGAAGCTATCGATGCTTATCGTCCGCTTACTTCAGAGGACATCGTTGTTACCCACGATTCTGTTCGTCCGTTTATTACGCTTCGCATGATTCAGGATAATATCCAACTTGCTCAAAATCATGACGCAGTGGACACGGTGGTAGAAGCTGTTGATACCATCGTTGAAAGCACCAACGGTCGATTCATTACAGATATTCCAAATCGTGCTCACCTCTATCAAGGACAAACACCTCAAACATTCCGTTGCAAGGACTTCATGGACCTTTACGGTTCTCTCTCTGCTGAAGAGAAGGAAATCTTGACAGATGCATGTAAAATCTTTGTCATCAAAGGAAAAGATGTGGCCTTGGCCAAGGGTGAATATTCAAATCTTAAAATCACAACAGTGACAGATTTGAAGATTGCAAAAAGTATGATTGAGAAAGACTAGTGATATGATTAATCAAATTTATCAACTGACTAAGCCAAAGTTTATCAATGTCAAATACCAGGAAGAGGATATTGACCAAGAGAATCATATCCTCATCCGCCCTAATTATATGGCGGTCTGTCATGCGGATCAGCGTTACTATCAAGGAAAACGGGATCCAAAGATTTTGAATAAAAAACTTCCAATGGCAATGATTCACGAGTCATGTGGAACCGTTATTTCTGATCCGACAGGAACCTATGAGGTTGGGCAAAAAGTTGTCATGATTCCCAATCAGCCTCCTATGCAGAGCGATGAAGAATTCTATGAGAACTACATGACAGGGACCCATTTCTTGTCTAGTGGATTTGATGGCTTTATGAGAGAGTTTGTTTCTCTCCCTAAAGACCGTGTGGTGGCTTATGATGCTATTGAAGACACGGTTGCAGCCATTACTGAGTTTGTTAGTGTTGGCATGCATGCCATGAATCGCTTATTGACCCTTGCTCATAGCAAGCGTGACCGAATCGCCGTTATCGGAGATGGAAGTTTAGCTTTTGTGGTTGCCAATATTATTAACTATACTCTACCAGAAGCAGAGATTGTGGTTATTGGTCGTCACTGGGAAAAATTGGAACTCTTCTCTTTTGCTAAAGAATGTTATATTACTGATAATATTCCTGAAGATTTGGCCTTTGACCATGCTTTTGAGTGTTGTGGTGGTGATGGTACTGGACCAGCTATTAATGATTTGATTCGCTACATTCGTCCTCAGGGAACGATTCTCATGATGGGTGTTAGCGAGTATAAAGTCAATCTCAATACACGCGATGCCCTAGAAAAGGGCTTGCTCTTGGTTGGTTCCTCTCGTTCTGGTCGCATTGATTTTGAAAATGCCATCCAAATGATGGAAGTCAAGAAATTTGCCAATCGTCTTAAAAATATCCTTTATCTAGAAGAACCTGTAAGAGAAATTAAAGATATTCACCGTGTCTTTGCTACCGATTTAAACACAGCCTTTAAAACTGTGTTTAAGTGGGAAGTATAAGTGCTGGAGGTTAATTGTGGAGAAAATCATTAAAGAAAAAATTTCTTCCCTACTTAGTCAAGAAGAGGAAGTCCTCAGTGTTGAACAGCTGGGGGGAATGACCAATCAAAACTATTTGGTCAAAACAACAAATAAGCAATACATTGTTAAATTCTTTGGTAAAGGGACAGAAAAGCTGATCAATCGTCAAGATGAAAAGTACAATCTTGAACTACTAAAAGATTTAGACTTAGATGTAAAAAATTATCTTTTTGATATTGAAGCTGGTATCAAAGTAAATGAGTATATCGAATCTGCGATCACGCTTGATTCAACTACAATCAAGACCAAATTCGATAAAATTGCTCCAATTTTACAAACCATTCATTCTTCGGGCAAGGAATTAAGGGGAGAATTTGCTCCTTTTGAAGAAATCAAAAAATATGAATCCTTGATTGAGGAAAAAATCCCTTATGCCAACTATGAAGCTGTTCGAGAAGAAGTCTTCTCCTTAGAGAAAAGACTGGCTGACTTAGGTGTTGACAGAAAATCTTGTCACATCGATTTGGTGCCTGAAAACTTTATCGAATCACCTCAAGGATGTCTCTATCTTATTGACTGGGAATATTCATCAATGAATGATCCAATGTGGGATTTGGCTGCCCTCTTTTTAGAGTCTGAATTCACTCGTCAAGAGGAAGAAACTTTCTTATCTCACTATGAGAGTGACCAAACACCTGTCTCTCGAGAAAAGATTACCATTTATAAAATTTTACAAGATACCATTTGGAGTTTATGGACAGTCTATAAAGAAGAGCAAGGTGCAGATTTTGGTGACTATGGTATGAGTCGTTACCAAAGAGCTGTCAAAGGTTTAGCTTATTATGGAGGTTCAGATGAAAAATAAAAATGGAGTTTCATTCGGTCTACTCTCAGGTATTTTCTGGGGTTTAGGCCTAACGATTAGTGCTTATATCTTTTCGATTTTTACAGATTTGTCGCCCTTTGTGGTGGCCGCTGCTCACGATTTCTTGAGTATCTTTATCTTACTAGCTTTTCTCTTGGTAAAAGAAGGGAAAGTTCGCCTCTCAATTTTCTTAAATATTCGCAATGTGAGTGTTATCATAGGAGCCTTGCTAGCAGGCCCTATCGGTATGCAGGCCAATCTTTATGCGGTTAAGTATATTGGAAGTTCCTTAGCTTCATCTGTGTCGGCTATTTACCCTGCGATTTCAGTTTTATTGGCTTTCTTCTTTTTGAAGCACAAGATTTCGAAAAATACTGTGCTTGGTATTGTCTTGATTATTGCAGGGATTATTGCTCAGACCTATAAGGTTGAACAGGTTAATTCTTTCTACATTGGGATTCTTTGTGCTTTAGTTTGTGCTATTGCATGGGGGAGTGAGAGTGTTCTTAGCTCCTTTGCCATGGAAAGTGAATTGAGTGAAATCGAAGCCCTCTTAATCCGTCAAGTGACTTCATTCTTGTCCTATCTTGTGATTGTGCTCTTCTCTCATCAGTCATTTGTAGAAGTGGCTAATGGGCAATTACTAGGTCTTATGATTGTCTTTGCTGCCTTTGATATGATTTCCTACTTGGCTTATTATATCGCTATCAATCGCTTGCAACCAGCCAAGGCTACAGGCTTGAACGTGAGTTATGTAGTATGGACTGTCTTGTTTGCAGTTGTTTTCTTGGGTGCACCGCTAGATATGCTGACAATTCTTACGTCACTTGTCGTTATTGCTGGAGTTTATATTATTATTAAAGAATAAAGGAGATTCGTGTGAAAGCCATTATCTTAGCAGCGGGATTGGGAACTCGCTTGCGCCCTATGACTGAAAATACCCCTAAAGCCTTGGTTCAGGTTAATCAAAAACCCTTGATTGAATACCAAATTGAGTTTCTAAAAGAAAAAGGTATCCATGACATCATCATCATCGTTGGTTACCTTAAAGAACAATTCGATTATTTAAAAGAGAAATACGGTGTTCGCCTCGTTTTCAATGATAAATACGCTGACTACAATAACTTTTACTCTCTCTATCTTGTAAAAGAAGAATTAGCTAACAGTTATGTTATCGATGCTGACAATTATCTCTTTAAAAATATGTTCCGCAATGATTTGACACGTTCTACTTATTTTAGTGTTTATCGTGAAGATTGTACCAACGAATGGTTCTTGGTCTATGGAGATGACTACAAGGTTCAAGACATTATTGTTGATAGCAAAGCTGGTCGTATTCTTAGTGGGGTATCCTTCTGGGATGCTCCAACAGCAGCAAAAATTGTTAGCTTTATTGACAAGGCCTATGCAAGTGGTGAATTTGTCGATCTCTATTGGGACAATATGGTTAAGGATAATATCAAAGAGCTAGATGTCTATGTTGAAGAATTAGAAGGCAACAGCATCTATGAGATCGATAGTGTCCAAGACTATCATAAATTAGAAGAAATTCTTAAAAACGAAAATTAAAGATTCCAACATCTGGCTGAAATAGTCGGATGTTTTTTGATTTTTTTACGAATAGAATAGATGAGTAGAAAAAGAAATGGAGTTATTTATGAAAATCACAAACTATGAAATCTATAAGTTAAAAAAATCAGGTTTGACCAATCAACAGGTTTTGAAGGTCCTAGAATACGGTGAAAATGTTGATCAGGAGCTTTTGTTGGGTGATATTGCAGATATATCAGGTTGCAGAAATCCAGCTGTTTTTATGGAACGTTATTTTCAGATAGACGATGCGTATTTGGAGAAGGAGTTTCAAAAATTTCCATCTTTCTCTATTTTAGACGACTGTTACCCTTGGGATTTGAGTGAAATTTATGATGCGCCTGTACTTTTATTTTACAAGGGAAATCTAGATCTCTTGAAATTTCCTAAGGTAGCAGTCGTGGGCAGTCGTGCTTGTAGCAAACAGGGAGCTAAGTCAGTTGAAAAAGTCATTCAGGGCTTGGAAAATGAACTGGTTATCGTCAGTGGATTAGCCAAGGGTATCGATACAGCAGCTCATATGGCAGCTCTTCAGAATGGCGGAAAAACCATTGCAGTGATTGGAACAGGACTGGATGTGTTTTATCCTAAAGCAAATAAACGTTTGCAAGACTATATTGGAAATGACCATCTGGTTCTCAGTGAATATGGACCTGGCGAACAACCTCTGAAATTTCATTTTCCTGCCCGTAATCGCATCATTGCTGGACTTTGTCGTGGTGTGATTGTAGCAGAGGCTAAGATGCGTTCAGGTAGCCTTATTACCTGTGAGCGAGCAATGGAAGAAGGACGTGACGTCTTTGCTATTCCTGGTAGAATTTTAGATGGATTATCAGATGGTTGTCATCATTTGATTCAAGAAGGAGCAAAATTGGTCACAAGTGGGCAGGATGTGCTTGCGGAATTTGAATTTTAAGACAAAATTTCGCTTAGTAGACAAACTTTTCTTCTATATATAGGAGCTAAGTCTTGACAGTTATGGCAAAATGGTTTACACTTTATAAAGTTTATTACTTTGAAAAGGTGTGATACTGTGGCTACGGCAACAAAAAAGAAAAAATCAACAGTTAAAAAAAATCTAGTAATCGTGGAGTCGCCTGCTAAGGCGAAAACGATTGAAAAATATCTAGGCAGAAATTACAAAGTTTTAGCCAGTGTCGGGCATATCCGTGATTTGAAGAAATCCAGTATGTCCGTTGATATTGAAAATAATTATGAACCGCAATATATCAATATCCGAGGAAAAGGTCCTCTTATCAATGACTTGAAAAAAGAAGCCAAAAAAGCTAATAAAGTCTTTCTGGCGAGTGACCCGGACCGTGAAGGAGAAGCGATTTCTTGGCATTTGGCTCACATCCTCAACTTGGATGAAAATGATGCTAACCGTGTGGTCTTTAATGAAATCACCAAGGATGCGGTCAAAAATGCTTTCAAAGAACCTCGCAAGATTGATATGGACTTGGTTGATGCCCAACAGGCTCGTCGTGTCCTAGACCGCTTGGTAGGCTATTCGATTTCGCCTATTTTGTGGAAGAAGGTTAAGAAGGGCTTGTCAGCAGGTCGCGTTCAGTCTATTGCGCTCAAGTTAATCATTGATCGTGAGAATGAAATCAATGCCTTCCAGCCAGAAGAATACTGGACAATTGATGGTGTCTTTAAAAAGGGAACCAAGCAATTCCAGGCTTCCTTCTATGGAGTAGATGGTAAAAAGATGAAACTGACTAGCAATGATGAGGTCAAGGAAGTCTTGTCTCGTCTGACTAGCAAAGATTTTTCAGTGGATCAGGTGGATAAGAAAGAGCGCAAACGCAATGCTCCATTACCCTATACCACTTCATCTATGCAGATGGATGCTGCTAATAAAATCAATTTCCGTACTCGAAAGACCATGATGGTTGCCCAACAGCTCTATGAGGGGATTAATATCGGTTCTGGTGTCCAAGGTTTGATTACCTATATGCGTACCGATTCAACTCGTATCAGTCCAGTAGCGCAGAACGAAGCAGCAAGTTTCATTACGGACCGTTTTGGTAGCAAGTATTCTAAGCATGGTAGCAAGGTTAAAAATGCTTCTGGAGCTCAGGATGCCCACGAGGCGATTCGCCCGTCTAGCGTCTTTAATACACCTGAAAGTATTGCTAAGTATCTGGACAAGGATCAGCTCAAGCTTTATACTCTTATCTGGAATCGTTTTGTAGCGAGTCAGATGACAGCGGCTGTCTTTGATACTATGGCTGTTAAATTGTCTCAAAATGGGGTTCAATTTGCTGCCAATGGTAGTCAGGTTAAGTTTGATGGTTATCTTGCTATTTATAATGATTCTGACAAGAATAAGATGTTACCAGATATGGCTGTTGGTGATGTGGTCAAGCAGGTCAATAGCAAACCAGAGCAACATTTCACTCAACCGCCTGCTCGTTATTCTGAAGCGACACTGATCAAGACCTTGGAGGAAAATGGAGTTGGACGTCCGTCCACCTACGCACCAACCATTGAAACCATTCAGAAACGTTATTATGTTCGCCTTGCAGCCAAACGTTTTGAACCGACAGAGTTGGGAGAAATTGTTAACAAGCTCATCGTTGAATATTTCCCAGATATCGTAAACGTGACCTTTACAGCTGAAATGGAAGGCAAACTGGATGATGTCGAAGTCGGAAAAGAACAGTGGCAACGTGTCATTGATGCCTTTTACAAACCTTTCTCTAAAGAGGTTGCCAAGGCTGAAGAAGAAATGGAGAAAATCCAGATCAAGGATGAACCAGCTGGATTTGATTGTGAAGTGTGTGGCAGTCCAATGGTTATTAAACTTGGTCGTTTTGGTAAGTTCTACGCTTGCAGCAATTTCCCAGATTGCCGTCATACCCAAGCAATCGTGAAAGAGATTGGTGTTGAGTGTCCAAGTTGTCATCAGGGACAAATCATTGAGCGTAAAACCAAGCGTAACCGCCTCTTCTATGGTTGCAATCGCTATCCAGAATGTGAATTTACTTCTTGGGACAAGCCTGTTGGTCGTGACTGTCCAAAATGTGGTAACTTCCTCATGGAGAAAAAAGTCCGTGGTGGTGGCAAGCAGGTTGTTTGCAGCAAGGGTGATTACGAAGAAGAAAAGATTAAATAAGAGGAGAGTCCTGAAAGTGAATTTCAGGCTCTTTTTGGTTAGAACTTGACAAAATTCATCATTGTATGCGAAACTAGAAGAAGATTATTTTATACTCAATGAAAATCAAAGAGCAAACTAGGAAACTAGCCGCAGGCTGTACTTGGGTACGTCAAGGCGACGTTGACGCGGTTTGAAGAGATTTTCGAAGAGTATTAACTAGGAGAAGTTATGCGTATTGTTTATCTGATCATTGGTTTTTTATCACTGGCCTTGGCTATTATTGGGGTTGTTTTACCCTTGTTGCCTACAACACCTTTTCTTTTACTGTCTATTGCTTGTTTCTCAAGAAGTTCCAAGCGTTTCGAAGATTGGCTTTATCATACCAAGCTCTATCAAGCATATGTAGCTGATTTTCGCGAGACTAAGTCCATTGCGCGCGAACGTAAGAAAAAAATCATCGTATCTATCTACATCTTGATGGGAATTTCCATTTATTTTGCACCTCTTTTACCAGTCAAAATCGGTCTGGGAGCTTTGACCATCTTTATCACCTATTATCTCTTCAAGGTCATTCCAGACAAAGAATAAAAAATAGTAACTATTTTCCTTGATATAAATGAAAGCATATTCAAAATAATATGATATAATAAATTCAAAGTAATCTTCAAGGAGAATCAAATGATTTACGAATTTTGTGCTGAAAATGTGACCTTGCTTGAAAAAGCGATGCAGGCTGGAGCTCGTCGAATCGAACTTTGTGACAATCTAGCAGTTGGTGGGACAACTCCCAGCTATGGAGTGACCAAGGCAGCGGTTGAATTGGCAGCTAACTACGATACAACCATCATGACCATGATTCGTCCACGTGGTGGCGATTTTGACTATAATGACCTAGAAATTGATATCATGCTAGAAGACATTCGGTTGACTGCTCAGGCTGGAAGTCAAGGGATTGTATTTGGGGCTTTAACTGCTGATAAGAAGTTGGATAAGGCTAATCTAGAGAAGTTAATTGCTGCATCAAAAGGAATGGAAATTGTCTTCCACATGGCCTTTGATGAATTGAGTGATGATGATCAACTGGAAGCTATTGACTGGCTTAGTCAAGTTGGAGTCACTCGTATCTTGACTCGTGCGGGTGTGTCTGGCGATTCACTAGAAAAGCGTTTTGCTCACTATCACAGAATTTTGGAACATGCTAAAGGTAAGATTGAAATTCTACCAGGTGGGGGGATTGACTTGGACAACCGTCAAATCTTTATCGACCAGCTTGGCGTGACACAATTGCACGGAACCAAGGTTGTCTTTTAAAAAATAGAAAGGAACTGCTAGCTTTGGGTAGCAGTTTTCGCTTATGTTTGAAATACTTAAATCCTATCAGTTTAATCAAGAAAAGGCTCGTGCCTATGGTTTTGTAAAAAATGGGGAAGTCTGGACTTATAGTCGCCAAATTTTGCAGGGTGACTTCATCATGACTGTATTCATCACCTCTGATGATGTGTACTTTCAAGTCTTTGACCAAGAGACTAGCGACCTCTATCCTCAAGTTCATATGGAAAGCATGAGGGGAAGCTTTGTCGGAAATGTCCGTGAGGCCTGTCTGGAGATTCTTTACCAGATTCGGAAGGCTTGTTTTGATGTGCAGAATTATATCTGTCCTCAGACTAAGCGAATCGTGACTCAGGTTCGGGAAAAGTATGGTAATCAGCTGGAGTATTTGTGGGAGAAATCTCCTGATACGGCAGTCTTAAGACATGAAGGCAATCAAAAGTGGTATGCTGTCTTGATGAAAATCTCTTGGGATAAGCTGGAAAAGGGAAGAGAAGGTCAAGTGGAAGCAGTCAATCTTAAACACGACCAAGTAGCTGATTTGCTTTCACACAAGGGCATTTATCCAGCTTTTCATATGAATAAACGCTACTGGATTAGTGTGGCGCTTGATGATACTTTATCAGATGAAGAAGTACTAGAATTGATGGAAAAAAGTTGGAACTTAACTTTGAAAAAGTAAGGAAATTTCCTTGAATTTTCAAATACTCTCAATTGGCAAAATATTCTCTACTGAAGAAATTTTCAGAAAATATTGTATTTTTTCTTGACAACTACTTTTGCCTATGCTAAAATACTAAACAAGATATCAAACGAAGGAGAAAGTCAAACATGAAAACAGCTAAGTTTAATCAATTTGCTTTGTTGTTGAGGTACTCGGGCTAGTGCAAAATGCATTAGTCCTGTTTGGCTTACCAAGCGGGAGTAAATCAACATCTCGCTTGGGTTTCTGAGCGAGATGTTTTTTTAAACCATATTTGTAAAAGGGGAAATCTTATGCGAACAGTTGAATTTCTAGATACCAGCCTTCGAGATGGAGAGCAGACACCCGGTGTTAACTTTTCAATCAAGGAAAAAATTGCCATTGCAAGACAGCTGGAGAAATGGGGCGTTTCAGCCATTGAAGCCGGTTTTCCAGCGGCTAGTCCAGACTCATTTACGGCAGTTCAGGAGATTGCTAAGGCCTTGAAGAAAACAGCGGTGACTGGTTTGGCACGCTCTGTCAAGTCTGATATTGATGCTTGTTACGAAGCCCTCAAGGATGCCAAATATCCACAGGTTCACGTCTTTATCGCTACCAGTCCTATACACCGAAAGTATAAGCTCAATAAGAGCAAGGAAGAGATTCTAGAAGCTATTAAGGAGCATGTTTCCTATGCCCGTTCTAAGTTTGAAGTGGTCGAATTTTCTCCTGAGGATGCGACTAGAACAGAGTTGGATTTCCTCCTGCGAGTTGTTCAAACAGCGGTTGATGCAGGTGCGACTTATATCAATATCCCTGACACGGTAGGATTTACCACGCCAGAGGAATACGGAGCTATCTTCAAATACTTGATTGAGAATGTCAAGACGGAACGTCAGATTATCTATTCGCCTCACTGTCATGATGATCTCGGAATGGCAGTAGCTAATAGCCTTGCTGCCGTCAAGAATGGGGCAGGACGTGTTGAAGGAACTATCAACGGTATTGGTGAGAGAGCTGGAAATGCTGCTTTGGAAGAAATAGCAGTTGCTCTCAATATTCGCCAAGATTACTACCAAGCAGAGACCAGTATTATCCTAAATGAGACCATCAATACGTCCGAAATGGTTTCTCGCTTCTCAGGAATTCCAGTTCCAAAAAATAAGGCGGTTGTTGGAGGAAATGCCTTCTCTCACGAATCGGGTATTCACCAAGATGGAGTCCTTAAAAATCCTCTTACTTATGAGATTATCACCCCTGAATTGGTCGGTGTCAAGAGTAACAGTCTTCCGCTTGGAAAATTATCAGGTCGTCATGCCTTTGTAGAAAAACTGAGAGACTTAGCCCTAGATTTTACAGACGAGGATATCAAGCCACTCTTTGCTAAGTTCAAGGCACTGGCCGACAAGAAACAAGAAATCACAGATGCAGATATTCGAGCTTTGGTAGCTGGAACAATGGTTGAAAACCCAGAAGGCTTCCACTTTGATGATTTACAACTGCAAACCCATGCAGATAATGACATCGAAGCGCTCGTTAGCCTAGCCAATATGGATGGTGAGAAGGTCGAATTTAATGCGACAGGTCAAGGTTCCGTTGAAGCGATCTTTAACGCTATCGACAAGTTCTTTAATCAATCTGTCCGCTTGGTGTCCTATACCATTGATGCTGTGACAGATGGAATTGATGCCCAAGCTCGGGTCTTGGTCACTGTTGAAAACAGAGATACAGAAACCATCTTTAATGCAGCAGGTCTTGATTTCGATGTACTGAAAGCATCTGCTATTGCCTACATCAATGCCAATACCTTTGTTCAAAAAGAGAATGCTGGTGAGATGGGACGCAGTGTTTCCTATCGTGACATGCCTAGTGTGTAAAGGAGAATGCTATGACAAAGAAAATAGTAGCTCTAGCAGGGGATGGGATCGGTCCAGAAATCATGGAGTCTGGGTTAGAGGTTCTGGAAGCCCTAGCTGAAAAAACAGGTTTTGACTATGAGATTGATAGACGACCTTTTGGAGGTGCAGGTATCGATGTTGCAGGGCATCCCTTACCTGATGAAACCCTCAAGGCAAGTAGAGAAGCAGATGCCATTCTCCTAGCAGCTATCGGTAGTCCTCAGTATGATGGAGCAGCGGTTCGCCCTGAACAAGGCTTGCTGGCTCTTCGTAAGGAACTCAATCTCTATGCTAATATTCGCCCAGTTAAGATTTTTGAGAGTATCAAGCATTTGTCACCTCTCAAACCAGAACGAATTGCTGGTGTAGACTTTGTCGTGGTGCGTGAGTTGACAGGTGGGATTTATTTTGGGGATCATATTCTTGAAGAGAGAAAAGCGCGTGATATTAACGACTATAGTTATGAGGAAGTGGAGCGAATTATTCGTAAAGCCTTTGAAATTGCAAGAAGTCGGAGAAAAATCCTTACCAGCATTGATAAGCAAAATGTGTTGGCAACATCAAAACTCTGGCGGAAAGTAGCTGAGGAAGTCGCGCAGGATTTCCCAGATGTAACCTTGGAGCACCAGCTAGTCGACTCAGCTTCCATG
This sequence comes from Streptococcus mitis SK569, assembly GCF_000222785.1. Taxonomy (GTDB): domain Bacteria; phylum Bacillota; class Bacilli; order Lactobacillales; family Streptococcaceae; genus Streptococcus; species Streptococcus mitis_N. Next base: position 74,191 of record NZ_AFUF01000038.1, on the reverse strand, counting down.
CTTATGATTACCAATCCTGTTAAGTTTGATGTCATCGTGACGGAGAATCTTTTCGGCGATATCTTATCTGATGAATCAAGCGTTCTATCTGGCACACTTGGGGTTATGCCATCAGCCAGTCATTCTGAAAATGGTCCAAGTCTCTATGAGCCAATTCATGGTTCAGCGCCTGATATTGCAGGTCAAGGAATTGCCAATCCTATCTCCATGATATTATCTGTTGCTATGATGTTGAGAGATAGTTTCGGACGTTATGAGGATGCAGAGCGTATCGAGCATGCTGTTGAGGCAAGTTTGGCGGCTGGTATTTTAACGAGAGATATAGGAGGTCAGGCTTCTACCAAGGAAATGACAGAAGCCATTATTGCAAGACTATGAAGTTAGACGAAAAAATTACTCTAGTTCTCTTGATTTGGAATGTCATCATTTTCTTGATTTATGGCATTGACAAATCCAAGGCAAGGAGAAGAACTTGGCGCATCCCAGAGAAAATCTTACTCATTTTAGCCTTTACTTGTGGTGGTTTTGGAGCTTGGTTTGCAGGAATCATTTTTCACCACAAGACTAGAAAATGGTACTTTAAAACAGTTTGGTTTCTTGGGATGGTGACCACACTAGTAGTCTTATATGTTATTTGGAGGTAATGGATGGCAGGAAAATCGATTTTTGATAAATTATGGGACCGTCATGTCATCACAGGAGAAGAGGGGCAGCCCCAACTCATGTATGTGGACCAGCACTACATCCACGAGGTGACCAGTCCTCAGGCTTTTCAAGGACTGCGAGACGCAGGACGAAAATTGAGACGACCAGATTTGACATTTGGAACCTTTGACCACAATGTCCCGACGGTCAATATCTACGATATTAGAGATGTCATTTCCAAGGCTCAAATTGATAAGCTAGCTGAAAATGTTGAGGAGTTTGGGATTGAACATGCGGCCCACGGTTCCGAAAAGCAAGGAATCGTTCATATGGTGGGGCCAGAGACAGGACGGACCCAACCAGGAAAATTCATCGTCTGTGGAGACAGCCATACGGCAACTCACGGAGCTTTTGGAGCAATCGCCTTTGGAATTGGGACCAGTGAAGTCGAGCATGTCTTCGCTACCCAGACCCTCTGGCAGGTCAAACCCAAGAAAATGCTGGTGGAATTCACTGGAGTTCCTCAAAAAGGAGTTTATTCTAAGGATTACATTTTAGCCTTGATTGCCAAGTACGGTGTTGCCTGTGGTGTTGGCTATGTGGTGGAATATCGGGGACAAGCGATTGATGCACTGAACATGGAAGAGCGAATGACTATCTGCAATATGTCCATTGAGTTTGGATCCAAGATGGGAATCATGAATCCAGATCAAACTACCTATGATTATCTCAAGGGACGAGAATGTGTTCCAGAAGCTTTCGAAGAGGCTGTGGCGGATTGGAAAACAATTGTCAGTGATGATGATGCCGTTTATGATAAGGTTATCCAGATGGATGTCTCAGACTTGGCTCCCATGGTGACCTGGGGGACCAACCCTGCTATGGGGGTTGACTTTGACAGTAGTTTCCCAGAAATCAAGGATATGAATGATGAGCGAGCCTACAATTACATGAACTTGGAACCAGGTCAAAAGCCAGCAGATATTGAACTGGGCTATATCTTTATCGGTTCTTGTACCAATGCTCGTCTCAGCGACTTGCAACTTGCTGCGCGATTTGTCAAAGGGAAGAAAATTGCTCCCAACTTAACGGCTATCGTAGTCCCAGGTTCTCGTCCTGTCAAACGAGCTGCTGAGAAGTTGGGCTTGGATAAAGTTTTCTTAGATGCTGGATTTGAGTGGAGAGACCCAGGCTGCTCTATGTGCCTAGGGATGAATCCTGACAAGGTACCAGATGGTGTCCACTGCGCTTCAACCAGCAACCGTAACTTTGAAGACAGACAAGGCTTTGGTGCTAAGACTCATCTTTGCAGTCCAGCCATGGCAGCTGCGGCAGCTATCGCAGGGCGATTCGTAGATGTTCGGCAAATGCCAGAAGCCCAGTAAGGAGAGGATATGGAGAAATTTACAGTTTATACGGGAACGACCGTTCCTCTTATGAATGATAATATCGACACCGACCAAATCCTACCTAAGCAGTTTCTCAAGTTAATTGATAAAAAAGGCTTTGGTAAGTACCTCATGTATGCTTGGAGATATTTGGACGATAAGTATACTGAGGATCCAGACTTTGTCTTTAACCGACCTGAATATCGGAAAGCTAGTATTCTCATCTCAGGGGATAACTTCGGCGCAGGGTCTTCGAGGGAACATGCAGCTTGGGCTCTAGCGGACTATGGTTTTAAAGTCGTGATTGCAGGGTCTTTTGGGGATATTCATTACAATAATGAACTTAATAATGGCATGTTGCCTATTGTACAGCCTAGAGAGGTTAGAGAGAAATTAGCCCACTTGAAACCAACTGACCAGATAACTGTGGACTTGGAACAACAGAAAATCATCTCACCTGTTGGAGAATTTACTTTCGAAATCGATAGCGAGTGGAAACACAAACTCTTAAATGGTTTGGATGATATCGGTATTACTTTGCAGTATGAAGACTTGATTGCTGCCTATGAAAAACAACGACCAGCCTACTGGCAGGATTAGAAGAAAATTAGAAAAGGAAATAGAACTATGACAAAACACATTCAATGGAACGGAACACTTTCACAAGAAGGCTATGATATTTTAAAAGGTGAGGGCGGATGTATCGTTTGCCCTACAAAAGTTGGTTACATCATCATGACTAGCGATAAGGCTGGTCTTGAACGTAAGTTTGAAGCCAAAGAACGTAACCGTAACAAACCAGGTGTTGTTCTCTGTGGTAGCATGGATGAGCTTCGCGCCTTAGCACAACTCAACCCAGAAATTGAAGCCTTCTACCAAAAACATTGGGATGAAGATATTCTTCTTGGTTGTATCCTTCCTTGGAAACCAGAAGCTTTTGAAAAACTCAAAGCATACGGTGATGGTCGTGAAGAGTTGATGACTGACGTGCGTGGTACTAGCTGTTTCGTTATCAAGTTTGGGAAAGCTGGTGAACAATTGGCTGCCAAACTTTGGGAAGAAGGCAAGATGGTTTATGCCTCATCAGCTAACCCATCTGGAAAAGGAAACCGTGGTAAGGTAGAAGGTATCGGAGAACGCATCGAAGGGGCAGTTGACCTTGTTATCGAGGCGGACGACTATGTGGCATCTATCCAGCCTGACAAAACGATTGAAACTCGCTACGAGCAAGGTGTGATGGTCTCTATGGTCGATAAAGACGGCAAACTCATCCCAGAACAAGGAGGAACACGTTCAACTTCACCAGCTCCAGTTGTAATCCGCAAAGGGCTTGACATTGATAAGATTATGATGCACTTGTCAGATATCTTTAACTCATGGGACTACCGTCAGGGAGAGTATTATTAGGATGTAGAATAATTGGGGAGAAAATAATCTCTCCACTTTTTTGTCTTTGATATAAGTAAAAACCGAACAATACATTTTAATTTGTAACATTATTTGACAAAAACTGTACTTTGGTTTATAATTAATTAAGGAAACGTCGGAAAAGGCGTAGTGATGCGAGAGCATAGGTAGGTCATTACAAAAGAAACGAGACATCGATATGTTAAATGAATTTCCAATTTTTGATTACGAAGATATTCAATTGATTCCAAATAAATGTGTGATTAAAAGCCGTGCAGAAGCGGACACAAGTGTCACTCTAGGAAATCACACCTTTAAACTACCTGTTGTACCAGCTAATATGCAGACGATTTTGGATGAAAATGTAGCAGAGCAACTAGCTAAAGGGGGTTACTTCTACATTATGCACCGTTTTGATGAGGCAGGACGTGTTCCTTTTATTAAGCGTATGCATGAGCAAGGGCTTATTGCCTCTATATCTGTTGGTGTTAAGGACTATGAGTATGATTTCGTTAGCCAGCTCAAGGTAGATGCTCCAGAATACATCACGATTGATATTGCTCATGGTCATGCAGATAGCGTGATTTCTATGATTCAACACATCAAGAAAGAATTGCCAGATACTTTTGTTATTGCTGGAAATGTGGGAACACCAGAAGCTGTGCGTGAACTTGAAAATGCTGGTGCGGATGCTACTAAGGTTGGAATCGGTCCTGGTAAGGTTTGTATCACCAAGGTCAAGACTGGTTTTGGTACAGGTGGTTGGCAGTTAGCTGCTCTACGCTGGTGTGCTAAGGCTGCACGTAAACCAATCATTGCAGATGGAGGAATTCGTACTCACGGCGATATTGCCAAGTCTATCCGTTTCGGTGCTAGTATGGTCATGATTGGTTCCCTCTTTGCAGGACACATAGAAAGTCCAGGGAAAACGATTGAAGTCGATGGCGAACAGTTCAAAGAATATTACGGTTCAGCCTCACAATATCAAAAAGGTGCTTACAAAAATGTGGAGGGCAAACGAATTTTGCTTCCTGCAAAAGGTCATTTACAAGATACTTTGACTGAGATGGAACAAGACCTTCAAAGTGCTATTTCTTATGCAGGTGGACGTCAGGTTGCTGACCTTAAACACGTTGATTATGTTATCGTGAAAAACTCCATCTGGAATGGGGATGCTTCCCACTAAGACGGCCTATCTCACTAGAAAAAAACTTGTTATTAGAGCAAATTTCTGTTATAATAAAACAAGTTTCCACCCTTAGTGTAATGGATATCACGTAAGATTCCGGTTCTTGAGATGGGGGTTCGATTCCCTCAGGGTGGATGTAAACATCCTAAAAAGCCTTTAATAGGGCTTTTTATTTATCCTGCCTCAAATTTGCCCCTAATACTCTTCGAAAATCAAGTTCAAACCACGTCAGCGTCGCCTTACCGTACTCAAGTACAGCCTGCGGCTAGCTTCCTAGTTTGCTTTTTGATTTTCATTGAGTCTAAAACTAAAAATCCCATTTTAAAGAATGCCCAAATGTTTTCCAGTCCCGTTTTAAAGTGACTCAGGGGGCTTTTTTTGATATAATAAAAAGGACTGTTATCAGTTAGAAAGAGGTTGGTATGAAAGAATTACAAACTGTACTTAAAAACCATTTTGCAATCGAATTTGCAGACAAAAACTTACTGGAGACTGCCTTTACTCATACGAGTTATGCCAATGAGCACCGCCTCTTAAAAATTTCACACAATGAACGCTTGGAATTTTTAGGAGACGCTGTTCTACAGTTATTGATTTCAGAATATCTGTATAAAAAATATCCTAAAAAGCCTGAGGGTGATTTGTCCAAACTCCGTGCCATGATTGTTCGCGAGGAGAGTTTGGCTGGTTTTGCGCGTGATTGCCAGTTTGACCAGTTTATCAAGCTTGGTAAGGGGGAAGAAAAATCGGGTGGTCGCAATCGTGACACCATTCTTGGTGATGCCTTTGAGGCCTTTCTAGGTGCCCTTCTTTTGGATAAGGATGTGGCCAAAGTCAAGGAATTTATCTATCAAGTCATGATTCCTAAGGTTGAAGCAGGCGAGTTTGAGATGATTACAGACTACAAAACCCATCTCCAAGAGTTACTTCAGGTCAATGGGGATGTGGCTATTCGTTATCAGGTAATTTCTGAAACGGGTCCTGCCCACGATAAGGTCTTTGATGTAGAAGTTCTAGTTGAAGGTAAGAGTATTGGTCAAGGTCAAGGTCGTTCTAAGAAATTAGCAGAACAGGAAGCTGCCAAAAATGCCGTTGAGAAAGGGCTGGATTCATGTATTTAAAGGAAATCGAAATTCAGGGATTCAAGTCTTTTGCTGACAAGACCAAGGTCGTCTTTGACCAAGGTGTAACGGCAGTCGTTGGACCCAATGGATCTGGTAAGTCGAATATTACAGAAAGTCTGCGTTGGGCCTTGGGGGAGTCTAGTGTTAAGAGTCTTCGTGGTGGCAAGATGCCGGATGTCATCTTTGCCGGAACAGAGAGTCGCAAACCGCTTAATTATGCTTCTGTAGTTGTGACTTTGGATAATAATGACAGATTTATCAAGGATGCTGGTCAAGAAATCAGGGTCGAACGTCACATCTATCGCAGTGGAGATAGCGAATACAAGATTGACGGCAAGAAAGTCCGTCTGCGTGATATTCATGACCTTTTCTTGGATACTGGATTGGGACGAGATTCCTTCTCTATCATTTCCCAAGGGAAGGTTGAGGAGATTTTCAATTCTAAGCCTGAAGAACGTCGTGCTATTTTTGAAGAAGCTGCTGGAGTTTTAAAATACAAGACTCGTAGAAAAGAGACAGAGAGCAAATTGCAACAAACTCAGGATAATCTAGACCGCTTAGAGGACATCATCTACGAGTTGGATAATCAAATCAAGCCTCTTGAGAAGCAAGCTGAAAATGCTCGTAAGTTTCTAGACTTGGAAGGTCAACGCAAGGCTATTTATTTAGACGTTCTGGTTGCTCAAATCAAGGAAAATAAGGCAGAATTAGAGTCGACAGAAGAAGAGTTGGCACAGGTTCAGGAACTCTTGATGAGTTACTACCAAAAGCGTGAAAAATTAGAAGAAGAAAACCAAACTCTTAAAAAGCAACGCCAAGATTTACAGGCTGAAATGGCCAAAGACCAAGGCAGTTTGATGGACTTGACCAGTCTGATTAGTGATTTAGAAAGAAAATTAGCCCTATCGAAACTGGAATCTGAGCAAGTAGCTCTGAATCAACAAGAAGCACAAGCCCGTTTGGCTGCTTTGGAGGATAAGAAAAATTCACTCAGTAAAGAAAAAACTGATAAGGAAAGCTCTTTAGCACTTTTAGAGGAAAATCTAGTCCAAAATAATCAAAAACTCAATCGACTAGAAGCTGAATTGCTAGCTTTTTCAGATGATCCTGATCAGATGATTGAGATTTTACGTGAACGCTTTGTAGCCCTTTTACAAGAAGAAGCAGATGTCTCAAACCAGTTGACCCGCATCGAGAATGAGTTGGAAAATAGTCGTCAGCTTTCTCAAAAACAAGCAGATCAACTACAAAAACTCAAAGAACAGCTGGCTACAGCTAAAGAGAAGGCTAGTCAGCAAAAAGACGAGCTTGAAACTGCCAAGGAGCATGTTCAGAAATTATTGGCCGACTATCAAGCTAGTGCCAAGGAGCAAGAGGAGCAGAAAGCTTCCTATCAAGCTCAACAAAGTCAACTATTTGATCGTCTGGACAGTCTTAAAAACAAGCAGGCCAGAGCTCAAAGTTTGGAAAATATCCTGAGAAATCATAGTAACTTTTATGCAGGTGTTAAGAGTGTTCTCCAAGAAAAAGATCGCCTTGGTGGGATTATTGGTGCAGTCAGTGAGCACCTGACTTTTGATGTGCATTATCAAACTGCCCTAGAGATTGCGCTTGGAGCCAGCAGTCAGCATATCATCGTAGAAGATGAAGAGTCGGCAACCAAGGCGATTGATTTCCTCAAACGAAATAGAGCAGGTCGTGCAACCTTTCTTCCTTTGACAACGATCAAGGCGCGTACGATTTCTAGTCAGAACCAAGATGCTATCGCTGCAAGTCCAGGATTTCTGGGCATGGCAGATGAGTTGGTGACATTCGATACTAGACTGGAAGCTATTTTCAAGAATTTGCTAGCCACGACAGCGATTTTTGATACAGTAGAACATGCGCGTGCAGCAGCTCGACAAGTTCGTTATCAGGTTCGTATGGTGACTTTAGACGGTACAGAGTTGCGCACAGGTGGTTCCTATGCAGGTGGTGCCAATCGCCAGAATAACAGTATTTTTATCAAGCCAGAACTGGAGCAATTGCAAAAAGAAATTGCTGAAGAAGAAGCTAGCTTGCGTTCCGAAGAAGCGAGTTTGAAGACCTTACAAGATGAGATGGCTGCATTGACAGAAAGATTAGAAGCTATCAAATATCAAGGAGAGCAGGCTCGTATTCAGGAGCAAGGCTTGTCCCTCGCTTATCAGCAGACCAGTCAGCAAGTCGAAGAATTAGAAACTCTTTGGAAACTCCAAGAAGAGGAATTAGATCGTCTTTCTGAGGGAGATTGGCAAGCGGATAAGGAAAAATGTCAAGAGCGCCTTACTACAATCGCCAGTGAAAAGCAAAATCTGGAAGCTGAGATTGAAGAGATTAAGTCCAACAAAAATGCCATCCAAGAACGCTATCAAAACTTGCAGGAAAAGGTAGCGCAAGCTCGCCTGCTTAAGACAGAACTGCAAGGGCAAAAACGTTACGAAGTTGCGGATATTGAACGTTTAGGCAAGGAATTGGACAATCTGAATATCGAGCAAGAGGAAATCCAGCGCCTTCTTCAAGAAAAGGTTGATAATATTGAGAAGGTTGATACAGAACTGCTCAGTCAACAGGCTGAAGAAGCCAAAAACCAGAAAACAAATCTCCAACAAGGTTTGATTCGCAAGCAGTTTGAGTTGGATGATATTGAAGGTCAGCTGGATGATATTGCTAGTCATTTGGATCAGGCTCGCCAACAGAATGAGGAGTGGATTCGCAAGCAAACACGTGCTGAAGCCAAGAAAGAAAAGGTCAGCGAGCGCTTGCGCCATCTACAAAGTCTATTAACAGACCAGTATCAGATTAGCTATACTGAGGCTTTAGAAAAGGCGCATGAGTTGGAAAATCTCAATCTGGCAGAGCAAGAGGTTAAAGATTTAGAGAAGGCTATTCGCTCACTGGGTCCTGTCAATTTGGAAGCTATTGACCAGTATGAAGAAGTTCACAACCGTCTGGATTTCCTAAATAGCCAACGTGATGACATTTTGTCAGCGAAAAACCTCCTTCTTGAGACCATTACAGAGATGAATGATGAGGTCAAGGAACGCTTTAAATCCACCTTTGAAGCTATTCGTGAGTCCTTTAAAGTGACCTTTAAGCAGATGTTTGGCGGAGGTCAGGCAGACTTAATCTTGACGGAAGGAGATTTGCTGACAGCTGGGGTTGAGATTTCTGTTCAACCTCCAGGTAAGAAAATCCAGTCTCTTAATCTGATGAGTGGTGGTGAAAAAGCTCTATCGGCTCTTGCCTTGCTCTTCTCCATTATTCGTGTCAAGACCATTCCATTTGTCATCTTGGATGAGGTGGAAGCTGCGCTGGACGAAGCCAATGTTAAGCGTTTCGGGGATTACCTCAATCGGTTTGATAAGGATAGCCAGTTTATCGTCGTAACCCACCGTAAGGGAACTATGGCAGCGGCCGATTCTATCTATGGAGTGACCATGCAAGAATCAGGTGTCTCAAAAATTGTTTCGGTTAAGTTAAAAGATTTAGAAAGTATTGAAGGATGACAATTAAACTAGTAGCAACGGATATGGACGGAACCTTCCTAGATGAGAATGGACGCTTTGATATGGACCGCCTCAAGTCTCTCTTGACTTCCTATAAGGAAAAAGGGATTTACTTTGCAGTAGCTTCGGGGCGTGGATTTCTGTCTTTAGAAAAATTATTTGCTGATGTTCGTGACGACATTATTTTCATCGCGGAAAATGGCAGTTTGGTCGAATATAAAGGTCAAGACTTGTATGAAGCGACCATGTCTCGTGAGTTTTATTTGACGACTTTTGAAAGGCTGAAAACGTCACCTTATGTAGATATCAATAAACTGCTCTTGACGGGGAGAAAAGGCTCTTATGTTCTAGATACGGTTGATGAGACCTATTTGAAAGAGAGCCAGCATTATAATGAAAATATCCAAAAAGTAGCAAGTTTGGAAGATATCACAGATGACATTTTCAAATTTACAACCAACTTCACAGAAGAGACGCTGGAAGCTGGTGAGGCTTGGGTCAATGAAAATGTCCCTGGTGTTAAGGCTATGACAACTGGCTTTGAATCTATTGATATTGTTCTGGACTATGTCGATAAGGGAGTGGCCATTGTTGAATTAGCTAAAAAACTTGGTATCACAATGGATCAGGTTATGGCTTTTGGAGACAATCTTAATGACTTGCACATGATGCAGGTTGTGGGACATCCTGTAGCTCCTGAAAATGCACGACCAGAAATTTTAGAATTAGCAGAGACTGTGATTGGTCACCATAAAGACCAGTCGGTTATAGCTTATATGGAGGGCTTATAATGGCAGATATAAAATTGATTGCATTGGACTTGGATGGGACCTTGCTGACTAGTGATAAAAGGCTGACGGATCGTACCAAGGCAACCTTGAAAGCTGCGCGTGATCGTGGTATCAAGGTCGTATTGACAACGGGTCGTCCCTTAAAAGCTATGGATTTCTTCCTTCATGAGCTAGGGACTGACGGCCAGGAAGATGAGTATACCATTACCTTTAATGGTGGTTTGGTTCAGAAAAATACAGGTGAAATCCTTGATAAGACAGTTTTTTCATATGATGATGTGGCACGCTTGTATGAGGAAACAGAGAAATTATCACTGCCTCTTGATGCTATCTCAGAAGGAACGGTTTATCAAATCCAATCTGACCAAGAAAGTCTTTATGCCAAATTTAATCCAGCATTGACCTTTGTTCCAGTGGCCTTTGAAGACCTATCTAGTCAAATGACTTACAATAAGTGCGTGACTGCCTTTGCTCAAGAACCCTTGGATGCAGCCATTCAGAAGATTTCGCCAGAATTATTTGATCAATATGAAATCTTTAAATCACGTGAAATGTTGCTAGAGTGGTCTCCTAAAAATGTCCATAAAGCAACAGGTTTGGCTAAACTAATCAGCCATCTGGGAATTGACCAAAGCCAAGTGATGGCCTGTGGTGATGAAGCTAATGACCTTTCTATGATTGAATGGGCAGGACTCGGTGTTGCCATGCAAAACGCTGTTCCTGAAGTCAAGGCAGTCGCAAATGTGGTAACCCCAATGACCAATAATGAGGAAGCTGTCGCTTGGGCTATCGAAGAATACGTGCTAAAGGAGAACTAAGATATGGGATTATTTGACCGTCTATTCGGAAAAAAAGAAGAACCTAAAATCGAAGAAGTTGTAAAAGAAGCTCTGGAAAATCTTGATTTGTCTGAAAATACGGAGCCTGCCCTTACAGAAGCTGAGGAAGTTTCTCAAGAAGAAGCAGAAGTTGAAATTGTTGAAGAAGCTGTACTCCAAGAAGAGGAAATCCAAGATACAGTTGAAGAAAGTAAGGATTCAGAGCCAGCTGTAGAAGTTCAACAAGTAGAAGAATTGCCAAACTCAGAAGAAGTTACTGAGGAAGAGAATCCAGAGTTCATAGGAACTGTAGAAGAAAATAGTTCCGAAGTGCTTGAACCAGAAACCATTCAAGTAGAAGAAACTGTTCAGGAAAAATATGACCGCAGTCTTAAGAAAACTCGTACAGGATTCGGTGCTCGCTTGAATGCCTTCTTTGCCAATTTCCGCTCTGTTGACGAAGAATTCTTCGAGGAATTGGAAGAACTGCTCATCATGAGTGACGTTGGTGTCCAGGTGGCTTCTAACTTAACAGAGGAGCTACGCTACGAAGCCAAGCTTGAAAACGCCAAGAAACCTGACGCACTTCGCCGTGTCATCATTGAGAAATTAGTTGAGCTTTATGAAAAGGATGGCAATTACGATGAAAGTATCCACTTCCAAGATGGCTTGACAGTCATGCTCTTTGTCGGTGTTAATGGTGTTGGGAAAACAACCTCTATCGGAAAACTAGCCCACCGCTACAAACAAGCTGGCAAGAAGGTCATGTTAGTTGCGGCAGATACCTTCCGTGCAGGGGCGGTAGCCCAGCTAGCTGAATGGGGCCGACGAGTAGATGTTCCAGTAGTGACTGGACCTGAGAAAGCTGACCCAGCCAGTGTAGTCTTTGATGGCATGGAACGTGCCGTGGCTGAAGATATCGATATTCTCATGATTGATACTGCTGGTCGTTTGCAAAACAAGGACAACCTTATGGCTGAGCTAGAAAAGATTGGTCGTATCATCAAACGTGTTGTGCCAGAAGCCCCTCATGAAACATTCTTGGCTCTTGATGCATCAACTGGTCAGAATGCCTTGGTACAGGCAAAAGAATTTTCAAAAATTACCCCTTTGACAGGAATTGTTTTGACTAAGATTGATGGAACGGCTCGAGGTGGTGTTGTTCTAGCCATCCGTGAAGAACTCAATATTCCTGTAAAATTGATTGGTTTTGGTGAAAAAATTGATGATATTGGAGAGTTTAACTCAGAAAACTTTATGAAGGGTCTCTTGGAAGGCTTAATCTAATCAGAAGCAAAAATCCTGCAAGGCATAACTTGCAGGAAATTTTTTATTCTAAACGACCATCTTGACGATAGGCGATATCTGGTTGCCAAGTCCATTTAGCACCAAATTTTTCAAGTAAGTCAAAGCTGGCTTGAGGTCCCATGCTTCCAGCTTTATAGTCATGAAGTGGGGCACCATTTTCGGCCCAGAGTTCTTCGATACGGTCAATCAACTTCCATGACGCACCAACTTCATCCCAGTGGCTAAAGTTAGTTGAGTTGTTATTTAAGACATCATAAATCAATTTCTCGTATGGTTCTGGAGAAGCACCAGTTGCGGTCGCATCTGTACGGTAATCAAGTGAGTTAGGAGCCAAGTTGAATTCTTCTCCTACTTGCTTCCCATTTAGGCTAAGAGAGAAGCCTTCTGTTGGTTGGATATAGATGGTCAAAATGTTTGGAGCAAGTGGCTCACCAAAGATAGAGTCCATTTGTTTAAAGACGATGTTGACATGAGTTCCTTTTTCAGTCAGACGTTTACCAGTACGGAAGAAGAAAGGAACACCACGGAAGCGATCGCTGTCTACAAAGAAGGTACCAGATGCAAAGGTTTCAGTTGTTGACTCTGGATTTACATTTGGCTCGCTACGATAAGAAATGTATTTCATGCCATCAATCTTACCTGAACGGTATTGACCACGGATAAAGTGTTCTTTAAGTTCTTCATCAGTTGGATGATAGAGGTTTTTAAAGACCTTAATCTTTTCAGCACGAATCTCGTCTTTTGTGAAGCTTGCTGGCTTGTCCATAGCAAGGAGAGAAAGAAGTTGTAGTGTGTGGTTTTGTACCATGTCACGGAGGGCACCAGATTGGTCATAGTAGCCACCACGTTCTTCTACACCCAAGCGCTCTGCAAAGGTAATTTGAACATTATCGATAAAGTCTTTATTCCAAACGTTTTCAAAAATCAGGTTTGCAAAGCGAACTGCAAAGATACTTTGGATCATTTCCTTACCAAGATAATGGTCAATTCGGAAAATTTGTTCTTCGTCAAATGTTGCTAGGAGCTCGTCATTCAACTTGCTTGCGCTTGCGTAATCTGTACCAAATGGTTTTTCGACGATTAGGCGTTCAAAACCTTTACCGTCCACAATGTTTTCAGACTTGAGGTGTTTTGCAATGGTTCCAAAGAACTGAGGTGCCATAGACAAGAAGAAGAGCTTGTTGTCTTCAGCTTGATACTTATCATTTAGTTCAGCCTGTAATTGACGTAAAGCGATGTAGTGTTCCGTGTCATTGACATCATGACTTTGATAGTAGAAGTGGCTAGCGAACTCTTGAGCCTGTTCGGTACTATCTGCCAAATCAAGGATAGATTCGACAACAACAGATTCAAAATATTCCTTGCTCCAAGGACGACGGGCAGTTCCAATAACTGCAAAGTGCTTGGAAAGATTGCCGGATTTATAAAGTCTAAAAAGGGAAGGGTAGAGCTTGCGTTTAGCCAGGTCTCCACTCGCACCGAAAATTGTAACAATAACCTTAGATGACATCTAGCTACCTAATTTCTATTTTTATTCCTAGTCTTGCTAGGTATGAGGAAATCTCATTTCATAAACTTAATTCTAACATAATTTTCCGAAAAATCAAAAAATCCAATACGAGATAGAAAAAAACTGCAAGGAAATCCTTACAGTTTGAGTTTAGACGTTTAAGACCTTGTCCAAGAACTCTTTCAGACGTGGGTGTTGAGGGTTATCAAAGATTTGATCAGGTGTTCCGTCTTCTAGGAATTCACCGTCTGCAGTAAAGATAACGCGGTTGGCAACCTGACGAGCAAATCCCATCTCATGAGTTACGATAATCATAGTCATGCCTTGCTCAGCTAATTCTTTCATAACGTTTAGTACATCTCCGACCATTTCAGGATCAAGGGCTGAAGTTGGTTCATCAAAGAGCATGATGTCTGGATTCATTGCTAGTCCACGAGCGATAGCCACACGTTGTTTTTGACCACCTGATAGGCTATCTGGGTTAGCATTAGCTTTATCTGCTAGCCCAACCTTCTCAAGCAACTCCATTCCCAATTTCTCAGCTTCTTCCTTAGTCATCAACTTGTGCTCAATAGGGGCAAAAGTAATGTTGTCCAATACAGACATGTGTGGGAAGAGGTTGAAGTGTTGGAACACCATGCCTATATTTTCACGGACGTGGTCAACGTTGGTTGTTTTTTCAGTTAAGTCATAACCGTTCACAGTGATGTGACCGCTCGTAACTTCTTCTAGAAGATTAAGGCTACGAAGGAAGGTTGACTTACCAGAACCTGAAGGACCGATGATACAAACAACATCTCCTTCGTAGAATTTAGTTGTAATCCCTTTTAGGACCTTATTTTTTCCATATTGCTTATGTAAGTCATTTACATCAATTTTTAATTTTGCCATTAACGAATCCTCTTTTCTAAGCGTTTCGCTAGTCTAGTCAAAAGTGTGATAATTACAAGATAGAAGATAGCAAGGATTGCATACATCTTGAAACTTTGGTAGTTACGGGCAATGATAATCTTACCAGTTTGGAAGAGTTCAACCAAACCGATAGCAGATACGATGGTTGTATCTTTAAGAGCGATAACAAATTGGTTAACAAAGTTTGGCAACATCAATTTAGTTGCCTGTGGCAAGATAATCTTACGCATGGTTTTTCCATAAGAGATACCCAAGCTTCGGCTGGCTTCCATTTGACCAACTGGAACGGCTTGAATACCACCACGAACGATCTCAGCGATATAAGCGGCTGCATTGAGCGAAAGGGCAATGGTACCAGCTACAAAGTCGTTAATTGGACTTTGTTGGCCTGTAATAGACTCGATGAAGTTTGGAATACCCCAGAAGATGAAGGCTGCAAGAATCATCAATGGAATACCACGGATAACGTCAACGAAAATCTCAGAGATCACACGAAGAGATTTGTAGGGGCTAACGCTAAACATACCGAAGATAATTCCGATAACAATAGCAATAGCAAATGAGATAAGAGCTAGAGCAAGAGTGATTCCAAGCCCGCTAAGGAGTTGTTTGTAGTTGTTTTGAAGCAAGCCCCAGATAGTTGTCTCATCAACAGTGCTTGTTGAAGCAGTTGAAGACTCACCAGCTAGGTATTTATCAAGAATCTTTTGGAATTCTCCGTTTGCTTTAAGGTTTGCAAGTCCGTTATTGAACATTTCAATCAACTCTGGATTTGCTCCTTTTTTAACGGCAAAGGCTGTTTCACCGATTGGAGTTCCAGCGATTGGAGTTTTCAATTTTTGACCTTGGCTGATAGAATATTTGAGAACAGGTTCATCATCCATAACGGCATCAATGGCACCAGTGTTTAAACTGTCATACATTGAAGAACCATCAGCAAAGGTTTTGATTTTGTAACCGTATTTGCTTTGATTTTCTGTTAGGAAGGTTTGAGAAGCAGTTCCGTTTTTAACACCAACTGTCTTCCCTTTCAAGTCTTCATAAGAAGCAATAGTGCTTGATTCTTTGAC
This sequence comes from Streptococcus mitis SK569, assembly GCF_000222785.1. GTDB lineage: Bacteria > Bacillota > Bacilli > Lactobacillales > Streptococcaceae > Streptococcus > Streptococcus mitis_N. Next base: position 58,502 of record NZ_AFUF01000038.1, on the reverse strand, counting down.
ACCAAGGATAGTATTAGCAGTGTAGTATGATTCTGAGAAGTCAAAAGTTGCCTTACGAGCATCTGTAACAGACATACCAGCAATGATACCATCTGCTTGACCAGCTTGGACAGCGCTGATAGCTGCATCAAAACCAGGGTTGGTAATTTCAATTTCAAAACCTTGGTCTTTAGCGATTGCCTTAATCAATTCCATATCAATACCAGTGTATTGGTTGCTTGAATTTTGGAAAACAAAAGGTGCAAAAGAAGAATCGCTAGCAATGATATATTTAGCTTTAACAGGAATAGCTTTTAAGCCAGCTAGAGTAGTTGTAGTTGGCAATGCTGAAGATGATGAAGCAGTCCATTTCTTGATGATTTTATCAAGGCTACCATCTTTTTTCATTTCGGCCAAGGCTTGGTTAAATTCAGTAACTAGGTGCTCGTATTTACTTCCTTTTTTCACACCGAAAGCAAAACTTCCTACAGCTTCACCATCCATTTCAATATGGAGGTCTTGACCTTGGTTAATGGCATATTCGATAACAGGTTTGTCATCCATCATGGCATCGATGGCACCAGCACTCAAGCTGTTGTTCATCAAATCACCAGTGTCAAATGTTTTAATAGTAAAACCGTATTTATCTTTGATTGTTTCAAGGAAACGTTGAGCGGCAGTTCCGTTTTTAACACCAACAGTTTTACCTTTTAATTGATCATACTGACTAATCTTGTGTGACTTTGTAGTTGCAATGACAACTTTTGTATCATAGTAAGTATCAGACATGGTGAAAACTTTTTCACGTTCTGCAGTCTTTGTCATTCCTGCCATGATTGCGTCAGCTTGACCAGCTTGAACCGCATTTACCGCTGCGTCAAATCCAGGATAGGACATCTGAATATTCCATCCTTTAATCTCAGCGACTTTGTTAATAATGTCAACATCAATTCCTTTATAAGTTTGATCTGAATCTTTAAACTCAAAAGGTGCATAGGCGGTATCAGACACAATCTTAATCGTTTCTGCTTTCGCAATACCTAATGAGAAAATTGGGAATAAAATTAGCAAAAATGCTAGAAATTTTTTCTTCATTTTTAGTCTCCTTTTCCGAATATTTTCCCATTATATCAGAAAAATTAAAAAAATGCAAATCTAGGGACTTTTATGTTAGAAGATATAACATAAAAATCCTTTGCTTCTTTCTTGAACTGCTACCACAAAGTGCTATAATAATAGTATACAATAGAATAAAAGAGGATAGGGATATGAAGGATAAAAGAATATTTAAAGATTTCCAAGCTTCTCAAATGCGGTTAAACATTTACACAAGCCCCTTGTTATCCTTTGTTTTTGTCTTCATAGGAGAGTTTGTAGCTTTTACTTTATATGGTATTAGTTTGTTAGCTCTCATCGGACTTGCTAGAAATTTTGGAGAGGCTGCTCAAGCTTTCGCTACCTACTTGCAGACCTTGCAGCAGAGCTTGATGGATAAAACAAGTGACTTTCATTTAATTTTAGAATTACTGGCCTTTGGTTTTATTCTCAACACTGTGTTCAGATGGACTAGAAAAGTTGAGAAAAGACCTATTCGAACCTTAGGATTTTATAGAGAGAATTTTCTCAGCAATCTTCTGAAAGGATTTGGGCTAGGTCTGGCACTTTTTCTTCTAACCTTGTTAGGTTTGGTAGCCTTAGGTCAATATCGTTTTGAGTCCATTCACTTAGATCCTTATTCGCTTACCTTTATCGTCTTTACTATCCCTTTTTGGATTTTACAGGGGACAACAGAAGAAGTGGTAGCCCGTGCTTGGCTCCTTCCTCAATTGGCTTCACGAACCAATTTAAAACTTGCTGTTCTTATATCTAGCCTGTTCTTCACCCTACTTCATATGGGCAATTCTGGTCTAACACCTCTATCTCTAGTGAATCTCTTCTTATTCGGAGTTGCTATGGCTCTTTACCTTCTTAAAACTGATACAGTTTGGGGGGTAGCAGGTATTCATGGCGCTTGGAATTTTGCTCAGGGTAATCTTTTTGGGATTTTAGTTAGTGGTCAATCGTCAGGAACATCGCTGATGACATTTTTACCACAAGGCGATCAGAGCTGGTTATCAGGAGGATCTTTTGGCATAGAAGGATCTATCATGACAAGTCTAGTCTTGCTACTGCTGATTATCTATCTCGCTTACCAATTAAAGAAAGAAAATGAAAGGATGTGACTTCGGTCCGTCCTTTTCTTCGTGAAAATACTACAAGTATGCTAAAATAGGAATAGCACATGGAAAGAGGATTCTTATGATCAATCGTATTACAGATAATCAATTTAAACTAGTATCAAAGTATCAACCATCAGGAGATCAACCCCAAGCTATCGAGCAGTTGGTTGATAATATCGAGGGGGGAGAAAAAGCTCAGATTCTGATGGGGGCGACTGGAACAGGGAAGACCTATACCATGAGTCAGGTCATTTCCAAAGTCAATAAGCCAACTCTGGTTATTGCCCACAATAAAACTCTAGCAGGACAGCTCTATGGGGAGTTTAAGGAATTTTTCCCTGAAAATGCAGTTGAGTACTTTGTTTCCTACTATGATTATTACCAGCCTGAGGCCTATGTTCCTTCCAGTGATACCTATATTGAAAAGGATAGCTCTGTCAACGATGAGATTGACAAGCTCCGCCACTCAGCGACTTCGGCTCTTTTGGAGCGCAATGATGTTATTGTCGTGGCCTCAGTCTCTTGTATCTATGGTTTGGGTTCGCCCAAAGAATACGCTGATAGTGTCGTTAGTCTCCGTCCTGGTCTAGAGATTTCTCGTGATAAACTCTTGAATGACTTGGTAGATATTCAGTTTGAACGTAATGATATTGATTTCCAACGGGGAAGATTTCGCGTTCGTGGGGATGTGGTAGAGATTTTCCCAGCCTCCCGTGATGAGCATGCCTTTCGAGTAGAATTTTTTGGAGACGAAATTGACCGTATTCGTGAAGTTGAGGCCCTGACAGGTCAGGTGTTGGGAGAAGTGGATCATCTGGCGATTTTCCCTGCGACTCACTTTGTGACCAATGACGACCACATGGAAGTTGCCATTGCCAAGATTCAAGCAGAATTAGAAGAACAACTAGCTGTCTTTGAGAAGGAAGGTAAACTGCTTGAAGCCCAACGTTTGAAACAGCGGACAGAGTATGATATCGAAATGTTGCGTGAGATGGGCTATACCAACGGGGTTGAAAATTATTCTCGCCACATGGATGGGCGTAGCGAAGGTGAGCCTCCTTATACCCTTCTCGACTTCTTCCCAGATGATTTCTTAATTATGATTGACGAGAGTCATATGACCATGGGGCAAATCAAGGGCATGTACAATGGAGACCGTTCGCGTAAAGAAATGCTAGTAAATTATGGTTTTCGTTTGCCGTCTGCTCTGGACAATCGTCCTCTACGTCGTGAAGAGTTTGAAAGTCATGTACATCAGATTGTCTACGTTTCAGCGACACCTGGTGACTATGAAAATGAACAGACCGAGACAGTGATTGAGCAAATCATTCGTCCAACGGGACTCTTGGATCCAGAGGTGGAAGTCCGTCCGACTATGGGACAGATTGATGATCTCTTAGGTGAAATTAATGCCCGTGTTGAGAAGAATGAGCGTACCTTTATCACAACCTTAACCAAGAAGATGGCAGAGGACTTAACCGACTACTTCAAAGAAATGGGAATCAAGGTCAAGTACATGCACTCGGATATCAAGACCTTGGAGCGGACAGAGATTATCCGTGACTTGCGCTTGGGTGTCTTTGATGTCTTGGTCGGAATTAACCTGCTCCGTGAAGGGATTGACGTTCCTGAGGTTAGCTTGGTTGCCATTCTCGATGCTGACAAGGAAGGTTTCCTTCGTAACGAACGTGGCCTCATCCAGACCATTGGACGTGCCGCCCGTAACAGTGAAGGGCATGTCATTATGTATGCGGACACTTTGACTCAGTCTATGCAACGTGCCATTGATGAAACTGCTCGCCGTCGGAAAATCCAGATGGCTTATAATGAAGAGCATGGTATCGTACCACAAACTATTAAGAAAGAAATCCGTGACCTAATTGCAGTAACTAAGGCAGTTGCCAAGGAAGAGGACAAGGAAGTTGATATCAACAGCCTCAACAAACAAGAGCGCAAGGAACTCGTCAAGAAACTAGAAAAACAAATGCAAGAAGCCGTTGAAGTGCTTGATTTTGAACTGGCAGCTCAGATTCGTGATATGATGCTGGAAGTCAAGGCGTTGGATTAAGGAGAAGAAAATAAATGACGGTTATTATCAAATTAATGGAAACTCCTGAAGAGATAGAAGGTAAATCCCTAGTTCACTGGCAAACGTGGAGAGAGGCTTATGATGATTTTTTGCCTGCAGAATTTCAGGAGACAATGACATTAGAAAGGTGTCGACTCTTTAGTCAAAAGTATCCAGAAAATACATTGATTGCGATGGATGGCCTGAAGGTAGTTGGTTTTATCAGTTATGGTAACTTTCGTGATGAGACTATTCAAGCTGGTGAAATTATCGCTTTATATGTTTTAAAAGATTATTACGGAAAAGGAATCGCACAAAAGTTAGTGAAAGCAGCTTTGACTACTCTTGATCATTTTTCTGCAATTTTCTTATGGGTATTGAAAGATAATAAGCGCGCCATTGCTTTCTATCAAAAAATAGGTTTTACTTTTGATGGACAAGAAAAGATACTTGAACTTGGAAAGCCTATGAAGGAAAAACGGATGGTATTCTATTCTAAATAATTTTAAAAAGTAAAAGCTAATATCTTTGGTACCAAGTCTGAAAATTTAATGAATTAGAAAGCGAGTAAATTTATGTCCCGTTCCCAATTAACGATTTTAACAAATATTTGTCTGATTGAAGACATCGAAACTCAGCGCGTGGTGATGCAGTATCGCGCTCCTGAAACCAATCGCTGGTCTGGTTATGCCTTTCCTGGAGGTCATGTAGAAAATGGCGAGGCTTTCGCAGAGTCTGTCATTCGTGAGATCTACGAAGAAACAGGATTGACTATCCAAAATCCTCAACTAGTCGGTATCAAGAACTGGCCTCTGGATACAGGCGGGCGCTACATTGTCTTTTGTTATAAGGCGACCGAGTTTACTGGAACTCTTCAATCTTCAGAAGAAGGAGAAGTTTCTTGGGTGCAAAAAGACCAGATTCCAAACTTGAATCTGGCCTATGATATGTTGCCTTTGATGGAAATGATGGAAGCTCCTGATAAATCAGAGTTTTTCTACCGCCACCGTACAGAAGATGGATGGGACAAGAAAATCTTCTAGTCTCTTACTAAATAACCTAGCTGATCCAAGGCCTCCTCGATATAGTGGAGGTCTTGTTGTGTTTCGGCTTCGACTAGGTGGTAATGGATGCCATCTGTCAATTCAGACAGAGGTCTAAAGTCTGAATGCTCGACTTGTTCCAGAAAATGTTGGACGTCTCGGCGACAAGACAGTTTAAGCAAGGTTTCGATTTCTCCATAAACAGGATGGTCAATTAAGGTATTTTGCACACGTCCACCATTATCAACGATAGCAAGGAGTTCCTGACCGATTTCTTCAACTTCATGTTTCACTTTGAAAAGTTTGTGAACATAAGGATTGGTATCAACTTGCTTATAGATGTAGCCACGATTAGTGGATAGGATAGGAGCGCCATCGGCTCTCAAAATTGCAATATCTTGTACAATGACCTGGCGTGTTACATGAAAATGCTCCGCCAAACTTTGGCCATTGAGGGCTTTAGGAGCTTCTTTCAAGAGTTGGAGGAGGGCTTGTTTGCGATCTTTTGCCATAGTTCTTCCTTTTAACGGCGTTTTCGAAGCACTTTATAGACAGCTAGTGCTAATGTATAGTCTACCATACTATGGATAATTGTGCCAAATCCAACTAGTACAAATAGGACATAAAACATATTTTCTACATTAGTACCAGAAGTTGCGTAAAAAATGACACAGGCTAATACTTCAGCAAGGGCATGAACGACAGCTAACACAAAGTTGAAAATCCAGGAAGATTTTGGTTTATCTAGGGTATCGGGGAATTTTTGTAGGTAAAGAGCTCCCAAAGTCCCAAAAAAGATATGGGAAAAAGCTCGAAATACGATAACCATAGGATAGCCAGCCATCAAAAATCCAAAACTAGAGGCTAGAATGACAAAAACTGCCATCAAGGGCGACAAGAACATAGCGATAAAAATAGCGATATGGCTCCCCAAAGTGTAAGAAGCAGGTGGAATGACAATCTTGAAAGGCATCACAATCGGAATCAAAATTGCAATAGCCGTTAAGAGGGCTGTCATTGTCATAAATTGTGTCTTTTTCCGTGTATTCATAAGAATCTCCTTTTAACTGTATATACATTAGTATAGTACAATAAACAAGACAATAAAGCAAGGATTTACTTAGGTTTATAGGTCGTTTTTTAGTTAATACTCTTCGAAAACCTCTTCAAACCACGTCAACTTCCGTCTGCAACCTCAAAACTGTGTTTTGAGCAACCTGCGGCCAGCCTCCTAGTTTGCTTTTTGATGTTCATTGAGTATAAATATTGGTAAAGATTTCACTAAAAAGAGACTACTTCAAACAAAATCTCCACCTTCAGGTTTGAAAGTGGAGATTGTTTTTATTTCTTCAAAGTTTGTAATCTTGGAACAATAGCAAGGGTCAGAACTGCGGAAATAACTAATTCGGCAATCGAATTTGTTGAGATAACAGTTGCTAGGAGTTTTTGTATATTGCCATCAAAAACATTTCCAAATAGGTAGAAAATTCCTCCAAGGACAAAGACTGTGTTGGTAAGTGAACCAAGGGCACCAGCTAGAATCAGACCAGTTTTATTTTTCATCAGTTTATAGACCAGATACGGAGTTAAACCAATCAAAATACGTGGGACAATGGCAATGATAGCTGAGTAGATGTTTCCGTTTGGTACAAATGGGGAGAAGAGATAGCTTGTCGGTAGAATTGTAATCGTGTTAACTGTCAAGCTAAGTAGCCCCATCAAAAATCCAAGTGTAATCCCAACTCGTGGACCGTAGATAATGCTGGCAATAATGACAGGAATATGAACGATGGTCGGTTTGATGGGAAATGGAAAAAGGTTAAAGATAAGTGAGCTCAGAAAGTGAATCACGAGCATGGTTGCAAAAAAGATAGCAATGGGCGCAATATTAGATCGTTTTTTCATCGAGAGTTTCCTTTATTCTTTCTAAAATAATTGTGAGGTCAGCTAAAGCTCCTCGTCCCTTGTCTCCACAAGCTAGTAGGGATTCCTTAGGAGCAATCAGCTGATAGCCGTAGGTTTCTAATATTTTCAGATTAACCTGAGTTGCTGGATGGTCATACATTTTTGTATTCATAGCGGGAGCTATTAGTTTGGGAATATGACTTGGCAGAGCTAAAGCTGTACTGGTTACTATGTTGTCCGCGAAGCCGTGGGCTAATTTTGCGATAGTGTTAGCAGTTGCAGGGGCCACGATAAATAAATCTGCTTTTTTTCCAAGTTCGATATGATTGACTTGGTCAGGATAGGGTTCCTTCATGACATACAAGTGGACAGGATTCTGAGAGAGTACCTGCAGTGTCAAAGGTTGAATAAACTCTGTAGCAGCCTGAGTCATTAAAACAGTGACTTGATGACCTTGTTTTTTTAGAGAACTGACTAAATCTGCCGACTTGTAAGAGGCGATTGATCCTGTTACAGCCAATAGAACATGTGCCATAGTTTTCCTTTCTATGAATGATAGGCTTGAATTTTTTCAAGGAGGAGTTCTGCAATTTCTTCTTTAGTCTGGACTGTTTTAAGCTGATCTTTCTCAACAAAGATAGCTCGGTGCTGACCTGCTGAGATTTGAGTCAGGTCATTGGCGATGATTAAATCTGCTTGATTCTTGATAAGACTTTTTCGGGCAATCTCGATGAGATAATCCTCAGAGACATCAACAAGCAGTTTGAAACCAATCAGATGAATAGTAGGGTTCCATTCCTTGACTAGAGAGATGATTTTGGGTGTTTTTTTAAGGAACAAAACCTGAACCTCATCAGTTGAAGAAATCTTAGCCTGATGATTTTGCTTGCTTAAAAACTCTTCTAGATTGGAGCTAGCCTGAACTTCCTCAAGCCCTGTCATATAAACAGGAGTGTAGTCGGACACCGCCATTGAGTGAATCAAAACCTGATAATCTGCAACCCGTTCTTGCATTTCCAGTAGAAGGTCCTTGGTATTGGTAATTTCTAGAATGCTTAGGTTGGGATGGGCTTCTGGCTTCAGAGCTCGTTTTGTCGTAATTAAACAAACTTCATGCCCTGCAGCAAGCAAGGTTTTTGTGATGATTTTCCCCAAGCGACCTGTAGAATGGTTAGTGATAGAGCGGACGCTATCGATAGCTTCACTGGTACCGCCCGATGTAACTAAAATTTTCATAGCACTATTGTACACAAAAATAAACGGTAAGTAAAATGAAAGCGATAAATTTTTGGTAAAAACGAAGATTTACTATAGTTTCAAACTATAAAGCCATATAAAATTTAAGAAAGGGCTCTAAAAAACTTAAAAATAGGGATATTTACGAACGTTTAGAGAGTTTTCGGATGTTAAAAATCTTGTTTTGTGTTATAATGAATTATCATATAAGAGGTTAGAGGAGTTTTGAATGAAAACAGATATTGAAATCGCACAGAGTATTGAGTTGAAGCCAATCGTTGATGTTGTAGAGAAACTTGGTATTTCTTACGACGATTTGGAGTTGTATGGAAAGTACAAGGCTAAGCTTAGCTTTGATAAAATTCGTGCAGTTGAGAGCAATCCAGTTGGGAAATTGATCTTGGTTACTGCCATTAACCCAACACCTGCAGGTGAAGGGAAATCAACCATTACCATTGGTCTTGCGGATGCCTTGAACAAGATTGGCAAGAAAACTATGATTGCTATCCGCGAACCATCTCTTGGTCCAGTAATGGGGATTAAGGGTGGTGCAGCTGGTGGTGGTTATGCTCAAGTTCTACCAATGGAGGACATCAATCTCCACTTTACTGGGGACATGCACGCCATTACAACTGCCAACAATGCTCTTTCTGCCTTGATTGACAACCACTTGCACCAAGGGAATGAGCTGGGAATTGACCAACGTCGTATCCTCTGGAAACGTGTCGTGGATTTGAACGACCGAGCTCTTCGTCATGTGACCGTTGGACTTGGTGGCCCTCTAAACGGAATTCCACGTGAGGATGGTTTTGACATTACAGTTGCTTCCGAAATCATGGCAATTCTTTGCTTGGCAACAGACATCGAGGACTTGAAACGCCGTTTGGCTAATATCGTTATTGGTTATCGTTACGACCGTACACCAGTTTCTGTAGGTGATTTGCAGGTTGAAGGTGCCTTAGCTTTGATTTTGAAGGATGCTATTAAGCCAAACTTGGTTCAGACAATTTACGGAACACCTGCCTTTGTACATGGTGGTCCATTTGCCAATATTGCTCATGGATGTAATTCAGTCTTAGCAACAAGCACAGCCCTTCACTTGGCTGATTACACAGTTACTGAAGCTGGTTTTGGTGCAGATCTTGGTGCCGAGAAATTCCTTGATATCAAGACACCAAACTTGCCAACATCTCCAGATGCAGTTGTTATTGTCGCAACTCTTCGTGCCCTTAAGATGAATGGTGGTGTAGCTAAAGATGCTCTGACTGAAGAAAATGTAGAAGCAGTCCGTGCAGGTTTTGCCAACTTGAAACGCCACGTTGAGAACATCCGTAAGTTCGGTATTCCAGCAGTTGTGGCTATTAACGAATTTGTGTCTGATACAGAAGCTGAAATCGCAACCTTGAAAGAACTCTGTGCCTCAATCGATGTACCAGTTGAGTTGGCTAGTGTCTGGGCTGATGGCGCAGAAGGTGGAGTAGCTCTTGCTGAAACAGTTGTTAAGACTATAGCTGAAAGCCCAGCTAACTATAAACGTTTGTATGACAATGACCTTTCCGTCCAAGAAAAGATTGAAAAGATTGTTACTGAAATCTACCGTGGTAGCAAGGTAAACTTTGAGAAGAAAGCTCAAACACAAATCGCTCAAATCGTTCAAAACGGATGGGATAAATTGCCAATCTGTATGGCTAAGACTCAATATAGTTTTTCAGATAATCCAAATGCACTTGGAGCACCTGAAAACTTTGAAATTACCATTCGTGAATTGGTACCAAAATTAGGTGCAGGCTTCATCGTTGCCTTAACTGGTGATGTCATGACCATGCCAGGACTTCCAAAACGACCAGCAGCCCTCAACATGGATGTTGAAAGTGATGGAACAGTCCTAGGTTTGTTCTAGTATATTGAAATTGACTTTATACTCTTCGAAAATCTCTTCAAACCACGTCAGCTTCACCTTGCCGTATGTATGGTTACTGACTTCGTCAGTTCTATCTGCAACCTCAAAACAGTGTTTTGAGCTGACTTCGTCAGTCTTGTCTACAACCTCAAAGCAGTGCTTTGAGCAACCTGCGGCTAGCTTCCTAGTTTGCACTTCGATTTTCATTGAGTAATAAATGAGTTTGGAAATTGTAATCCAAGCTCATTTTTTTATCTAGATATAAGGAGTTGCCTTCTACACGTAACCAGTCTAGGTAAAGATATTTTCCCTGAATTCTGATATAATAGAAATATTGACTTCAAGAGTAAGGAAGAGAAGATGAACGCATTATTAAATGGAATGAATGACCGTCAGGCTGAGGCGGTGCAAACGACAGAAGGTCCCTTGTTAATCATGGCGGGGGCAGGGTCTGGAAAGACCCGAGTTTTGACCCACCGCATTGCTTATCTGATTGATGAAAAGATGGTCAATCCTTGGAATATCTTGGCTATTACCTTTACCAATAAGGCTGCGCGTGAGATGAAAGAGCGTGCTTATAACCTTAATCCAGCTACTCAGGACTGTCTGATTGCGACTTTCCACTCCATGTGTGTTCGTATTTTGCGTCGTGATGCGGACCATATTGGCTACAACCGCAATTTTACTATTGTCGATCCTGGTGAACAGCGAACGCTCATGAAACGCATTCTCAAGCAGTTGAACTTGGATCCTAAAAAATGGAATGAACGAAGTATCTTAGGAACCATTTCCAATGCTAAGAATGATTTGATTGATGATGTGGCTTATGCTGCCCAAGCTGGCGATATGTACACGCAAATCGTGGCCCAATGCTACACTGCTTACCAAAAAGAGCTTCGTCAGTCGGAGTCGGTTGACTTTGATGATTTGATTATGCTGACCTTGCGTCTCTTTGATCAAAATCCTGATGTCTTGACCTACTATCAGCAGAAGTTCCAGTACATCCACGTTGATGAGTACCAAGATACCAACCATGCTCAGTATCAATTGGTCAAACTCTTGGCTTCACGTTTTAAAAATATCTGTGTGGTTGGGGATGCGGACCAGTCTATCTACGGTTGGCGTGGTGCTGATATGCAGAATATTTTGGATTTCGAGAAAGATTATCCTCAAGCCAAGGTTGTTTTGTTGGAGGAGAATTACCGTTCAACCAAAACCATTCTACAAGCCGCAAATGAGGTCATTAAAAACAATAAAAACCGCCGTCCTAAGAATCTATGGACCCAAAACGCTGATGGGGAGCAAATCGTTTACTATCGCGCTAATGATGAGTTGGATGAGGCTGTTTTTGTAGCCAAGACTATTGATGAACTTGGTCGCAGTCAAAACTTCCTTCACAAGGATTTTGCAGTTCTTTATCGTACAAATGCCCAGTCTCGTACTATTGAGGAAGCTCTGCTCAAGTCAAACATCCCTTATACCATGGTTGGTGGAACCAAGTTCTACAGCCGTAAGGAAATCCGTGATATTATCGCTTACCTCAATCTTATTGCCAACTTAAGTGATAACATCAGTTTTGAGCGTATTATCAACGAACCGAAACGTGGAATTGGGCCAGGCACTGTTGAGAAAATCCGTGATTTTGCAAATATGCAAAATGTGTCTATGATAGATGCTTCAGCAAACATCATGTTGTCTGGCATCAAAGGAAAAGCAGCCCAGTCTATCTGGGATTTTGCCAATATGATTCTGGATTTGCGGGAGCAACTGGACCAGTTAAGCATTACTGAGTTGGTTGAAGCAGTTCTAGAAAAAACAGGTTACATTGATATTCTTAATGCTCAAGCAACTCTGGAAAGTAAGGCTCGGGTTGAAAATATCGAAGAGTTCCTTTCTGTGACGAAAAACTTTGATGATACCTCTGATGGTCCAGAAGAGGAAACTGGTCTGGATAAACTGAGTCGTTTCTTAAATGACTTGGCCTTGATTGCGGATACAGATTCAGGAAGTCAGGAAACATCAGAAGTGACCTTGATGACCCTGCATGCTGCCAAAGGTCTCGAGTTTCCAGTTGTCTTTTTGATTGGGATGGAAGAAAATGTCTTTCCACTTAGTCGTGCAGCTGAAGATCCAGATGAATTGGAAGAAGAACGCCGTCTGGCCTATGTAGGAATTACGCGTGCAGAGAAAATTCTCTATCTGACCAATGCCAACTCGCGCCTGCTTTTTGGTCGTACCAACTACAACCGTCCGACTCGTTTTATTAACGAAATCAGCTCAGACTTACTTGAGTATCAAGGTCTGGCTCGTCCAGCAAATACAAGCTTTAAGGCATCATATAGCAGTGGTGGCCTTGCCTTCGGTCAAGGTATGAGTCTTGCGCAAGCTCTTCAAGACCGTAAACGCAGTGCTGCCCCAAAATCTATCCAGTCAAGCGGTCTTCCATTTGGTCAATTTACAGCTGGAGCAAAATCAGCTTCTAGCGAGACAAATTGGTCTATTGGTGATATTGCTCTCCACAAGAAGTGGGGAGAGGGAACTGTTCTGGAAGTTTCAGGTAACGGAGCTACTCAGGAATTAAAAATCAATTTCCCAGAAGTAGGTTTGAAAAAACTTTTAGCTAGTGTAGCCCCAATTGAGAAAAAAATCTAATTTTTCATCCTTCTCACGAATAATAAAGTGAGGAGGATTTTTATGTACAGTATTTCATTCCAAGAAGATTCACTATTGCCAAGAGAAAGACTGGCCCAAGAAGGAGTAGAAGCGCTCAGTAATCAAGAGTTGCTAGCTATTTTACTCAGGACAGGAACACGTCAGGCTAGTGTTTTTGAAATTGCCCAGAAAGTCTTGAGCAATCTTTCAAGCCTAACGGATTTAAAAAAAATGACCCTGCAGGAATTGCAGAGTCTGTCTGGCATCGGGCGAGTTAAGGCTATAGAATTGCAAGCCATGATTGAACTGGGGCATCGTATCCACAAACACGAGACCCTTGAAATGGAAAGTATTCTCAGCAGTCAAAAGTTAGCCAAGAAGATGCAACAGGAGTTGGGACATAAAAAACAAGAGCACTTAGTAGCGCTCTATCTCAATACTCAAAATCAAATCATCCATCAACAGACCATTTTTATCGGCTCAGCTACTCGTAGTATTGCTGAACCACGTGAGATTCTTCACTATGCCATCAAGCATATGGCAACCTCTCTCATCTTGGTCCACAATCATCCTTCAGGAGCAGTAGCCCCTAGTCGTAATGATGATCATGTCACTAAACTTGTCAAAGAAGCCTGCGACCTGATGGGTATTGTCCTCTTGGACCATTTGATTGTCTCACATTCTAATTACTTTAGTTATCGTGAAAAGACAGATTTAATCTAAAGTTCATTAACGACATAGTCAAAGAGGTTTTTATCCTTGGGACGATTTTCAAATAGAAATTCTGGGTGCCATTGGACACCGAGAAAGGCAACATCATCCGTACTTATGACAGCTTCAATGATACCATCTTTAGGATCATGAGCCGCAATTTTTAAGTTAGGTGCTAAATCCTTAATACTCTGGTGGTGGAAGGAGTTGATATGAGAGATTTCTCCATAGATTTCTCGAAGAACAGTATCTGGTTCTGTTACCAAACGTTGGGTTGTGTATTCGGCAGAAGAATCTTGCCAGTGGTCTTCGATATCTTGGTACAAAGTTCCACCCATGGCAACGTTAAAGAGCTGAGTACCACGGCAGATGGAGAAAATTGGCTTTTTCTGTTTGATAGCTTCCTTAATGAGGGCCAGTTCGAAGATATCTCTTTGAAGGTGGTAGTCATCGCTATCAATAGTTTTTGGTTCACCATAGAATTTTGGATCAACATTTTGCCCACCTGTTAAGATGAGCTTGTCAATCATACTGATATAGTGGCAGGCCATTTCTTGATCACCAATCGGTAGGATGATGGGAATCCCTCCAGCGTCTTTAACGCCTTCAACAAAGCCTTTTGCTGCGTAGCTCATCATGATGTCATCATCTGGATGAGTTTTTTCGTTTCCTGTAATCCCAATAACTGGTTTTTTCATAAAATGATTTTCACTTTCTAATCCTCTTTTCGCATGAAATAGAGGAGGGTTTGGAGTTCACTTGTCAAATCTACGTACTGAACGACCACATCTTTTGGTAAATGCAGATGGACAGGTGAAAAACTGAGAATTCCTTTCACGCCAGCATCCACCAAGAGATTAGCGACCTCTTGTGACTTAACGCTGGGAACGGTCAGAATAGCAGTCTTAACATCAGCATCCTTAATTTTATCTTTGATTTGAGAAATTCCGTAAATGGGAATTCCATCAGGAGTTTGGGTACCGACTTCAGGGTGGTCATCTAGATCAAAGGCCATGATAATCTTCATCTTGTTACGCTCGTGGAAACGGTAGTGGAGAAGGGCATGGCCCATATTTCCAATTCCCACTAGCATGACATTAGTGATGGAGTTATCGTTGAGCAAATCGGCAAAAAACGTCATTAGTTTTTTGACATCATAGCCAAAACCACGACGACCTAGTTCACCAAAATAGGAAAAATCACGACGTACGGTCGCTGAATCAATACCGATAGCCTCTGCAATTTGTTTAGAGTTGGCACGTTCAATCTTTTCTGCATGAAATCTCTTAAAAATTCGATAGTAGAGAGAGAGTCTTTTCGCTGTAGCTTTTGGAATAGCGGACTGTTTATCTTTCACAAAATCACAACCTTTCTATTCTTCTATTTTATAGAAACATTGTGAAAAAATCAACAAAAATAAGAAAAAACTAAGAAAAATCTTAGTTTTGGTGTAAAAAATCTGCATGTGATAGAAAACGGTAGAGGTCTCCGACCAACCCTTGATAAACTTCCTGCCCCTTAAAAGTCAGAGAAGTCACATAAAGTGTATCTAGTAGGGTCACACATCCTGACAAAGCCAGCATGAGAGCTTCATAATCTTCATACTTGAGTGTACGCTCTACTTGGTAGCTATCCTTATAGGTAAGTTCAAACATCTTAGCTTTATCTTTCCGATTTTGTAAAGACACCACGCTCTACCAAGCTATCCATGAGGAAATAGAATTTTTCCTGATGAATGTGGTGGTCTTCTGATTTGAAAATATCAACTAAACGTAGTCCGAACTTGTCAGTGATATTGATTTTAGCACCTGTAAGTTCCTTGTTAATGATGATTTTGAGTTGGAATCCTTCACCGCTGTTTGGCACTTTTTCCAAAAGGCGCGTCAATTCATAGTTACCAACCTTAGTCTCAAAAAAGGTGTTGTCTTTGAGGGTGAATTTTTTAACAGAAGGGCTAAGAGTGTAGTCGTAACGACAATTTTTTAATTGAATGGTTTTTTCAAATGCCATATGGCTAACCTCCGATAATTTCTTTTAAGGTTTTTGCGAGGATTTGTAGTTCTTGAACAGTATTTTGTGGTGAGAGACTGATACGAACGGATTCCTTCAAGCGTTCTGAATTGTCTCCGTACATAGCTTCGAGAACATGGCTGGATTGGACAATGCCTGCCGTACAGGCTGAGCCAGTAGAGATTGAAATTCCAGCTAAATCTAGCCGAAGGAGTAAGAGGTCGTTTTTCTGATCAGGAAATCCAATATTGACAACATAAGGGAGATGATGTTGTCCTATATTCAAGTAATACTGAATTCCCTCTAGCTCTGCAAGGAAGGCAGTTTTTAGATTTTGTACATGTTGAAAATGTTCTTCTTGCTTTTCTAGGTCTTCTTTTAGGGCTGCAACCATGCCTACGATGGCAGCCAGATTTTCAGTTCCTGCACGTTTTTTCTGTTCTTGGTCTCCGCCATGGAGATAGGAATCAAAGTCTATGCTAGATGCGTAGAGAAAGCCGATTCCCTTAGGACCATGGAACTTGTGAGCAGAAGCAGTGAGAAAATCAATGCCCAATTCTTCTGGGTAAATAGGGATTTTTCCAATAGCTTGAACTGCATCGACATGATAGGCAGCAGGGTGTTGCTTGAGTATTTGGCCAATTTCAGTAATGGGCAGTAGGTTACCTGTCTCATTATTGGCAAACATGGTAGAAACCAAAATCGTATCGTCACGTAAAGCATTTTGAATTTGTTGGGCTGTGATTTCTTGCTTTTCTGGCTGGATAATGGTTGCTTCAAAACCAAAGTGCTCAACCAAGTAATCAATGGTTTCAAGGACAGCATGGTGCTCAATAGCAGTTGTGATGATATGTTTTCCTTGCTCTTGGTGACGAAGGCAGTAACCAATGATAGCAGTATTGTTGCCTTCTGTCCCACCAGAAGTGAAAAAGATATGTTGAGGTTTTGTTCCCAATAACTGGGCTAGTTCTTGACGGGCTTCTCGCAAGAGCTTGCCAGCTTGACGACCATGACCATGAATACTAGAAGGATTGCCATAAGTTTCTTGCATAACCTTGGTCATAGCTGAAATAGCAACTGATGACATGGGAGTCGTTGCAGCATTGTCCAAATAAATCAAAGAATCACCTTATTTCTTTTTGTTGTAAGCAAAGAGTGGGCTGACTGGTTTTCTTTCGTGGATACGAACGATGGCATCACCAATTAACTCACTAGCAGTGATGTAGCGTACGTTTTTAGGAGTTTTTTCTTTTGTTGCTACTGAATCAGTCACAAGAATTTCTTTAATCTTAGTATTGTCAAGAAGTTCAGCAGCACCTTCAACGAAGAGACCGTGGCTAGAAACAGCATAAATTTCTGTAGCTCCTTCACGTTCAACGATTTTAGCAGCTTCAGAGAAGGTACGTCCTGTATTTAAAATATCGTCAATCAAGATAGCTTTCTTACCTTCAACATCACCGATAATATAACCTTCGTTACGAGTTGCATCGTCTTGAGGATAGTCGATAATGGCGATAGGAGCATCAAGATATTCAGCCAGGCTACGAGCACGTTTGACACCTGAATTTTTAGGACTGACGACAACAACATCTGACCCAAGTAGTCCCTTATCGCAGTAATGTTTTGCAAATAGAGGAACTGTGAAGAGGTTATCAACAGGAATGTCAAAGAAGCCTTGAACCTGAACAGCATGCAAATCAAGCGTAAGGATACGGTCAACACCGGCCTTAACCAGCATATTAGCAACTAGTTTAGCTGTGAGTGGCTCACGTGGTGAAGCAATGCGGTCTTGACGTGCATAGCCAAAATATGGAAGGACAACGTTGATACTGTGGGCACTTGCACGCACACAAGCGTCGACCATGATTAACAATTCCATTAGGTGGTTGTTAACAGGGAAACTTGTTGATTGGATGATGTAAACATCATAGCCACGGACACTTTCTTCGATATTCACTTGGATTTCTCCGTCTGAAAATTGACGTGATGACAGTTTGCCAAGTGGTACACCAACAGCCTGTGCAATTTTCTGTGCAATCTCTTGGTTAGAGTTGAGTGCGAAAAGTTTCATATTTTTTCTATCTGACATTATAGACCGTCCTCTGTAAACTTAATAAATCCTAGTTATATTTGTTTTACCTATATGATCTAGGGATTGTGTATTTTTATCTTTTCTATTTTACCAAAAAATGGAGATTATTTCAGCTATTTTTCATGCTTTTGACAAATCGAACCAATTTTGAAGGGGCTTTTTGGTAGGAAATCTGATTTTCCTCTAAAAATTGTTGGAAATCCTGTTTGCCTTGCTCGTGATTTTCCACTTCAAGCTCTAATTCGTAATCTGTCATATCGAAGTATTGACTCTCATCCAGTGCCATGAGACCAATATCTGTCTTCATTTCATAGCGAAGCGTTGTGAGACAACCAAGGACATGCCATTTCTTGTTTTGTATACCGTGTTTAGCCAATTCATCAAGAACCAGCCCCTGAGGAAGTTCTTCCTTAGACAGATAGTTTTCAGCATCTTTTAGTTGCAATGTTTGATTGTATTCCATGTTTCCAACACTTTGTGGGACTTTGAGTGTCAATTCTGCCCAGTCTTCAAAGGTTCGAATGCGCATAGCGACTCTCTTTTCTCTTAGTTCAAAATTAGGCGTGTCGATGTAGTAATTTTTTTGAAGAACAGGAGTGACACCTGTGAATTGGTCTTTTAGACGATCATATTCATCTTTTTTCAATAGTGTTTTCAATTCAATTTCTAAATGTTTCAATTTTCTTACCTTTTCTTTATCTATGAAAGCGGATTATATGATATAATAGCTTTGTATTTATTGTATATAAATCTGGAGAAAAAATCAAAGATATTTTTGAAGGACAATATGAGAACAAGGGAGAATATATGACCTTAGAATGGGAAGAATTTCTAGATCCTTACATTCAAGCTGTTGGTGAGTTAAAAATTAAACTCCGTGGTATTCGTAAGCAATATCGTAAACAAAATAAGCATTCTCCGATTGAGTTTGTGACTGGTCGAGTCAAGCCAATTGAGAGTATAAAGAAAAAATGGCCCGTCGAGGCATTACTTATGCGACCTTGGAACACGATTTACAGGATATAGCTGGTTTGCGTGTGATGGTCCAGTTTGTAGATGATGTCCAAGAAGTTGTGGCTATTTTGCGCAAGCGTCAGGATATGCGGATCATACAGGAGCGAGATTACATTACTCATCGAAAGGCTTCAGGCTACCGTTCCTATCACGTGGTAGTAGAATATACGGTTGATACCATCAATGGAGCCAAGACTATTTTGGCAGAAATTCAAATTCGTACTTTGGCCATGAATTTCTGGGCAACGATAGAACATTCTCTCAACTACAAGTACCAAGGGGATTTCCCAGAGGAGATTAAGAAGCGACTGGAAATTACATCCAAGATTGCCCATCAGTTAGATGAAGAAATGGGTAAAATTCGTGATGATATTCAAGAAGCTCAGGCACTTTTTGATCCTTTGAGTAGAAAATTAAATGATGGTGTAGGAAACAGTGACGATACAGATGAAGAATACAGGTAAACGAATTGACCTGATAGCTAATAGAAAACCACAGAGTCAAAGGGTTTTATATGAATTGCGAGATCGTTTGAAGAGAAATCAGTTTATACTCAATGATACCAATCCAGATATCGTTATTTCCATTGGTGGGGATGGCATGCTCTTGTCGGCCTTTCATAAGTACGAAAATCAGCTTGACAAGGTACGCTTTATCGGTGTTCATACGGGACATTTGGGCTTCTATACGGACTATCGTGATTTTGAGTTGGACAAGCTAGTAACTAATTTGCAGCTAGATACAGGAGCAAGAGTCTCTTACCCTGTTCTAAATGTGAAGATCTTTCTTGAAAATGGTGAAGTGAAGATTTTTAGAGCACTAAATGAAGCCAGCATCCGCAGATCTGATCGAACCATGGTGGCGGATGTTGTGATTAACGGTGTCCACTTTGAACGTTTTCGTGGAGATGGACTAACAGTTTCGACACCGACTGGTAGTACAGCCTATAACAAGTCACTTGGCGGAGCTGTTTTACACTCTACCATTGAAGCTTTGCAATTAACGGAAATTGCCAGCCTTAATAATCGTGTCTATCGAACGCTGGGCTCTTCCATTATTGTTCCTAAGAAGGATAAGATTGAACTTATTCCAACGAGAAACGATTATCATACTATTTCGGTTGACAATAGCGTTTATTCCTTCCGAAATATTGAGCGTATTGAGTATCAAATCGACCATCATAAGATTCACTTTGTCGCATCACCTAGCCACACCAGTTTCTGGAATCGTGTTAAGGATGCTTTTATTGGCGAGGTGGATGAATGAGGTTTGAATTTATCGCAGATGAGCATGTCAAGGTTAAGACCTTTTTGAAAAAGCACGAGGTTTCTAAGGGGCTGCTGGCCAAGATTAAGTTTCGAGGCGGAGCTATTCTGGTCAATGACCAACCGCAAAATGCAACTTATCTATTGGATGTTGGAGACCGAGTTATCATCGATATTCCTGCTGAGGAGGGATTTGAAACTCTAGAAGCTATCGAGCGCCCACTGGATATTCTCTATGAGGATGACCATTTTCTAGTCTTAAATAAACCCTATGGAGTGGCTTCTATTCCTAGTGTCAATCACTCCAATACCATTGCCAATTTTATCAAGGGTTACTACGTCAAGCAAAATTATGAAAATCAACAGGTTCACATTGTGACCAGACTTGATAGAGATACTTCTGGCTTGATGCTCTTTGCAAAACACGGCTATGCCCATGCACGATTAGACAAGCAGTTGCAGAAAAAGTCTATCGAGAAACGCTATTTTGCTTTGGTTAAAGGTGAGGGATACTTGGAGCCAGAGGGGGAAATTATTGCTCCTATTGCGCGTGATGAAGACTCTATTATCACCAGACGGGTGGCTAAAGGTGGAAAGTATGCCCATACATCCTACAAGATTGTAGCTTCTTATGGAAATATTCACCTGGTAGATATTCGTTTGCACACTGGACGAACCCACCAAATTCGAGTCCATTTTTCTCATATTGGTTTTCCTTTGTTGGGAGATGATTTGTACGGAGGTAGTCTGGACGACGGCATTCAACGTCAGGCCCTGCATTGCCATTACCTATCCTTCTATCATCCATTTTTAGAACAGGACTTGCAGTTAGAAAGTCCCTTGCCGGATGATTTCAGTAACCTTATTACTCAGTTATCAACTAATACTCTATAAAAACTGTTTCAGAGTATAATTATTATCTTAAAGGAGAAAACTCATGGAAGTTTTTGAAAGTCTCAAAGCCAACCTAGTTGGTAAAAATGCTCGTATCGTTCTCCCTGAAGGGGAAGAGCCTCGTATTCTCCAAGCAACTAAACGTTTGGTAAAAGAAACAGAAGTGATTCCTGTTTTGCTTGGAAATCCTGAAAAAATTAAAATTTATCTTGAAATCGAAGGTATCGAAGATGGTTATGAAGTCATTGACCCTCAACACTATCCTCAATTTGAAGAAATGGTTGCTGCCTTGGTAGAGCGTCGTAAGGGCAAAATGTCTGAAGAAGATGCACGCAAGATTTTGGTTGAAGATGTCAATTACTTTGGTGTTATGTTGGTTTACTTGGGCTTGGTTGATGGAATGGTATCTGGAGCTATTCACTCAACAGCTTCAACAGTTCGCCCAGCCCTACAAATCATCAAAACTCGCCCAAATGTAACGCGTACTTCAGGTGCCTTCCTCATGGTTCGTGGTACGGAACGTTACCTATTTGGAGACTGTGCTATCAATATCAATCCTGATGCAGAAGCCTTGGCTGAAATTGCCATCAACTCAGCAATCACAGCTAAGATGTTTGGCATCGAGCCTAAAATTGCTATGCTAAGTTATTCTACTAAAGGTTCAGGATTTGGTGAGAGCGTCGATAAGGTTGTAGAAGCAACTAAAATTGCTCACGACTTGCGTCCTGACCTTGAAATTGATGGTGAGTTGCAATTTGATGCAGCCTTTGTTCCAGAAACTGCAGCTCTGAAAGCTCCTGGAAGTACGGTAGCTGGTCAAGCAAATGTTTTCATCTTCCCAGGTATCGAAGCAGGAAATATTGGCTACAAGATGGCTGAACGTCTTGGTGGCTTTGCGGCTGTAGGACCTGTTTTGCAAGGTTTGAACAAGCCAGTTAACGACCTCTCTCGTGGATGTAATGCTGATGATGTGTACAAGTTGACCCTTATCACAGCAGCTCAAGCAGTTCATCAATAAAAAGAAGTTGTACTAAATAATTCGTATTTATAATCAAAAAACGCATAGTATCAAGTGCTGAGTCCTGAACTGCACCCCAAAAGTTAGACAGAAAAAATCTAACTTTTGGGGTGTTTTTATTATGAAATTAACTTATGATGATAAAGTTCAGATCTATGAACTTAGAAAACAAGGATATAGCATAGAGAAGCTTTCAAATAAATTTGGGATCAACAATTCTAATATTAGGTACATGATTAAATTGATTGATCGTTACGGAATAGAGTTCGTCAAAAAAGGAAAAAATCGTTACTATTCTCCTGATTTAAAACAAGAAATGATTCATAAAGTCTTACATGAAGGCTGGACTAAAGATAGAGTTTCTCTTGAATACGGACTCCCAAGTCGTACGATACTTCTTAATTGGCTAGCACAATACAAGAAAAACGGGTATACTATTGTTGAGAAAACAAGAGGGAGATCAACTAAAATGGGACGTAAGCCAAAAACGAGACCTGAAGAGAGAACAGAATTAGAACGTCTTCAAGCAGAAAATGAGTAGCTGAGAGCGGAGAATGCTATCCTAAAAAAGCTAAGAGAACTCCGATTGAAGGAGGAAAAAGAGAAAGAAGAAAGACAGAAATTGTTCAAGAATTAATGACTGAGTTTTCGTTAGATATTCTTCTAAAAGCCATTAAACTAGCTAGCTCGTTCGACCTACTACTATCACTTGAAACAGCTAGATAAACCAGATAAGGACCAAGAGCTTAAAGATGAAATTCAATCCATTTTTATCGAACACAAGGGAAATTATGGTTATCGTCGGATTCATTTAGAACTAAGAAATCGTGGTTATCTGGTAAATCAGAAAAGAGTTCAACGCTTGATGGAAGTACTCAATTTACAAGCTAAAATGCGACAGAAACGAAAATATTCTTCTCATAAAGGAGATGTTGGCAAGAAGGCAGAGAATCTCATTCAACGTCAATTTGAAGGCTCTAAAACAATGGAAAAGTGCTACACAGATGTGACAGAATTTGCCATTCCAGCAAGTACTCAAAAGCTTTACTTATCACCAGTTTTAGATGGCTTTAATAGCGAAATTATCGCCTATAATCTTTCAACTTCACCCAACTTAGAACAAGTAAAAACAATGTTGGAACAAGCATTCACAGAGAAGCACTATGAGAATACGATTCTCCATAGTGACCAAGGCTGGCAATATCAACACGATTCTTATCATCAGTTTCTTGAGGGTAAGGGAATTCAAGCATCCATGTCACGTAAGGGTAACAGCCCAGACAATGGTATGATGGAGTCCTTCTTTGGGATTCTGAAATCGGAAATGTTTTACGGTTATGAGAAGTCGTTTCAGTCGCTTAAGCAATTGGAACAAGCTATTGTAGACTATATTGATTACTACAACAATAAACGAATTAAGGTAAAACTAAAAGGACTCAGCCCTGTGCAATACAGAACTAAATCCTTTGGATAAATTAATTGTCTAACTTTTTGGGGTCAGTACATATATGCGTTTTATTATGAAAAATGTTTATTAGATCTTATACTCGTATTGGATGTTGTCATTCAGACTCTGTTTTGATTGGATTATGATTGAAACTAGTTTCAAATAATTTAGAATTTTTAACTATTTTTGAAAGTAGAATCTATTGTCTACTGTGAAGTCTAAAACTGAAAATATTTATTATATAATAAGGTTAAGATAAAATATGAAAGGAGTAAAATGTCTTTCATGACGTATTGCAAAGTTGAACTGTACGCTATGCAAGATTGTTTAAATTAAAAATAATGGAAATTTCCATTAAATAGTTTAGTTTCTTTTGGAATTGTCTAGTCCTAGTGGCTAAAAATTTTAAGTCAAAAAGAAAGCGCTTTACCGAATTAGAAAATGAGAGGTAAAATATGAATCAGAGACATTTTGATAGAAAACAACGATATGGAATTCGAAAATTTGCAGTTGGAGCAGCTTCAGTAGTGATTGGAGCGGTTGTTTTTGGTGCTACTCCTGCTTTGGCTCAAGAGGCACCATCAACGAATGGTGAAACAGCGGGGCAATCTTTGCCAGAATTGCCTAAGGAAGTAGAGACAGGAAATCTGACGAATCTCGATAAGGAACTTGCAGACAAATTGTCAACAGCAACGGATAAGGGAACTGAAGTGAGCCGTGAAGAGTTGCAAGCAAACCCAGGGTCTGAAAAACCAGCAGAAACAGAAGCATCAAACGAAAATCCAGCTACAGAGAGTGAAGACAAAGAAGAAGTTGGAAACATTCCGCGTGATTTTTATGCCAGAGAGTTGGAAAATGCCAATACTGTTATAGAGAAGGAAGATGTTGAAACCAATCCTTCAAACGGGCAAAGAGTTGATATGAAGGAGGAGCTTGGCAAGCTTAAAAAACTTCAAAATGCGACTATTCATATGGAGTTTAAGCCAGATGCATCTGCTCCACGTTTTTACAACCTCTTCTCAGTTTCTAGTGATACCAAAGTAAATGAATACTTTACCATGGCCATTCTTGATAACACAGCTATCATTGAAGGTCGGGATGCCAATGGGAACCAATTTTATGGTGATTATAAAAATGCTCCTTTGAAGATTAAACCAGGTCAGTGGAATTCTGTAACCTTTACAGTTGAGAGACCCAATGCAGACCAACCAAATGGTAAGGTGCGCCTCTACGTAAATGGTGTCTTGTCTCGTACAAGTCCTCAATCTGGTCGTTTCATCCAAGATATGCCAGATGTCAACCATGTGCAAATAGGTACAACCAAACGTACAGGCAAAAACTTCTGGGGCGCTAATCTTAAAGTCCGTAATCTAACGGTTTATGATCGTACCCTTTCACCAGAAGAAGTTAAAAAACGTAGTCAGCTCTTTGAAAGAGGAGAGTTGGAGAAGAAACTTCCTGAAGGAGCAGAAGTTACTGATAAACTGGATGTTTTTGAAGGTGGTGAGAACCGCAAGCCAAATAAAGATGGTATTGCAAGCTACCGTATTCCAGCTCTGCTGAAAACGGATAAGGGAACCTTGATTGCTGGTGCAGATGAGAGACGTTTGCATCACTCTGACTGGGGCGATATCGGTATGGTTGTTCGTCGTAGTGATGATAAGGGCAAAACATGGGGAGATAGAATCGTCATCTCAAATCCTCGTGATAATGAGAATGCCAGAAGAGCTCATGCGGGATCACCAGTTAATATTGACATGGCCCTAGTCCAAGATCCGAAAACTAAACGAATATTCTCTATTTTTGATATGTTTGTAGAAGGTGAAGCAGTTAGAGATTTGCCAGGAAAAGCACCGCAAGCCTATGAGCAAATTGGAGATAAGGTTTACCAAGTTCTGTACAAAAAAGGTGAAGCAGGACATTATACAATCCGTGAAAATGGTGAGGTTTTTGACCCTGAAAATAGAAAGACAGAATACCGTGTTGTAGTCGATCCTAAGAAACCAGCTTATAGTGATAAGGGTGACCTTTACAAGGGTGAGGAACTGATTGGTAATGTCTACTTTGATTACAGCGACAAGAATATCTTTAGAGTTTCAAATACTAACTATCTCTGGATGTCTTATAGTGATGACGATGGTAAAACTTGGTCTGCACCTAAAGATATTACCTACGGTATTCGTAAGGATTGGATGCACTTCTTAGGTACTGGGCCTGGTACAGGTATTGCTTTGCACTCAGGTCCTCACAAAGGGCGACTTGTTATCCCTGCCTACACGACAAATAACGTATCCTATTTAAGTGGTTCTCAGTCTTCACGCGTCATTTACTCAGATGACCATGGTGAAACTTGGCATGCAGGGGAAGCGGTCAATGATAACCGTCCGGTAGGTAACCAAACAATTCACTCTTCAACTATGAATAATCCAGGTGCTCAAAATACGGAGTCGACCGTTGTTCAGTTGAATAATGGAGACCTCAAACTCTTTATGCGTGGATTGACAGGAGATTTGCAGGTTGCAACAAGTAAAGATGGCGGAGCGACTTGGGAAAAAGATGTGAAGCGCTATGCGGATGTCAAAGATGTCTATGTTCAAATGTCAGCTATACACACTGTACAAAATGGTAAGGAGTATATCGTCCTCAGTAATGCAGGTGGACCTGGACGATACAATGGTTTGGTGCACGTAGCACGTGTGGAAGCGAATGGAGATTTAACTTGGCTCAAGCATAATCCAATTCAAAGTGGTAAATTTGCTTATAACTCCTTGCAAGATCTTGGAAATGGTGAATTTGGTTTGCTTTATGAGCATGCAGATAACAACCAAAACGAATATACCTTGTCTTATAAGAAATTCAACTGGGATTTCTTAAGTAAGGATGGGATTGCTCCAACGAAAGCAACTGTGAAAAATACTGTAGAGATGAGCAAAAATGTCATCGCTTTAGAATTTGATTCTGAAGTATTGGTGAATCAGCCACCAGTTCTAAAACTGGCAAATGGAAATTTTGCGACCTTCTTGACTCAGTACGATTCAAAAACATTGCTATTTGCAGCTAGTAAGGAAGATATTGGTCAGGAAATTACAGAAATCATTGATGGTGCAATTGAGAGCATGCATAATTTGTCTGTAAGTCTTGAAGGGGCAGGAGTTCCTGGTGGAAAAAATGGTGCAAAAGCAGCAATCCATGAAGTCCCAGAATTCGAAGGCGGTGTCAATGGTGCTGAAGCAGCCATTCATGAGATTCTGGACTTCGAAGGTGGTGTGAATGCGGTAGAAGCCGCAAAATCAGAAGTTCCATCCTATGAAGGAGGCGCTAATACGGTAGAAGCTGCAAAATCAGAAGTTCCATCTTATGAAGGTGGTGCTAATGCGGTAGAAGCAGCAAAATCAGAAGTTCCATCTTATGAAGGTGGTGCTAATGCGGTAGAAGCAGCTAAATCAGAACTTCCATCCTATGAAGGAGGCGCTAATGCGGTAGAAGCTGTTAAATCAGAACTTCCATCTTATGAAGGTGGTGTGAATGCGGTAGAAGCAGCTAAATCAGAACTTCCATCCTATGAAGGAGGCGCTAATGCGGTAGAAGCTGTTAAATCAGAACTTCCATCTTATGAAGGTGGCGCTCATGAAGTACAGCCTGCTAGTTCGAATCTACCAACTCTTGCGGATGGTGTCAACGAGGCCGAAGCAACAGTGCATAAGGTGACAGAATATAAGGCTGACCCGTCTACTGCAGTGCAGGCTATGGCGCAAGAACATACTTATCAAGCACCTGCGGCGCAGCAGCATCTCCTGCCTAAAACAGGAAGTGAGGATAAGTCCAGTATTGCAATTGTAGGATTTGTAGGGATGTTTCTTGGATTGTTGATGATAGGGAAAAAGAGAGAATAATAGAGAAGTTGAGAACTTAAATTTTTAAAAATAAAAAGAGGTAATGGAAATAAAATTAGGTACCGACTTTTAAAAGTTAGATTTTTTCTGTCTAATCTTTTAGGTACACATCCTACCTCTTTTTATATTAATGGAACTTTATACTCATCTGTCCTTAGCCATAGAATGTCATAAAAACATGAAGTAAAAAAGTAGTAAAAATAATAAAAAACTTTGTTTTTTTATTATAATATAGTATACTTATTATAACGAAAATGGCTAATGGAAGCATTATTTTATCCAAGAAAATGTAAGCGATTTCTCGGTGCTTGTAATGGTCTAAATAAAGAATTTATTGGAAGGGGTTTTTGAATAGTACATAAAAATAACAATGTCACCAGTTAAAGCTGGGCTCGGGCAGTAGCTGACTGCTCTAGAAGATTAGGAGTATTTGATGAAACAATATTTTTTAGAAAAAGGTCGAATCTTTAGTATTCGTAAACTGACTGTTGGTGTTGCTTCTGTAGCAGTCGGTCTTGCTTTTTTTGCATCTGGGAATGTTGCGGCTAGTGAACTTGTGACAGAACCAAAACTTGAAGTTGACGGTCAATCAAAAGAAGTGGCAGATGTAGATTATAAAAAAGTAGAAACAGTTAAAGAAGAAGTAACTGAAAAAACAGAGCCTACTGCCGAGAAAGCAACAGAGGAAGCTAAAACTGCTGAAGTGGCTGGTGATGTACTCCCTGAAGAAATCCTTGACCGTGCCTATCCTGATACTCCAGTAAAAAAAGTGGATACTGCAGCTATTGTATCAGAAAAAGAAAGTCCACAGGTAGAGACTAAGAGCATCTTGAAACCTACGGAAGTAGCTCCAACTGAAGGCGAAAAAGAAAATAGAGCCATTATCAATGGTGGCCAAGACCTCAAACGTATTAATTATGAAGGCCAGCCAGCTACCTCAGCTGCTATGGTTTATACAATTTTCAGTTCACCTTTAGCAGGTGGAGGTAGCCAACGTTATCTCAATTCTGGATCTGGAATCTTTGTAGCTCCAAATATTATGTTGACAGTAGCTCATAATTTCTTAGTCAAGGATGCAGATACCAATGCAGGTTCTATTCGTGGCGGTGATACTACTAAGTTTTATTATAATGTAGGTTCAAATACTGCTAAGAACAATTCTTTGCCAACTTCAGGAAATACGGTTTTGTTCAAGGAAAAGGATATTCATTTTTGGAATAAAGAAAAGTTTGGTGAAGGAATTAAGAATGATCTAGCTTTAGTAGTAGCACCAGTTCCACTTTCGATTGCAAGTCCAAATAAGGCAGCTACTTTTACTCCTCTTGCAGAACATCGTAGCTATAAAGCTGGTGAACCAGTTAGTACCATAGGATATCCGACAGATTCCACTTCTCCGGAATTGAAGGAACCAATCGTTCCTGGTCAGTTGTATAAGGCTGATGGTGTCGTTAAGGGTACTGAAAAGCTTGATGATAAAGGAGCGGTTGGCATCACTTATCGCCTGACTTCTGTTTCTGGTCTTTCTGGTGGTGGAATTATTAATGGTGATGGTAAAGTTATTGGAATTCACCAACATGGAACTGTTGATAATATGAATATCGCTGAAAAAGATCGCTTTGGAGGAGGACTTGTCCTATCGCCTGAACAACTAGCATGGGTCAAAGAAATCATTGATAAATATGGAGTCAAAGGCTGGTACCAAGGAGATAATGGTAATCGTTACTACTTTACTCCAGAAGGAGAAATGATTAGAAATAAGACAGCTGTTATTGGCAAAAATAAATACTCTTTCGATCAAAATGGTATTGCGACGCTTCTTGAAGGTGTTGACTATGGACGAGTTGTTGTAGAACATCTAGACCAAAAAGATAATCCAGTCAAAGAAAACGATACTTTTGTTGAAAATACGGAAGTTGGAACTCAGTTTGACTATAACTATAAAACAGAAATTGAGAAAACTGACTTCTACAAGAAGAATAAAGAAAAATATGAGATTGTATCGATTGACGGTAAAGCTGTCAACAAGCAACTGAAAGATACTTGGGGAGAGGATTATAGTGTTGTGAGCAAGGCTCCTGCAGGAACTCGTGTCATTAAGGTTGTTTATAAAGTCAATAAAGGTTCCTTCGATCTTCGTTACCGATTGAAAGGTACAGACCAAGAATTAGAGTCTGCAACTGTTGACAATAACGATGGTAAAGAATACGAAGTTTCCTTTGTTCATAGATTCCAAGCTAAAGAAATTACAGGCTACCGTGCAGTCAATGCAAGCCAAGAAGCAACAATCCAACATAAAGGAGTGAACCAAGTTATTTTTGAATACGAAAAAATAGAAGATCCAAAACCAGCAACTCCAGCAACTCCAGTAGTGGATCCAAAAGACGAAGAAACAGAAATTGGAAACTATGGACCACTACCAAGCAAGGCTCAATTGGACTACCACAAGGAAGAATTGGCTGCCTTCATCCACTATGGAATGAATACCTACACCAACTCTGAATGGGGGAACGGTAGAGAAAATCCTCAA
This sequence comes from Streptococcus mitis SK569, assembly GCF_000222785.1. GTDB lineage: Bacteria > Bacillota > Bacilli > Lactobacillales > Streptococcaceae > Streptococcus > Streptococcus mitis_N. The sequence continues at coordinate 28,629 of NZ_AFUF01000038.1, read as the reverse complement.
AACTTTAACCCAACTAATCTTGATACAGACCAGTGGATTAAGACTTTGAAGGATGCTGGATTCAAACGAACAATCATGGTTGTCAAACACCACGACGGTTTTGTGATTTATCCATCTAAATATACAGACCATACGGTGGCTGCAAGTCCATGGAAAGATGGTAAGGGTGACCTTCTCGAAGAAATCTCTAAATCAGCGACTAAGTATGACATGAATATGGGTGTTTACCTATCACCATGGGATGCTAATAACCCTAAATATCATGTTTCAACTGAAAAAGAGTATAACGAATACTATCTCAACCAACTCAAGGAAATCCTTGGCAATCCTAAATACGGAAATAATGGTAAATTCATCGAAGTATGGATGGATGGTGCGCGTGGTAGCGGAGCTCAAAAAGTAACTTACACCTTTGACGAGTGGTTCAAGTACATCAAGAAAGCTGAAGGGGATATCGCTATCTTCTCTGCTCAACCAACAAGCGTCCGTTGGATCGGTAATGAACGTGGTATCGCTGGAGATCCAGTTTGGCATAAGGTTAAGAAAGCTAAGATCACTGACGATGTGAAGAACGAATATCTCAACCATGGAGACCCAGAAGGAGATATGTACTCAGTCGGTGAAGCAGACGTTTCTATTCGTTCAGGTTGGTTCTACCATGACAATCAACAACCAAAATCAATCAAAGATTTGATGGATATCTACTTCAAATCTGTTGGTCGTGGAACGCCACTCCTCCTCAATATTCCACCAAATAAAGAAGGTAAATTCGCAGATGCAGATGTGGCTCGCTTGAAAGAATTCCGAGCAACCTTGGACCAAATGTATGCGACTGACTTCGCCAAGGGAGCAACTGTAACTGCAAGCTCTACCCGTAAGAATCACTTGTATCAAGCAGGTAACCTAACAGATGGTAAGGATGATACTAGTTGGGCATTGTCAAATGATGCGAAGACAGGTGAATTCACTGTCGATCTTGGTCAGAAGAGACGCTTTGACGTAGTCGAACTCAAAGAAGATATCGCTAAAGGTCAACGTATCTCTGGATTCAAGGTTGAAGTGGAGCTCAATGGTCGCTGGGTTCCATATGGAGAGGGTTCGACTGTTGGTTATCGTCGTCTTGTCCAAGGTCAACCTGTAGAAGCCCAAAAGATTCGTGTGACTATCACGAATTCACAAGCAACCCCTATTTTGACAAACTTCTCTGTTTATAAGACACCAAGTAGTATCGAAAAAACAGATGGTTATCCTCTAGGTTTGGATTACCATTCAAATACAACAGCTGACAAAGCAAATACAACCTGGTATGACGAGTCTGAAGGTATCCGCGGAACATCTATGTGGACTAACCAAAAAGATGCAAGCGTGACTTACCGTTTCAATGGAACTAAGGCTTATGTCGTATCTACAGTGGATCCAAATCACGGTGAAATGTCAGTTTACGTGGATGGTCAAAAGGTTGCAGATGTACAAACCAATAATGCAGCTCGTAAACGTAGCCAGATGGTTTATGAGACAGATGACTTGGCTCCAGGTGAACATACCATCAAACTCGTTAACAAAACTGGCAAAGCTATTGCAACTGAAGGTATCTACACGCTCAATAATGCTGGTAAAGGTATGTTTGAGTTAAAAGAAACAACCTATGAAGTTCAAAAAGGTCAACCTGTCACTGTAACCATTAAACGTGTTGGTGGTAGCAAGGGAGTTGCGACAGTTCATGTCGTGACTGAGCCAGGAACAGGGGTTCACGGTAAGGTATATAAAGATACAACGGCTGATTTGACCTTCCAAGATGGTGAAACCGAAAAGACTTTGACAATTCCGACAATTGATTTTACTGAGCAAGCTGATTCAGTCTTTGACTTTAAAGTGAAAATGACAAGCGCATCAGATAATGCCTTGCTTGGATTTGCTTCAGAAGCAACTGTTCGAGTAATGAAGGCTGACTTACTTCAAAAAGACCAAGTCAGTCATGATGACCAGGCCAGTCAACTTGATTATAGCCCAGGTTGGCATCATGAAACCAATTCGGCAGGTAAATACCAAAATACTGAGTCTTGGGCATCCTTTGGTCGTTTGAATGAAGAACAGAAGAAAAATGCTAGCGTAACAGCCTATTTCTATGGAACAGGTCTTGAAATTAAAGGTTTTGTTGATCCTGGACATGGTATCTACAAGGTTACTCTAGATGGTAAAGAACTTGAGTATCAAGATGGTCAAGGAAATGCTACTGATGTCAATGGTAAGAAGTACTTCAGTGGAACAGCAACTACACGTCAAGGTGATCAGACTCTTGTTCGTTTGACTGGACTTGAAGAAGGTTGGCACGCTGTAACCTTGCAATTGGATCCAAAACGAAATGATACCTCTAGAAATATTGGTATTCAAGTTGATAAGTTCATCACTCGTGGAGCAGAAAGCGCTCTTTATACCAAAGAAGAATTAGTTCAGGCTATGAAGAACTGGAAGGAGGAGTTAGATAAATTTGATCAGACAAGCTTAAAGGACACTCCAGAGGCTCGTGAAGCTTTCAAATCGAACTTAGATAAATTATCTGAGCAACTTTCAGCAAGTCCTTCCAATGCTCAAGAAATTCTGAAAATAGCCACAGCCTTACAAGCTATCCTTGATAAGGAAGAAAACTATGGAAAAGAAGATACTTCGCCATCAGAGCAGCCAGAAGAGCCTAACTATGACAAGGCCATGGCAAGCTTATCAGAGGCTATTCAAAACAAGAGCAAGGAACTAGGTAGCGATAAAGAAGCTAAGAAGCATCTCGTTGAGTTATCCGAGCAGGCTCTGACAGCTATCCAAGGAGCTAAGACACAAGATGCAGTAGATAAAGCCTTGCAAGCAGCTCTAACTTCTATCAACCAACTTCAAGCGACTCCGAAGGAGGAAGTGAAACCATCCCAGCCAGAAGAGCCTAACTACGACCAGGCCATGGCAAGTTTGGCAGAGGCCATTCAAAACAAGAGCAAGGAACTAGGTAGTGATAAAGAAGCTAAGAAGCATCTCGTCGAGTTATCAGAACAAGCTCTTACAGCTATCCAAGAAGCCAAGACACAAGATGCAGTAGATAAAGCCTTGCAAGCAGCACTGACTTCTATTAACCAACTTCACGCGACTCCGAAAGAGGAACCAAAACCAGAGCAACCATCCCAGCCAGAAGAGTCTAAGATTGACTACGATAAGGCCATGGCAAGCTTGGCAGAGGCTATTCAAAACAAGAGCAAGGAACTAGGTAGCGATAAAGAAGCTAAGAAGAAACTAGTTGAGTTATCAGAACAAGCTCTTACAGCTATCCAAGAAGCCAAGACACAAGATGCAGTAGACAAAGCCTTGCAAGCAGCTCTCACTTCTATTAACCAACTTCAAGCGACTCCAAAAGAGGAACCAAAACCAGAGCAGCCAGCTCAACAAGAAGAGTCTAAGATTGACTACGACAAGGCCATGGCAAGCTTGGCAGAGGCTATTCAAAACAAGAGCAAGGAACTAGGCAGCGATAAAGAAGCTAAGAAGCATCTCGTCGAGTTATCAGAACAAGCACTTACAGCTATCCAAGAAGCTAAGACACAAGATGCAGTAGACAAAGCCTTACAAGCAGCTCTGACTTCAATCAATCAACTTCAAGCGACTCCGAAAGAGGAAGTGAAACCAGAGCAGCCAGCTCAACCAGAAGAGTCTAAGATTGACTATGATAAGGCTATGGCAAGCTTGGCAGAGGCTATTCAAAACAAGAGCAAGGAACTAGGTAGCGATAAAGAAGCTAAGAAGAAACTAGTTGAGTTATCAGAACAAGCTCTTACAGCTATCCAAGAAGCCAAGACACAAGATGCAGTAGACAAAGCCTTGCAAGCAGCTCTGACTTCAATCAATCAACTTCAAGCGACTCCGAAAGAGGAAGTGAAACATTCCATAGTTCCAACGGATGGAGATAAGGAACTAGTTCAACCTCAACCAAGTCTTGAAGTAGTAGAAAAAGTAATTAACTTCAAGAAAGTTAAACAAGAAGATTCAAGTCTTCCAAAAGGTGAAACTCGAGTAACTCAGGTAGGTCGTGCAGGCAAGGAACGTATCTTGACTGAAGTAGCACCAGATGGAAGTCGTACTATAAAACTTCGTGAAGTTGTTGAAGTTGCGCAAGATGAAATTGTGTTGGTTGGAACTAAGAAAGAAGAATCAGCTAAAATCGTATCAGCTGACCACAAGGTACCAGAATTTACTGGTGGTGTGTCTGATTCTGAAGCAGCTATTCACAACTTACCAGAGTTTACTGGTGGTGTGTCTTGTTCTGAAGCAGCTATTCACAACTTACCAGAGTTTACTGGTGGTGTGTCTTGTTCTGAAGCAGCTATTCACAACTTACCAGAGTTTACTGGTGGTGTGTCTGGTTCTGAAGCAGCTATTCACAACTTACCAGAGTTTACTGGTGGTGTGTCTGATTCTGAAGCAGCTATTCACAACTTACCAGAGTTTACTGGTAGTATGACTGGTTCTGAAGGAGTTACTCATGGAGTTTCGAACGTTGAGGAAGGAGTTCCTAGTGGAGAAGCTGCAAGTCATCAAGAATCAGGATTTACTAGTGATGTAACTGCCTCTGAAAAAACTATGAATGAAATCGTAGATAAAAATGATGAGAAGTCATATGTAGTTCCGCCTATGTTAGAAGATAAGACTTATCAGGCACCTGCAAATCGTCAAGAAGTTCTACCTAAAACAGGAAGTGAAGATGGTTCTGCTTTTGCATCTGTAGGAATTATGGGCATGTTCTTAGGAATGATTGGAATGGTCAAAAGAAAAAAAGACTAATTAATGTAAAATGTCCCTAAATAGTGTATTCGAAATTGGATGCAAGAAGGTTGTAACAATTAGTTTTAGATTGTTTTCCTTGTATTAAGTGGAATATAATCAAGTAGACGAGAAAATTGGGAGATAACTAAAGGGTCAGGGAAAGAAGTCACTTCTAATACTTAATGAAAATCAAAGAGCAAACTAGGATATTAGCCGCAGGCTGTAGTTGAGTACAGCAAGACGACGTTGACGTGGTTTGACGAGATTTTCGAAGAGTATAAAATACTAAAACCGAGCATTTCCGTAGTTGGATATGCTCGGTTTTTTATCAATTATTTATAAGCTACGATACCAATGATGGTATCAACTGCACGTTCCATAGTCTGAAGGCTAACATATTCAAAACGTCCATGCATGTTTTCGCCACCAGCAAAGATATTTGGAGTTGGGATTCCCATAAAGGAAATTTTAGAGCCGTCTGTCCCGCCGCGAATTGGTTCAATAATAGGCGTGATACCTAAATCTTCCATAACGGCTTTGGCAATGGTAATTGGAGTCATATCTTTTTCAATGACTTCTTTCATATTGTAGTACTGGTCTGTCAAGTTTAGTGTGACACGGTCGCTACCAAGTTCTTGATTCATCTTATCAGCGATAGACTGCATGGCTGCTTTACGAGCTTCAAAGGCATCTTTTTCAAAATCACGAATGATGTAGCTTGCACGCGCCTCTTCGACACTACCTGTCACATCCATTAGATGGTAGAAGCCTTGGTAACCTTCTGTTAACTCAGGTCGGTCATTCTCTGGAAGTTGATTGTGAAAATCAATTGCTAGCTGAAGGGCGTTGACCATTTGCCCTTTTGCTGTACCAGGGTGGACATTGCGTCCTTGGAAATGCAATTCAGCACCAGCTGCTGAGAAAGTTTCGTACTGAAGTTCTCCTAGTGGTCCTCCATCAACAGTGTAGGCAAAATCAACATCAAAATCTTCTGCATCAAATTTATTAGCACCAACACCGATTTCCTCATCTGGACCAAAACCAACACGAATCTCACAGTGTTTGATTTCAGGATGGGCAGTTAGATATTCAATGGCTGTCATAATCTCAGCAATTCCTGACTTGTCATCAGCACCTAGTAAGGTTGTTCCATCGGTTGTGATGAGCGTTTGTCCTGGATATTTCTCCAGACTCTTGAAGTCAGCTGGATCTAGTTTGAAGCCAGAGTTTCCAAGTTCAATCACACCACCATCGTAGTTTTCAATTACCTGTGGATTGACTCCTTCGGCATTAAAATCAGCAGTATCCATGTGCGATATAAAACCAATTTTACGTGTTAAAGATGGATCATTGGCTGGTAAAGTTCCAATAGCAAAACCATTTGGTAGATAATAAACATTTTGTAATCCAACACGTTTCATTTCAGGAATTAGGACATTTGTAGCGAAGTCAACCTGACTCTGCGTACTTGGAGTAGTAGTAGAGTGTTCATCAGAGCGCGTGTTGACCTTAACGTAGGTTAAGAAACGGTCCAAGAGATTCGGGTAAGTCATAAAAAACTCCTTTTAAATTCATTTTTTCCATTGTATCATAGAAAGAAGAGAAAAACAAAAGACGGAAGTTGGGAAAATTTTCTATGTTAGCGTTTACTTATTGGTGAATTCATGATAAAATAAACTTGATAAAAACATCACAAGGAAGCAGTTATGAAAAAAGCAATTTTAATGATGACTTTCGGTTCGCCAGAAGAGATTACCTTTGAAGGTGTAGCTGATTTTTTCACAAATATTCGTCGTGGAGTGAGACCTCAAGACCACGAGATTCAAACACTCTATGATAATTATGTACTTATTGGAGGTACGCCTCTACAAAGAATCACCCGTGAAGAAGTTGCCTTAGTAGAAGCTAGACTGGGGAATGAGTATAGTGTCTATTTTGCCAATAAATTTTCCAGACCTTTTATTCCAGATGTGATTGGTCAGATGGAAGCAGACGGCATTGAACAGTGTATTTGCCTGATTTTGGAGCCCCATTATTCTTTTTACTCTGTAATGGGTTATGAGAAATTTTTAGAAAGCAAGCAAATTCAATTTTTAGTCATTAAGGACTGGTATCAAGAAGAGGACTTGCTAAACTATTGGGCAGATGAAATTGCTAAGATTTTAAAAGAAGAAGTAAAGCAGGATAGCTTTAAAGTCATCTTTTCAGCCCATAGTGTACCCATTTTTGCCTTGGATTTTGGTGACCCCTATATCGACCAAATTTTTGAAAATAGCAAGCTAGTCGCTGAAAAACTAGGCTTGAGTTCAGAACAATATACCAATACCTGGCAGAGTGAGAGTGATATCGGTATTCCATGGATTAAACCAGATGTTTTGGAGTATCTCAGAGAACAGACAGAACATCCAGACCATTATATTTTTGTTCCTATCAGCTTCATTAGCGAGCATATTGAAGTCTTATTTGATAATGATGTGGAATGTTATGACTTGTGTCAGGAATTGGGTGTGACCTACCATCGACCACCAATGCCCAATACGGATTCTCGTTTGATTGATGCCTTGATTAGTACAGTCAGAACTAATGAACATCAAGAATTTAGAGAATTCTTCCCAGAAGAAGAAACCTTTGATGAGTTAGTCCCTTCAGATGAGACGAAAAATATTTTAGATGAATCACAAGACTTACAAATGCCAGAATTTGTTAAAAAATTGATTGAGAAAAAAGGTCGTGAAAATGTTAAGATGCCTTATTTGATCAAGAAAATGCTAGAGAAAGCAGGTAAGTTGCCGAAAGAGTAAAGAAAAAGGATTTAACTTTGTGCTAGATCCTTTTAATCGATTATTTTTTCTCAAGAAGCGCTTTGATTTCTTGAAGTACTTCCAATTCAGTTGGAGCAGCTGGAGCTTCCTCAGCAGGTTCTTCTTTTTTAGTAAGGCTTTGAGCTTTTTCCATAGCTTTAATAACGAAGAAGAGAACAGTACCTACAACAAGGAAGTTGATAATAGCACTCAAGAATTTACCATATGTAACACCATTCCATGCAAGTTCAGCGATGTTTTGTACTTTCGCAGCTTCCAAGGCTGGATTCAATAGAAGTGGAGTGATGATATCGTTAACGAATGAAGTTACGATTGCACCAAAAGCAGAGGCAATGATCACACCGACAGCAAGGTCTACGACATTACCACGAAGCAAAAATGCTTTAAGATCTTTTAACATTTTCATAGTTCCTTTCCAAGGTTTTTACTCTTTATTATATATTAATTAAGAAATGCTTGCAAGCTATATGCTTAAATTTTTTTATTTTAAAAATAAATACCTTACTAAAAATGTAATTAAGAATAATTATCAAAAATTGTGAAAATGATTCGTTTCAATTGCATTTATCTTATCAAGATTTTCATTTACAAATTGCCCTATGATATGAGGGAATTGAGTCACAAACAGAAAAGTAAAGAGCAAATCTAACAGAAAAGTAGAAAGGCGAGCAAGAGAAAATTTCAATAAACGGATAAGTAGATTCTTCCTTGTTTGCTTAAACACGATTGTATCATTTGTAATAAAGGCAAAGAGGATACCGATAATATTTGCTAGTCCAGTAGCAAGGAGTTCTTTGTGTATTAGTTGATAAATGATTAGTCGTGAGAGAATCGAAACTAGAGTTGTTGCAAGGCCAAAAAAGAGATAGGCTAAGAGCTCATTCATGAAGAGACTTTGAATGCGTTTTTTCATGCTCTTAGTATAGCATAAAGCAGGCTATTGTGCTATACTAGTAAGGTTGAATGAATCAACCCTTGGTGCTTAGCTTCTTTCACCAAGCATATTACACGCGGGAAACCGCCAAAGGAGAAAAGATGAAAAAATTAACTGTTCGTGATGTAGCAGATATTGCAATCGTTGCTGCTATCTATGTCGTTTTAACTGTCACACCACCCCTAAATGCCATTAGCTATGGTGCTTATCAGTTCCGTATTTCAGAAATGATGAACTTTATGGCTTTTTACAATCCTAAGTACATCATCGGAGTTACCATCGGTTGTATGATTGCTAATTTCTTTAGCTTCGGACTGCTAGATGTCTTTGTTGGTGGTGGCTCAACCCTGGTATTCCTCAGTCTAGGGGTTTGGCTTTTTGCAAAATACAGCAAGGATTACCTCTTTAACGGATTGATTCGAAAAGACCATTTCTTCTTTTCAATTCTATTTTCCATTTCCATGTTTACCATCGCTGCCGAGTTGAATATCGTAGCGCAATTACCATTTTTCCTTACTTGGTTTACAACAGGAGTTGGTGAATTTGCTTCATTGATTATTGGAGCGATTATTATCGGTAAAATTGGTCGTCGAATCGATTTAAGCAAATAGAAGAAGACAAGCTAGGTAGCTCTTACCTGGCTTTTTCTGATGGAAAATTTCTTAGGAAACTTGACAAGATTTTCTAATTGTAGTATACTTTTTAGGTAAGCTGATTTAGCTCAGTTGGCAGAGCGCATCCATGGTAAGGATGAGGTCGCCGGTTCAATCCCGGCAATTAGCATGATATTTACAGGGAAACTCTTGAACGCAAGAGTTTTTTCTTATGCTCGCGAGAAAAAATTTTGATTTTTGTATAATAAAAGTCATCCTGCAAAAATTTTTTATTGACAAAACCACTTATTTCTAGTAATATAATAGACGCGATGAGTCGATAGGTAGTCTTCGGACTACTATTGAGCATAAGGAGGTCATAACGCAGGAGCGGACCTTGATGAGTTGTGTGAACCTGCTCATCACATGAAGATGCCTCTTAGTCCCTAGTCTAGCGACTGGGGATTTTTATTTTCTAAAAAATGATGAAAAAGCTTTGCAATTCATGGAAAAAGTAGTATAATACATCTATTATAGAAATTTTTAGAAAATTCCGAAAGAGGTTACTTATGGGATATACAGTTGCTGTAGTCGGCGCGACAGGTGCTGTCGGTGCTCAGATGATAAAAATGTTGGAAGAATCAACACTTCCAATCGATAAAATCCGTTACCTTGCTTCTGCTCGTTCAGCAGGCAAGACTTTGAAATTTAAAGGTCAAGATATTACGATTGAAGAGACGACTGAAACAGCTTTTGAGGGAGTTGATATTGCTCTCTTTTCAGCAGGAGGTTCTACATCAGCTAAGTATGCACCATACGCAGTTAAAGCTGGCGCGGTAGTAGTAGATAATACATCTTACTTCCGTCAAAATCCAGATGTTCCTTTGGTTGTTCCAGAGGTCAATGCTCATGCACTTGATGCCCACAACGGGATTATTGCTTGCCCTAACTGTTCAACAATCCAAATGATGGTAGCGCTTGAGCCAGTTCGCCAAAAATGGGGCTTGGATCGTATCATTGTTTCAACTTACCAAGCAGTTTCAGGTGCTGGTATGGGAGCGATTCTTGAAACACAACGTGAACTTCGTGAAGTGTTGAATAATGGTGTAAACCCACGTGATTTGCATGCGGAAATTTTGCCTTCAGGTGGTGACAAGAAACATTATCCTATCGCCTTCAATGCTCTTCCACAAATCGATCTTTTCACTGATAATGATTACACATACGAAGAGATGAAGATGACTAAGGAAACTAAGAAAATCATGGAAGATGATAGCATCGCAGTATCTGCAACATGTGTGCGCATTCCAGTCTTGTCAGCTCACTCTGAATCTGTTTACATCGAAACAAAAGAAGTGGCTCCAATCGAAGAAGTGAAAGCAGCTATCGCAGCCTTCCCAGGCGCTGTTCTTGAAGATGATGTAGCTCATCAAATCTATCCGCAAGCCATCAATGCAGTTGGTTCGCGTGATACCTTTGTTGGTCGTATCCGTAAAGACTTGGATGCGGAAAAAGGAATTCACATGTGGGTTGTTTCAGATAACCTTCTTAAAGGTGCTGCTTGGAACTCAGTTCAGATTGCAGAAACTCTTCATGAACGTGGCTTGGTTCGTCCAACTGCCGAATTGAAATTTGAATTAAAATAGTCATATCGTTTAGGAGTTCAGATGAACTCCTTCTTTGAAATAGAGAGGTGTTTCTCATGTCTTATCAAGATTTAAAAGAGTGTAAAATCATCACAGCCTTTATTACTCCCTTCCATGAAGATGGTTCCATCAACTTTGATGCTATTCCAGCTTTGATTGAGCATTTATTGGATCATCATACGGATGGCATTCTTCTCGCAGGGACCACTGCTGAGAGTCCAACTTTGACCCACGATGAAGAGTTGGAACTATTTGCAGCGGTACAGAAAGTTGTCGATGGACGCGTTCCTTTGATTGCGGGTGTAGGTACCAATGATACGCGAGACTCAATCGAGTTTGTCAAAGAAGTAGCAGAATTTGGCGGTTTTGCAGCTGGGCTTGCTATTGTGCCTTACTACAACAAACCTTCTCAGGAAGGAATGTATCAGCACTTTAAGGCGATTGCAGATGCTTCTGACCTACCTATTATTATCTATAACATTCCTGGGCGTGTAGTTGTCGAGTTAACTCCAGAAACCATGCTTCGTTTGGCTGATCATCCAAATATTATCGGTGTCAAAGAATGTACGAGCTTGGCTAATATGGCTTACTTGATTGAGCACAAGCCTGAAGAATTCTTGATTTATACAGGTGAGGATGGAGATGCTTTCCATGCCATGAACCTTGGTGCGGACGGGGTTATTTCTGTTGCATCCCACACAAATGGGGATGAAATGCACGAGATGTTTACTGCCATTGCCGAGAGTGATATGAAGAAAGCCGCAGCTATTCAGCGTAAATTCATTCCTAAGGTTAATGCCCTCTTCTCTTATCCAAGTCCTGCTCCAGTTAAGGCTGTTCTCAACTATATGGGATTTGAAGCTGGACCAACTCGTCTACCTCTTGTTCCAGCACCAGAAGAAGATGCCAAACGCATTATCAAAGTTGTCGTAGATGGCGACTACGAAGCAACTAAGGCAACTGTAACAGGTGTCCTAAGACCAGATTACTAATAAAGACAATAAAATCCATGATCGAATGTACGATCATGGATTTCTTATTTTCCTAAACAGAATTGGCTAAAGAGTTGGGTGATGAGTTCATCAGGAGCCGCATCACCTGTGATTTCACCTAGAATTTCCCAAGTACGTGTCAAATCTACTTGAAGCAAATCAACTGGCATACCTAGTTCCAAGCCTTCGTTTACAGCTTGTAGACTTTCGACTGCTTTCTCAATCAAGGAAATGTGACGAGCGTTGGATAGGTAGGTCGCATCTTGCTCCACAAGACCTGCATTTTCAAAGAAGAGGTTGTTAATGCGCTCTTCAATCTTATCAATGTTTTGATTTTTAAGGACTGAAATACGAATAACGTCTTCAGGTAGTTTCGAAGTCTCAATCGCTTCAGGTAGGTCGGTTTTATTAAGTAGAATAATGCGGTTGGTATCCTGACTAATTTCAAGAAGCTGAAGATCTTGAGCAGTCAGTGGTTCACTGGCATTTAGTACTAGTAGAACCAAGTCAGCTTCCTTAAGAGCTTTTTTAGAGCGTTCAACACCGATTTGTTCAACGATATCGTCTGTTTCTCGAATACCAGCTGTATCAATCAATTTTAGAGGAACTCCATTAATGTTGACGTATTCTTCGATAACATCACGTGTAGTACCAGCGATATCAGTGACGATTGCCTTGTCTTCACGCAAGAGGTTGTTGAGAAGGCTTGATTTCCCAACGTTGGGACGTCCGATAATAGCAGTGGAAATTCCTTCTCGAAGGATTTTACCTCGACGGGCTGTTCTAAGGAGATTGGTTAGTAATTGTTCAAACTCCATTGTCTTTTCTCGGACCACAGCAGTAGTCGCTTCTTCCACATCGTCATACTCAGGATAGTCGATATTAACCTCAACTTGGGCAAGTGTATTGAGGATTTCTTGACGGGTATTATTAATCAGGTCAGAAAGGGAGCCGTCCAATTGCTTAACTGCAATGTTCATGGCCTTGTCAGTCTTGGCACGGATGATGTCCATCACTGCCTCAGCCTGTGTCAAGTCTACGCGACCGTTTAAAAAGGCACGTTTGGTAAATTCACCAGGTTCTGCCAACCGAGCTCCTTCACGAATAGCTAGCTGGAGAATTTCATTGGTCACCGCAATCCCACCGTGGGTGTTAATCTCGATAATATCTTCACGAGTGAAGGTCTTTGGAGATTTCATAGCCCCAACCATGACCTCGTCCATGACTTTTCCTGTCTGAGGGTCAACGATGTGACCGTAGTTGAGAGTGTGGCTGGCAACCTGACTCAAGTCTTTCCCTTTGAAAATCTTTTGCGCAATAGTAAAACTGTCTGTCCCGCTCAGGCGGACAATACCAATAGCCCCTTCACCTAGTGGAGTAGAGATAGCAGCGATGGTATCAAATTCACGTGTAATCATAATATTTCCTTTAATTAATAGCTCTTTTCTTGGAAATTCTTCCAAGTATCCTTTCAAATTGTAACAAATTTAAACTATTTCTTCAATGGATGCTACTTGGAGATTGAAAAAGCCTAAGCAATTCTGCTTAAGCTAGCTTATTTGGTGCGCATTTCCCCTTGTGGGAAGTAAGTTCCTTCTGGCATGTCATTGATGATAACATGTACAGCTGATTGAGGGGCTCCAGTATTACGGACAACCGCTTCCGTTACTTCCTTAGCAAGAGCTTTCTTTTGCTCGAGCGTGCGTCCTTCAAATAAATCGATGCGTACAAATGGCATAATAGCTTCCTCCACTAGTTTTTGATTTCTTCTATTTTACCACATTTTGCCGTTTAAAGCTTAAGAAAATTATGATATACTAGAATGTAGCAAAAATTTAGAAATGGATGTGAAGCAAGAAACATGGCACAGTTGTATTATCGTTATGGGACCATGAACTCTGGTAAAACGATTGAGATTCTCAAAGTGGCCTATAACTATGAGGAGCAAGGAAAAGGTGTTGTAATTATGACCTCGGCTCTGGATACGCGTGACGGTGTTGGCTATGTGTCGAGTCGGATTGGCATGAAGAGACCTGCTCTTGCTATTGAAGATACTACAGATATCTATGGTTTGATTCGAAATTTGGAAGTTAAACCGTACTGTGTGCTGGTTGATGAGGCCCAGTTTCTCAAACGTCACCATGTTTACGACCTAGCTCGTGTTGTTGATGAGTTAGACATACCCGTCATGGCATTTGGTTTGAAAAATGACTTTCGCAATGAACTGTTCGAAGGTTCCAAATACCTCTTGCTCTTAGCAGATAAGATTGATGAGATTAAAACCATCTGTCAGTATTGTAAGAAAAAGGCGACTATGGTCTTGCGTACACAGGATGGACTGCCAGTCTATGATGGTGAGCAGATTCAAATAGGTGGCAATGAAACCTATATCTCGGTTTGCCGTAAACATTATTTTGCGCCAATGATAACCTCTAACAAGGAGCAAAACTATGACAATTGAACTAAGAGATGTTACAATGGAAAATTATTTTGATGTTTTGAATTTGGATGTCAAGGAATATCAAAAACAATTCATTGCAACCAACGCAATTAGTTTAGCTGAAGCATACGTCTACACTAAAAATGGAGATTTTGTAGCTCCATTGGCAGTTTATGATAATGATGCAATTATAGGTTTTGTGATGATAGCTTATGATAAAAAAATCGGAATTAGTAGTGGAAATTATTTACTATTTCGTTTTATGATTGATAAGAATTTTCAAAATCAAGGATATTTTAAACCAATTATGGATAAAGTACTAGACTATGTTCGAACAGCGCCAGCAGGTTTAAGCAATAAACTTTGGTTGTCTTATGAACCAGAAAATGAACATGCAAGATATTGTTACCTCAGTCATGGATTTAAAGAAACTGGGGAAATATCCGAGAACGAAGTAGTAGCAATCTATGATTTAACAATTGAGAAATAAGGAGAAAAAATGAACATCTATGATCAACTACAAGCTGTAGAAGACCGTTATGAAGAATTAGGAGAGTTGCTCAGTGATCCAGATGTGGTTTCGGACACCAAGCGTTTCATGGAGCTCTCAAAAGAAGAGGCTTCAAGCCGTGATACAGTGACGGCTTACCGAGAATACAAACAAGTCCTTCAAAATATCGTCGATGCTGAGGAAATGATTAAAGAATCAGGCGGAGACGCTGACTTGGAAGAAATGGCCAAGCAAGAACTCAAAGATGCCAAGGCTGAAAAAGAAGAATATGAAGAAAAACTGAAAATCTTGCTCCTTCCGAAAGATCCAAACGACGACAAGAACATCATCCTTGAAATCCGTGGAGCAGCGGGTGGAGACGAAGCAGCACTTTTCGCTGGAGACCTTCTAACCATGTACCAAAAGTATGCTGAAGCCCAAGGCTGGCGCTTTGAAGTCATGGAGGCTTCTATGAATGGTGTCGGTGGTTTCAAAGAAGTGGTTGCCATGGTTTCAGGTCAGTCTGTATACTCTAAACTCAAGTACGAATCAGGTGCCCACCGTGTTCAACGTGTCCCTGTGACAGAGAGCCAAGGTCGTGTCCATACATCAACTGCCACAGTTCTTGTTATGCCAGAAGTGGAAGAAGTAGAGTACGATATTGATCCAAAAGACCTTCGTGTTGATATCTATCACGCATCTGGTGCTGGTGGACAGAACGTCAATAAAGTTGCGACAGCCGTTCGTATCGTTCACTTGCCAACCAATATCAAGGTTGAGATGCAGGAAGAACGTACCCAGCAGAAAAACCGTGAGAAGGCTATGAAGATTATCCGTGCGCGTGTTGCTGACCACTTTGCACAAATTGCACAAGATGAACAAGACGCTGAGCGTAAGTCAACAATTGGTACTGGGGACCGTTCAGAACGTATCCGTACTTATAACTTCCCACAAAACCGTGTCACAGACCATCGTATCGGCTTAACTCTCCAAAAACTAGATACCATTTTGTCTGGTAAATTGGATGAAGTCGTGGATGCCTTGGTGCTCTATGATCAAACACAAAAATTAGAAGAATTAAACAAATAATGAAATTAGCTCAATTATTTTCAGATTTTGAAGAAGAGTTGATAAGACAAGGAGAGGAAGCAGAAAGCCTCTCTTTTGTCTATCGTAGCCTGAAAAATCTTTCTTTTACAGATTTCGTTTTTGCCCTCCAGCAGGAAGTGACAAAAGAGGAAGAAGTATTTGTAAAAGGAATTTTCCAACAGTTAGCGGCCCATAAACCAGCCCAGTATATCATTGGTCATGCAGATTTCTTCGGAATGCAGTTAAAGGTTGATGAGCGTGTTTTGATTCCCCGACCTGAAACAGAGGAGTTGGTAGAACTTATCCTAGCTGAAAATCCTGATACGAATCTTTCAGTACTTGATATTGGAACAGGAAGTGGAGCTATAGCCCTTGCACTCTCTAAAAACAGACCAGCTTGGTCAGTGACAGCAGCAGATATTTCTCAAGATGCGCTTGACCTTGCATCCGAGAACTCTAAAAATCAAAAATTTAATATACTTTTCAAAAAATCTGATTGTTTTGCAGAAATTTCTGAAAAATATGATATAATTGTATCCAATCCACCCTATATCTCTCGTCAAGATGAGTCTGAAGTCGGTTTGAATGTTTTGCATTCAGAGCCTCATCTAGCTCTCTTTGCAGACGAGGATGGCCTAGCTATTTACAGTAGAATTGCGGAAGATGCAAAGGACTATCTCAAAGATGGTGGTAAGATTTACCTTGAAATTGGATACAAGCAAGGTCAAAGTGTTCCTGAACTTTTTAGGAAACATCTTCCTGAACAGCGAGTTCGAACACTCAAGGACCAATTTGGTCAAGATAGGATGGTCGTGATTGATGATGGACAGGATTAGACAAGAGTTGGAAAAGGGTGGAGCTGTCGTTCTGCCTACAGAGACGGTTTACGGTCTTTTTGCTAAAGCTCTAGACGAAAAAGCAGTTGATCATGTTTACCAACTCAAACGTCGACCTAGAGACAAGGCACTCAATCTCAATATTGCCTCTTTAGAGGATATCTTGCACTTTTCAAAGAATCAGCCAACTTATCTTCAAAAACTTGTCGAGACCTTTTTACCAGGTCCCTTGACCATTATCCTTGAAGCCAATGACCGAGTTCCCTATTGGGTCAATTCTGGCCTTGCAACGGTGGGATTTCGGATGCCTAGTCACCCCATTACGCTGGATTTTATTCGAGAGACAGGTCCCTTGATTGGGCCGTCTGCCAATATCTCAGGTCAGGCAAGTGGAGTGAGTTTTAATCAAATTCTAGAGGATTTTGACCAAGAGGTTCTGGGGCTGGAAGACGATGCTTTTCTAACTGGACAGGATTCAACTATTTTAGACTTGTCTGGAGACAAGGTGAAAATCTTACGCCAAGGGGCCATTAAGCGAGAAGATATTCTTGTTCAGTTGCCAGAGATTTCTTTTGAGGAGGAATGAAGATGCTAAGAGATTTGCAAGAAACTGATGTGAAAGCTATATGTGACATTAACCAAGAGGCTTTGGGCTATTCATTTAGTCCAGAGGACACAGCTAGTCAACTAGATAGATTATCTCAGAATTCCCATCATTTCCTACTTGGCTATGAGGATGAAGCCAGTCATGTCCTACTTGGATATGTCCACGCTGAGGTCTATGAATCCCTTTATTCCAAAGCAGGATTTAATATCTTAGCTTTAGCAGTTTTACCTCAAGCGCAAGGTCAAGGTATTGGTAAAAGCTTACTGCAAGGGTTGGAGAAAGAAGCAAAAAGACGCGGCTATGGGTTTATCCGCTTAAACTCTGCCGACCATCGTCTGGGTGCTCATGCATTTTATGAAAAAGTTGGTTATACTTGTGATAAAGTGCAGAAACGGTTTATTCGCATCTTTTAGTTTAATTTGCTTATTAGAAAATTAAACTAATGGACTAGTCACACAATAAAAGGAGAAGACCTATGATTTTTGACAAAGACGATTTTAAAGCATACGATGCTGATCTCTGGAATGCTATTGCCAAAGAAGAAGAACGCCAACAAAACAACATTGAGTTGATTGCTTCGGAAAACGTGGTTTCCAAGGCAGTTATGGCAGCTCAAGGGTCTATCTTGACGAATAAATACGCCGAAGGCTACCCAGGTCGCCGTTATTATGGTGGAACTGATGTGGTAGATGTGGTAGAAAGTCTAGCTATTGAACGTGCAAAAGAAATTTTTGGTGCAAAATTTGCCAATGTCCAACCACACTCAGGAAGCCAAGCTAACTGTGCGGCTTACATGGCCTTGATTGAGCCAGGTGATACGGTTATGGGGATGGACTTGGCCGCAGGTGGTCACTTGACCCACGGAGCTCCTGTTAGCTTCTCAGGTCAAACCTACAACTTTGTTTCTTATAGTGTGGACCCTGAAACAGAACTCTTGGACTTTGATGCTATCTTGAAACAAGCCCAAGAAGTAAAACCTAAACTAATCGTAGCTGGTGCGTCAGCCTATTCTCAAATTATCGACTTTTCAAAATTCCGTGAAATTGCGGACGCTGTTGGAGCTAAGCTCATGGTAGATATGGCTCATATCGCTGGTTTGGTTGCTGCTGGTCTACATCCAAGCCCAGTACCATACGCTCATATCACTACAACAACGACTCACAAAACCCTTCGTGGACCTCGTGGTGGTTTGATTTTGACTAATGATGAAGACCTAGCTAAGAAAATCAACTCAGCTATTTTCCCAGGTATTCAAGGTGGTCCTTTGGAGCATGTTGTTGCTGCTAAAGCAGTTTCCTTCAAAGAAGTATTAGATCCAGCCTTTAAGGAATATGCTACTAATGTTATCAAGAACAGCAAAGCTATGGCTGCGGTCTTCTTGCAAGACCCTGATTTCCGTATCATTTCTGGCGGGACTGAAAACCATCTCTTCCTAGTGGATGTGACTAAAGTTGTAGAAAACGGAAAAGTTGCTCAAAACTTGCTGGATGA
Source organism: Streptococcus mitis SK569 (assembly GCF_000222785.1). Taxonomy (GTDB): domain Bacteria; phylum Bacillota; class Bacilli; order Lactobacillales; family Streptococcaceae; genus Streptococcus; species Streptococcus mitis_N. The sequence continues at coordinate 9,892 of NZ_AFUF01000038.1, read as the reverse complement.
AGTCAATATTACCCTAAATAAAAACTCAATCCCTTACGAAACTTTGTCACCATTCAAGACAAGTGGGATTCGTATCGGAGCAGCAGCTATTACTGCACGTGGATTTGGTGAAGAAGAAAGTCGCAAAGTGGCTGAACTGATCATTAAAACCCTTAAGAATGCAGAAAATGATGCTGTCTTAGAAGAGGTGAGAAGTGCAGTCAAAGAATTGACAGATGCCTTCCCATTATACGAGGACTAAAACTTTTATGGACATTTATATTAAGAAAGCAATTATCCATCAGTTTAGCCCGGATGATACCGAGCTATTTCTAGCGGATAAGTTTCTCAATATTACTCCAAAAATCGAAGAATACCTGCGTAAAAAAATTGAACGTGTGTATTCAGATGAAGCCAAGACTGGGATTTTCGAAGAAGAAAATCCCTTCTTCAATCACATCACAGACGATTTGTTGGAGACATCAGTAACACTGGCTAATCTCTGGAAAGAAGAGTTTAGCATTTCTGAAAATCTCAAGACCAATGACTTGATTTTTGTGCAGTTTTCTAAAGAAGGCGTGGAACATTTCGCTTTCTTGCGAATTGCCCTGCGGGAGACCTTAACCCACCTCGGAGGAGAAGTTGATAATCCAATCAAGCTGACTCAGAATAACCTGCCTGGATTTGGAACGGGTGCTGACGAAGCCTTGGTGGTCAATCTTCAGAGTCGCAAGTACCATCTGATTGAAAAACGTATCAAGTACAATGGGACTTTTTTGAACTATTTTTCAGAAAATCTTCTTGCTGTCGCTCCTAATATTTCTCCTAAGAAATCCATCAAGGAGCTGGAAAAAACGGCCCAGAGAATTGCTGAGACTTTTAACACAGACGATTTTCAATTTCAATCTAAGGTCAAATCAGCGATTTTTAACAATTTGGAAGAAAGCAATGAATTGTCACCTGAAAAATTGGCTAATGACCTTTTTGACAACAATCTGACGGCTCGTTTGAGCTTTATTGACCAAGTTAAAGAAGCTGTCCCAGAACCTGTTCAATTTGATGAAATTGATGCCAGTCGCCAATTAAAGAAATTTGAAAACCAAAAACTTTCCTTGTCAAATGGAATTGAGCTCATCGTTCCCAATAACGTCTATCAAGACGCCGAGTCTGTTGAGTTTATCCAAAACGATAATGGAACTTACTCTATCTTAATCAAAAATATCGAGGATATTCAAAGTAAATAATGTTTAAACGAATTCGAAGAGTGCTTGTACTAGCAGTCTTCCTTTTTGCTGGCTATAAAGCTTACCGCGTGCACCAAGATGTCAAGCAAGTCATGACCTATCAACCCATGGTGCGCGAAATCTTGAGTGAAAAAGACACCCCAGCAAACGAAGAGCTCGTGCTCGCTATGATTTATACCGAAACAAAAGGAAAAGAAGGCGATGTCATGCAGTCCAGTGAGTCTGCAAGTGGTTCCACCAATACCATCAATGATAATGCATCTAGCATTCGGCAAGGAGTGCAAACTCTGACAGACAATCTCTATCTGGCCCAAAATAAAGGTGTTGATGTCTGGACAGCTGTTCAAGCCTACAATTTTGGTCCTGCCTATATTGATTATATCGCCCAAAATGGCAAGGAAAATACCCTAGCACTGGCTAAACAGTACTCCCGTGATACGGTTGCTCCCTTGCTGGGTAATACCACTGGAAAGACTTATAGTTATATTCACCCTATTTCTATCTTTCACGGTGCTGAACTTTACGTAAATGGGGGAAACTATTATTATTCTAGACAGGTGCAACTAAACCTTTATATCATCAAATGTTTCACTCTCTTTTCGACATCTGGCTAGTCCAGGTGTTTTTGTTATAAGTTTTCTTTAAGATAGATATATTACTCTAGAAAGGTAAAGGAGGAAATTCCCTATGAGAAAGAAACTCTTTCTGACTAGTGCTGCGGTCTTGTGGGCAGTAACAGCTATGAATAGCGTCCATGCAGCAACAGATGTTCAAAAAGTCATCGATGAAACCTATGTCCAACCTGAATATGTCCTAGGTTCTTCTCTATCTGAAGACCAAAAAAATCAAACCCTAAAAAAACTAGGTTACAATGCCTCAACAGACACCAAAGAACTCAAGACTATGACACCTGATGTCTATTCTAAGATTATGAACGTTGCTAATGACTCTAGTTTACAGTTGTATTCATCAGCCAAGATTCAAAAACTAGGTGACAAATCGCCACTTGAGGTCAAGATTGAAACACCAGAAAACATTACTAAGGTGACGCAGGATATGTACCGAAATGCGGCCGTAACTTTGGGTGTGGAACACGCCAAAATCACTGTAGCAGCCCCCATTCCAGTTACAGGTGAGAGTGCTTTAGCAGGGATATACTATTCTCTAGAAGCTAATGGAGCCAAGGTTCCACAAGCCAACAAAGATTTGGCTCAAGAAGAGTTGAAGGCTTTGTCAGATATCAATGCTGAAAACAAGGACAAATCAGGCTATGATGCTAATAAATTAAACGTTGCCCTAGCCGATATCAAGTCAGGACTCGCCAAAGCTAAAGAAAGCAAGGGAAATCTGACAGAGGAAGATGTCCGCAAGATTGTTGAAGATACCTTGAAAAATTACAAACTCGATCAGGTTATAACAGGAAACCAGATTAATATCATCATCAATTTTGCTTTGAATCTCTCAAAGAGTGATATCCTCAGCAATGCAGACTTCACTAAAACCCTAAATGACCTTAAACAAAGTATCGTATCACAAGCTGGGGACAGTTTTAAAAATATCAACCTTAACTTTGATGCGGATAAGGCGCTAGAGGACGGTGGTAATTTCCTAAGTTCCCTCTGGCAAGCCATAGTCAACTTCTTCAAGAGTTTTGGTTCTTAAGAAATTTCATGGTATAATAGATGGTAACCGTAACGTTGCCGTCTTTTTTGTCGGCCAATAGAAAGAGAAGAGAATGTTAAAGAAAAATGATATTGTAGAAGTTGAAATTGTTGACTTGACCCATGAAGGTGCAGGAGTTGCCAAGGTAGATGGTTTGGTCTTTTTTGTAGAGAATGCTTTACCGAGTGAAAAAATCCTCATGCGTGTCCTTAAAGTCAACAAGAAGATTGGTTTTGGTAAAGTTGAAGAATACCTTGTCCAATCACCACACCGTAATCAAGATCTAGATTTGGCTTACCTGCGTTCAGGAATCGCTGATTTAGGACATCTTGCCTATCCAGAACAGCTCAAGTTTAAAACCAAGAAAGTCAAGGACAGTCTATACAAGATTGCTGGGATTGCTGATGTAGAGGTTGCTGAAACTTTGGGTATGGAAAACCCAGTCAAGTACCGCAATAAGGCGCAGGTGCCTGTTCGTCGAGTGAATGGTGTCTTGGAAACTGGATTTTTCCGTAAGAATTCTCACGACCTCATGCCTCTAGAAGATTTCTTTATCCAAGATTCTGTGATTGATGAGGTAGTCGTAGCCCTACGTGACTTGCTCCGTCGTTATGATTTGAAACCTTATGATGAAAAGGAACAAGCTGGCTTGATTCGAAATCTTGTGGTGCGTCGCGGGCACTATTCAGGACAAATCATGGTTATTTTGGTAACAACTCGGCCTAAAGTTTTCCGAGTGGAGCAATTAATTGACCAATTAATCAAGCAGTTCCCAGAGATTGTGTCTGTTATGCAAAATATCAACGACCAAAACACTAATGCGATTTTTGGTAAGGAGTGGCGCACTCTTTATGGTCAAGACTATATCACCGACCAAATGTTGGAGAATGACTACCAAATCGCTGGTCCAGCCTTTTATCAGGTTAATACTCAAATGGCAGAGAAGCTTTATCAAACAGCCATTGACTTTGCGGAGTTAAAAGCAGATGATGTGGTTATTGATGCCTATTCTGGTATCGGGACGATTGGCCTCTCTGTTGCGAAACATGTCAAGGAAGTCTATGGTGTTGAAGTAATTCCAGAAGCGGTTGAGAATAGCAAAAAGAATGCTCAACTAAACAATATTTCAAACGCCCACTATGTCTGTGACACAGCTGAAAATGCTATGAAGACTTGGCTTAAAGAAGGAATTCAACCAACCGTTATCTTGGTTGATCCTCCACGCAAGGGCTTAACCGAAAGCTTTATCAAGGCAAGTAGCCAAACAGGAGCAGACCGCATCGCCTATATCTCCTGTAATGTCACCACCATGGCGCGTGATATCAAACTCTACCAAGAATTGGGATATGAGTTGAAGAAAGTCCAGCCGGTGGATTTGTTTCCGCAAACGCATCACGTGGAGTGTGTAGTGTTGCTACAACGAAAAAAAGGGTGAAAATCCTTGATTTTAAGCTATTTTACAAGCATTTTGTCTTTGTAGATAAAGGCAATTTTGACGTCAAAAAAGTCCTAAAAAGGCACATAGATGTATATGTATTTGTAGATGTCGTTTGCGCATCGGAAAAATGAATACAACAATAAATATTTATCTAAAGAGAGAACAATTGTATATTGTTCTCCTTTTTTATTTTCAGGAGGGAAAATGACAAAAGAATTACAATCATCACGCTATATTGTCATTTCATTTTTAGTACGTGAAATGGGAATAGATATTGTTGAAGCCATCTCTCTGATGGCTGAATTAGAAAAAAGTGGCTTGGTTCGATTGGAATCAAGTGGAGATTTAATACTCAAAGAACTAGGAGGAGCGCTATGAAACGAATTACCGCAAATCAATACCAAACTTCAGAACGGTATTATAAATTACCTAAAATTCTATTTGAGGATGAGAAATATATGGATATGAAACTAGAAGTAAAGGTGGCTTATTCTATTTTAAAAGATCGTTTAGAATTATCTCTCAGTCGTGGTTGGATAGATGAAGAAGGAGCAGTCTATTTAGTATTTTCTAATTCTAAACTGATGAAGCTATTAGGTTGTTCGAAGTCAAAATTACTGTCCATCAAAAAAACTCTTAAAGAATATGACTTAATTGATGAAGTTCAACAGTCTTCAAGTGAAAAAGGAAGACTAGCTAATAAGATTTATTTAGGGGAATTGTCTTCTACCCCAGTATCTATTTCTGACAGGCCTAGTGTTAAAAAAAGACTAGGGCAGGTTGAAAATGAAACGGCCCCCGTCTTACATTTAGCCCCTAGTGAGACTGAAGTTAGTGAGACTAAATATAGTGAGACTGATTCATTATTTATTGAGGATGAGGAAGAAAGGAATACTCAACCTATCTTGAGAAGAAAAGTAGAAAAGGTCACAAAATACGATCGAGATTATATTTGGGGATTGGTACAAGATCAATTTAGACGAGAGGGTTTTTCTGAAACAGCCAGTGATATAGCTATGACTGATTTTGAGAGAATCTATCAGTATGCTCTTGACAATGTTCGCTTTGTTAGACGTGCGGAAGTGCTTGCTGAATTTGTGTTTAATGGCCTGTATTCTGTTTGGAATAACCGTGTTAGAAAAGGAGGTGGTTAAATGTCGTCAATCGAGTGGATATTAGTTTTGCTCATTTTAATTTCAAGCGGTATGACTCTTTGGGCATTGATAGTCGATAAGAAAGGGGTGATAAAGAAATGAGATTTATTGATTTATTTTCAGGTATAGGCGGATTTCGGCTTGGAATGGAAAGTGTTGGACACGAGTGTATTGGATTTTGTGAGATTGATAAATTTGCTAGGAAATCTTATAAGTCCATTTTTCAAACGGAAGGAGAAATAGAATTTCATGACATACGAGATGTTTCAGATGACGAATTTAAAAAACTTAGAGGGAAAGTCGATGTCATCTGTGGGGGATTCCCTTGTCAAGCATTTTCAATCGCAGGAAGACGATTGGGATTTGAAGATACTAGAGGAACTTTGTTCTTTGAAATTGCTCGAGCGACCAAACAAATCCAACCACGTTTTCTTTTTCTTGAAAATGTTAAAGGCCTACTCAATCACGATAAGGGACGGACGTTCACCACAATTCTTACCACACTTGATGAGTTGGGGTTTGATGTTGAGTGGCAGGTGCTTAACAGTAAGGATTTTGGCGTTCCCCAAAACAGAGAGAGGGTGTTTATTATCGGACATTCTAGAAAGAAAGGTACCAGACTCCTATTTCCTTTCAGACGAGAAGGTCAAGCAACTAACCCTGAGACTTTGAAAGCACTAGGGAATTTAAATCCATCAAGAAGTGGAATGAGTGGTAAAGTCTATTATTCAGAAGGTCTTGCGCCAACCTTAGTTCGTGGAAAAGGAGAAGGATTTAAAGTTGCGATTCCTTGTATGACACCAGACAGATTAGAAAAAAGACAAAATGGTAGATGTTTCAAGGATAATCAAGAGCCAATGTTTACTTTAAATACTCAGGATCGCCATGGTATTGTCGTTGTTGGAGATTTACCAACTAGCTTTAAGGAAACTGGTCGCGTCTATGGAAGTGAGGGGCTATCTCCAACACTGACTACGATGCAAGGTGGAGATAAAATCCCCAAAATACTGATTCCAGAACCAATCCAATTTCTAAAAGTCCGAGAGGCAACGAAAAAAGGATATGCTCAAGCAGAAATAGGAGATTCAATCAATTTGGAAAGACCAAGATCTCAGTATCGTCGTGGTAGAGTTGGAAAAGGTATAGCGAATACGTTAACAACTAGTGGTCAAATGGGAGTAGTAGTGGCTAGCTATGAAGGAGAAGATAAACAAGTTTACCATGTTGCTGGTATTTTAATAGATGGACAATTTTACCGTTTGAGAATACGACGAATCACTCCTAAAGAGTGTTTTCGCCTGCAGGGTTTTCCTGATTGGGCTTTTGAAGCTGCTAGAAAAGTCTCTAGTAATAGTCAGCTCTATAAACAAGCTGGTAATAGTGTAACCGTTCCTGTGATTGCCGCAATCGCACAGAAATTAAAGAAATAGAGGAAAAAGATGAAAGCTTTAAATAAAGAGTCAATACTATATTGTGATGAATTAGAAACAGAATTACATGATGCAGAAATGATACAGTTGGATGAACAAATATTTTTGATGCCCAATTATCCATGTGAGTTTGAAGTGAAATTTTTAGATTATTACCATAAAAAACACAATTACCCACTATTTTATGAATCCTATCTTCAAAACATTATGGAATTCCTTGAAAGTCAGGATATAAAGAACGGAGCTGATGCCTTTGTAGATGATCAACATAATCTTGTTTTTGTTTTATATGGGCAAGGCTATCGAGCCGAGGGAAAAGAGGGAATACTTACAACCCAAGTAACTGTAAAAGCTTATGATGAAGACAAGAAATCAGTTAACTTCTCAAATTTATTAGATTCCTTAATCGTTTCAGAATATCAAATGGAACCGAATCTTTGGGAGGTCTCCCATGATTGATTTCTATCTAAGTAAAAATAGCCATAGAAATCAACTTCTTTTAGACTTCTTTCAAAACTATGGCATTGAGGTATCTTGTCATTCAGTTTCTGAAATGACAAAGGACAAATTAATTGAGATGATGAGCTATTCTTCAGATTGTTTCGAGTTTTTATCTCCAAATTTATTACGTTTTAAGAATCGAGATAACCTAAAATTAACAGATTTCATCGAAATGATATTAAAAAATCCTGAACTAAGCATCAGACTTCCTCTTGCGGTTTCAAATAAGCGAGTTTATCCAAATCTGAATCTGGAGGAGGCTAGAGCTTTATTGCCAAGAGATACGAAACAATTGATTTACATGGCACAAACACATTATTTATCTAACTAAAGGAGAAGCAATATGGCTGAACGATTTTGGGAGAACTTGTCCATTATTTTGGCTGAAAGAAATATTAGCTGGATTGAGTTAACCAGAAAAATGTTTGCGGGAGAGTTTCACTATCCAAGTGAATTGAACCGTTTGTATCAAAAGATACGCCACTACAAGATGGAACAACGAATGCCTCAAAGTCCATGGGTAGAAAGGATTGTGCAGGTATTAGATTTAGATTATGAAGATTTATTTCGGAGGTAACTATGAAAAGAATAATTCCAGTTTATATATTCCAACAAGTAAATGTCCTATTGGTATCTCTATACTTACTGAAATTTCTTTGTATCGGTGAGTTAACTATACTAGAGATTCTCTATGGAGCGTCGCTCATTTCTTTTTTATGGATGTATGGCCAACGCAAACAAGCTCATAAGGTCAATATGAAATCTAGGATGAAATGGCTTGGTATTGGATTCATTAGCCTACTGATTATAAGTCTATGTTTTAGCCTAATCCATGCTCAAGGAACCACGAATCAAGCAAACTTAATTGGACTTCAACATCAAGTTCCTTGGTTTTCATTTTTATTGTTCTTAATCAATGCGAGTATGGTTGAAGAATTTCTGTATCGAGAAATTATATGGAATTTGGTGAGAAAATTAGATATTCGAGTTGCTTTGACAAGTGTTTTATTTGCCTTAGTACATCATCCAGGAACCATTCTAGCTCGGTGTTTATATGTTTCACTTGGGATGTTTTTAGGGATGGTACGCTATAAATCGGACTTATGGGGCAGTATGGGTCTACATTTGGTGTGGAACCTACTAGTTTATAGTTTGCTGCTTTTTTAGACCAAATTAGCTTGTTTTAGGGAAATGAAATGCTAACGTTATGTAACAATGTTATTCTTTTATTTCAAACTCTTTGATTAATATGAATTTAGCTCGACAGAAAATTAAGAAATGTGATAAAAATTTCAACTACTCTTATCTATAATAAAGCTACCTGTTCTTTGAAAATTGAATCCACTCCGTCTTGATTAGCGTGCCTGTGTAAGTAGGGACTGAGAGTATTTCCCTGTGAAGGGCAACTGGCACAAGACGTGTGTGAGAATTTTCTAACAGACACGGAGTTTATCGTTTCCAGACTTAAACGATGCGACAAACTAGATAAAGGAGTTAATCATGAAGGTAGTAAACTTGTATGATTTGAAACAAATGGGAAAATAAAGGTGGTTGTACCATCCAATTGATTCATCATTTTCCCTTTGGTATGGGCTTAGGACATCTCAAAAAAGACTACATTGAATTTAAACGTGTTGGTATCTTTGAAGGGAAAGCAGTAGAAGTTACTCTTCGAGAACCTTATTCGAGAGATCTACTGCAGGTTGTCAAGTCGATTAAGCAACGTCAGAAATTGATAGCTTATCGTTATAAAGAAGGAAAGCTGCTATTTGTGAAGAAGGAGGCATCAGATGTCCTCTGAACAACAGGAACGAATGGCAGTTCAATATGCTGAGCGTAGTCTTTTATTTACTGTAAAAAGTCTTTTAAAAATTCTAGAATGGTCTAGACGTCAGGCTTTAGCACAGGATTCCGCCTATAAGATAGGGGTACAGAAATTAGAAGAATTGCTACAATCTCCCTATGCGATTGATACGATTAATCTGAAAAAAGATTTTTTAGACAAACCAATTGATATAGAGAAATTTAAAGCTTTTTTAGAAAAAGAAGAGATTCCTTTAGCCATCGCTTGGCAAGGGGATTCTCTGCATTTCTACACGAAAGACCGTTCGATTCTGGACAATCATTTAGACCATTTGTTAGAAAAAATGGTTAATGATCCGGAGAAATTAGCTGATTTTACCATGGATAAGTCATTAGACGATGCAATTGATGAGGCTAAATCCCAAATTACCTTTAGACAAGAAGGGGCCGTCAAACAGAAAGAGATGGTGAGATGATGTACAGTGGAAAGAAATTCCTACTATTCTCACTGTTAGGTATCTTACTAGGCTATCTTTTTCATCGTTTGACGCTTTTGTATGATTCCTATACTGGAAATAGCTTAGATAAATGGACTCATCTTCTGATGGAAGGTCAAGATGAAGTTCTTCAGTCGCCATGGAATGTTTCTTTTACTGGAAAATCCAGTGCTTTTTTTCTACT
>NZ_AFUF01000039.1 GCF_000222785.1 Streptococcus mitis SK569 | reverse complement strand
CATTTAGTGCGGGAAGTTTTTTTTAAAAACATCGGATGTAGGAAGTGTAATATCCTCAATGGATAAAATGAATTTACCTCGTACTGTTTCTATACCAATTGCTGTAATGTTTAGGTTTTTCCTTCATTTAGGGAAGAAAGTCACAATATAAAACTTGCTATGAAAATAAGGGGTATTACATTTAAAAATCCAATTTCATACATCGAGTATGTAATTGTGCCTTTACTTGTTATGTCTTCTAATATTTCTGATGATATTGCAAAGGCAGCAGAAACAAAATGTATTGAAAATCCTGTTAAAAAAACTAGGTACATATCCGTCAAAACGAAAACAGTTGATTTTGTTTATGTGCTTTCAATACTGATTATGGTTATAGGAGGAGCTTTATGGTAGAAATTGAAAATTTATCTCTATCTTATGGAAATTCTCCTAAAGTGTTAAAAAACATTTCTTTAGATGTAAAAAAAGGCGAATGTGTATTATTTACTGGGAAAAGTGGTAGCGGAAAATCTTCAATTATAAATTCTATCAATGGGTTAGCTGTACGATATGATGGAGCTTCTATGGGTGGAACCATCAGGATTGATAATAAAGATATTAAAAACCTCGAATTATACGAAATATCGCTCTTAGTATCAAATGTATTTCAAAATCCAAAGACACACTTTTTCAATATAAATACTACTCTTGAATTACTTCTCTATTTGGAGAATATAGGACTTTCAAAAAACAAATGGATGAAAGACTAAATGATATGTTGGATTTGTTTCCGATAGAACATCTTTTAAATAGAGATATTTTTAAGCTTTCGGGTGGAGAAAAGCAGATTTTATGTATTGCTGCAAGTTATATATCTGGAACGGAAATCATTGTTTTAGATGAGCCTTCATCAAATCTTGATGAAGAAAACATTTTAATCATAAAAGAAATGCTTATAAAACTTAAAGATAAGGGGAAAACTCTTATAATCTCAGAACATAGAATATTTTATCTAATGGATATTGTAGATAGAGTTTTTTGATTAAAGATGGGGAAATACAAAAGGAATATACTCAAATAGATTTTATGAAAATACCGTCTGAAAAGCTAAAGAAGTTAGGTTTAAGAAATAAGAATAGAGTAAAACTTACAGTAACCCGAAAATGA
>NZ_AFUF01000040.1 GCF_000222785.1 Streptococcus mitis SK569 | reverse complement strand
GAGAGATGATTACGGAGCTAGCTAACTTCTTTACAATCGAGAATTTCTCGATTTATTCGGTTCTTTATTTCATTATTATGATTTCTCTGTTCTTGTTTTATTTTGGTCAATTCGACCATGCTATTGATGAAAAATCTAATCAAAAGGGACTATTTCTAATTTACAGTCACTATCCTATTTTCATTGGACTTCTTATGATGACCGTTTCGATGAGTTTTCTTCAGAATCCTGAAGCTAATCGTCTCTTTGCAACCAGCTTCTCTTATATCGGATTTGGCCTCTTTCAAGCTGCTGTCCTAGTAAATGGGCCCTATAACAAACACTATCTTCGCTATTCGAAAAGTTACTACTGTGTCCAAGCGACACTCTATCTGGCTGCCTTGATTCTCTCTTTAATCTTTGCTTCTAATCCTATAATAGTAGTGAGTATAACAACCATTTTAGCTCTAGCTATAGCTATTCATTTTATTTATTTTTATATGACACAGAATAAAAAATATTCCAAATCTAACTGGGGATTATTTTAATGAGTTTATAACATTAAAAAGCTTTGGGAACCAAGGCTTTTTTTTTCATTAATTTGTTTTTCCATTTTATCCTCCAATTTGATCTCGCACTGACATTTGTTTATAACAAAACTATATATCTAGAATAGCATAAACATTAGGTATTATAGGTTTTCAAACCAAATACGAGTCATTCGTTTTTGCCCCACTTTTGCCACGTTTTTAAAGCCTGACATTGAAAACACCTAGAAGTATTTCCCTAAAATCAGCTATATTTCAACACTTTTGTTTATTTTCAATATGAAAAGTTCTTACAAATCCATGTAGGGGGCATCTACATACAACAGGAAAAGCCTTGGAATCAAGGTTTTTTTCGTATCTTCTACAAAAAAAGCAAGAGTTTTAGAGGACTATGACTCTAGATGTACATTTTACTTAAATGACTGAAGGTCTTTTCTTAATAAAAACACCCCAAAAATTAGATTTTTTCTGTCTAACTTTTGAGGTACAGTTCAAAACGCGAAATAGCATTTTTTATTTTAGGTTACTAATCTAATCGAATAAACATCATGGCATTTAACAAAGATATGAGTGAGACCGTGTTTATATTATTTGAATAGATCAGTCTCTTATTTTCAATCGGAGGAATAATAAAATTAGAAATGATGATATCATAAGGCGATTCTTCTAAAGATTCCTTTGATAATTCTAATTCAGTCCAAACTTCAAGTTCAAAATTGTTGCTGCAATAATAAGAAAGTGTCTCTGCAACGGATTTTGCATGATACTGATCAAAATTACTCATAACCAGAACCTTCAGCTTTGGCTGATTTTGTAGTAGATTAAGCACCAAATGTTTGGTATGAGTGATGAAGGTATAAGATAGATGATTTACCATCATTGAACTAGAACAAACTTCAAGAGTCTCTAAATAATGAGAAAGCTCTTTTTTTACATCTGAAACAAATTTAGGGAAAATATTTTGAAAATTCCTGATTGTATTCCCTTTTTGATCAAATAAAATAAACTCAGTGGACAACTCCTGACGATACAGATGTGCAGTATTATGCAGATGCCAAATCAGATTATCCTTATTCTCAATCTCAATCTGATACTTGACTGAAATCTGATCAATAAAATCACTCAATAGATGGTAAGATTTTTCAACATAGCTATCCTTTTTTACGCATTTTATAAAGAGACTTTCATCTATGAAAAACATTTTTTGAAAGTAAGACACAAATAATTGGCAAACAACTTCTTCATCTAAAGAGATATTGTATTCTGATTCAAAACTCTGAACAACACCTTCTATTCCTTCTGCCTGCATTAAAAAATCCAAACTTTGGTCGTTAAAAGAATCTTTCTCTATTTCCATAAAATAACTAAACTTTATTCGACATAAATTCGTAACGAGGAGCAACTTTAGCATTCTATGAGTTGACAAATTCATTGGAAAGCTTGTTTCCTTATAAACCAATTCTAACAATTGAGATAGGGGCTCTGATGAAAAATTTTCAAATGGCCATTCTAGGAAATAATATTTTTCTGAAAAATATTGTGCAAAAAAGTAACGAATATCTCTCTCATTTCCAATGATTTGAACAGGGGTCAGACTGATTTCAAATTGAAATTGCTTTTTAATCACTTTATTGATTTGGCTAATAATACGATAGAGCGAAGATGAACTGATATAAAATTCTTTACAAATACTCTCGGCTTGACAACCTTCATTAAAGAAGATGAATTCTAAAATCGAAAAATGAGTTGAATGTTTAAAGAAATGATGGTAAACCATTTCAATATCACTATCATCGGTATTAATAATGCGTATACCATTAGTAGAAGAATGAAAAATCAAGTCAGGAAAAGCAGATTTAACATGGGATAGATCATCTTTGACTGCACGTTCTGTACAATTTAATAACTCTGCTAATTCAGAACGATGAAACCAACGTTTATGTTCAAATAATAATTCTAATAATTCTAATTGCCTATGACTTTTTTTAGATAATAAATCTCTCATGAATGTCTTTCTCTCTTTATAAATTATCGGATTAAACCTCTTGCAATTATACCACAAAGAATAGGTATAACATGCTGTAACGACTTTTACTAAGATCCTTTATTTCGTATAATAACACTACGGAGGCAATATATAAACAATTTTCTTATTTTACCGTCTATTGAGGGTGTGAATACAGAATCAAATTCAAGTCGAAAGATTATATTTTTATTTTTAAAAATTTATATAATAGCAACAATCAAAGAATTTGATTTTTTTATATTAAAATTATAAAATAATCAAAATAATTGATTATTTTATATTAAAATTATATAATAGCGATAATCAAAGGAATTGATTTATTTTTTGATATTAAAATAGAAAAGGAGGGTAAGCAATATTGTGGTCAATCATTGCTGGAGGTCTTATTGGACTTGTAGCAGGTAGAATCACTAAAAAAGGTAGTTCTATGGGAATCGTCGCAAATGTATTCGCTGGTTTAGTCGGGTCATCTGTAGGACAATCCCTTTTAGGTAGTTGGGCCCATCCATCGCTGGAATGGCTTTGATCCCATCTATTGCAGGAGCAGCAATTGTTGTTACTGTAGTATCATTCTTTACAGGTAAAAAATAATTACTTGTAGAATAAACTATTTTTAAATAGATTAGACGGGTAAAAATAGTTTAATGTTAAATCGAAAGGATTGTACATGTCAAAAACAAAGAAAATACTTTTAATTATTTTCTGTATTTTAATCTTGACAATTTTCCTTCCTGTTTTGATAGATTATCATCAAGTTAGTGATCTAGGCATTCAGCTATTTAGCTGGAGACAGAATCATTTCGTTGAATTTTATCTCTCTAGATATATATTCTGGGGGATAGTGGCTCTATCAACTTTAGTTTTGTTATCGATGTTAGTTGTGTTGTTTTATCCTAAACGTTATTTGGAAATTCAACTTGAAACTAAAAACGATACATTAAAATTAAAGAATTCTGCAATCGAAGGTTTTGTTAGAAGTTTGGTAAGTGATCATGGATTGATCAAGAACCCAACTGTTCATGTAAATTTACGAAAAAATAAATGTTTCGTTCATGTAGAAGGTAAAATTCTTCCTTCGGACAACATCGCTGACAGATGCCAACTAATTCAAAATGAAATAACTAATGGATTGAAGCAGTTTTTTGGTATTGAGCGTCAGGTTAAACTAGAAGTTCTAGTAAAAGACTACCAGCCTAAACCAAAACCTCAAAACAAAAAGACTGTTAGTCGTGTGAAGTAAGGAAGTAAAAAATGGAATGGCTTAAACAATATCGATATCCAATAATCGCAGGTCTCATAGGCGTATTTCTCGCTTGTTTGATTATCTCCTTTGGCTTCTTCAAAACAATATTTGTATTGATTTTAGGAGCACTGGGAGTTGCAGCTGGATTATATATCGAAAAAAACTATATAGATAAATAAAAATTACTAATTTAATTAAAGGAGTTTCATATGTCAAACGAAAAAACATTAACACTAACGTAGAAAAGAAAGATGCTACTGCTGTAGCTCACGAAATCAAAGGAGAACTTACTTACGAAGATAAAGTTATCCAAAAAATCATTGGTCTGTCACTAGAAAACGTTTCAGGTCTTTTGGGAATCGACGGTGGTTTCTTCTCAAATCTTAAAGAAAAAATCGTTAACAGCGATGACGTAACAAGTGGTGTTAACGTAGAAGTTGGTAAAACACAAGTTGCAGTTGACTTAAACATTATTGCTGAGTACCAAAAAAATGTTCCAGCTTTATATTCAGAAATCAGAGAAATCGTATCTTCAGAAGTTGCTAAAATGACTGACTTGGAAGTTGTTGAAATCAACGTAAACGTTGTCGACATCAAAACTAAAGAACAACATGAAGCAGACTCAGTAAGCCTTCAAGATCGCGTATCTGACGTTGCTGAATCAACAGGAGAATTCGCTTCAGAACAATTCGAAAAAGCTAAATCTGGTCTTGGATCTGGTTTCTCAACTGTTCAAGAAAAAGTTAGCGAAGGTGTAGAAGCTGTTAAAGGTGCAGCAACTGGTGTAGTATCTCACGAAAAAACTCGTGTAAACTAAGATAAAATAAATATAACAGGAGAAATTATCATGTCAGTAGAAGAAAAATTAAATCAAGCTAAGGGTTCTATTAAAGAAGGTGTTGGGAAAGTCATCGGTGATGAAAAAATGGAAAAAGAAGGAACAGCTGAAAAAGTTGTTTCTAAAGTAAAAGAAGTTGCTGAAGATGCCAAAGACGCTGTAGAAGGCGCTATCGAAGGTGTTAAAAACATGTTGAGTGGCGACAATAAATAAGGCTAAAAGTTACTTTATCTTTTTAGTAACATTAGTCAAAAGAGTCTGAGTCAAGATGATTCTCAGAAAACAAAAAGCTAGAGATTTCCAATTGCGGAACTCTAGCTTTTTAATTTTGCCTCTTTCTCTTATTATATTTCAGCAGGTTGTTGACCATGAGTACGAATCCCATGTCAATTCTCACTTGGCGCTTACCTCTCAGATGACATCTCTTATAACCAAGCAAACCTTTATCTGCCCAAAGACAGATTTCATATCAATCTTACGTTTAGCGAAAATTTGTCTACCCTTGGAAGATAAAAGTGCCTGATATTCTTTAGTTTTTAAACACTGGTAATGTTCATTCATATACAGTCCCTTTTGATGGGCTGATTCAGGTTCATCATCGCAGTCAAGATTGATTTCAAGGCTTTTTGCTTTCTATCTCCCCTTTTTCATGATGTATTTTCGTACAGGTTCTTTAACTATTTGAACGATTTCAAATCCTTCTTTTTGGTAAAGATTTTGAGCTCTTTGATTTGCCTCGAAGACATTTAGAGAAATACTATCTATATCTTCATTTGCAAATGCCAAACTAACAAATTTCCTTAAAACTTGGCTACCTAAGCCTTGCCCCTGTTTCTTGGGGGTGATAAAAAATCTTCCAATATGAAGATTACTGTCTTCTTGCCTGATTTTCTGGATGAGCCCCACAAACTCTTGTCCTTCAAAGATTGAAAAGATTCCTTCCAAATCTTGCAAAACTTGAATTGTCAAGGGAAAAGGAATCATTGTTCCCATCCATTGTTCTTGAAATGATTTGCCAAGGGAGTTGGACCATTGGCATACGAGTTGAGCGTTCTCTGTAGTCACTTTTTCTTCAAAACTAATTGTCATCTTGACCTCACTATCTTGTCTATGTTTCTTTATTATACTACTTCTCCTATTTTTTACGAATAGATAAGTATGATTGATATTTATTTTTTCTTGTCGGGAGCATTCTCGCTTCCTTTCTTGGTTTGGTCATTGACCGTTTCCCTGAGCAATCTATTATCAGTCCAGCCAGTCACTGCGATTCCTGTCAGATTCGCTTGCGTCCTTTAGATTTGATTCCTATCCTCTCGCAGATCTTCAATCGCTTTCGCTGTCGCTACTGCAAGAATCCTTATCCAGTCTGGTATGCCCTCTTTGAACTAGGATTAGGACTTATCTTTCTGTTTTGGTCTTTGGGATTACTTTCCTTGGGACAAGTCATCCTAATCACTGCTGGTTTGACTTTAGGTATCTACGACTTTCGCCATCAGGAATATCCCTTACTAGTCTGGATGACTTTCCACCTAATCCTCATGGCTTCCTCTGGCTGGAACCTGGTCATGGTCTTCTTCCTTATCCTTGGGATTTTAGCTCATTTTATCGATATCCGCATGGGCGCAGGGGATTTTCTATTTCTAGCTTCCTTTGCTCTCGTCTTTAGCGCGACCGAATTACTGATCTTGATTCAGTTTGCTTCTGCGACGGGGATTCTAGCCTTTCTCCTACAAAAGAAAAAGGAAAGACTTCCTTTTGTGCCTTTCCTCTTACTCGCTGCTTGTGTGATTATTTTTGGTAAGTTACTGCTTGTTTGATAAAGTCCTGAATCGGCTCTCCTTGATGGAGAGCTTTTACGATTTTTGAACCGACGATAACGCCATCTGACACCGCATTGAATCGTTCAACATCGGCTTGACTAGATACACCAAAACCTGTCAAGACGGGGATGTCGGCCACTTGATGAAGTTGTGCCAAGTGCTTATCCAAGTCTGCACGGTAATTGCCAGATTTCCCTGTCACCCCATTGATGGCAACCGCATAGACAAATCCTTCTGCCCCATCAATCAACTCTTTCTGGCGCTCAATTCCTGTCGTCAAACTAACTAGAGGAATCAAGGCGATGTCTGTGTCTGACAAAAATGGTTCTACAAAGTTGGCATGCTCATGAGGAAGGTCTGGGATAATCAAGCCCTTAACCGCTGTATCTGCCAAATCTTTGACAAAGTTCTCCACACCGTACTGAAAGAGGGGGTTGAAGTAGGTCATGATGACCAGTGGTACTTCAGTCTGAATGGCTTTCAAGATTTCAACCAAAGCCTGGGTAGAAGTTCCGTGGGCCAGACTGCGCAGACCTGCTTCTTCGATAACAGGTCCATCTGCAACAGGGTCTGAAAAGGGAATGCCCACTTCAATAGCAGAGACACCCAAATCTTCTAAAAAGTGGATTGTTTCTCCCAGTCCATCCAAACCTTTCTCATGGTCTCCAGCCATGATATAGGGAACAAAAATTCCCTTTCCAGCTGCTTTTATAGCATTCAATTTTTCTGTTAATGTCTTAGGCATGAGCTTCTCCCTTCTTTGCTGCATCTGCTTCCAAGCGGTCCTTGACTTGAACCACATCCTTGTCCCCACGACCTGATAGACAGACAATCATAGACTTGTCTGGGCCCAGTTCTTTGGCCAATTTCACCGCAAAGGCTATCGCATGGCTAGATTCTAAGGCTGGGATAATCCCTTCCACACGAGACAAAAGTTGGAATCCTTCCAAGGCTTCTTCGTCTGTCACAGGAACATAGCTGGCACGTTTAATATCGTGGTAGTGAGAATGTTCTGGACCGATACCAGGATAGTCCAATCCTGCTGAGATAGAGAAGGCTTCAAGAATTTGACCATGGGCATCTTGGAGCACATCCATGAGAGAACCGTGAAGGACACCCGGACGACCCTTAGTCAAGGTAGCAGCGTGGTGCTCTGTGTCTACACCAAGTCCAGCTGCTTCAGCCCCATACATAGCTACAGACTCATCTTCTACAAATGGATGGAAGAGCCCGATAGCATTAGAACCACCTCCAACACAGGCTACTAAGGCATCTGGCAGATCTTGTCCTGTCAAGTCGCGGTACTGTTGTTTAGCCTCTCGACCGATGACACTTTGGAAGTCACGAACAATTTCTGGGAAAGGATGAGGTCCCAAGGCAGAACCAAGGATATAGTGGGTATCATCGATATTAGCCACCCATGAACGAAGGGCTGCATTAACAGCATCCTTGAGCACGCGCGAACCGTCTGTCACTGCCTCAACCTTAGCTCCCAAAAGCTCCATACGGAAGACATTGAGGGCTTGGCGTTTGACATCTTCCTCACCCATGTAGATAGTACATTCCATGTTAAAGAGGGCTGCAGCAGTTGCAGTTGCCACACCGTGCTGACCAGCACCTGTTTCAGCGATAATTTTCTTTTTACCCATGCGTTTAGCCAGAAGAACTTGTCCCAAGGCATTGTTAATCTTGTGGGCCCCTGTATGGTTAAGGTCTTCACGTTTAAGATAAATCTTGGCTCCGCCGATATGCTGGGTCAAGTTTTTTGCGTAGTAAAGAGGAGTTTCACGCCCCACATACTGGCGCAAAAGTTGGTTTAATTCCTCTTGGAAACTTGGGTCTGCCTGACTTTCACGATAAGCCTTTTCCAACTCCAAAACTGCTGTCATCAATGTTTCTGGGACAAAACGTCCACCGAATTTTCCGTAAAATCCATCTTTATTTGGTTCTTGATATGCCATTCTTTACCCTCTCTATAAATCTTCTAATCTTTTCCTGATCTTTTTGTCCATCTGTCTCCACTCCGCTCGATACATCGACTGCATAGGGAGTAAAATATTGAATTGCTTTTACGACATTGTCTTCATTAAGCCCACCTGCGATAAAGAAAGGCTGAGTTAGTCCAATCGTATTCAGTTGACCCCAATCAAAGGTCTGGCCACTCCCAGCCACAGGGGCATCAAAGAGTAGATAGTCTGCCTGAGAATTGGGTACATGACCCTCTCCATCCACCTGCACAGCCTGAATACTGTCACAAGGCAAATTCTCAAACAAATCATCTGCCACCTGACCGTGAACTTGAGCCAAGTCCAAACCAACTTTGTCAATTGCTTCTAGCAGTTGAGCCCGACTTGGTGAAACAAATACACCCACCTTTTTGACGTCTGAAGGAATGAACTTTGCCAATTCAGCAGCCTGATCCAAGGTCACCTGTCTTTTACTAGGTGCAAAGACAAAACCGATGTAGTCGGCTCCTGCTGAAACGGCTGTTCCCACCGCTTCTTTGGTCGATAGTCCACAAATCTTAACCTTTGTCAATCTGCAACTCCTTGATTCTTTGAGCCACATCCTCTGCCTGCATGAGAGCTGTCCCTACTAAAATTCCGTTAAAGTATGGTGCTACTCGCTCCGCATCCTGCCCAATGAAAATAGCAGATTCAGAAATGTACAAGCAATCATCTTTGAAGTGTTTAGCTAAGTCTACACTGGTCTGCAAGTCGACCTCAAAGGTGGTCAAGTTGCGGTTATTAACCCCAATAATCTCAGCACCAAGCCTGTGGGCCACTTCTAGTTCAGCTAGATTGTGAGTCTCCACCAAGACTTCCAGACCAAGCTCTGTCGCGTAGTCATAGAGTTCCTTGACACGTTCTTCTGACAAGGCAGCGACAATGAGTAAGATAACTGTCGCACCAGCATTGCGAGCACGGATGATTTGCTTTTCATCGATGATAAAGTCCTTGTTGAGCGTCGGAATCTCTACCTGACTGGAAATCTCCCGTAGATAATCCAAATGACCTTTAAAGAAAACTTCATCTGTCAGAACAGAAATCATCACTGCTCCGTTCGCTTCATAAGTCTGGGCCTGTTGCACAATATCCACATTGAGATTGATATCTCCCAGACTAGGGCTAGCTTTCTTAACTTCAGCGATTACCTGTAAACGGTCTTGGTGTTGTTTTAGATAGTCAGCCAAGCGATAGGTCTGGCGCAGGGGCTGGATTTCCTCCAGCTCCATCTGCTCAACCTCACGCGCCTTCTGCACCAAGATTCGTGCTAAAAATTCCTGACTCATTTTTGGTACTCCTGTAACAGTCTGAGTTTTTCAAGGGCCTTGCCACTAGCAATGACTTGACGAGCCAAGGCAACTCCTTCCTTGATGCTAGCTACCTTACCATTAGCATAGAAACCAAGACCAGCATTTAAAACTGTCGTTTCCAAGAATGGACTTGGTTCATTTTTAAGAACGCTAAGCAAAATTTCTGCATTTTCCTGAGCATTGCCTCCACGAATATCTTCGATAGCGTAGCGTTCCATCCCTAGATCTTCTGGAGTAAAGCTTGACAAGGTGATTTCGCCATTTTCAAGAAGGGCAATCTTGGTTGTTCCATTCAAACCAGCTTCGTCCAATCCTTCTGGACCAGCAACCACTATAGCACGTTTGCGACCCATATTTTTCAAAACCTGAGCTGTACTTTCTAGAAGTTCTGGACGACTAATACCAAGAAGCTGTGTTTCCAAAGTCATTGGGTGAATCAGAGGACCAGTCAAGTTCATGATTGTTGGAATTCCCAATTCCAAACGAGCTGGCATGATGTATTTCATTGCTGGGTGCATATTTTTAGCAAAGAGAAAGACGATACCAGTTTTATCAAAGACCTTACCAAGTTCAGCTGGTTTGAGGTCTAGGTTGATGCCCAAGGCTTCGAGGACATCTGCAGAACCAGATTTAGAAGAAATCGAGCGGTTACCATGTTTTGCCATGTGAACACCACCACCAGCCAAGACAAAGGCTGCAGTTGTGGAAATATTAAAACTGAAGGACTTGTCCCCACCTGTACCACAGTTGTCCATGGCATCATGAATCTCAGTTGGAATGTGTTGGGCATGTCCTCTCATGACTTGGGCAATGGCTGTGCGTTCTTCAGGTGTTTCCCCCTTCATCTTAAGAGCTAATAGGAGAGAAGCAATCTGCGCCTCCGTTACACGGCCAGTTACGATACGCTCGATGACATCCGTCATTTCCACACCTGATAAATTTTCAAATTTTGCTAGTTTTTCAATAATCTCTTTCATCCTAGTTTCCTCACTTTACAACCTTCTCGATAAAATTCCGAATAGAAGACAAGCCATCTGGTGTTCCAATGCTCTCTGGATGGTACTGGAAGCCATAAATCGGTAGGTTTTTATGTTGAATCCCCATGATGGCTTGATCATCAGTCGAACGAGCTGTCACTTCAAAGTCTTCTGGCATTTCTTCAATCAAGATACTGTGATAACGCATGACCGCACGGCCATCCTCGATACCTTGATACAAAACAGATGGCGCTTCAAAGTTGATATTGCTCTGTTTCCCATGCATGACTTTGGGAGCCAAGCCTAGCTTACCGCCAAAGACTTCTGCGATAGCTTGGTGGCCCAAACAAATCCCAAGAATCGGCTTCTTGCCAGCAAAATCACGAATCATGTCTTCCATCTTTCCAGCATCAACTGGCCAACCAGGACCGGGCGAAAAGACCAGACCATCTGCTTTTCCAGCTTCTTCATACAGCCTGGGATCATCATTTCTCAAGACCTGAACTTCTGCAAAATTCCCAATGTATTGGGCCAAGTTATAAGTAAAAGAATCATAGTTGTCAATTAATAAAATCATGGTCTTAGTTCTCCAATTCTAGTCATAGATTTTGCTTTGTTAATGGTTTCTTGGTATTCGTTTTGGGCAATAGAGTCGTAGACAATCCCTGCCCCAGCCTGCACATAGGCTGTTTGATTTTTGAGAATCATAGTTCGGATAGCAATGGCGAAGTCCATATCACCCGTCGCAGACAAGTAGCCGATTGCTCCTGCGTATACGCCTCGTTTTTCTGTTTCCAGTTCATAGATACGTCTCATCGCGCGAATTTTTGGTGCTCCAGAAACAGTTCCAGCAGGAAGTGTTGCTTTCAAGGCATCCATGGCAGTGAGTTCTGGAAGCAAACACCCTTTGACCACACTGGTCAAATGCATGACATAGCGGAAGAGCTCCACTTCCATATACTTAGTGACTTGAACACTGGCCGTTTCAGAGATGCGGCCAATATCATTTCGTCCCAAGTCTACTAACATCCGATGCTCTGCTGTTTCCTTCTCATCCGAAAGCAGGTCTGTCGCCAAATCCTTGTCTTCTTCATCCGTAGCGCCTCTTGGTCGTGTCCCTGCAATCGGATTGGTTGTCACGATGCCATTTTTGACAGAAACCAAACTTTCTGGACTGGCACCGATGATTTGATAATCCCCAAAGTCATAGAAATAAAGGTAATTAGATGGATTGGTCACGCGGAGATTTCTGTAAAAGTCAAATGGATTTCCAGTAACTTCTGCTGAGAAGCGCTGACTGAGTACGCACTGGAACATGTCGCCATTACGAATCAAGTCACGAGCGGTTTCCACCATTTCCTCAAACTTCTGAGGAGCAATATGCGGTTTGAAGTCTAACGGAGATAGATCCAAGTCTTCAAATTCATTTGGAGCAGGAATGCGTAATTCCTCAAGCACTTGGTTTAAGGCTTTTTCCAAGTCTTCTTGGCTACGCTCACTATAGAGAGCATCCTCGATGACATGGATTTTTTCCTTCTTGTGGTCAAAGACCATGTAACTCTCATAGACGAAGAAATGCATGTCTGGCGTTCCAATTGTATCTTCAGGAATTTGACCAATTTCTTCATAAAGCGAAATCATATCGTAACCAACAAAACCAATTGCCCCACCACCAAAAGGGAGGTCTGAATGGTGCTGGCTCTTATGAGTCACTTCATAAAGAAAATCCAAGGGATCCCGATCAATCACTTGACCATTTTGATAAAGAACTCCATTTTCAAACTTAATCTCAAAAACTGGATTATAGGCTAAGATAGAAAAACGAGCGGTTTCCTTGTCTCTCGGAATACTCTCTAAAATAACCTTGTGTTGCCCCTTTAGGCGCATATAAGCCAAGATTGGTGATAAGACATCTCCATGAATGATTCGTTCCATTGTAATTTCCCTTTCAGTTCCTTTTTTTAATTTTTTATCTTTTTCTATTTCCCTTAAATAGTGCGTACGGGAGCAACTTTCTTCAAAATTTCATCCCTAATTTTTGAGCCTTAGGTCTCAAAAATTCCGTCCTATAGAAGCATATTTGCTTCTATAGGATACCACTATGGCGGGAAATATCTTTTAAAAGCTCACTTCGTTCGCAAATTTTTTGTAGCAATCTATTTAATAATGAACAATAATCTAAAACTAAACAGCTGAACCTATAATAGACATATAAAAATCCCCACGCAAAATAACTTGCGTGAGGACGAAATTCGCGGTGCCACCTCAATTATAGGATTTCTCCTATCTCTCATTCCTGTCTCAGATATTTCCTGTAACAGGCTGTGCGATAAAGGGCACTCCCTTGAGAATTATGTTTTTTTCTCTTGTTTCAGATGGACCCAACCTTACAGTTTTCTCTGCTTGTTTCCAGCAACCACAAGCTCTCTGTGAGAGAAAAGACTGTAATTTTTCCATCTTTTATTTTTTAGCTTCTAGGTAGTCTGCAATCGCAGCTACGTCCTTGTCTCCACGACCAGAGACATTGATGATGATAATGTCGTCTTTACTTAGTTTCGGTGCACGTTTAACTGCTTCTGCGATAGCATGCGAACTTTCAATCGCTGGGATAATTCCTTCAGTCTTGCTGAGAAGGAGGAGAGCCTGAACAGCTTCTTCGTCTGTCGCAGCCACATATTCCACGCGACCTGAATCTTTAAAGTAGGCGTGTTCTGGGCCAACCCCTGGATAGTCCAATCCAGCTGAGATAGAGTAAACTGGAGCCAACTCTCCGTCTTCCTTAAAGACTGCATAAGTCTTCATGCCGTCGACAATTCCGATACTACCTTTTGTCATAGTAGCTGCGTGCTTGTCTGTGTCAAGTCCATGTCCAGCAGCTTCGACCCCAACCAATTTAACTTCTTCATCAGCCACATACTGAGAAAAAGCACCGATGGCATTGGAACCACCACCTACACAAGCAATAACGTAGTCTGGTAAGCGTCCTTCTTTTTCTAAGATTTGACGGCGAGATTCTTCACTGATGACCTTTTGGAACTCGTGGACAATTGTAGGATAAGGGTGAGGACCTACAGCAGATCCCAGAACATAGAAGGCTTCAAGGTCATTCATCCATGCTCCAAAGGCTGCATCAACAGCATCTTTAAGGGTACGAGTCCCTGTTTCAACTGCGTGAACAGTTGCTCCCATCATCTCCATACGGAAAACATTGAGACGTTGACGCTCCACATCTTCTGCCCCCATGTAGACATCACAAGCCATACCAAACTTGGCTGCAGCTGCCGCCGTCGCAACCCCGTGCTGACCAGCTCCTGTTTCCGCAATCACTCGTTTTTTGCCCATGCGTTTAGCAAGAAGAATCTGTCCTAAAACGTTGTTTAGCTTGTGAGAACCAAGGTGGTTAAGGTCTTCACGTTTGAGATAAATCTTAGCGCCACCTAAGTGGTCTGTCAAACTTTCCGCAAAATAGAGCGGTGTTTCGCGACCTGAATAGTCCTTTAAGTAATGGCGAAATTCTGCCAAAAACTCTGGATCATCCTTGTACTTGTCAAATGTCACTTCCAACTCATCCAACAAAGCCTGAATCGGCTCCGGTACAAAACTACCACCAAATTGTCCAAAATAACCTTTAGTTGTCATAAAATTTTCCTCTTTCTGTATTGGTTCCAAGATATGAAAAAAGCCCACACACAGAATCTACTTCTGCGTGAGGGCGTTGGTAACGCGGTGCCACCTCAATTATAAAGGGACTATCCCCTTTACATCTCTACCTTGTCTAACAACAAGTTGCACTGTAAGGTGTGCGCACCGAACTTTCATTGTTTCAAATTCATTTTTAAAATCAGCCCACTTTCACTACTTCCAACCACCTGTTCACAATCACCACAGGCTCCCTGAAGATCAAAAATAGTTACTTTTCTGATTTGTTGAACTTATTTTAATACTTTGTTTTTTCTTTGTCAAGACTTTTTTACGATTTTTCTGATAAAGTTAGCACTTTTTCAGAAACTGTTTTGAAAGTCTCAATGATATAGTCCACTTCTTCATCGCTTAGTTTAGTATGAAGAGGGAGCGTAATTTCATTTTCAAAGAAGGCATAGGCCTTGGGATAATTCTCCATATCAAAGCCAAGATTCTTATAGGCTGTCAAGAGCGGAAGCGGTTTGTAGTGGACGTTACTTGCAATTCCTGCTTTGGCCAATTCTTGGATAATAAGATTGCGTTCTTCTAAACTCGCTCCTTCTACATGGGTGATGTAGAGGTGGCGTGAAGATTCGACAGTTTCAGTCTTGTGTGCCAAAGGATGGATGCGAGAACCTGCAAAACCACGATCATAGCGGTCCACGATGTCCTTACGACGTTGCAACAAACTTGGATAGCGGTCCAATTGTACCAAACCAAGAGAAGCCATGATATCTGTCATATTGCACTTGTAGGCAGGAGTTACGATATCGTATTCCCATGAACCCAGCTGCATCTTAGCAAGAGCATCCTTAGTTTGACCGTGAAGAGAAAGGATTTGGAATTCCTTGTACATTTCTTCGTCATCAATCGCTGGATTGGATTTCCAAGTCGCACTTCCACCCTCTGCCGTTGTAAAGTTCTTAACAGCATGGAATGAGAAAGAAGTAAAATCAGCGATAGAACCAGCTGGTTGTCCTTTATAAGTAGATCCCAAAGCATGGGCACTATCAGAGACTATCACAATACGGTTAAAGGCTTTTTGCCACTTGCTTGAAGCAACAAACAAGTCACGTTTGTTTTCCACAACTTGGAACAAACGGTCATAGTCACAAACAATCCCTGCAAGCTCTACTGGGATAATCACCTTAGTTTTCTCAGTGATAGCTTGCTCCAGCAGATCATAGTCCATCTCAAACGTATCTGCTTGGATATCCACCATGACTGGTGTTGCTCCCACGTGAGTGATGACACTACATGAAGCTGTATAGGTCATGGCTGGAACGATGACTTCATCACCAGGCCCAACTTCCAAGACGCGCAAAACCAACTCAAGCGCGGCAGTCGCAGAGTTAAGACAGACAGTCTTAGGTGTCTGTGTGTATTGGGACAAGCGACGCTCCAGTTCTTTGGTCTTAGGACCTGTTGTGATCCAACCAGAACGAAGGGTGTCTGCTACTTCAGCAATTTCTGCTTCCGTAATATCGGGTGGTGAAAATGGAATATTGTAATTTGGCATTGATTTGCTCCTTTTATCTGTACTCATTTCCTCATGACTACTTTATTTTAGCACTTCAAACACGGTTTGAAACATGATTTTGATGTCTCCAAGGAAACTAAACTCTCGGAGATAGGTAAGATTATAGCGCATCTTTTCAGGGAGGACATGTTCAACATAGGCTTGGTCAACTGACAGGCCTTTTTCGGTCATTTGACTGATGATCGTATCCTCATCCTTGTAGTTGATGCTGGCTGGAGAGGTAATCCCTGCTGGCAAAAGCAAGGTTGCCATCATTTCAGGGCTATACTGCTCTGTGTAGCGTGGCACTTCAGGACGCGTCCCTACAAAGGACATTTCGCCTTTCAGGACATTGACCAGCTGAGGCAGTTCGTCCAAACGCACACGGCGGATAAAATTGCCAACCTTGGTAATGCGGCTATCGTTAGCAGAAGTCACCAGACTCCCTTTTTTATCCGCATCCGTCACCATGGTACGGAACTTCCAAATCTTGAAAGGTCGATTGTACTGGGTCACGCGCTCTTGCTTGTATATAACCGGCCCCTTGCTATCCAACTTGATCCAAATGCTCAAAATGAGAAAGATGGGAGAGGTCAGAACCAGTAAGACCAAGGCTAGAACCCAGTCCAAGCAACGCTTGAAAATCAGCGAACCCTTCCTTTTAGAGACAAGCTGGTAGTAAGACTCAACCTCGCTTGATTTCATTTCCACGGGCAAGTCTTCCCATTTCAGCATGCTGTTTCTCCTTTGTTTTTATTATACTATTTGTCAACATTTTTCATTATACCACAAAATGGAAAAGGCGGTGAAAGAAATCTGTAATTTGAAGGATTTCCTTCTGGTACTGAATGAAAATCAAAGAGTATTAGGACATGGCCCCTGCCTGCAAGCTATACATCTTGTGATAGGTTCCTCCCAAGGCCAAAAGTTCCTCATGAGTTCCACTTTCGATAATGCGCCCCTTGTCCAAAACATAGATACAGTTGGCGTCTTGGATAGTAGAAAGGCGGTGGGCGATGGCAATGGTTGTCCGCCCCTGTCTCATCTTAGCCAGAGAAGCTTGAACCAGACTTTCTGTTTCAGAGTCAATATTGGCTGTCGCTTCATCCAAAATCAGGATTTTAGGCTGACTGGCGACTGTTCTGGCAAAGGCAAGAAGCTGGCGCTGTCCAGTAGAAAAGCTCGAACCACGCTCGGAAACGGGTGCATCATAGCCTAAAGGAAGTTCTTGAATAAAGGAATCTGCATCCACGAAGGCTGCCGCAGCCTGGACCTGCTCATCACTGATCTCTTGGTACATGGCGATATTGGACTTAATAGTCCCATGATAGAGGAAGGGATCCTGCAAGACTAGACCGATATTTTTTCTCAACTCTTCCTGACTGTAGTTCCTGATATCCACATCATCCAAGAGAACTCGCCCTGACTGGAATTCATAAAAGCGCATGAGAACATTGATAATCGACGATTTCCCAGAACCTGTATGCCCCACAAAAGCAATGGTCTCACCCTTGTTAACGGAAAAGGAAATATCATCCAGAATCGGATGTTTGCCGTCATACGAGAAACACACATGTTCAAAGCGAATATTGCCCTCTTGGACTTTGGCTTGCCCATCATTCTGAAGGGGCTCATAGGTCCTCTCATCAATCAAGGCAAAGACACGGCCCGCAGACACCATGGACGTTTGAAGGGTCGAAAAGTTTTGCGTCACTTCAATCAGTGGATCAAAGAGACGATTGATATACTGGATAAAGGCATACATGGTCCCGGCCGTTATTCCCAGATAAAGTCCACGATAGCCAAAATAGGCCATTAAAACTGCATATCCTAGGAGTTTCAGTAAACTCATGGCAGGGCGCAAAAAGAGGGCATCCAAGGCTACAGAACGGTTGGCATAGACCAAGTGTTCTTGGTTGATTTCATCAAACTCTGACTGTAGGCGCTTCTCTTGATTAAAGGCCTGGATTATTCTGATTCCCTCAATGTTTTCAGCCAGCTTGCTATTGATATCTGACAAGAGACTTCTGGTTTTCTCAATGATTTTCACTGATTTTTTCCGATAGAGATTGACCAAAAGGAAAATCAAGGGGAGAAAGAGCAAGACTAAAGAAGTCAAACGAAAATCCAACACCAACATGGTATAAAGGGTTGTCAGAAAGATGAAAACTGCTGAGATAAAGCTAGATAAAATCCCCGAAAACATATCACTGATAGTCTCGGTGTCATTTGTCAAACGAGAGACGATAGAGCCTGCTGGCGTCTTGTCAAAATAAGACATGCCCAGCTTCTCCATATTAGCAAAGGCATCCCGACGAATATCCCTAACAATACTGTAAGACACGCGTGCAAAGAGAAGATTACCGACATACTGAACTACAGTTTGTAGGATATAAAGGCCATAATAGACCAGCAAAACTGTCACAGCGAGTTGGTTAAGATTGCTGAGATACTGGTCAATAAAGTGGGAAGCCACAAGGGGAATGACGCTTTTGATGACCGTCGTCGCTAGGAGAAAACTGAGTGCCAAAAAGGTAAGGAGTCCATAAGGCTTGAGATAAGACATCAAGCGCTTCAATACAGCCCATTGTTCTTGTTTATTCTGCATCTTCTTCTCCTTTCATTTCCAACTGCTGAGACTGGTAGGTTTGGGCATACCAGCCATCCAGGGCTAGCAAGTCTTCGTGCCTGCCTCGTTCTATGATTTGGCCATTTTGCAGGACTAAAATCAAATCTGCATGGACTACTGCACTGAGGCGATGGGCAGTGATAATGGTTGTCTTGTCCTTACGTGTTTCCTTGAGGTTGTCGATAATCGCGTACTCTGTCTTGGCATCCACAGCTGACAAGGAATCATCCAAAATCAAGATATCAGGGTCTAAAATCATAGCCCGACTCATGGCCAGACGTTGCTTTTGACCACCTGAGAGACTGACTCCCTTTTCACCAATCAACGTATCAAATCCATAAGGCATGGCTAGAATGTCTTGGTAAACTTGGGCTAGCTTAGTCGCTTCCTCGACCGCTGAAAGGGGCAAGTTAGGATTGCCAAAGCGGATATTATCTAAAATCGAAGTCGCAAAGAGGAACTGGTCCTGAGGGACATAGCCCATAAGACTGCGAAGGTCTGTCAAACGAAAATCGCGAATATCGTGACCGTTTAGGTAAATGGCTCCCTTATCCACATCGTACTCACGCAAGAGAAGCTTGATCAAGGACGTTTTCCCAGAACCTGTCTGCCCGACCAAGCCCAGCGTTTGCCCTTTTTCCAAACTAAAGTGAATATCCGTCAGTGTTTCCTCATTTTCAAAGGCAAAGTTGTCAATGGCATATTCCAAACGTCCATTTTCGATACCGTCCAGAGGAAACTCTGGGTCTTTTACTGGAGATTCCTGAGACAAAAGATTTTCAATCCGCTGGTAAGAAACCTTCCCTCGCTGAGTAATATTAAAGAGGAAGCCGATGGCCATAAGAGGCCAGACTAACATATCCAAGTAGCTGATAAAGGTGACCAGATTTCCAACCGTGATTTGCCTTTCCTGAACCATCAAGGAGCCGACCAAGAGGGTTAAAACATAGGAGGAACCAACAAACAAGAGAACCATAGGGTCAAAAAGACTATCGTATTTCATGGTTTGCAGGTTCTTTTGGAAGGTTAATTCATTGACTGCCTGAAAGGACTTCAACTCATCCGCCTGATAACCAAAAGACTTGGTCACTTTAATACCTGATACGGACTCCTGTACCTTGTTATTGAGTTCAGAAAAGGCAGCCTGTGATTCTCCGAAAGCCTTATGAGTCTTTCTCCCTAAACGACTGGTCGCATAAGCCATAAAAGGCAAGGGAAGAATTGCAACTAGCGTCATTTGCCATGAGATGCTAAAGAGCATGGTCAACAAGGTCACCAGCGCCGTGATAGAGGCATCCACCGCAGACATAACACCGCCGCCTGCTAGACGGGTCAAGGCATTGATATCGTTGGTGGCATGCGCCATCAGGTCCCCCGTCCGATAGGTCTGATAAAAGGCTGGAGACATTTTTGTAAAATGCTCAAATAAGCGAGACCGCATAATCTGTCCTAAACGGTAGGAGGTCCCAAGGATATACATGCGCCAAACATAACGCAGATAATACATCCCAAAAGCCGCAAGGAGCAAGTAAAATAGGTCAAGAAGAAGGTCCTGCTGGGTTAATTGCTTCGATGTGATGGCATCAATGACCCGCCCCATAACCATAGGGGGAATGAGATTGAGGACGGAAACCAAGACCAAGGCCACAATCCCGACTAGATAACGGCGTTTTTCTAACTTGAAAAACCACCAAAGTTTTTGAATAATGGACATAAAATCCCTTTCTGATTGCAAATAGAAACCTGAGGCCAAGACCCCAGGTTTTTCTTATTCATAGGTTACGACTGTGACCGCACCCTTGTCATACTCAGCGAGAAAGATGTTGGCTACATTGTCATGCCCTTGCTTGCTGAGATTGTCAAGCAACCACTCTTCGTTACGACCAATCGATTCCAAAACATCGACTTGGATCATACCGTCAGTCACAACTGGATACTTAGGATTTTCATCCCCCATTTGGACCACGATGAGTTGGCCATTTTGCTCCTGCACAGCGCATTTGACCTGTTTCATCTGGAAAATCCCTTGGCTACGAAGTTTGAGAGCAACTTCTGCTGCAGACAAACCAACTGAACGACAGGCTTCTGGGTCAATCTGCCCATTTTTGATAAGGAGAGTTGGTTTTCCATCAATCAAGCGTTTGACAAAACGAACATTGTTATTGAGCCACTTGAGGGTCAAGACCAAAATCGTCCACATCATCAAAATCACTGCATACTGGAGAATGCTGATAGAACTATTGTAAATCACCCCACCGATGATACCACCAAGAACATAGTTCTGAATTTGGTCTGTAGCAGAGTTAGGTGCTAGATTCCCCTTTCCTGTCACATTAATAACAAAAACAAGAGAGAAAAGACCCAAGGCCAGTTTGATTAAAATTTCCATATAATTGAGTGTCATTTGTTTACCTCCACCAATTCAATAGCGTCTGTTTGATGCAATTCTAATTTCTCTAAAAGATACTTGTCTGGTTGGCTCCCGTTCATGGCACGATAGAAATTTGAACCTACCTTGATAAGTGCTCCATCAGTGGCTGCAGAAGTATTGACATAAACTTCTGATTTATCCACTCCCAAGTCTTTGGAAACAACCTCTATGAAATGAAGTGAAGTTTGAAATTGGTTGTTAGAGGCTTGATTGGTCTGGTATTTTGAGATTGTCACCAAAAGCATGGCCACCAAGGTCAAGGCCAAAATCATGACCAATTCCCGAAACTTAGTCCCCTTTTTATCTCGATAGGCTTTAAAAGCAAAAAATCCTGTGATAGCTAGGAGCACAATCCCAAAGCCAATCATGATTCCATTTTGCTGACTGATTTGGCTAAGTACATAGTCATATGAGTAAAATTTCATTTATTTTCACTCCCTTTCATAAAATCATTCTTAATTATAAACGAAAGAGAGTGATTTTTCAAGCCATACGTTGGGGAAATAGACCTTTTTTTGGTATAATAAAATCTATAATCTGAATGAAAAAGGTAACTTTATGAAACTTATCTCATGGAATATTGATTCCCTCAATGCTGCCCTAACTAGTGACTCAGCTCGCGCGAAATTGTCCCAAGAAGTCCTACAGACCTTGGTCGCTGAAAATGCTGATATCATTGCTATCCAAGAAACTAAGCTTTCTGCCAAGGGGCCTACAAAGAAACACTTGGAAATTTTAGCTGAACTCTTCCCAGACTACGAAAACACGTGGCGCTCTTCTCAAGAACCTGCCCGCAAAGGCTATGCTGGAACCATGTTCCTCTATAAGAAAGAACTTACACCAACTATCAGCTTCCCAGAAATCGGTGCCCCTTCTACCATGGACTTGGAAGGTCGTATCATCACTCTAGAATTTGATAAATTTTTCGTTACCCAAGTTTACACACCAAACGCTGGTGATGGCCTCAAACGCTTGGAAGAACGTCAAGTCTGGGATGTCAAATATGCTGAGTATTTGGCTGAACTAGACAAAGAAAAACCAGTCCTTGCGACCGGTGACTATAACGTAGCCCACAATGAAATCGACCTTGCAAATCCTGCTAGCAACCGCCGTTCACCTGGATTTACCGACGAGGAACGTGCTGGATTTACCAACCTCTTGGCAACTGGATTTACCGACACCTTCCGCCATATTCATGGCGATGTTCCAGAACGCTACACTTGGTGGGCACAACGCAGCAAGACTTCTAAAATCAACAATACAGGCTGGAGAATCGACTACTGGCTCACAAGTAACCGCATTGCTGACAAGGTGACCAAGTCTGACATGATTGATTCAGGTGCTCGCCAAGACCATACGCCGATTGTATTGGAGATTGAACTCTAAGGAGAAAACGAATGGACTATCAAGCTGTCATTCCTGAATTTGTAGTATCTGACATCGAAAAATCACGCCACTTCTACTGCGACCTGCTAGGATTCTCTGTCGAATACGAGCGTCCAGAGGAGAAATTTCTCTTCCTCTCACTTGAAGACTGCCAGCTAATGTTAGAGGAAGGAACCCCCGAGGAACTGGCTAACCTTACCTACCCCTTTGGCCGTGGAGTCAATCTCTCCTTTGGTATAGAGGATGTTCCAAAACTCTATCAAAAAGTGATGGAGGCAAACTATCCTATTTATCGTCCCTTAACCAAAAGAAAGTTTCGTGTTGAGGATCACTATATCTATCCACATGAATTTGCAGTTTTGGATCCCGATGGCTATTTTTTAAGATTTAGCGAATAGAGAATAGAAAAAATCTTCTAAATGTTAGTCTACAATTGAGTTTTTGTCCATTTTTCTTCAATTTGTTCGTTTTTCAAACTAAAATACTAACAAAATATTTGATTTCTAAAGTTATTTAGTGTAAAATAAAAACATTGGCTCAAGCCTATTTAAAATTGAATATCGTTTTACTTGTTTATGTCGTGAATTGGCACGACGTTTCTACAAGGTGCCGGAACACCTAACAATAAGTAAGTCAGAGTGAGGTATGGGTGTTTTTGCCATGCCTATTTTGGGGACTTACTTAGAGATTAAGTAGGTCCTTTTTCTACTTCTTACTAGAAAGCAAATGGATTGGCTTTTAGACTTTAGGAGGTCTTATGAAATTATTAGAAGAGCGCATCCTCAAGGATGGGCATATCTTGGGTGACAACATCCTCAAGGTGGATTCCTTTTTAACCCACCAAGTTGACTTTAGCTTGATGCGAGAGATTGGTAAGGTTTTTGCGGAAAAATTTGCTGCTGCTGGTATTACCAAGGTCGTAACCATTGAAGCATCGGGTATTGCCCCAGCCATTTTTACAGCTGAAGCCTTAAACGTTCCCATGATTTTCGCTAAAAAAGCTAAAAACATCACTATGAACGAAGGAATCTTAACTGCCGAAGTTTACTCCTTTACCAAGCAGGTGACCAGCACCGTTTCTATCGCTGGAAAATTCCTCTCACCAGAGGATAAGGTCTTGATTATCGACGATTTCCTTGCTAATGGCCAAGCTGCTAAAGGCTTGATTCAAATCATTGAACAGGCTGGTGCCACAGTCGAAGCTATCGGTATTGTGATTGAAAAATCCTTCCAAGATGGCCGTGATTTGCTTGAAAAAGCAGGCTACCCTGTTCTATCACTCGCTCGTTTGGATCGTTTTGAAAATGGTCAAGTCGTATTTAAGGAGGCAGATCTCTAATGCAAACTCAAGAAAAACATTCGCAAGCAGCCGTTCTTGGCTTGCAGCACTTACTAGCCATGTACTCAGGATCCATCCTGGTTCCCATCATGATTGCGACAGCCCTTGGCTATTCAACTGAGCAGTTGACCTACCTGATTTCTACAGATATCTTCATGTGTGGGGTGGCAACTTTCCTCCAACTCCAACTCAACAAATACTTTGGGATTGGACTCCCAGTCGTTCTCGGAGTTGCCTTCCAATCTGTCGCTCCCTTGATTATGATTGGGCAAAGCCATGGTAGTGGCGCTATGTTTGGTGCCCTTATCGCATCAGGGATTTACGTTGTTCTTGTTTCAGGCATCTTCTCAAAAGTAGCCAATCTCTTCCCATCTATCGTAACAGGATCTGTTATTACCACGATTGGTTTAACCTTGATTCCTGTCGCTATTGGAAATATGGGAAATAACGTTCCAGAGCCAACTGGTCAAAGTCTCTTGCTTGCAGCTATCACTGTTCTGATTATCCTCTTGATCAATATCTTTACCAAAGGATTTATCAAGTCTATCTCTATTTTGATTGGTCTGGTTGTTGGAACTGCCATTGCCGCTACCATGGGCTTGGTTGATTTCTCTCCTGTTGCGGCAGCACCACTTGTCCATGTCCCAACTCCACTCTACTTTGGGATGCCAACCTTTGAAATCTCATCTATTGTCATGATGTGTATCATCGCAACGGTTTCTATGGTTGAGTCAACTGGTGTTTACCTAGCCTTGTCTGATATCACAAAGGATCCAATCGACAGCACGCGCCTTCGCAACGGTTACCGTGCAGAAGGTTTGGCCGTACTTCTCGGAGGAATCTTTAACACCTTCCCGTACACAGGATTTTCACAAAACGTTGGTTTGGTTAAATTATCAGGTATCAAGACTCGCCTGCCAATCTACTACGCAGCTGGTTTCCTGGTTCTCCTTGGACTCCTTCCTAAGTTTGGCGCCCTTGCCCAAATCATTCCGAGTCCTGTCCTCGGTGGTGCCATGCTGGTGATGTTTGGTTTTGTATCTATTCAAGGGATGCAAATTCTCGCCCGTGTTGACTTTGCTAACAATGAGCACAACTTCCTTATCGCAGCTGTATCAATAGCTGCAGGTGTCGGACTCAACAACAGTAATCTCTTTATCAGCATGCCAACAGCCTTCCAAATGTTCTTCTCAAACGGAATCGTCGTAGCCAGCCTACTTGCCATTGTCCTCAATGCCGTATTAAATCATAAAAAGAAATAAGAAAAAGAGGTGCGAGCCTCTTTTTTGTTTATCTATATCCTCACCTGTCTGTCTTCTGACCGTTGGCCTGTGACAAACATGGTAAAGGTTGCTTTGCAGACATTTCTGCCCTCTTGATTGGTGATATCGACATCCACGACACAGGTTGTGCGACCTTGATGGACGCATTCTCCTTTAATGGTCAGCACATCGTCGAGTTTGCCTGCTTTGAGATAGTTGATAGAAGATTGGAGTGTCACTCCATCAAGTCCCAGAGATATGACCACCAAACCACTGATCTGGTCGCAAAGGGTAAAGAGATAACCTCCATGGGCATTGCCATAGTAGTTGAGCGACGAGTCCACTACTTTAGTCGTCACCACAACGTGACCATCTCTCATTTGTTCAATTTCGTAATTTTCAAAGGCAGATATAGCGTCAAAATGAAAGTCTTTCATCATTTCCTCCTAATGTTTCAAACGACACTATGATACTACTTTTTATAGGACTGTGCAAGGAGAAAGCTCCTAGTCTGGCAAAATTCCGACCTGCTCCACAAAGCGCATAAAGGCAGCTTGTCCTTCTTCTGTTTGCTTGTAAACTCCTGCATCCTCCAGTACACGTGCAAAGATAGCACCCACAGAGTCCTTGACGACTTCAAGGGCTTTTTCTTTATCAGCTAGGTCTGGATGTTGGACTTTGAGTTGGTCTGCCCAATCCTGATGATAGTCGGCAACTGTAACAGCTTCTCCTACAAGATAGCTAGCGACTTGCTCCACTTCTTCTTTCAGACGAGGTGGTAAAATAGCCAAGCCCATGACCTCAATCAAGCCAATATTTTCCTTCTTGATATGTTGGACATCCTTGTGAGGATGATAGATGCCATCAGGATGTTCTAGTGATGTTTGATTATCTCGTAAAACCAAGTCCAACTCAAACTGTCCATCTCGTTTGCGGGCAATGGGTGTGATGGTGTGATGCGGTGTCCCGTCTGTCTCTGCCAAAATCTGCACTGCAGGATCTGAATACTGACGCCATTCATGCAAAATCTTGTCAGCCAAGTTGATCAAATCCTCTTTGGAATCCGAGGTCAAGCGTAACACTGACATGGGCCACTTGACAATCCCAGCCTTGACCTGCTCAAAACCAGTAAAAGAGAAAGTCTTTTGCAAGGGAGCCAATTCCATAGGAAATACGTGACGGCCTCCCTGATAGTGATCATGAGTTAGAATAGACCCCCCCACGATTGGTAGATCTGCATTTGAACCCGCAAAATAGCCTGGAAACTGCTCTACGATAGCCAACAGACGCTCAAAACTCTGACGACTAATAGCCATAGGTCGATGCTGGCCATCTAAGAAAATACAGTGCTCATTAAAGTAAGCATAGGGCGAATACTGAAATCCCCACTCCTGACCAGCCATTTCAAAACGAATAATACGGTGGTTGCTGCGAGCTGGGTGGTTGACCCGACCGTGGTAGCCCTCATTCTCTAGACAAAGTTGACACTGAGGATAATTGCTGGCTTGCACCAACTTGGCTGCCGCAATCTCTTTGGGATCCTTTTCAGGCTTAGAGAGATTGATGGTAATTTCTAGCTCTCCGTAGTCAGATGGAACACGATAAGCGATATTTTTAGCAATGGCCTTGAGCTTGATGTAGTCATTTTTCTGACTGAGTTGGTAAAAATCCGCTATCGCTTGCTCAGGTGAGTGGGCGTAGGTTGCCCAAAAGTCACGATTAACCTGACTCGGACAAGGGGTCACCAAGTTCATCAGTTCAGCACCAAGGATTTCACGCACAGTCTGACTATCCTCAATCGTCTCTAATCGAACGGCTTCCTCAACCAGCTGGTCCTTGAGGTCAATCAATTTATCCAGATCCGTCTCAACTTCCAAGATACCATCTCCCACTCGTGCTAAGACACGATTGGTCAGGTAGATTCGATCCATTTCCTCAAATGAACTTTCAGAAATGACATGTGTTACAAATTTATCTACTAAGGTCACTATAGAGCCTCCTTTTGACTAGTCAAGGACGCGAGTGCCACCTGCAACTTCAGCGATATAGAAGCTTGGAGCGTAGCCAACTACTTCCTCGTAGTGTTTGCCTACAGCTTCCTTAAAGGCC
The DNA here is from genome assembly GCF_000222785.1 of Streptococcus mitis SK569. Lineage (GTDB taxonomy): Bacteria > Bacillota > Bacilli > Lactobacillales > Streptococcaceae > Streptococcus > Streptococcus mitis_N. The sequence goes on along the minus strand of NZ_AFUF01000040.1, from coordinate 10,131 downwards.
TCAACAGTGTCTTTTTGCACCAAGGCAATAGCACAGCCACCAAAACCAGCCCCTGTCATACGAGCACCGAGAACTCCTTCTTGTGCCCAAGCTGTGTGAACAAGAGTATCCAATTCCAAACCAGTTACTTCATAGTCATGCTCTAGGGAAACGTGTGACGCATTCATCAAACGACCAAATGTTTCCAAATCTCCTGCTTGAAGGGCTGCTTGAGCTTTAAGGGTACGTTGGTTTTCAAGCACTGCATGACGAGCACGTTTCAAACGATTTTCATCTTTAATCAGATAGCTATATTGGTCAAAGGCCCACTCGTCTAATTCGCCCAAGGTTTGAATGTCCAAAGCCACTTGTAGTTCTTCTACTGCTTTTTCACACTCAGCACGACGTTCATTGTATTTAGAGTCGGCCAATTCACGGCGTTTGTTAGTGTTCATGATCACCACTACATTGTCCTTCAAATCAAGTGGCACCAAGTCGTATTCTAAGGTGTTGGTATCTAGGTAAATAGCACGTTGGTCAGCCCCCATACCAATAGCAAACTGGTCCATGATACCAGAGTTGACTCCGATAAAGTTATTTTCTGTTTGTTTGCCGATTTTAACCAAATCGAGACGCTCTAATTTTAAATCAAAGAGATGCTCTGCCACGACTCCTGTCAAGAGTTCCAATGATGCTGATGAAGACAAACCAGCACCATTTGGGATATTCCCATAAACATAAAAGTCAAAACCTTTGTCAATCACGTGCCCAGCTTCTTGCAAGAAATGAAGAACCCCTTTTGGATAGTTGGTCCAGTTGTGCTCTTTTTCAAACTTGAGGTCGGCGAGAGGCACTTCGATAATACCCTTGTCCTCAAAGTTAGCTGAGTAGAAACGCAAGACTTGGTCGTCACGCTTACGAGCCGCCCCATAAGTTCCCAAGGAAATAGCAGCAGGAAAAACGTGCCCACCATTGTAATCTGTGTGCTCACCAATCAAGTTGATACGACCTGGTGAAAAGAAAGTTTGGTCTGCTTCTTGACCAAAAACAGCAAAAAAGTCTTTACGAAGTGCTTCTGCAGTAAGATGTTGTGTCATATGAATTCTCCTTTTACTATCCGTTAAGTCACCTTAACGTGTAATCGTTTTCTTCTATTGTATACAAGGGATTTCCCAAGGTCAATCCTTTTTACTAAACTTTTACTAAACTTTTACTAAACTATCAGTAAAAAGCAGAAAAATATGATATACTAATATAATCAAGGAGGATTTATGGCTACCTTAAAAGACATTGCACAGCTAGCCTCTGTCTCTATCGCGACCGTATCCCGTGTCCTCAATCGCGACCAGAGCCTATCTGTTACAGAAGAAACCAGACACCGTATTTTAACTGTTGCTGAAGAGTTGGGCTACACTAAGCACCTCAAGACAGGCGAGTCCCACAAACCCAAGCAAAAAATTGCCATTATCCAATGGGTCAGCGAACAAGGGGAGCTAGATGATCTCTACTACTACCAGATTCGCTTGGGTATTGAAAAAAGAGCCCAAGAGTTGGACTACGATATCTTGCGCTATTTTAATGACCATCCTTTTACATTAAGCGAGGAAGTAATTGGGATTCTCTGCATCGGAAAATTTAGCCGAGCTCAGATTTCTGCCTTTGAAGAATACCAAAAGCCTCTTGTCTTTCTAGACAGTGATACTCTTTCACTAGGACACACCTGTATTATCACGGATTTTTACACTGCCATGAAACAAGTTGTCGATCATTTCTTCAATCAAGGGATGAACCGTATCGGGATTCTAACAGGCCTTGAGGAAACAACTGACCAAGAAGAAATCATTCAGGACAAGCGTCTGGAAAATTTTAAGAACTACAGCAAAGCAAAGGGAATCTATCATGATGAACTTGTCTTTCAAGGAAGCTTTACTGCCCAGTCTGGCTATGACTTGATGAAGGAGGCCATTCAGAGCTTAGGAGACCAACTCCCGCCAGCATTTTTTGCAGCTAGCGATAGTTTAGCCATCGGTGCACTCCGTGCGCTCCAAGAAGCTGGAATCAGCCTACCAGACCGTGTCAGCCTCATTTCCTTTAACGACACCAGCCTGACCAAACAGGTTTATCCTCCCCTTTCTAGCATCACGGTTTATACTGAAGAAATGGGCCGAGCAGGTATGGATATTCTTAATAAAGAAGTACTCCACGGTCGCAAAATCCCTAGCCTGACCATGCTGGGAACCAGACTGACTCTGAGAGAAAGTACTCTGCCATAACTAAACTAATCTGATAAAGTCAAAAATCCTAATAGAGATTCTCAAATCTCCATTAGGATTTTCTTTTTTAATCCATCACAATCATCGATTTAATGGTCTTACGTTTATCCATATCTTTATATGCTTGGTCAATGTCTTCCAATTTATAACTTGAAGTAAAGACACGACCTGGATTGATATCACCATCAAGGACGGCTTTTAGTAAAAATTGCTTATCGTATGTTGTCGCAGAAGCTGCCCCACCTGCTACAGAGATATTTTGCATAAATGTCGAACCCAGAGCACGATTATTATAGTGTGGGACTCCTACAAATCCCATACGCCCTCCATTATGAAGGACACTTAGCGCCTGTTCTATAGCAGCCTCCGTACCAACACATTCAAGTGCTGCGTCCGCTCCTCCACCGAGAATTTCTCGCACCTTGGCAATACCTTCTTGACCTCGCTCAGCTACAATAGCTGTCGCACCCGACTCCAGAGCCATCTTTTGACGATCTTCATGACGACTCATAAGGATAATTTGCGATGCTCCACGCATTTTAGCTGCGATGACAGCACATTGACCAACAGCTCCATCACCGATAACAACAACCTTGTCACCTTTTTGAACATTTGCAACACGCGCCGCATGATAGCCTGTCGGCATGACATCAGCAAGAGTCAAGAGGGACTTTAGCATACCTTCTGTGTAGTCAGAAGGTTGTCCAGGGATTTTAACCAGCGCCCAGTTTGCATAGTGAAAACGAATATATTCCGCCTGAAAATCGCCCCCCAAGTTATTACCAATATGATTGTCGCAAGAGCCGTCAAATCCAGCAAGACAGGCATCACACTCGCCACATCCATGTGTAAACGGGACAATGACAAAATCACCTTGCTTCACCGTCGTAATGGCTTCCCCAGTTTCTTCGACAATCCCAATCGCTTCGTGTCCACTATTTTTATGTCCCGATTTAATATCTGGATTGCGGTAACTCCAAAGGTCCGAACCACAAACACAAGCACGAACCACACGAATAATAACATCATCCGCTTCTTGAATACTTGGACGCTTAACCTCTTCAATACCGACCTGACCTGCTTTTTTATAGACTGCTGATTTCATTAACATATCCTCTCCATTTTTACTAGTTTAAGTATACACTTTTTATTATGCTTTCGCTCACTTATACTACACCTCATCAATGATGATGATTTTGATCATGACTTGCTTCTAACTCTGTTATATTGCGCTTATGTGCTTGGTGAGTTTCTAGGTCGGCATCAACTTCAATAGTGATGTTTTGAAATCCACAATCTTTTAGCAAGTTTCGTATGAATTCTTTACAAGTTTCCATCTGTTCAATTTCTTTTAGGCAAACATGAACAATGGCATTTTTTTCCAAACCATCCATAGTCCAGAGATTAAGCTGGTTAAGGCTAGCCACATTGTCTAATCCCTCTAAGTCACTCATGACTTGCTTGATATCGACACCTTCTGGCACAGCATCCAAGAAAATCTTGAGTGCGCTCCAAAAGCGAGGAATTGCTTTTGTTAGAATGAAGATAGAAATGACAAGCGACAAGATAGGATCTAAGATATACCAATCTGTAAATCGGAGGATAATCGCCATTAGAATGACAGCTAACCAACCAAGAGTATCTTCCAAAAAGTGCAGGCTCAGAATCGACTCGTTCTTTGTCTTTCCCTTGCGAACTACTAGACTAGCTAGCAGATTGATGCTAACTGCAATGATCCCTAGCCAGAGAATACCTTCATCATTAACGGGCTGTGGATTAAAAAGTTTAGTTATATTTTCCAAAATCACTAGGATGGATCCTGTGATAAGAATCACAGCAGTCACCAGGGCCCCTAAAAGACTAAATCGCTTGTAACCCAAGGTGTACTGCCTATCTTCTTCTCTATTTGAGATTGTTTCTAAAAAGGCCGATATGCCAATGGCTATAGCATCTCCCAAGTCATGGACAGAATCAGCAAGAACAGCACTCGAACCAAAGATTCCTCCTGCAATAAACTCAACAATAGCATAGCTTAAATTTAAGAAAAAAGCTACCCAAACAGTATATTTTGCCTTCATTTTTCTCATTCCTTTGTTATAATAAACTTATGAACACCTTGTTCATTATCATTATCCACTAAAACTCAAAGAAAGGATAGAAGCAAAATATCAGCTTTATTCAGTTCTGAACAATTTGCCTCAAATGTCCATATGACTAACATTGACCGCCGTATCAGTAAAACCAAAAAAGCCATCTATCAGGCTTTTCTACAATTTTTGAACGAGAAGGGCTACGAATCCACTACAGTTCAGGATATCATTAATCTCGCAGATGTGGGACGTTCCACTTTTTACTGTCACTATGAGAGCAAGGAACTACTTCTGGACGAGCTTTGTCGCCACCTCTTTCATCACATCTTTGAAAGAGAGGAGTCCATTTCAACCGAGGATTATCTCGCTCACCTCTTTCTACATTTTCAGAAAAATCAAGACCATATCACCAGTCTGCTATTTTCTAAAAATGACTACTTCCTCCGTCAACTCCATAAAGAGCTAGAACACCATGTCTATTCCGTGCTAGCTGATAAGTTGAAAAAAGCTCACCCAAGTCTGCCTCCTTCTTACCTCCAACACTTAGTCATGTCCAACTTTATCGAGACATTGACCTGGTGGCTCAAAAAAGGGCAAGACTTTACAGACCAAGAAGTTGTCCAATTTTATCTAGACCTTCTCATTCCTAAAAATTGAATACAGAGTAGAGCTCAGTTGCCTTATTTCTAGGCTACTGAGTTTTTTATCTTTTCAATAATCAAAAAAGCCCAGACGACATTGTCTGAGCATTTTTCTATCTAGTCGTTTAACCAAGTTGAGTTTAGGTTTTCAGGCTATTGCTTCAACAAACCTTCTTCTTGCAGAAATTCCTTGGCTACTTGTTCTGCTGACTTGCCTTCAACACCGACTTGGTAGTTGAGCTGGCTCATCTGGCTTTCAGTAATTTTACCAGCCAATTTATTGAGAACTGTTTCCAACTCTGGATGTTTCTTGAGAAGAGCTTCTTTCATCAGTGGAGCCCCTTGGTAAGGTGGGAAGAGTTGCTTGTCATCTTCCAAGACCTGTAAATCATAACGCGCCAATTCCGCATCAGTCGAATAGGCATCCGTGATTTGAATATCACCTGACTGAATTGCCTGATAGCGAAGGGCTGGTTCCATGGTCGCCACATTGAGATTGAGACCATACATTGACTGCAAGCCCTTATTGCCATCTTCACGGTCATTAAATTCGAGTGTAAAACCTGCCTTCAGCTGCCCTTCCACTTTTTTCAAGTCCGAAATGGTCTTCAAGCCATATTCTTGAGCAATTTTTTTCGGAACAGCTACAGCGTAGGTATTTTGATAAGACATGGGTTTGAGATAGGCTAGATGATCCTGTTTGGCAATGCCATCACGCGCTACATCATAAACCTGCTCTGGCTCATGACTCACCTTGGGTGATGGCTGAAGCAAACTTTCAGTCACCGTACCAGTAAATTCAGGATAGATGTCAATATCGCCTTTTTTCAAAGCTTCGTAGAGGAAGCTTGTTTTCCCAAAATTCGGTTTAACAGTCGCAGTCATACTGGTATTTTCTTCAATGAGGAGTTTATACATATTGGCCAAAATTTCTGGTTCTGGACCCAATTTCCCAGCAATAACCAAGTTTTCTTTCTCTTTTTGAGCCAAGAGAGCTGGACTATAAGACAGACCGAGCAATACCGTCACCAAGGCAAAACCAGAGAAAATCGTCCGCAATTTTGCCTTTTCCATCACTTTTAGTAGGAAATTAAAGGCAATGGCAAGCACTGCAGAAGAAAGTGCCCCAATCAAAATCAAACTGGCATTATTACGGTCAATTCCCAAAAGGATAAAGGAACCCAGTCCCCCTGCCCCAATCAAGGCAGCCAAGGTTGCCGTACCGATAATTAAGACAGCTGCCGTCCGAATCCCAGACATCATAACAGGCATGGCAAGTGGAATTTCAAACTTCTTGAGACGCTCCCATCTGGTCATCCCAAAGGAAATCCCAGCCTCCTGCAGACTCGGATCAATTCCCTTCAGCCCAGTGATAGTATTTTGTAAAATCGGAAAAATCGCATAAATAACTAGTGCTGTCAAAGCAGGCAAGGTTCCAATTCCCATCAAAGGAATAAAGAGCCCCAACAAGGCCAGAGACGGGATGGTCTGGAAAATCCCTGCAATCTGCAAGACCCAATCCGCCAACTTCTCATGAAAGCGAAGATAAACAGCCAAGGGAATCGCGATAAAAATAGCTAGTAACAGGGTCAAAAGTGACAACTGCAAATGTTGAGATAGAGCTGTTAACCAATCACTAAAACGATCCTGAAAAGTTGCAATTAAATTAGTCATGAACACTACCTCCAAACAAGTCTGCTACAAAGTCTGTTGCAGGCGCTTTTAAAATGGTCTCGGGATTCGCTACCTGGCGAATCTCTCCATCCTGCAAGACAGCAATACGGTCTGCCAATTTCAGAGCTTCATCCGTATCATGGGTCACAAAAATCGTTGTCATCCCAAACTCTTTATGCAATTCTTTCGTCAGAACCTGCAACTGTTTTCTCGAAATAGCATCCAAGGCTGAAAAAGGCTCATCCATGAGGAGAATCTTAGGCTGACCAATCATAGCCCGTACAATACCAACACGCTGTTGCTCCCCACCAGATAATTCACTAGGCAAACGATGCCCATACTCAGCTACTGGCAAGCCAACCTTAGCCAAAAGCTCTTCTGTTTTCTGAGCAATTTCTTCCTTAGTCCATCCTTTCATCTCAGGAATCAGGGAAATATTTTCCGCGACCGTTAGATTAGGAAATAGAGCAATAGCCTGTAAAACATAACCAGTAGAAAGACGAAGTTCACGCTCATCATAATCTTTGATGCGCTTGCCATCCATATAAATATTTCCATCAGTTGGCTCCAAGAGGCGGTTGACCATCTTAATCATGGTTGTCTTACCGGACCCAGATGGCCCTACTAAAACCATAAACTCCCCATTCTCAATCCGTAAATTGACATCTCTCAAAACATCTTTTTCTGTGTAGCGCAAGGCTACATTTTTGTATTCAATCATTCTTTGTCCTCAATTTAAAACTTTCCTCGATTGGTCAAGTCTTCTACCTTAGGCATGACTTCCTTATTGTCCCAATGTTCCACAATTTTCCCGTTTTCTAGACGGAAGATATCGTACTGGGCATAAGCAACTCCATCAATCTGAGTCTGACCATAGCTAACCACATAGTTCCCTTGTCCTAATAGCTGGAGAACAAAGTCAAAAGTGGCCTTTACTTATAAACAGTTAATTTGCTCTATTCTAATCCTCATTTTCCTTCTCTTTCAGATTAGCCAAAATTCTTTCTTGAAAGGCTTCAAACTGATGAATTTCTTCCTCGGTGAATCCTTTGTAAAAAATCGTATCCAATTTCTGACTGACACGATGCCCCACTTCTTTCTGAGACTGCCCCAACTCTGTTAAAACCAAATACTTCTTACGCTTATCTTCCCCACATGGACTAATAGTTACAAGATTTTGTTCCTCTAGTTTTTTAATCATCGTCGTCAGTGTATTGTTAGCAAGCCCAGTCGCAAGAGCAATATCTGTCGCAGTTGCGCAGCCAGTTTCACTATTCCATAAAACCGCTAAAATCTTCCCCTGTTCACTCCGATAAAGAGCTTCAGGATCTTGGCTCAGTAACCTTTGAAAAATACGCCCATTCAACAAACGAATATGATGGGCTAGCAAATGACTATCTTTCATAACACCTCCAATTTATTTCGATATCGAAAAGAATAAAACAATTGTAACACTCATCGTTCCAACTGTCAACTATTTCGATTTGGAAATAATTTTTCCCAGTAAAAAAATCTCCTACCCAAGGTAGAAGATTGTAATCTTATAAACTTAATCCGTCATGTCCGATACCAAGGTTCGATGCTCTAATGGAATACTGCACATAACTAACAAGAAAATGAAACCAGACTGAATCCAGAAGAGGGCCAGATCAAAAATTCCGTGCACAGCAACCACTGTAAGGAAAGATAGATAAAGACCGATAATCGGACGTTTCCCCGACTCCTGACTCATATCCATCATCAAGCGAACAGGAGCAACCGATGACAAAACTAATAAAATAGTCCCCACAATTCCGTAACTCAGAATCGTATCGATATATAGACTGTGAGCATGTTCATGATAAGGAGCATTTATCCGAGGATATGAGTGCATATAAGTCAATGGCCCTTCACCCCAAAAAGGATTTTGCTTAAACAAGGCCATACCAGCATCCCAGATAGAAATACGTTCTTCCATAGAAGAGTCTAAAGTCCCCATTCGAACTCCCAAATCACTAGAAAAGAGGAAACTCAAGCCAATCGCAAAGACCCCAATACTAAGCCAAAATGCCTTCCAGTTTTTAATGGTCGTAAAGAGATAAATGATTGCTCCAGCGATAATAGCAGGAAAGGCCGTTCGATTTTGAGTAAAGTTCAAACCAAAGAGATTCACAAAGCCTGCAATCACACAGAATACTTTCAACCAATTCAACTTGGTCGTTGTAAACAGATAGAAGGCAATCATGATACAGAAACAACAAATGATTCCATAATAATTAGGATTAAAGAAGGTCACTTCTGCTCTATTCTGATGCCAGACCTGCATATTGGGTGAAAGAAAAGCATAATTGAATTTCTTCACAATTTGGAAATGTTCTAAACTCGCAAAAGCAGCTGACAATACGCTACCAAACAAGACGAGCTGCAAAATCAAGCGAAAGAATTTATGTGATAAAATCGACTGATAATGCAAAAAGAAAACAGTAAATAGAAAAATTCCTACTGAAGCCACAAGACCCATCCAATTTTGTGCAAAAACGGATATAACAGTACTATAGCCAAGAAAAAGAAGCAGCATCGGATGCTCCCCCATTTTCTGAAGAATACTTTTCATGTCCCCTGTAAAAATTAAACAGATAATATATAAACAGAATACAACTACAAAAAGATAAAAGGGTAAAAAGATACTCAGGATAATTCCCAATAAAATCAGCTCTTTACTAGACAACCCTCTCAGCTTTTCAATAAAGCCTATTGATTTCAAAATGAATCCTTTCTCTCCAAATCAACTGATTCAGATAATAGTAAGCTATCCTATATTGTACCACTTTTTTAACAATTTGGAAACAAAGGAAACGTTTACTAGGTAAAAAAGGAAGCAAGTTAACTTCTCAAAGTAATTTCCACTTGCCTGACCAAAGTGGAAATTAGTCTAAAACGGATTTTTATGATGGAATTAAGTGTGAGACGTTTGAGTTAGAAATGAGGTCTACTATGACAAAACATAAACAACTTACCCTTTCAGACCGTAATGATATCCAACTAGGCTTAGAGCGCGGTAAAGCCTCCAAAGCTATCGGGCAACTTATTCAAAAAGACCCGACTACTGTTTCTAAAGAAGTCAAGCGAAACAAACAAGCCCGAGAGTCTACATGTGACAACCTTCCTTGCCCTTTACTCGATAAGGCTCCCTTTATCTGTAATGGCAGCCCTAAAAGAGGACAAAACTATGGTTATCAGAAAATCCTCTACCTCGCTAAGCAAGCTCAAAAGCAATACGAACAAACTCTTATTGAATCTCGTAAAGGAACTCCCCTCAATTCCAAGACCTTCTGGGACATAGATAAAATCATTTCTGATGGTGTTAAAAAGGGACAACACATCTATCATATCCTCAAAACTCATAACCTTGATGTCAGCTCCTCAACTGTCTATCGACATATCCGAAAAGGATACCTATCTATCGCTCCTATTGACCTAGCCAGAGCCGTTAAA
>NZ_AFUF01000041.1 GCF_000222785.1 Streptococcus mitis SK569 | reverse complement strand
CTCTATGAATAAACTCTTCTTTCGATGTATTTTTTATCTTATCTTTAATTTCATTATATATTCCAGACAAAAGATCTAGATAACACATTTCTTCAGTGCCTAACTCTTTATTGTTTTCGACACTTTTTCTGATCTTGTATAATATTGCAGGAGATACATCAAAATTCAGCTCCAAAGCCATTTCCTTAGCCCACTGATACAAAGTTTGCTCAGGATGACAATTCCTATGTACAACAGTATCAAAAAAGTCAAATGCAACTATTTTTGTTTTTATTTGAGATATATCAAACACTTCTATGTTTCACCTAACTATTTTAAATTATGATCCTATAATGACCACTCTCTTTGATTATTTAATCTAATTATCTTAGTACATCTACAGTTATAAGCAGTAACTTATTCGTTTATGAAAATAAATGGGTAGGATGGATCAATTCTATTAAATACACCATCTAAATAATATTTATACTTTCTTTTAGAACAATCCCTTCTCGATAAACAATGATAAAGTTGTTGCATGAATAAATAGATCAAGAAAACAGTATACCTTAGTTTACTATTTACATTTCTACGAACAAATACAACTCTATTTCTCGTCATTAAATATTCTTGAAGTCCATTGACCGATTTTATAGAGACCGAACCTTTATGATAAACATAACTTTGAGTAAGACATATATTCTTATAGCCTAATTTTTTAGCTCTATAACACCATTCAGTTTCTTCATAAAATAGAAAATAGCTTTCAGGTATATATCCAATAACTTTCAATATAGAGGTTTTGAACATCAAACACGCTCCCCCAATATAGTCACTTTCGATTTTAGAAGAAAGTTTGTCCCTCTGAGCACCATGATTTTTTAAAGTTACAATTCCTCTATTAATAAAAATATCACCACCTGTAGATTGTACCAAGTTATTATTTTTATATTCAACTAACACTGGACTAACAAAAGCAACAGAGGAATTATCTTCTAGT
>NZ_AFUF01000042.1 GCF_000222785.1 Streptococcus mitis SK569 | reverse complement strand
CAATCTTAAATTGTACAAGATCAGCGTATTCTAAAATGGAATCAGGTACCAGGTTAATCTCTATAGATGACCTTATCAAACTTGCAGATTTTTATAATGTAAGTTTGGATTACCTTGTAGGTCGAGTGGATAATAAAGAAGACCATTACTCCAAAAAGTATTAGGTTAAGAAAGCACATTGACAATTGAATAGTCCAAAATGGTACTTTCCTCATTTGTGGAGCAGTTTTGAATGGCTCGCCATGATAAGAGCGACATTAAAACCATCAATAAAATAGAGCGATACTTTATATGCCATGATACAAATGATATACAATGATACTTCTGACCGTTCAGGCTGCCAACGTAAAAGAGCAGCAAGTGAAATTCTTATGATGACTTCATCAGTCATGCCATGGAGGAGATTGATAAAAGATAAAAGGGAAGTGATTTTTTGAAATCAAATTTAGAAAATTATATAGTCGAGCTAGAGATGCTAAATCTATTATTCTTAAAAAAACTTATTAGCGAAAAAGAATATGAAAAAATAAAGCTGAAACTGCGTAAAATATACACAAATTAGCTGACCTTTTTATTGGTTGCGGTAAAATAAATGCAGAGAAATAGGAGGTTAAGCCATGTCAAACAACGTTGAAATTATAAAAGCAAATCCTTTAGTAACTAGAAGAAATGATAATAGTGGTTCTTTATCGAGGAGAGTAGCAGCATATTGTCGTGTTAGTTCCGATAGTGATGATCAAAAAAATAGCTATGATTCTCAAGTTCGTCATTATAGAGAGTATATATCACAGCACCAAGATTGGATTTTGGTTGACATTTATGCTGATGAAGGGATTTCAGGAACTCAAGTTGGAAAAAGACAAGATTTTCAAAGATTGATTTCAGATTGCCTTGATGGAAAAATAGACTATATCATTACCAAAGCCATTGCTCGCTTTGCTAGAAATACATTAGATACTCTCAAATATGTTCGTTTGCTCAAAGATAAACAAATTGGTGTATTTTTCGAAGAAGAAAATATTGATACTTTAACTATGGATGGTGAGTTACTATTGACGATATTAAGTTCAGTGGCTCAACAGGAAGTTGAAAATACATCTGCCCATGTTAAAAAGGGGTTAAAAATGAAGATGCAACGTGGAGAACTTATTGGTTTTCAAGGTTGTCTTGGTTATGACTATAATCAAGATACAAAGTCGATATCAATAAATGAAAAAGAAGCCAAGATAGTACGTTATATTTTTGAACGATACATTGATGGTATTGGGGGTAGGGCAATAGCTAGAGAACTTGATGAACTAGGTTATAAAACTCCGAGAGGTCTTGATCACTGGCAAGATACAACAGTTTTAGGAATTATTAAAAACGAGAAGTATAAAGGTGATATTCTAATGGGAAAAACTTTCACTGTTGACCCCATTAGTAAGAGACGTTTAATAAATTTCGGTGAAGAAGATAAATACTACATTAAAAATAATCATGATGCGATAATTAGTCCAGAAATTTTTACACAGGCGCAAGAAATTCGATTACGGAGATCAGGAAACAAAAAAACCATAGCAAATACAAAAGGTAAACGAGAAAGATATTCAAGAATGTACCCTTTTAGCAGTAGATTAGAATGTGGTTTTTGTGGTACTGTTCTGTCTAGAAGAAGTTGGCACTCTAGTTCAGAGTACAAAAAGATTATTTGGCACTGTACAACATCTATAAAGAGAGGTAAAAAGTATTGCACTCATAGTAAAGGAATAGAGGAAAAAGCAATAGAAAATGCTTTTTTACAGAGCTACCAACAGTTGTTTTATGAAAATAATAACCTAACTGAAGACTTTCTTGAAATTATAAAAGAAGAGCTTACTGATGATACCTTAAAAGTGGAGTTGACTAAGATAGTTAGTAAATTAAATTCGTTGTACAAAAAAGAAGAAAAATTAGTTTCAATGAATCTAGATGGAAAAATAAGTGATTCTGTATATGAAGATAAATTCAATCAAATACAAATTGAGAAAGAAAAACTTTTAGAAGAAAAAGTAAATTTAGAAGTAACTTTAAAATCAGAAGTTGATATAAAAAGTAGATTAGAGAATTTTAAAGAAATTTTAACTTCACAAAAAACTTTGACGGAGTTTGACAAGGACATTTTTGAAAGTATCGTTGAAAAAATAATAGTAGGCGGAATAAATTCTGATGGAGAAATTGATCCAGCAATGTTGACTATAATTTTTAAAACGGGAGATTCTTCTACTAAAGATGCAAAATCTTACAAATCTAAAAGAAAGAATGCTAAAATAGATAATGATAAATTGTGTTTTAATGCCGTAACCGATGACGAAAAAAAGTGTACAAATAAAGAAAACAACGCATGTTGAGGCGGTATCACTGCTTGTACGAACTGAGGCGTCAGTGAAGTAGAAGCAGATGTTCCGCCCATGGGATAGCTGTCGTAGAGTAAGGAGTTTACGACGAAACGATACGGTAACAGCGAACCGCTGAGTGTGTAAGCTTGTTGGAGAAACGTAGTTAATCCTCAAAAGGTTCTCCAAACCTTTTGAGTCCCACAGACGAATCATGTTGAGGCGGTCTCATTGCTTGTACGAGCTAGGTATCAGAGAAGTAGAAGTAGATGCTCAGCCCATGGGGGAGGACTCGTAGAATGAGGAAAGGTACCGACGAAATGATACGGTAAGTCCGAACCGCTGAGTTGTAGTTTTGATGTCAAGTATTGCATGTACTAAGTAAGTGCAAAAAACTTTTTAGATATTATAAAAAGGTATTGGTAGTGAGGAAAAGATCTGTTTTTTATAGGGAACTTAGCACGTTTAACTATATCAGATAGTTTAGATTGATACTTGGGAATTAATACAGAGTGATTTCATTCATTTGGGATAAAAAAATTGTATGATTAAGGAGATGATAAAGAAATGATTAATAGTTTGATTAATGCATTCACTGATGAAACATTTCAGAAATTTATTAATGAAAAGCGAAGGGTAATAGAAGAAATTTTAAGTGATTTTACATATTATTCAGAAGAGAAGATTTCAAAAAGTGTGAATTCTCGAATAAAAAGCGTTGAAAGCCTAAGAGAAAAAATAAAAGGAAAAATTACATTTCAAAGTGGAACATACAACCTGCGAAAAAAGATGAATTACAGAATATAATATGCGCAAATCTACCAGATTTATTAGGATTTAGAATAAACTGCTATTTTAAGGATGACGAAGAAAAAGTCTATAAAAAATTAAAAGATTTTTTAGAATCTAAGGAAAATATTGAGGTTGAAAAAATCCAAAATTTAGTGCAGAAAAATGGGCATACAATTTATAAGCTTGCTTGTCAGTATAGAGAAATGAAGAACGTATTTTCTTTTGAAGTTCAGGTTAAGTCCTTAATTCATGATACTTGGGGAGAGGTAGAGCACAGTATAGTATACATTAGAATTGAAAGCAGATATAATAGAGAGCCTTTACTCTATTTTAGGAGGCGCTGATAAGCAACTACAAAAATTGTACACTTCGAGTTTTTCTAAAAAGGAGCTTGAAAGAGAGCTGTTTTATATATTTACCTCAATTAACGAAATGGAAAAAATTGATAGTATTCACTATAGGAATTTCTTTTCTTTGGAAACTTTTTTAAACGATTTTAATCAAAATATCGAGAAATTCTTGGGACAAAAATTATTAAAGAATCAAATAACAAAACAATCAATACATTCTATGATTAGCATAGATATTATAAGCGAACAAATCAAAAATAGAATAGATACATATAAGTGGGAAGAGGTTTGCAGAATTGCTTCACACATATATGAGTTTTCTGATAATGATGAATTTTTAAAATATGTAATAAGTGGAGTGAAAAGTATAAATAATGAGGGTGAGGAATTAGAGGATCCGTTTTATGGTGACGATGCTTCGGAAAAAATGGAAGATGATGAGAACGAATTAATTTTATTGAGTTTGAGCAATTTCTTAAATGAGGGGGAATAGAAGGATGGAAAAAATTAGACAGCAGAATTCATGTGATTTATATATTGATAAAAAAACGGTAGATTGGTTAGTTGAAAATACTAAAGTTAGAACTTTTAATAAAATTACTTTTACTGGGTATCAAAGAAAAGTAAATGCAAATCATGTCAATAAAATTGTTGATTATATTAAAACAAATAAATTTTTTCTACCAACAGCAATAATTTGTTCAACTGATGAAGTATATAAAGAAACTACAAAGTTATTTATCGTTGATGGCCAACATAGGATTGAAGCATTTAAAAAGATAAAAGAAAATGATCCAAGTAAATTTAATGATTTGAAGGATTTAGAGGTAGGTATCATTGTACTAGATAGACCCTCTGAGAGCGAGGAGGTCAATACATTTATAACTATTAATAAAACTTCTAAAAAAGTAGACACTTCACTTGCATATGTGTTAAAAAATAAGATAAGCCGACAGAATGGTGGATCTGATTCGATTGAATTATCTCAAAGAGAATTTTTATCGGTAGAGCTAGCGATTTTATTAAATGAATCAGAAAGAAGCATATGGTATAATCGTATATTTTTAGATGGAAATCCAACGAGTAAATCATTTGAGACTATAAGCTTAAATGCTTTTGTTAATAGTATGAAGTCATTTATAAACCACTTAAATAAGGCGAATATTATTAAAATTACTTGGAAAAATGAGGAAGAATTGAAGAACATCTTAGAATCGATTTATGATATTTATACATATTTATGGGAACAAATTAAGTTTAAATGGTTAAACCAATTAGAAACAGATTATATTAAAGACTCTGTTTTACTTGGAACAATTGGAGTATCCTCTATTAATAAATATATAATAATGAAACTAAAAGATAATTCGAATATAAATAGCTCGGAAGAATTGAAAAATAGAATAAAAGATTGGATTCAGAATTTGAATATAAGTAGTAGTGAATGGAGTAAAGGTAACAGATTTTCACAATTTTCATCAGCATCCGGCATCAATATAGTTGCTAAGATTTTATATGATTCATATAGAGATTAATTTATTGTCAATTGAAATAAGAGTAGAATAGAAGAGCATCGTAAAAGAGTCTGGGCAAAAAGTCTTTAGAATCGTAAAAATGCATAGTATCAGGTATTTAACAACATTGATACTATGAGTTTTATTGTGGTAAGATTTACTGGATTTTTCTCCTAAAATTGAGTTTTTGCCCATCCTCTTTTTGTATTTGCGATTAATCAACGTGAGTAATCTGGATTATTCTATGAATATAGAGTAACCTGTCCTGATTGTTTGAGAGACTTATAGCTAAATATTAATTCAACTACATACTTACCTTTTTATAGTTGTTCATATTGTCGATGTACCTATGATTTCGATTCTGTAATAGAAGATTTAAATTGAAGAATTAAATAATTTAGGTTACGATTAAAAATTTAATTCAAATACTCAGCCCTTCTTTATTTCGTTTCACAGTATAGGAAGCTAACGTCAGCATACATCAAATATGTGAGTTTGCTAGAAAAACGCAATTAATTCTCAAAAGGTTCCCAGAACCCTTTAAATTCCACAAACGAATCATGTTGAGGCGGTATCACTGCTTGTACGAGCTGAGGCATTAGCGAAGTAGAAGTAGATGCTCCGCCCATGGGATAGGACTCGTAGAATGAGGAGGGAAACCGACGAAACGATACGGTAAGTCCGAACCGCTGAGTGAGTGGCTCTGCTCTTCCGATCTGAAACAGCGAAAAGTAGAAGGGGATGGTATTGGTATCAATCAATGAGTAACAAAGTAACAGCATGATTTGAAACATTTGCTTGTAATTTGCGGAGGAATATCAATATGGATGGAATAACAAAAGATTCTATAAAAACGGCTAAACTAATGAAACAATTATGGCCCCAATTGACCGATAAAGAAGCTATTGATGAAGTAAAAAGATATACGAATGGCAAAAATACTGCAATCTTTACTGATGTTGAAGGTGACACAATTGTAGGTCTAGCATTATGTTCACTCAGATTTGATTATGTTGAAGGTTGTAAATATAGTCCTGTTGGATTCTTAGAAGGGATTATTGTCGACGAGGAATATCGTTTAAAGGATATTGCTAAAAATCTCTGTACAAAATGTGAGGAATGGGCGAAAAATAAAGGATGTAAGGAATTTGCAAGTGACTGTACTTTAACGAATACGGATTCTAGAAGATTTCATCTCAATATTGGATTTCAGGAAGCAAATAGAATTATTCATTTTAAGAAGAAATTATAATTTAGAAACGTGAATAAACTTGTTTAAACTTTATATATCTTTAGAAAGTGTGAAAGATTGGACGAACAAATTTTTTTGATGGGTGGAAATCCGCCGATTAAGAACCATACCATTGTTAATAAAATTGTGTCATCAAGGAAGATCGAAAGAATTGTCATTTTTACAGTTTATCGAGAAAATTGGGAACCGTACATGAAAAAGTACACGGAAGTTTTCCGAAGCCATTTTTCTAACCTAAAAACTGATTACTTACTCTTGGATACTGAGCAGATTAATTTTGATAGCTATCTAGATGCTGATCTAGTTATTATTGGTGGTGGAAATACGGAAAAGTATTTAGCTACTTACGTCAATCAGCAGTTCAAAAATTATATCGATCGTATGCTGAATAAAGGGGCGAAAGTTATGGGATTTTCTGCAGGAGCCCTATTATTAGGAGAAAAAGTCTATGTTTCACCTAATGATAATTCAGATTATCAGATAAAGATAAAAAATGGATTAGGAGTCTTTAGTCAGTTTTTAATTAGTGTTCATTATGATTCCTGGAATGATAAAGCTAATAAGGATAGAGCTGAAGAACTCGTTAATGTTCCCATAATTCCACTAAATGATCATTCCTGTCTTGTATTGGATAAACTTGGAAACATCACAGAGAAAATTGACTAGTTTTAATCATGCGAATCTGAATCTACGAAACTAAAGTATTGACGAAATGAATAATGAAAAGCCTTGATTTTAAGGCTTTTTTTGTATTTTTGTGATAGAATAAAGGTAGTTTAAAATCGACAGCAACTAAGAAGCAGTAAAAAATATTATACGTAGAATAGTCAAGATTAGGAAGATAAAATGACAGGAAATGACAAAAGGAATTTAAAAAATTATCTTTATTGTACATTTGGAATTACTTATATAGCTTGGGGGATTCTTGCCATCTTTACGCAATCTCATATTTTGGGATTAGAAACGATTATAGGAAGAACATTACATATAGTAGGTGCACTTGGACCAGCTATTGCAAGTAGCTTTTATTTGAAAAGGAATAATATAAAATTTAAACATTTTGTATTTAGTAAGAAAGAAAATAGTAGTATTTATTTCATTATTCATTTGTTAGCAATTTTGATACTATTTTCTGTATCTTCCTTAGAATTAAACGGAGTATCAATTTATCTGATGCCGCTATTCTTTATACAATTAATTTTTTTGGTGGTGGACATGAAGAATTAGGGTGGAGAGGAATATTACAACCGTTACTTGATAAAAAATATACTTATTGGCAATCTAATTTGATTGTAGGATCAATTTGGGGGATTTGGCATCTGCCTTTATGGTTTATAGTTGGAGAAAGCCATCAAGGATTTCCTTTTATTTTATTTTTTATATATACATTATTTTTAAGTTTTGTTTTAGGACTTCTTTATCGTCAAACGAAATCTGTGGAGTACTGTCTATTATTTCATGCATTCGCAAATTTGTTAAATCTCTATTTTGTGTTAAAAATTAATCTTATTTTTATTATCATATTTATTGGTTATTTGATTTATACAATATTGGCTAGTAATAGAATTAGTAAGGAAAAGCAATTTTAACTTTAGATTAGTATATCCATTATTGAAAGTAACGATTGGCTAATTAGATGATCTATGCTAGAGAATTATCTATTATGATTTAAAGTGGAGTGATGAATGTCGTTTCTTTTGAAGTGGTTAAAATCTTTCCGTTCCACAGTATCATTCTAAAATTATTTTTACTGCCTTTCGTTTATTAGTATAAAAGAAGAATATTACATATGTTGAGTGTGTAAGTTTGTTAGTGAAACGAAGTTAATCATCAAAAGGTTCACTGAACCTTTTGAGTCCGCCCATGCGATAGTACTCGTAGAATGAGGAGGGAAAACGACGAAATGATACGGTAAATTCGAACCGCCAAGTACGTTAGCCTTTAAAGAATGTTTTAAGAAGATGGAAAAAAGAATTTGCTATATCCTAACGGTTACTAACTAATCAGTATTATATTCTGAAAAATCAATTTACAAACAATTTAGAAGAGGTTATATATGGTTATATTAGAGTTATATCAAAATAATTATTCTAAAGATTTAGTTGCATTTGATTCCATAGAAGATGGGAAAGCCTTTGTAGCTCAAATCCCGGGATACACTCTGGAAACAGAAGATGGTTTTGAAGTGGAGTATTTTAGTCCTAAAAACATACCGAATTATATGGAAATTATTTTTAACGGAAATATTGTTCCTTTATCTAAATTTATGTTCGATCCTGAGGAAAATGTAGACATTATTTGGAAAGAGATTTCAAATTTATCCCTCAAAAACGATAGAGTGATCGAAGGATATACAAAAATCGATGCATATGTCGTTAACAACCATGAAGTTAAAGCCTATGTCGAAATAAGAGAAACGAACTATCGTAAAGCAAAAGACTTCTTAGAAAGCCACGGATATGAAATCGACAGAAGCTTTTTCGGAAGTGAAGACGGTGAAGCGATTCTTTACAGAAAAAAAGGGAGCGAAGATTGGCACTTCTTATGTCATTTAGACCCAATGTTTGTTGTGATTAAAGATGTAGAAGGATATGTGAAGGAAGAGCTGGAAGGATTGATCTAAGGAATTGTAGAATACTATAAAAGGAGGAATCTGATGCTTGGAGCAATTGTTGGAGATATTGTCGGTTCTGTTTACGAATGGAACAATATCAAAACAAAGGACTTTCCTTTATTTCGGAAGGACTGCTTTTTCACGGATGATACGGTTATGACCTGTGCTGTTGCAGAAGCGATTATGAATGGGGGACAAAAAGACGACTTCATTGACGCGATGAAGAAATATGGCAGAATGTATCCGAATGCTGATTACGGTGCTCGGTTTAATGCATGGCTAAAAAGCGATAACCGTGAGCCTTACAATAGCTTTGGGAATGGTTCGGCTATGCGTGTTTCTCCATGCGCTTGGTCTATGACCTGTAGTTTTTATGATAGAACCGGAATGTGGCCATTCTCTAGAGAACTTGCGAGTCTTTCTGCAGAGGTAACTCATAATCATCCAGAAGGTATAAAAGGTGCCATGGCTACAGCTGATGCTATCTTTCTATGTCGATTTTACTTTGGTGGTTATTGTAGCGAATATGAGCAACCAATTAACGACAATCCTACCGAATGTAAAAAACGGATTAAGGATTATATTGAGAAGGAATACGGCTACAATCTATCTCAAACTTTAGATGAAATTCGCCCTATATACCGTTTCAACGAAACTTGTCAGGATACTGTCCCTCAGGCCATTATTGCCTTTCTTGAAAGTACAGACTTTGAAGATGCGATAAGAAACGCCATCTCACTTGGTGGCGACAGTGATACTCTCGCTGCAATCACTGGTAGCATAGCAGAGGCAGCTTATGGTATTCCTGATTGGATTAAGGAAAAGGCCTATTCTTACTTGGATGAACCCTTAAAGGATGTACTCAGACGATGGGATAATAAGGTTGATATAAAATAAAAGAGTTTAAATCTATAGTACTTCATATTTCTCTTTTCTGTACTTTCATTATATAATGGGAGTACATTTACTTACACACGATGAAATGTAAACATTTTTAACGAATTTTGAGGAGAAAATCAATGAAAAAAGCAATGGTAATTATCAACCCTACCTCTGGTGGTGAGAAGGCTTTGGATTACAAAGATAAGCTGGAAAATAAAGCAAAAGAATACTTTGAGCACGTAGAAACCAAAATTACCGAAAAGGCACTGGATGCAACACATTTTGCTGAAGAGGCTTCTCGTGAGCAGTACGATGCAGTGGTTGTGTTTGGTGGAGATGGAACTGTCAATGAAGTTATTTCAGGTATTGCTGAGAGAGACTACGTTCCTAAGTTGGGTATTATCCCTGGGGGTACAGGTAACCTCATTACAAAACTTTTGGAAATCAATCAAGACATCGATGGCGCTATTGATGAACTGGATTTTGATTTAACAAATAAGATTGATATCGGTAAAGCAAATGACAATTATTTTGGTTATATCTTTAGTATTGGTTCTCTGCCTGAGGCGATTCACAATGTTGAAATCGAGGATAAGACAAAATTTGGTATTTTAGCCTATGCTGTAAATACCATGAAGTCCGTTATGACGGATCAGGTCTTTAACATTAAGGTTGAGACAGAAAATGGAAATTATGTTGGTGAAGCTAGTCATGTTTTGGTTCTCTTGACAAATTACTTCGCTGACAAAAAAATCTTTGAAGAAAACAAAGACGGCTATGCCAACATTTTGATTCTAAAAGATGCTTCTATATTCTCTAAATTATCCGTCATTCCTGATTTACTAAAAGGAGATGTTGTGAGCAATGATAATATTGAGTATATCAGAGCGCGTAATATTAAGATCTCTTCAGATAGTGAATTGGAGTCAGATGTTGACGGCGATAAATCAGATAACCTACCTGTAGAAATCAAAGTCCTAGCTCAGCGAGTAGAA
This sequence comes from Streptococcus mitis SK569, assembly GCF_000222785.1. Taxonomy (GTDB): domain Bacteria; phylum Bacillota; class Bacilli; order Lactobacillales; family Streptococcaceae; genus Streptococcus; species Streptococcus mitis_N. The sequence goes on along the minus strand of NZ_AFUF01000042.1, from coordinate 109,630 downwards.
GTATTTTCAAAACCGAAAGAGGATTAGTATATACAAAAAGCCTTTTTTAAGGCTTTTTGTATACTTTAAAAGATAGTTCTTTTAAGAACGGACATTCCTTGCAAATAGTTTACAAAAATAGTATACTGGATTTATTGATTTTGAAAACGTTTGCGTAAAATTTAAATTGGAACTTAAGGAGACAAATTGATGGAATTAAGTGCTATTTACCACAGGCCAGAGTCGGAGTATGCCTATCTTTATAAGGATAAGAAACTTCATATTCGGATTCGAACTAAGAAAGGGGACATCGAAAGCATCATCTTGCATTATGGGGACCCTTTTATCTTTATGGAGGAATTTTATCAGGATACAAAAGAAATGGCCAAGATAACTTCTGATGCCTTATTTGACTATTGGCAGGTTGAAGTGTCAGTTGACTTTGCACGTATCCAGTATCTCTTTGAACTCAAGGATACAGAAGGTCAAAGTATTTTGTATGGCGATAAAGGGTGTGTGGAAAATTCTCTAGAGAATCTTCATGCTATTGGAAATGGATTTAAGTTGCCTTATATACATGAGATTGATGCATGCCTGGTTCCTGACTGGATTTCAGATACGGTATGGTATCAGATATTTCCTGAGCGGTTTGCTAATGGAAATACTCGATTAAACCCAGAAGGGACTTTAGACTGGGACTCATCTCTCACACCTAAGAGTGATGATTTCTTTGGTGGTGATTTACAAGGGATTATAGACCATCTGGATTATTTGCAAGACTTGGGCATTACTGGACTTTATCTTTGTCCTATCTTTGAATCTACGAGTAATCATAAGTACAATACGATAGATTACTTTGAAATTGACCGTCATTTTGGAGACAAGGAGACCTTTCGGGAGCTGGTCGAGCAAGCTCATCAGCGTGGCATGAAAGTCATGCTGGATGCTGTATTTAATCATATTGGTTCGCAATCTCCTAAATGGCAAGATGTTGTCAAAAATGGTGAACAGTCTGCTTATAAGGATTGGTTCCATATACAACAATTCCCAGTGACAACTGAAAAGCTAGCCAATAGGAGAGAGTTACCCTATCATGCTTTTGGTTTTGAGGACTATATGCCTAAGCTAAATACGGCCAATCCAGAGGTCAAGGACTATCTTTTAAAGGTTGCGACTTATTGGATTGAAGAGTTTGATATTGATGCTTGGCGTTTGGATGTGGCTAATGAGATTGACCATCAGTTTTGGAGGGATTTTCGCAAGGCAGTTTTAGCTAAAAAGCCTGATCTTTATATCCTAGGAGAAGTCTGGCATACGTCTCAGCCTTGGCTAAATGGAGATGAGTTCCATGCGGTCATGAATTATCCTTTATCTGATAGTATCAAAGAGTATTTCTTACGAGGAATTAAGAAGACAGACCAATTCATCGATGAAATCAATGGCCAGTCTATGTATTACAAGCAGCAGATTTCAGAAGTGATGTTTAATCTTCTAGATTCGCATGATACAGAACGTATTTTATGGACGGCAAATGAAGACGTTCAACTTGTCAAATCAGCCCTAGCCTTTCTCTTTTTACAAAAGGGAACACCCTGTATCTATTACGGAACAGAGTTAGCCTTAACTGGCGGTCCAGACCCAGATTGTCGTCGTTGTATGCCTTGGGAACGCGTATCAAGTGACAATGATATGCTTAACTTCATGAAGAAGCTGATTAATATTAGAAAACAAGCGTCAGCAACCATTCAGCATGGCAAGTATAGTCTCCAAGAAATCAAAGCTGATGTAGTAGCCTTGGAATGGAAATACGAAGGACAGGTTCTCAAAGCTATATTCAACCAATCAACAAAAGATTATATTGTAGAGAAAGAAGTGGAAGCAGTAGCACTAGCGAGCAATTGCCAAGAATTGGAGAATCAGCTTGTGATTTATCCAAATGGGTTTGTGATTTTTCATTAAAGAGCAATTATGAGAGACAGGAAAGTTGTAGTATAGAGAAGATTTTACAAACAGACTATTTGTCGTCTTGCTACAATTGGTATATAATTTAACTTAAAGAAAATAGGAGGACTAATCGAATGGAATTAAAAGATTTTACAGAAAAAGAACAGGAAATGATTAAGAAGGGACTTACGACGTCTAAGATTAGTGACAAGGAAACTGCTGAGAAAATTCTTGCACTAGTACCACAAGACTTGATTAAGCGCATCCCATTTTTCGTCAGAAAACATGCTACGACACGTACCATTAAACGCATTTCAATTGAACACCCTGAACTCTACGCTGTAGCTCAAACTAGTGGTGAAATTCCTGAAAAAGAACGCGAAGAATTGCGTCAGATTATCACGACTATCTTTGAACAAAAGATGAATAAACATAGTATTAAGTAATTGGATGAAGACATTTTTTATTGGCGGTTTGGGAAGCAATGTCTATCATAGCAAGGATTTTCTTCAAGAACTAGATTCGCAGGTTTACTTTCTAAATCCATATGAAAAGCATCTTCGAGATGAAACAGACTTGAAAGCATGGTTTAAAAAGGAAATAGTAGAGGGAGAATCTATCTGTCTGATAGGCCATTCTCTTGGAGGAGATTTGGCGCGTTATCTTGCATCGGAACTTGAAGAAGTGAAGAAACTGATTCTTTTGGATGGTGGCTATCTAGATTTAGATAAGATTTTACCTTTAGATACAGAGTTAGAGGAAACTAAAAACTATATTGAATCTCAAGTCGTTTCGGACTTAGATGTTCTTATTTCTAAAGAGAAATCTGAAGCAAAGCATTGGTCAGAAAATATGGAAGAATCTGTAAGACAATCATATAACTGGAATGCGGAGTATAATAGATACGAGTTAGCTATAGATTATGAAAATATAGAAGCGATACTCTGCCTACGGCGGAAAATACAAGCTTTCAAGAGAGAAGTGGGGGATGCCTTGTTTATCAGTCCTCGCTATCCTAATGAAGCTAGATGGAGAGAGGAAGCCCTAAAAGAATTGCCAGACTATTTTGATACTATTTTTCTAGAGAACTTTGGCCATGAGCTTTATACTCAAGTACCTAAAGAAATCGCTAGTATGATTAATGAGTGGCTCTCTAATTCTCACTGAGCTACTTGTATTACTTGAAATGGTATAAGATTTAAATCTACAAGTCACTAAGTCTCATATAACAAAAAACGAACAGGCTCTTTTTCTGTAATCAGAAGAGAACTTGTTCGTTTTGTTTTTTTAAAACACGCGATACACATAGGGATTTTCTGGTTTATCGACTTTGGTAAAGCTGTCAATTTCCAAGGTTGGGAGATTTTGTTTGAGTTCTTTATGGTAGTGATTGATCAGTTTTCCTTTAGCCGCTATCCAGGTGTTGTTTTCATACTGACGGGTATTTCCCTTGGTCAGCAATCCATAAACACCCGAATCTGCGATACAGTGGATAATGCCAAAGCGGAACAGAAATTGGCTATTGGCATGACTGGGGTCATTATATACAAAGCCTGTGAACTGGACTGTCTTGCCCTCAAACTCATCTGGATAGTCGTAGATAGCTTCCATGACTTCCATATAGTTTTCATTCGTAATCTGAATGCTATCTTGGGACAAGTATTTATCTGCTGCCGTTCGCATTTCCTTTTCATAGGCTGTTTTAGAGAAATAAGAACTGGTATCTGGTTTCAGGTATTGGCTTGTCGTCCCTTCACTGGTTTGAATGGCTTGATCCGTTCCTTCTGATAAGGGGAAATGATAGCCTTTGGCAGATACGGTCTGAGAATCCAAGCTAACAGTTGGGAAAGCTAAACCAACAACAATTGGAATGGCCAGAAGAGCAATACTTGTTACCTTCGCCAATCGGCTATTTAGATGACTGTGGATTTTGACTTGCTTCATCCAGATATACAGCTGGACGATTGCCAAGATAAAGGAAAGCACCATAGAAATATAGGCCAGATAGGAATAGTGCATGTTGATGTACTGGTTTAATTTGCCTGACAAATGGAGATAAATGGTCAATTCAAAATAGCCAGCTAAAACTAAAAATCGAATCATAGGATGACTCCAATCAAGAGAGAATAGACTAAAACGACCAGAGTTACAATCGTAATGAAGTGACTGATAAATCGTGCTTTCAAGTAATTTTTCATCATGAGAATATTTTTAATATCCAGCATTGGGCCAATCACAAGAAATGCCAGAACTGGTGCCAAACCGAAACTCGAGAGAAGAGAAGCGCCGATAAAGGCATCCGCTTCACTACAAAGTGAAAGAAGAAAGGCCAAAAGCATCAAGAGCAGGATGGCAAAAAGAGGGGTCGCACTGATAGAAGTCAAAATGCGTGTCGGAACGTAGACCTGTATTATAGAGGCAAAGAGACAGCCAAATACCAAGTAACGTCCCGTATCAAAAAATTCATCAATGGCTTGCACAAAGACCTGAAAAACTTTTTTTGCAGGAGTCAAGTGAGAAAAATCATGCTCATGACAGGCCAGACGATTTTCTTTTTGAATGGATTCTTGCCAGAAAAATCCCAGAAAAATTCCAAGTATCACAGCCACAACAATGGAACCCAGAGCTCGTAACAGGGCGATGTGAAAGGAATTGCCAAAGGCAGAATAGGTCGCAAATAGAACAATGGGATTGATAACTGGTGCAGTCACAAGAAAAGGAACAGCCGTATAACTGGGAACCTTCTTTTCCAGAAAACGATTGATAATGGGGACAATCCCACATTCACAAGAAGGGAAAAGAATCCCAACGAAGGTCCCAAAAAAGATTCTCCCCCAACGATTTCGAGGGAGAAAATGATAAACTTTTTCAGGTGTGATATAGACCTCAATCAGCCCTGAGACAATACTTCCTATCAGTACGAAGGGGAGAGCTTCAATGATAATGGAGAGAAAAATAGCTCCAGTCTGAAGTACACTAGATGGGAGTTGTTGGAAAGCAGTCATCTAGTTTTTCTTTTCTGCTTTGGATTTCTTCTCTTTGTCATCAGGGAAAGTAACTTGTTTCAAATCTGGGAGTTTAGCAAACTCTTCAAACATCTTGTCCAAGTCGTCTCGTTTTGTAAATTTTACAGCCATAGGTGTACCTCGATTCTAAATTCTACCTCTATTATACTATTATTTTAAGGAAAAGGGCGTTTTTTAATTTGTTTTCGATAATTGAAAAGGATTGGAGAAAGCCTTTTAGCTTGTGGTATAATAGGTTTATGGATAAAAAATATGAAAAAATCTCTCAGGATTTGGGAGTGACGTTAAAGCAAATTGATACTGTTCTAAGTTTGACAGCAGAAGGGGCGACTATTCCCTTTATCGCGCGATATCGCAAGGACATGACTGGTAGTCTGGATGAGGTGGCGATTAAGGCTATTATTGATCTTGATAAAAGCCTGACTAACCTCAATGATCGTAAAGAAGCTGTCTTGGCTAAGATTCAAGAACAAGGCAAGCTGACCAAGGAGTTGGAAGAAGCTATCTTAGCTGCCGAAAAATTAGCAGACGTAGAAGAACTCTATCTTCCATATAAGGAAAAACGTCGGACCAAGGCAACCATTGCTCGTGAAGCTGGACTTTTTCCTCTTGCTCGCTTGATTTTGCAGAATGTAGCTGACTTAGAGAAAGAAGCTGAGAAGTTTGTCTGTGAAGGATTTGCGACTGGCAAGGAAGCTTTAGCTGGTGCAGTTGATATCCTAGTCGAAGCCTTATCGGAAGATGTGACACTGCGCGCCATGACTTATCAGGAGGTACTGAGACACTCTAAACTTACTTCGCAAGTCAAGGACGAAAGTCTTGATGAAAAACAAGTTTTTCAGATTTATTATGATTTTTCAGAGACGGTTGGAAATATGCAAGGTTATCGTACCTTAGCCCTCAATCGTGGGGAGAAGCTAGGTGTCTTGAAGGTCGGTTTTGAACATGCAACGGACCGTATTCTTGCTTTCTTTGCTACTCGTTTCAAGGTCAAAAACACCTATATAGATGAAGTAGTTCAGCAGTCAGTTAAGAAAAAAGTCTTGCCTGCTATCGAGCGCCGCATTCGGACCGAATTAACTGAAAAAGCAGAAGAAGGAGCTATCCAACTCTTTTCTGATAATCTGCGCAATCTCCTCTTAGTTGCTCCATTGAAAGGGCGCGTGGTTCTTGGATTTGACCCTGCCTTTCGGACAGGTGCCAAGCTAGCTGTCGTTGATGCGACGGGGAAAATGTTAACGACTCAAGTCATCTATCCTGTCAAACCAGCATCAGCTCGTCAAATAGAAGAAGCCAAGAAAGATTTGGCAGATTTGATTGGTCAATATAGCGTGGAAATTATTGCTATCGGAAATGGAACTGCCAGTCGTGAAAGTGAAGCCTTTGTGGCGGAAGTTCTGAAAGATTTCCCAGAAGCCAGCTATGTTATCGTCAATGAAAGTGGTGCCTCGGTTTACTCTGCCAGCGAACTTGCTCGTCAGGAGTTTCCAGACTTGACTGTTGAAAAACGCTCTGCTATTTCTATCGCCCGTCGTTTGCAAGATCCCCTTGCGGAATTGGTCAAAATCGATCCTAAGTCAATTGGTGTTGGTCAGTACCAGCACGATGTCAGCCAGAAGAAACTGTCTGAAAGTTTGGACTTTGTCGTGGATACGGTGGTAAACCAAGTCGGTGTTAATATTAATACGGCCAGCCCAGCTCTTCTTTCCCATGTCGCTGGACTCAATAAAACCATTTCTGAAAATATCGTCAAATACCGTGAGGAAGAAGGAAAAATCACTTCGCGCGCTCAAATTAAGAAAGTTCCTCGTCTGGGTGCCAAGGCTTTTGAACAGGCAGCTGGTTTCCTCCGTATCCCTGAAAGTAACAATATTCTTGATAATACAGGAGTTCACCCAGAAAATTACGCTGCCGTTAAGGAACTTTTCAAACGTTTGGACATTACAGACTTGAATGAAGAAGCCCAAAGTAAACTCAAGTCCCTTTCAATCAAAGATATGGCGCAAGAGCTAGACCTTGGTCCAGAAACCCTTAAAGATATCATTGCAGACCTTCTCAAACCAGGTCGAGATTTCCGTGATTCCTTTGACGCACCTGTGCTTCGCCAAGATGTACTGGATATCAAGGATCTTGTTGTCGGTCAGAAGCTAGAAGGTGTGGTGCGTAACGTCGTTGACTTTGGTGCCTTCGTTGACATTGGGATTCATGACGACGGATTGATTCATATTTCCCACATGAGTCGCAAATTTATCAAACACCCTAGCCAAGTGGTATCCGTTGGTGATTTGGTGACCGTTTGGGTCAAGAAAATCGATACTGAACGGGAAAAAGTTAATCTGTCGCTTCTAGCTCCAAATGAAACTGACTGATTACGTCAAGCAGGTTTCACTAGAAGACTTCGGCAGACCTTTTATCCATCAAGCCCAGTGGAATTCTCGTCTACGTTCGACAGGTGGGCGGTTTTTCCCAAAAGATGGGCATTTGGATTTTAATCCTAAGGTTTATCAGGAACTGGGGTTGGACGTTTTTAGGAAAATTGTCCGCCATGAACTCTGTCATTATCACCTCTATTTTCAAGGGAAGGGCTATCAACACAAGGATCGGGATTTTAAGGAACTTTTGAAAGCGGTGGATGGATTACGCTTTGTGCCAACCTTGCCAAATAGCAACTCCAAGCCAATCAAGCTTTATCGTTGTCAATCCTGCCAGCAAAGGTATCAGCGCAAGCGAAGGATTGATACCAAACGCTATCGCTGTGGACTTTGTCGAGGTAAATTGCTACTAATAAATCAGCCTGAGGACTGATGAAAGCCGAGCCTATCCGTGCTATACTATGTCCAACCTAGTAGAAAGAGGTAATACCATGAACAGTAAATTTTATAAAATGAGAAGAAATCGCATGATTTCAGGAGTTCTGGCAGGTCTGTCAGATAAGTGGAACTTTGATGTTACCCTTGTTCGTTTTCTGTTTGCCATTTTTACAGTCGCAAACTTTGGACTTGGGGTGATTATCTATATCATTCTAGCTTCTATCATGCCAACCAAGGAAGAGATCGAAGCAGAAATGTACGGAACAGGCCCACGAAAACGCAAAGAAGCCCAAGCCATTGACGATAGTGAAGGTTGGTTTTGGTGAGCTACTTAGCTAATAAGGTAATAGTTTCTTACACATTTTTTATAGAAATAGGATTTTTTTGTACATGGCTAATAGTATTCTACAAAAGATTGGGAATAAGCAAAAAAGCTTTAAATCAATAGTCTAAACTGCTTGATTTAAAGCTTTTTTACTTTTATAGTCATTTAGTTTTAAAAAAGCGTTTCAAACATTCAAAAATATTTGGAACTTCCCTTAATAAATCCGTCATTTTCTTTTTCAAGATAACCCAAGCTTGCTCAATAGGATTCAAATCTGCTTAATAAGGTGGTAGAGGTAAGAAAAAGTTCTTATCTTGAATGCAAAGTTCATCTAAAATGTTCTTGGGATGAAAACTAGCATTGTCCATGACAATGATATGAGGGGTCTTCAAAGCAGGCAGGAGTTGCGTTTTGAACCACTTCACAAAGAAGTCACTCGTCATACTTTCCTTGTAAATCATAGGAGCTATAAACTCTCCGTCTACTTGTCCTGCAACAATTGAAGTCCGCTCAAAACGCCGTCTACTAATCATTTCATAGGCTTTCTCCCCTCTAGGAGCCAGTGCATAAGGACGATAGAGGTAGCGGTCGATTCCTATTTCGTCAATATATACGACTGGTAAATCTTTTAGGTTATCCAAAATATCAAGAAACTCAGCGACTTTCTCTGGATTTTGTTCCTTAAAGCTAGTCGTCTTTTTTAAAGTGACATGAATCTGCTTTAAATCTGCCTATACTGAAGGAACAGCACAATCAAAATGTGCCGCAATTTCCCGTCAAAAAGCATCTGGCTGAGCCTCTACAAAGGCTTTTAATTCCTCTAAAGGAATTTTCCGCTTTTTGACGACTCGTTTTTTCCGCTCTAAGTGTCCTTGTTCACGTCTTTCTTTTCCCACGTGAAGAGAGTTCTGACGCCAACATCAAAAACTTTAGCTGCTTCGACATGGCTGTGTCCCTCTTTGATGTAATCTAATGCTCCTTGTTTAAAATCAGTACTATATATCATAGCTTTTGTTTAAAACTAAGCAACTATAAAATTGAAAACGATGGAAAAAAGGTTGCATTTATGATATAATTTATTTTAAAGACCTTATTAGAAATCTTGAAAGAGTATTAAAAACTTAGAATGAGAAAAATTGTTATCAATGGTGGATTACCACTACAAGGTGAAATCACTATTAGTGGTGCTAAAAATAGCGTTGTGGCCTTAATTCCAGCTATTATATTGGCTGATGATGTGGTGACTTTGGATTGCGTTCCAGATATCTCGGATGTAGCAAGTCTTGTCGAAATCATGGAATTGATGGGAGCTACTGTTAAGCGTTATGACGATGTATTGGAGATTGACCCAAGAGGTGTTCAAAATATTCCAATGCCTTATGGAAAAATCAATAGTCTTCGTGCATCTTATTATTTTTATGGAAGTCTTTTAGGTCGCTTTGGTGAAGCCACAGTTGGCTTGCCTGGAGGGTGTGACCTTGGTCCTCGCCCGATTGACCTACACCTTAAGGCTTTTGAAGCTATGGGGGCTACTGTTAGCTACGAGGGAGATAACATGAAGTTATCTGCTAAAGATACAGGACTTCATGGCGCAAGTATTTACATGGATACAGTTAGTGTCGGTGCAACGATTAATACGATGATTGCTGCGGTTAAAGCGAATGGTCGTACTATTATTGAAAATGCAGCCCGTGAACCTGAGATTATTGATGTTGCAACTCTCTTGAATAATATGGGTGCCCATATCCGTGGGGCAGGAACTAATATCATCATTATTGATGGTGTTGAAAGATTACATGGTACACGTCATCAGGTGATTCCAGACCGTATTGAAGCTGGAACATATATTTCTTTAGCTGCTGCAGTTGGTAAGGGAATTCGTATAAATAATGTTCTTTATGAACACTTAGAAGGATTCATCGCTAAGTTGGAAGAAATGGGAGTTCGAATGACTGTATCTGAAGACAGCATTTTTGTCGAGGAACAGTCTAATTTGAAAGCAATCAATATTAAGACAGCTCCTTACCCAGGCTTTGCTACCGATTTGCAACAACCGATTACCCCTCTTTTACTAACAGCTAATGGTCGTGGTACAATTGTTGATACGATTTATGAAAAACGTGTAAATCATGTTTTTGAACTAGCAAAGATGGATGCGGATATTTCGACAACAAATGGTCATATTTTGTACACGGGTGGACGTAGTTTGCGTGGGGCCAGTGTTAAAGCGACTGACCTACGAGCTGGGGCTGCACTAGTCATTGCTGGGCTTATGGCTGAAGGTAAAACTGAAATTACAAATATCGAGTTTATCTTACGTGGTTATTCTGATATTATCGAAAAATTACGTAATCTAGGAGCAGATATTAAACTAGTCGAAGATTAAACCGTAGGGGTGTTTATGAATATTTGGACCAAATTAGCAATGTTTTCTTTTTTTGAAACGGATCGCTTGTATTTGCGTCCTTTCTTTTTTAGTGATAGTCAGGACTTCCACGAGATAGCCTCAAATCCAGAAAATCTTCAATTTATTTTCCCAACTCAGGCAAGTCTGGAAGAAAGTCAATATGCATTAGCGAATTATTTTATGAAGTCCCCTTTGGGAGTGTGGGCAATTTGTGACCAAAAAAATCAACAAATGATTGGTTCTATTAAATTTGAGAAGTTAGATGAAATCAAAAAAGAAGCTGAGCTTGGCTATTTTTTGAGAAAAGATGCTTGGTCGCAAGGATTTATGACAGAGATTGTTAGAAAAATTTGTCAGCTTTCTTTTGAGGAATTTGGGTTAAAACAATTATCCATCATTACCCACCTTGAAAATGAAGCGAGTCAAAAGGTTGCTCTAAAGTCTGGATTCCGTTTGACTCGTCAGTTTAAGGGAAGTGATCGCTACACAAGAAAAATGCGGGATTATCTTGAATTTCGGTATGTAAAAGGAGAATTCAATGAGTAAGCATCAGGAAATTCTAAGCTATTTGGAAGAATTGCCTGTCGGAAAGAGGGTTAGTGTTCGTAGTATTTCTAACCATCTGGGGGTCAGTGATGGAACGGCCTATCGGGCCATTAAAGAAGCTGAAAATCGTGGACTTGTGGAGACCCGTCCTAGAAGTGGTACTATCCGTGTTAAATCCCAGAAAGTTGCTATTGAAAGATTAACTTTTGCAGAAATTGCAGAAGTGACTTCTTCTGAGGTTCTGGCTGGGCAAGAAGGTTTAGAGAGAGAATTTAGCAAGTTCTCAATCGGTGCTATGACTGAACAAAATATCTTGTCTTATCTTCATGATGGTGGGCTCTTGATTGTCGGAGACCGGACCCGTATTCAGTTGTTAGCCTTGGAAAACGAAAATGCGGTTCTCGTTACAGGTGGATTTCAGGTTCATGATGATGTACTAAAACTGGCTAATCAAAAAGGGATTCCTGTTCTGAGAAGCAAGCATGATACTTTCACTGTGGCGACCATGATCAATAAAGCCTTGTCAAATGTCCAAATCAAAACAGATATTTTGACAGTTGAGAAACTTTACCGTCCGAGTCATGAGTATGGTTTTCTAAGAGAAACCGATACAGTCAAAGATTATTTGGACTTAGTACGTAAGAATCGAAGCAGTCGTTTTCCAGTTATTAACCAACATCATGTTGTGGTGGGAGTGGTAACCATGAGGGATGCAGGTGATAAGTCACCAAGTACCACAATTGATAAGGTCATGTCTCGTAGCCTCTTTTTAGTCGGATTATCGACAAATATTGCCAATGTCAGTCAACGAATGATTGCTGAAGATTTTGAAATGGTACCAGTTATTCGAAGCAATCAAACCTTGCTTGGAGTTGTGACACGACGCGATGTCATGGAGAAGATGAGTCGTTCCCAAGTTTCGGCTCTACCGACTTTTTCTGAGCAGATTGGTCAAAAACTTTCTTATCATCATGATGAAGTAGTCATCACAGTTGAACCCTTTATGCTGGAGAAGAACGGTGTCTTGGCTAATGGTGTATTGGCAGAAATTCTGACCCACATGACCCAAGATTTAGTTGTGAATAGTGGGCGAAATCTCATCATCGAGCAGATGCTAATCTACTTTTTGCAGGCTGTTCAGATAGATGATATACTGCGCATTCAAGCACGCATTATCCACCATACTAGACGATCAGCTATTATTGATTATGATATTTATCATGGTCATCAGATTGTTTCAAAAGCAAATGTAACCGTTAAAATTAATTAGAAACTAGGAGAAAAAATGATAACATTAAAATCAGCTCGTGAAATCGAAGCTATGGACAAGGCTGGTGATTTTCTAGCAAGTATTCATATCGGCTTACGTGATTTGATTAAGCCTGGCCTAGATATGTGGGAAGTAGAAGAGTATGTTCGCCGTCGTTGTAAGGAAGAAAATTTCCTTCCGCTTCAGATTGGAGTTGACGGTGCAATGATGGACTATCCTTATGCTACCTGCTGCTCTCTTAATGATGAAGTGGCTCATGCTTTCCCTCGTCACTATATCTTGAAAGATGGTGATTTGCTCAAAGTTGATATGGTTTTGGGAGGTCCCATTGCTAAATCTGACCTGAATGTCTCAAAATTAAACTTCAACAATGTTGAACAAATGAAAAAATACACTCAGAGTTATTCTGGTGGTTTAGCAGACTCATGTTGGGCTTATGCTGTTGGCACACCGTCCGAAGAAGTGAAAAATCTGATGGATGTAACTAAAGAAGCCATGTATAAGGGGATTGAGCAAGCTGTTGTTGGGAACCGTATCGGTGATATCGGTGCGGCTATTCAAGAATACGCTGAAAGTCGTGGTTACGGTGTAGTGCGTGATTTGGTTGGTCATGGTGTTGGCCCAACCATGCACGAAGAACCAATGGTTCCTAACTATGGTATTGCTGGTCGTGGACTTCGTCTCCGTGAAGGAATGGTCTTGACTATTGAACCGATGATCAATACAGGTGACTGGGAAATTGATACAGATATGAAAACTGGTTGGGCGCATAAGACCATCGACGGTGGTCTATCTTGTCAATATGAACACCAATTTGTCATTACAAAAGATGGACCTGTTATCTTGACTAGTCAAGGTGAAGAAGGAACTTATTAAAATAAGCAAAAGTAGATTGAAGAAAAAGTGGCTCTTTGGACAATTTTCTTCAATTTTTTCTTTTATCTATAGTGAAATGAAAAAACCGAACACCTTGAATGCGAAATTCAATTCAATTTCTAATAATGTTTTATAATTAATTGATTTCTCTAGATTTTATTTCAATCTGCTATAGAAACCATGGTGTACTATTTTAGCCTGAACTTATTATAATATCATAGATAATACAGCTAACCGTAGCAAACTTGATACAAATTTTAACATTTATAGTACAATAGGTTTAAATTCTTAAGAAAGTTGGTTCTTTATTGGAAACGATAGTCTTTTCAATCTCCGTTTTTTTAGCAGGGGTCTTGTCCTTCTTTTCTCCCTGTATCTTTCCTCTTCTGCCAGTTTATGCTGGAATTTTATTGGATGATCAGGAAAGTGCAAAAAGTTTTTCTTTATTTGGGAGAAAGGTTATCTGGTCAGGTTTGATTCGAACACTTTGCTTTATCGCAGGTATCTCTCTCATTTTCTTTATTCTAGGGTTTGGTGCAGGTTACTTTGGTAATATTCTCTATGCAAATTGGTTTCGATATGTTATGGGAACAATTATTATCATTTTGGGACTTCACCAGATGGAAATTTTTCATTTTAAGAAATTAGAGGTTCAAAAAAGCTTTACTTTCAAGAAATCAGAATCCAATCGTTATTGGTCAGCATTTTTACTTGGTATTACCTTTAGCTTTGGTTGGACACCTTGTATTGGTCCGGTTTTAAGTTCTGTTTTAGCGCTTGCGGCTTCTGGAGGCAATGGTGCTTGGCAAGGAGCTATTTATACTCTTATTTACACTCTGGGGATGGCCATTCCTTTCTTGGTTTTGGCTCTAGCTTCAGGTGTAGTAATGCCTTATTTTAGTAAAATCAAACGTCATATGATGCTACTAAAGAAAATTGGTGGTTTCCTTATTATTTTAATGGGAATCTTGTTACTATTAGGACAAGTAAATGTTCTAGCTGGAATTTTTGAATAAAGGAGAAAAAGATGAAAAAAATAATGTTTGCTGGTTTAAGCCTTTTGTCATTAGTTGTATTGATGGCCTGTGGTGAGGAAGAGACTAAAAAGACTCAAGCACCAGAACAATCCCCAAAACAACAGCAACAAACGGCTATACAACAAATTGCTGTTGGAAAAGATGCTCCAGACTTTACCTTGCAATCCATGGATGGTAAAGAAGTTAAGTTATCTGATTATAAGGGTAAAAAAGTCTACTTGAAGTTTTGGGCTTCCTGGTGTGGTCCATGTAAAAAAAGTATGCCTGAGTTGATGGAATTAGCTGCGAAACCAGATCGCGATTTCGAAATTCTTAGTGTCATTGCACCAGGAATTCAAGGTGAAAAAACTGTTGAGCAATTCCCACAGTGGTTCCAAGATCAAGGTTATAAAGATATACCAGTTCTTTATGATACCAAAGCAACTACTTTCCAAGCTTATCAAATTCGAAGCATTCCTACAGAATACCTGATTGATAGTCAAGGAAAGATTGGAAAGATTCAATTTGGTGTTATCAGTAACGCGGATGCAGAAGCAGCCTTTAAAGAAATGAACTAGAGATAAAGAGAATCTGATTACAAGAGAGTAGTCAGATTTTTTTAGAAAATCATTTTATAAATATTCACAATTATCCTATATTTATGGTAAAATAGAATCATCATTTTATTTTGGAGTCAAATATGAATATATTTAGAACAAAGAATGTAAGTTTGGATAAAACGGAGATGCACAGACATTTGAAGTTATGGGATTTGATTTTGCTGGGTATCGGAGCCATGGTGGGGACAGGCGTCTTTACAATTACAGGTACTGCGGCTGCAACACTTGCTGGTCCAGCCCTAGTGATTTCAATCGTTATTTCTGCCTTTTGTGTGGGATTATCAGCTCTCTTTTTTGCAGAATTTGCCTCACGAGTACCTGCTACAGGTGGTGCATACAGTTATCTCTATGCTATTTTAGGAGAATTTCCAGCTTGGTTGGCTGGCTGGTTAACCATGATGGAATTCATGACAGCCATATCTGGTGTGGCTTCGGGTTGGGCAGCTTATTTTAAAGGCTTGCTTTCTCAATACGGGATAGCCCTTCCTCAGGCTTTAAATGGTACCTTTAATCCTCAATCAGGGACATTTGTTGATTTATTGCCTATTATTGTCTTGGTCTTGGTGACATCGCTTGTTTTACTAAATGCCAAGGCTGCTTTACGCTTTAATTCTATTCTAGTTATTTTGAAATTTTCCGCTTTAGCGCTCTTTGTTTTAGTAGGAATTTGGCATATCAAACTTGATAATTGGAGCAATTTTGCTCCTTATGGTTTTGGACAAATCTATGGTGCTAGTACTGGTATTATGGCTGGTGCGTCCTTAATGTTCTTCGGTTTTTTGGGATTTGAATCCATCTCTATGGCCGTAGATGAGGTCAAGACTCCTCAAAAAAATATTCCTAGAGGGATTGTCTTATCGCTTTCTATCGTAACAATTCTTTATGCTTTGGTGACACTTGTCTTGACTGGTGTGGTTCACTATAGTCATTTAAATGTTGATGATGCCGTTGCCTTTGCCCTTCGTAGCGTTGGGATTAGTTGGGCAGCCAACTATGTGTCATTAGTGGCTATCTTAACCTTGATTACAGTTTGTATTTCGATGACTTATGCCCTATCACGTATGATTTACAGTTTAGCGCGTGACGGATTGATACCTGCTGCCTTTAAAGAACTAACGAAGACTAGTAAGGTACCCAAAAATGCTACTATTTTAACAGGTCTAGCTTCAGCAGTAGCAGCAGGAATGTTCCCACTAGCTAGTATCGCAGCCTTCTTAAATATTTGTACTCTGTCCTACTTGATTATGCTTGCTTACGGCTTGATTCGCTTAAGGAAAGAAAAAGGAATGCCCAAAGCGGGCGAATTTAAAACACCATTGGTACCCTTATTACCGATTTTATCAATCATCATTTGTTTGTCCTTTATGTTGCAGTATAATATGGAAACCTGGATTGCTTTCCTAGTTGCTTTGTTGATAGGAAGTCTTATTTACTTCACTTATGGCTACAAGCATTCTACAATAGAAGAATAAAGTGAGAATCTGTTGAGTTGTTGAAACTCAGCAGATTTTTATATGTGAAAGAAATTTCAATTTTTTTCTTAAAATAGCTTGACAGATTAAATTTTTAGGAGTAGAATGTTTACCAGTTAATTAAATAGTTAAGGGGTTATCCATGAAAAACAAAGTTTATTTTTAGTATTGTTAAGTGTCTTTCTTTTGTGTTTAGGAGCTTGTGGTCAAAAGGAAAGCCAGACAGGGAAAGGGATGAAAATTGTCACTAGTTTTTATCCTATCTATGCTATGGTCAAGGAAGTATCTGGTGACTTGAATGATGTTCGGATGATTCAATCAAGTAGTGGGATTCACTCCTTTGAACCTTCAGCAAATGATATTGCAGCAATATACGATGCAGATGTCTTTGTTTATCATTCGCATACGCTCGAATCTTGGGCAGGAAGTTTGGATCCCAATCTAAAAAAATCTAAAGTTAAGGTTTTAGAGGCTTCAGAGGGAATGACATTGGAACGTGTCCCTGGTCTAGAAGATGTGGAAGCAGGGGATGGAGTTGATGAAAAAACGCTCTATGATCCTCATACTTGGCTAGATCCAGAAAAAGCTGGAGAAGAAGCCCAGATTATCGCTGACAAACTTTCAGAGGTTGATAGTGAGCATAAAGAAACTTATCAGAAAAATGCGCAAGCCTTTATCAAAAAAGCTCAAGAATTGACTAAGAAATTTCAGCCTAAATTTGAAAAAGCGACTCAGAAAACATTTGTAACACAACATACAGCCTTTTCTTATCTTGCTAAGCGATTTGGACTCAATCAACTTGGTATTGCAGGTATTTCTCCTGAACAAGAACCAAGTCCACGACAACTTACGGAAATTCAGGAATTTGTTAAAACCTATAAGGTTAAGACGATTTTTACAGAAAGCAATGCTTCTTCAAAAGTAGCTGAAACTCTTGTCAAATCAACAGGTGTGGGTCTTAAAACTCTGAATCCTTTAGAGGCAGATCCACAAAATGATAAGACTTACCTAGAAAATCTTGAAGAAAATATGAGTGTATTAGCTGAAGAATTAAAGTGAGGCAAGAATGAAAATCAATAAAAAATATGTAGTTGGTTCAGTGGCGGTCCTTGCCCTAAGTCTTTGCTCCTATGAACTTGGTCGTTATCAAGCTGGTCAAGTTAAGAAAGATTCTAATCGAGTTGCTTATATAGATGGTGATCAGACTGGTCAAAAAGCAGAGAACTTGACACCAGATGAAGTCAGTAAGAGAGAGGGAATCAACGCCGAACAAATTGTTATTAAGATCACTGACCAAGGTTATGTGACCTCTCATGGAGACCATTATCATTACTATAATGGTAAGGTTCCTTATGACGCTATCATCAGTGAAGAACTCCTTATGAAAGATCCGAATTATCAGTTGAAGGATGCAGACATTGTCAATGAAATCAAGGGTGGCTATGTAATTAAGGTTAACGGTAAATACTATGTTTACCTCAAGGATGTGGCTCATGCGGATAATATTCGGACAAAAGAAGAGATTAAACGTCAGAAGCAGGAACACAGTCATAATCATGGAGGCGGTTCTAACGATCAAGCAGTAGTTGCTGCCAGAGCTCAAGGCCGTTATACAACGGATGATGGTTATATCTTTAATGCCTCTGATATTATTGAGGACACGGGTGATGCTTATATCGTTCCTCATGGTAATCACTTCCACTATATTCCTAAGAGTGACTTGTCTGCCAGTGAATTAGCTGCTGCCCAAGCCTTCTTATCTGGAAAAGGTAGTCAATTAAGTACCGTTGAATACCGTTCAAGCAGGGGAGAAACAAGATCTAGTGTGAGAACGAGTCAATCTGAGGCTCCTCAAGATTCTGCAACAACTCCTGAGAGTCAAAATGAGGATTTAGCTAGTCTTCTTCAAGAATTGTACGCTTTGCCACTTAGCCAACGTCATGTGGAGTCTGATGGATTAGTATTTGACCCAGCACAGATTACAAAACGTACAGCAAATGGTGTTGCAGTTCCTCACGGAGATCATTTCCATTTCATTCCTTATTCACAAATGTCACCGCTGGAAGAAAAATTGGCTCGAAATCTGCCAATTGGAGGTCGGTCAGCTCAAAGTCATTCTAACAATACGAAACCAAGCAGTTCTGAGAAACTAAGTTCAACACCAAGTTCACCGATTAAACCAAACTTTAATCTCAATACGCAAGCATCAAATCGAGGAACTGGAGGCGCCTATACAACGGATGATGGGTATGTCTTTAGTCCGACAGATGTGATTGAAGATACAGGAGACGCTTTTGTTGTACCGCACGGCAATCATTTCCACTATATTCCTAAGAGTGATTTGTCTGCAGGAGAACTGGCTGCTGCCCAAGCTTATTGGAATGGTAAACAGGGCTCACATTCTGCTACAAGCTCAAGTAAACCAAGTAGTGATAATGCTAAACCAGCCCAACCAAGTTTGACAGAGACTCCAAACCTGACTGTCACCCCAACTTATCATCAAAATCAAGGGGAAGATATCCCAACACTTTTAAGTGAATTGTATGCCAAACCTTTATCAGAACGCCATGTGGAATCTGATGGCTTAGTATTTGATCCAGCACAAATTATCAAACGTACAGCTAACGGTGTCGCAGTGCCTCATGGAGACCATTATCACTTTATCCCTTATTCGCAAATGTCACCTTTGGAAGAAAAATTGGCTCGTATGATAGCTATCAAGGGACAAAATGGCAGTGTCTTGCCAAGTGTTACTCCTCTGAAGCCAGCCCCTACTACCAAACCTCAAGTACCAGCGGAAAATAAACAGACTGAACTTGATGTCAACCAGGTTGTTAGAAAAGTTGGCGAAGGATATATTATCGAGGATAAGGGAGTCAGTCGTTATGTTCTAGCTAAAGATTTGGTCAAGGATAAGATTGATGCTATTGAAAGTCTCCTGTCTAAGAAAACTCAAGAGACACACGCTCTAGTTGCGAAGAAAGAAAATGTCGCTCCTCGTGATCAAGAATTTTATGATAAAGCATATAAATTGTTGACCGAGGCCCATAAAGCCTTGTCTGAAAATAAGGGTCGTACTTCTGATTTCCAAGCCTTGGACAAGTTAGCAGAACGCTTGAATGATGAATCTGCTAATAAAGGAAAATTGGTAGATGACTTATTGGCATTCCTAGCACCAATTACTCATCCTGAGCGACTTGGAAAACCAAATTCTCAAATTGAATATACTGAGGACGAAGTTCGTATTGCTCAATTAGCTGATAAGTATACAACGTCAGATGGTTACATTTTTGACGAACATGATATTATCAGTGATGAAGGAGATGCCTATGTAACTCCTCATATGGGTCATAGTCACTGGATTGGAAAAGACAGTCTTTCTGATAAGGAAAAAGCTGCGGCTCAATCTTATACTAAAGAAAAAGGTATTTTACCTCCATCTCCAGACGCAGATGCTCAAGCAAATCCAACTGGAGATAGTGCAGCGGCCATTTACAATCGTGTGAAAGGTGAGAAACGAATTCCACTCGTTCGACTTCCATACATGGTCGAGCATACAGTTGAGATTAAAAATGGTAATTTAATCATTCCACATAAGGATCATTACCATAACATTAAATTTACTTGGTTTGATGACCATTCATATAAGGCTCCAAATGGTTATACTCTGGAAGACTTATTTGCGACGATTAAGTACTATGTTGAACATCCTGACGAACGTCCACATTCTAATGACGGATGGGGCAATGCCAGCGAGCATGTCTTAGGTAAGAAAGACCACAGTGAAGATCCAAATAAGAACTTCAAAACGGAAGAAGAACCAGTAGAGGAAACACCTGCTGAGCCAGAAGTCCCTCAAGTAGAGACTGACAAAGTAGAAGCAAAACTTAAAGAAGCAGAAGCTTTGCTTGCGAAAGTAACGGATACTAGTTTGAAAGCCAATGCGACTGAAACCCTAGCTGGTTTACGAAATAACTTGAGTCTCCAAACCATGGATAATAATGGTATCATGGCAGAAGTAGAAAAATTACTTGCGTTGTTAAAAGGAAGTAATCCTTCATCTGTAAGTAAGGAAAAAATAAACTAATGAAAAATGAAAGTCTCGATAAAGAGGCTTTTATTTTTATTATGTGGATATGTAAAATTCTTGACAATCGATATTAAAAAGAGTAAACTATTAACTAGTTAATTAACTGGTTTATTATTTTATGGTGAATCAAATAGAGTTAAGAAAAGAGGCAAGAATGAAAATCAATAAAAAATATGTAGTTGGTTCGGTGGCAGCCCTTGCCCTAAGTGTTTGCTCCTATGAACTTGGACGGTATCAAGCTGGTCAAGTTAAGAAAGATTCGAATCGAGTTACTTATATAGATGGTGACCAGGCTGGTCAAAAGGCAGAAAATTTGACACCAGATGAAGTCAGTAAGAGAGAGGGAATCAACGCCGAGCAAATCGTTATCAAGATTACGGATCAAGGTTATGTGACCTCTCATGGAGATCATTATCATTACTATAATGGTAAGGTTCCTTATGATGCTATCATCAGTGAAGAACTGCTGATGAAAGATCCGAATTATCAGTTGAAGGATTCAGACATTGTCAATGAAATCAAGGGTGGTTATGTGATTAAGGTAGACGGGAAATACTATGTTTACCTTAAGGATGCCGCCCATGCGGACAATATTCGGACAAAAGAAGAGATTAAACGTCAGAAGCAGGAACACAGTAGTAATCATGGAGGTGGTTCTAACGATCAGGCAGTTGTTGCAGCCAGAGCTCAAGGACGTTATACAACGGATGATGGTTATATCTTCAATGCATCTGATATCATTGAGGACACAGGTGATGCTTATATTGTTCCTCATGGAAATCACTTCCACTATATACCTAAGAGTGATTTGTCTGCCAGTGAGTTAGCTGCTGCCCAAGCCTTCTTATCTGGAAAAGGTAGTCAATTAAGTACCGTTGAATACCGTTCAAGCAGGGGAGAAACAAGATCTAGTGTGAGAACGACTCAAGCTGAGACTCCTCAAAATCCTACAACAACTCCTGAGAGTCAAAATGAGGATTTAGCAAGTCTCCTTCAAGAATTGTACGCTTTGCCACTTAGCCAACGTCATGTGGAGTCTGATGGCTTAGTATTTGACCCAGCACAGATTACAAAACGCACTACCAATGGTGTGGCAGTACCTCACGGGGATCATTTCCATTTCATTCCTTATTCGCAAATGTCTGCTTTGGAAGAAAAATTGGCTAGAAATCTTCCAATTGGAGGTCGGTCAGCTCAAAGTCATTCTAACAATACGAAACCAAGCAGTTCTGAGAAACTAAGTTCAACACCAAGTTCAACCATTAAACCAAACTTTAATCTCAATACGCAGGCACCGAATCGAGGGACTGGAGGAGCCTATACAACGGATGATGGGTATGTCTTTAGTCCGACAGATGTGATTGAAGATACAGGAGATGCTTTTGTTGTACCGCACGGCAATCATTTCCACTATATTCCTAAGAGTGATTTGTCAGCAGGAGAACTGGCTGCTGCTCAAGCTTATTGGAATGGTAAACAGGGCTCTCATTCTGCTACAAGCTCAAGTAAACCAAATAGCAATGATACAAAACCAGCCCAACCAAGTTTGACAGAGACTCCTAATTTGACTGTCACTCCAACTTATCATCAGGATCAAGGGGAAGATATTCCAGCACTTTTACGTGAATTGTATGCCAAACCTTTGTCAGAACGACATGTAGAATCTGATGGACTCGTCTTTGATCCGGCACAAATCATCAAACGTACAGCTAACGGTGTCGCTGTGCCTCACGGAGACCATTATCACTTTATTCCTTATTCACAAATGTCCCCTTTGGAAGAAAAATTGGCTCGTATGATAGCTATCAAGGGACAAAATGGCAGTGTCTTGCCAAGTGTTACTCCTCTGAAGCCAGCCCCTACTACCAAACCTCTGGCACCAGTGGAAAATAAACTGATTGAACTTGATGTCAACCAGGTTGTTAGAAAAGTTGGCGATGGATATATTATCGAAGATAAGGGCGCTAGTCGTTATGTTCTAGCTAAAGATTTGGCCAAGGATAAGATTGATGCTATTGAAAATCTCCTGTCTAAGAAAACTCAAGAGACACACGCTCTAGTTGCGAAGAAAGAAAATGTCGCTCCTCGTGATCAAGAATTTTATGATAAAGCATATAAATTGTTGACCGAGGCCCATAAAGCCTTGTCTGAAAATAAGGGTCGTACTTTGGATTTCCAAGCCTTGGACAAGTTAGCAGAACGCTTGAATGATGAATCTTCTAATAAAGGAAAATTGGTAGATGACTTATTGGCATTCCTAGCACCAATTACCCATCCAGAGCGACTTGGAAAACCAAATGCTCAAATTGCTTATACAGACGATGAAATTAAATTAGCTAAATTAGCAGGTAAGTATACAACAGAAGATGGATATATCTTTGACATTCGTGATATTACCAGTGATGAGGGAGATGCTTATGTAACTCCGCATATGAGCCATAGTCACTGGATTAAGAAAGAGAGCTTATCTGAAGCTGAAAGAGTGGCAGCTCAGGCTTATGCTAAAGAGAAAGGTTTGACACCTCCTTCAACAGAGAATCAGGGTTCAGGAAATACTGAGGTTAAAGGAGTAGAGGCAATCTATAATAAAGTGAAAGCAGCTAAGAAGGTCCCACTTGATCGTATGCCTTACAATCTCCAACATACTGTTGAAGTTAAAAATGGTAGCTTAATTATACCTCATTACGACCATTACCATAACATTAAATTTGGCTGGTTTGACGAAGGACTCTATGAAGCACCTAAGGGTTATAGCCTTGAGGATCTCTTTGCAACTGTAAAATATTATGTTGAACATCCTGAAGAACGTCCTCACTCAGATAATGGTTGGGGAAATGCCAGCGATCATGTTCGTAAAAACAAGGCAGACAAAGACAGTAAATCTGATGAAGATAAGGAAGATCATCATGAATCAGACGAGTCAACCCGTCCTGAATCCAATGAAAAAGAAAATCATACAGGTTCAACCCCTTCAGTAGATAATCTTTATAAACCAAGCACTGATGAAGACGAGACAGAAGAAGTATCTAAAGATACAACAGACGAAGCTGAAGTCCCTCAAGTAGAAACCGAAAAAGTAGAAGCCAAACTCAAAGAAGTAGAAGCTCTACTTGCTAAAGTAACGGATGCTAGTTTGAAAGACAATGTGACAGAGAGCCTATCTGGTTTACGAAATAATTTGAGTCTCCAAACCATGGATAATAATGGTATCATGGCAGAAGCAGAAAAATTACTTGCTTTGTTAAAAAGGTAGTGAGTCAGTAACGACGAAACCAGAAGCATAAGTTTATCCTATTAAATCAAAATGATGTAAGAGTCAGTAGCAATACTGGCTTTTATTTTTTAAAATATTATAAAAATCTTGACAGATAAGCTTAAAAAAGGTAAACTATTTACTGGTTAATTAATTGGTTAAATAACCAGTTTAGAAAAAACTGTTTAACCAAGCAAAAGAAGTTAAAAAGCTTCATCATTTATTGAAATGAGGTATTTATGAAATTCAGTAAAAAATATATAGCAGCTGGATCTGCTGTTATCATATCCTTGAGTCTATGTGCCTATGCACTGAACCAGCATCGCTCGCAGGAAAATAAGGACAATAATCGTGTCTCTTATGTGGATGGTAGTCAGTCAAGTCAGAAAAGTGAAAACCTGACACCAGATCAGGTTAGTCAAAAAGAAGGAATTCAGGCTGAACAAATTGTTATCAAGATTTCAGATCAGGGTTATGTTACATCACACGGTGATCACTACCATTACTATAACGGGAAAGTTCCTTATGATGCCCTCTTTAGTGAAGAACTTCTGATGAAGGATCCAAACTATCAACTTAAAGATGCTGATATTGTCAATGAGGTCAAGGGTGGTTATATCATCAAGGTCGATGGAAAATATTATGTCTACCTGAAAAATGTAGCTCATGCTGATAATGTTCGAACTAAGGATGAAATCAATCGTCAAAAACAAGAACATGTCAAAGATAATGAGAAGGTCAGCTCTGATGTTGCTGTAGCAAGATATCAGGGGCGCTATACGACAGACGATGGTTATGTCTTTAATCCAGCTGATATTATCGAAGATACTGGTGATGCCTATATCGTTCCTCATGGAGGTCACTATCACTACATTCCAAAAAGTGATTTATCTGCTAGTGAATTAGCAGCAGCCAAAGCTATTCTAGCTGGGAAAAATACGCAACCGAGTCAGTTAAGCTATTCTTCAACAGCTAGTGACAATAACACGCAATCTGTAGCACACGGATCAACTAGCAAGCCAGAAAGCAAAGTTGAAAATCTCCAAAGTCTATTGAAAAAACTCTATGATTCACCTAGCAACCAACGTTACAGTGAATCAGACGGTCTAGTCTTTGATCCTGCTAAGATTGTCAGTCGTACACCAAATGGAGTTGCGATTCCTCATGGCGACCATTATCATTTTATTCCTTACAGCAAGCTCTCTGCTTTAGAAGAAAAGATTGCTAGAATGGTGCCTATCGGTGGAACTGGTTCTACGGTCTCTACAAATGAAAAACCTCATGAAGTAGCGTCTAGACTAGGAAGTCTTTCAAACAATCCTTCTTCTTCAACGATAAGTAAGGAACTCTCTTCAACTTCTGATGGCTATATCTTTAATCCAAAAGATATCGTTGAAGAAACAGCTACAGCTTATATCGTCAGACATGGTGATCATTTCCATTACATCCTTAAGGCGAATCAAATTGGTCAACCGACTCTTCCAAATAATGGTCTAACAACACCTTCGCCATCACTTCCAATCAATCCAGGAACTTCACATGAGGAACATGAAGAAGATGGTCACGGCTTTGACGCTAATCGTATTATTGCTGAAGATGAGCAAGGTTTTATCATGAGTCACGGTGATCACAATCATTACTTCTTCAAGAAGGATTTGACAGCAGACCAAATTAAGGCCGCGCAAGACCACTTGAAAGGGGCAAATACAACAACACCAGCACATGATGACGATCACGACGAAGATCATCATGGACACCATCATGGGGAAGACCATGATCACGGTTTTGATGCCAATCGTGTCATCAGTGAGGATGAGCAAGGATTTGTCATGAGTCACGGAGACCACAATCACTATTTCTTCAAGAAGGACTTGACAGCGGAGCAAATTAAGGCCGCTCAGGATCATTTGAAAACACATCATGATGCAGAGCCTGTAAAATCTCTTGCTAAAACGGTAGAGTCTTTCTCAAGAGATGCTAGTGATGAAGAAAAAATTGCTTATATTTCTAAGACCTATGGTGTGCCACTTGAAGCTATTAGAATTTCCAACGGATTCTTTGTCTTTGGAAATCCAGACCAAGCCTACGATCCAACTCATATTCATCCTTACGCTGTTCGTAAGGAACACGTTCGGATCCCTCTTCAAACTGGAAATCCAGAACTTGATTTCTTAAATGAACTCTATACGACTGCCTTACGTGATGGTGTGTCTCCTTATAGTTTGCAGGTAGAAAATGGTAGTTTTGTGATCCCTCATGGTGACCACAATCACTACATCAAGGTTCAAACCAAGGGCTATGAAGTGGCTTTGAAAAATAAAATTCCAGCTCTACAATCCAACTACCAACCTGGAGCTTTTGATGAGAAGGCAGTTTTGGCAAAAGTAGATCAACTTCTAGCTGAAAGCAGAAACATCTATAAAGACAAACCTATCGAACAAAGACAGATCGAGTTAGCTTTAGGTCAGTTTACTGAAAACATGAAGAAACTGGCAACTAACTCTACAGCAGGTTATCTTGCAACACTGGATCTCTTTGATAAGCAATATATCCATATTGATGAAAGTGTCAAGCCTGTTAAAACAAGCGCTCTAGATAAGAAATATCAGGCCTTGATTGATAAAATCAATACACTAGATACAGATTCTTATGGACTTCCTAAGAAAGACCTTCTCGTTCGACTCCAGGAAGCTAAGTTGGCTAAAGATGAGGCTGGTTTAGCAGCGGTTGAATCACAACTTCAAGCTCTTCAAGACTTTAATGATCGAACAGGTGTTACAACTGTAGAATACATCAAGTACTTCTACGAACACGTAAATGACGGTCGTTTGAGTGATGAACTTCGAAACAAAGTAGCTCAGTTGACTTGGACCTTGTATCAATCTCAATCCTTCCTTAAGGCAGCAGAATTGAACAAATTATTCCCAAGCATCTATCAGGCAAAACAAGAAGTGGAAGAAGCTTTGAAAGCTCAGCCAACTACTGCGAAATCAAGTCAGACAGTTCTAGATACTGAAAAAGTAGATAACCAAAGTGCCAAGACAGCTATTTATGGCTTCTTGAAAGAATTGTACGGAGACTTTATGCCTGAAGAGCATGTCAATCATGTTAGTAAGGAAGAAGTAGAAAGTCTTTTGAGCAAGGCAAATCAACTCTTGGAACAAATCCAAGAAGAAGGAATCAGACAATCCTTGACAGAAGAAGTAGAAAATCTCAAAGCTGCTACAAACAAGGCTGATGCAGACTTGGATGAAGTAAACAGTCAGGTGAAAGATGTCTTGACTCGTATCGCTAGCGCCCTTCAACAAGAGAAGGAAAATACTGAGCAAGATCCTCAGACACTTGTACTCTATCAAAAACTCTACGATATCCTCATGTCGCTTCACGCTTACTTAGAAAACAATAAGGGTTCTGATGAGGACTTTGATAAGGTAGATGCTTTACTAGATCAACTTTCTGCCAAGAGTAAGGACAAAGCCGCTTTACTTGAATTGACAAAAGCTATTCTGGTCTTGAATCAAGAAATCAAGTCAAAATCAAGCGTAACTGAAGAAGCAACTCCAGCAGCAAAGTCTGAGAAGACCAGTACTGAAACTGAAACATCAGCAGCTGCGGAATCTAACAGTGAAACTGCAAATGACGAAAACAAACTAAGCAACACAACAGATTCTAAACCTGCTGAATCAACTTCAGAAAAGGGAACAACAGAATCTACAACAAGTACTGGAAATCAAGAAAAACCAGTAGAGTAAAAAAGTTGGTAGTCGGAGATCTAGGAGATTTTGCCATTCAGGGCTGTTTCCCATTTCTCATTGTAATTATAAACCATGGTAACATAAGAAAACGAGCATTTCCAAAAGAGGAAGTGCTCGTTTTTTGATAGTTAGAAGTAGTTTTTATCCGTCTATTTAGAGTTGATTACAAGAAATGATTGACTTGACTGTGGATATAAGATTTATTCACTGATTATAATGTTCAAATAGCGCTCCAAAGCAAATAATTATCCTTATGAGTATAAATCTTCTAAATCAACGACTTCCAAACCATTTTTTGTCAAGCGATAGATGATCGAGCAGACCTCTTTTAAGAAACGACGGTCATGCGAAACAGTGATGAGACCGCCAGGATAAGTGGCAAAGAGTTTTCTGATTTGGGGTTGAGAAGTGGGAGAAAAGTTTCGTGTGGGTTCGTCCAACAGGAGAAAGTTTGGTTTGCGCAGCACTAAATCCAAAAGCAGGAGTTTTCCCTGTTGTCCACCAGATAAGGAGCGAATTTGATGTTGCATTTCTGGATAACTGAAATTGAGACTGGCTAAGTGAGATTGGATTTTCTGCAGTTCCTCTTTTTCCCCAGTTTTGCTCAGATAGGCGATTGGTGATAAATCCAATTCCAGTTTTTTGTGGTAATCTTGTGGCATATAACCAAGCGAAATCTCTCTTTTATCATTAAGAAGTTGCTGTAACTTGGCTAACAGAGTTGACTTTCCAATACCATTTGGGCCGATGATGCCAATTTTTTCTTGGCCACGAACAGTTAATTGTAGTTCTTGCACCAAAATTCGCTCGCCAATGGATAAATTTTCTTTTTCCAGTTGGATTAAGACTTTAGAAGCAGGTAATGGCTGTATATCTGAGAAGAAAAGTCTGATTTCTTCCTCTTCAAGTGGTTTTTGGGTCATGGACTGAGCTATCTTTTCAAAGCGTTTTTCTTGAGAGAGGACAGTTTTCATCTTTTTAGCCAATAGGCGCCCAGCAGTACTGTCTTTGGTAGCTCGAAGCGCAGTTTCTACATTTTGTTTAACTCGCCGATGCTTTTCCATGCTTTTATCATAGGCTCGTTGGTCGTTGGCAGCGTGCTGACTTTGTCTGACAAAATTAGCCTTTTTCTGCTCGCTATAGCTATCATAATCTAAATGCTCTACTAGTGTTTCCGCTTCTTTACGGTGCTTGACCAGTCGCAAGTGAACAATAGTGTCTGCCGTTTCAGAAAGAAAGTCCTCATCATGGGAAATGAAAATAACGGTTTGCCGAATCTTTCGAATCTGACCTTTTAGCCAATCAACTGTTTCAAGGTCCAGGTCATTTGAAGGTTCATCTAAAAAGAGAATCTCAAAGGGTTTGGCTAACTCATGGATGAGCTGAATTTTCAAAGCTTCGCCCCCTGATAGACTGCCAATATTTTGGTCGCTAGCGAAACGATCGCTATCAAAATGCAATTCCTCAGCCAAACGATAGAGGATACTGTAGTCTAAATCAATAGAATCTAAAAAGAAGTAGTCGTGTAGACTTTTCTTTTTCAGCTCCTCGGGAAGTTTTTGAGGAATATAGGCTAGTGACTGATAGTCAGACTGGATGTCTCCCTTGATAGTGAAATCAGACAAATATTTCACCATTAAAGTTTTAAGCAAGGTTGATTTGCCATTTCCTTCTTCGCCAATAATAGCTACCTTCTCTCCGTCTTGGATGATCATACTTAAGTCAGAGACAAGGTCTCGTAAATCTTTGTTTTGTGTGATGGTCAGGTGATTGATTTTTATCATATGCTTGCCCTTTCTAGAATGTTGATAGTGCATAACAAAAAGCTCTACTTTACCTAGTAGAGCCCAAAGTCTATGTCAAAAAAACTCTATTAATACTCTTCGAAAATCTCTTCAAACCACGTCAGCGTCGCCTTACCGTAGATATGGTTACTGACTTCGTCAGTTCTATCCACAACCTCAAAACAGTGTTTTGAGCTGACTTCGTCAGTCTTATCTACAACCTCAAAGCAGTGCTTTAAGCAACCTGCGGCTAGCTTCCTAGTTTGCTTTTTGATTTTCATTGAGTATAAAATGCCAGAAAAAGAGCATATAAAAAGAGACAAAAACAAGATCTACTAAATAAAGGTTCTTTATTTGATAGACTTAGTTGTTCATGTCTCCCTTACCTCCGAGTATTAGTACCTCTATCCTATACCTTTCAGGATATTTTGTCAACAGAAAACTGAAAATTCAAATCTCTAAAATACCTCTAAAATACGAGTGGTAAGCATTAGTAATGAGTTTTTTGTCTTTCATGTGAGTATCCTCCTTAATCGGATGTACTATTTCCTATATTATAGCATTGAAAAACAAAAAAATAATAGTGAATATGTCAAAAATTTAAATTTTAATTACAAAGTTTGGTGGGCTGATTTGTAGCCTTTTCATGGTATAATCAAGATAGTAAAACTTTATGGAGGAAGTATGAAATTAAATATTCAAGAGATTCGTAAGCAGTCTGAAGGTTTGAACTTTGAACAAACGTTAGACCTAGCCGCAGACCTGTGTGCACGCAATCAAGAAATTTTAGATGTAAAAGATATCCTTGCAGTTGGGAAAGTACAGTATGAAGACCGTATGTATTTCTTAGATTATCAACTATCTTATACCATTGTTCTTGCTTCAAGTCGCAGTATGGAGCCAGTTGAGTTAGTTGAATCTTATCCAGTCACGGAAGTTTTCATGGAAGGCGCAACTAACCAGCTAGATCAAGAAGTTCTAGATGATGATTTGGTCTTGCCTATCAAAAATGGAGAACTTGACCTTGCTGAGAGCGTGTCAGACAATATCCTGCTTAATATCCCTATCAAGGTCTTGACAGCTGAAGAAGAAGCTGGTCAAGGATTTGTGTCAGGAAATGACTGGCAAATCATGACAGAGGAAGAATACCAAGCTCAACAAGCAGTTAAGAAAGAAGAAAACAGTCCTTTTGCTGGCTTACAAGGACTATTTGATGGGGACGAATAATGGTTTTGTCAAAAAAACGAGCACGAAAAGTGCTAGAAGAAATCATTGCTCTGTTTCCAGATGCTAAGCCTAGTCTTGATTTTACCAATAATTTTGAACTCTTGGTTGCGGTCATGTTGTCAGCTCAGACAACGGATGCAGCTGTAAATAAGGCCACGCCAGGTCTCTTTGCTGCCTTTCCAACGCCACAAGCCATGTCTTTAGCGACAGAGAGTGAGATTGCTTCACACATTTCTCGCCTGGGACTGTATCGGAACAAGGCTAAATTTCTTAAAAAATGTGCCCAACAGTTACTAGACGATTTTGATGGTCAAGTCCCTCAGACACGTGAGGAATTGGAGAGTTTGACAGGTGTTGGTCGCAAGACAGCCAATGTTGTTATGAGTGTGGGGTTTGGGATTCCAGCTTTTGCAGTGGATACTCATGTGGAGCGTATTAGCAAACACCACGATATCGTCAAAAAATCAGCGACACCTCTTGAGGTGGAAAAGCGGGTCATGGATATCTTGCCACCGGAGCAGTGGTTAGCTGCCCATCAGGCCATGATTTATTTTGGAAGAGCCATTTGTCATCCTAAAAATCCAGAGTGTGACCAGTACCCACAGTTATATGATTTTAGCAATTTATAAGATGGGATTCAAAAGTTTTTGCTTGATTTTAGGCCCGCTTTGTGCTATAGTAATTGATAATTAAATATTCCTTTAAACCTGTCCCGTGAGGCAGGCAAGGAGCGTGATAAAGTAGAAGGGTGAAGTCTATACTATTTGTAGTAGGGCTCGCTTAGCTATACATTTCAAGTCTCCTTGTTTAAGGAGACTTTTCTTTTTGGAGGTTTGTCATGAAGACAAAAGAAGTTGTAGACGAATTGACCGTCAAACGGGCGATTACGCGTATTACTTACGAGATTATCGAACGCAACAAAGATTTGAATAAAATCGTCTTGGCTGGTATTAAAACTCGCGGTGTCTTTATCGCCCACCGAATCCAAGAACGTTTGGAGCAGTTAGAAAATCTTTCAGTTCCTGTTGTGGAATTGGATACTAAACCTTTCCGTGATGATGTTAAAAGTGGAGAAGATACTTCTTTGGTTTCTGTCGATGTGACAGACCGTGAAGTTATCTTGGTGGATGATGTGCTTTATACAGGTCGTACCATTCGCGCTGCTATTGATAATATTGTCGGTCATGGTCGTCCTGCGCGCGTGAGTTTAGCAGTTCTAGTCGATCGTGGACATAGAGAATTGCCAATCCGTCCAGATTACGTTGGAAAAAATATCCCAACCAGTCGTTCTGAAGAAATCATCGTGGAGATGGCAGAACTTGATGGCCAAGACAGAGTTCTGATTACTGAAGAAGCTTAGAAAGCTAAAGGAGTAGCCATGTCAGAAAATCAACAAGCATTGAACCATGTGGTGTCCATGGAAGACCTCACTGTTGATCAAGTGATGAAATTGATCAAGCGAGGAATTGAGTTTAAAAATGGAGCCCAGCTTCCCTATGAAGACCACCCGATTGTTTCCAATCTTTTCTTTGAGGATTCTACACGGACGCATAAGTCCTTTGAAGTGGCAGAGATTAAACTGGGATTGGAACGACTTGACTTTGATGTGAAGACTAGTTCAGTTAATAAAGGGGAGACACTTTATGATACCATTTTGACTCTGTCTGCTCTAGGAGTGGATGTCTGTGTGATTCGCCACCCTGAGGTTGACTACTACAGAGAGTTAATTGCTAGTCCCACGATTACGACTTCCATCATCAATGGTGGAGATGGTTCGGGACAACACCCTAGCCAGAGCTTGCTTGATTTGATGACTATTTATGAGGAATTTGGTCACTTTGAGGATCTCAAGGTTGCGATTGCAGGTGACTTGGACCATTCACGCGTTGCCAAATCCAATATGCAGATTTTGAAACGCTTAGGTGCAGAACTTTATTTTGCTGGACCTGAGGAATGGAGAAGTCAAGAGTTTGCAGACTATGGACAGTTTGTAACTATTGATGAAATCATTGATCAGGTGGATGTCATGATGTTTCTCCGTGTGCAACATGAACGCCATGAAAGTGGAGCTGTCTTTTCAAAAGAAGACTACCATGCTCAACATGGCTTGACTCAAGAACGTTATGACCGTTTGAAAGAAACAGCAATCCTCATGCACCCAGCTCCAGTCAACCGTGATGTAGAAATCGCAGACCACTTGGTTGAAGCACCAAAATCACGGATTGTCCAACAAATGACCAATGGTGTCTTTGTTCGAATGGCAATCTTAGAATCCGTACTGGCGAGTAGAAACGCCAACTAAAACACAAGACGTTAAAAGACGCCAGTGAGCGTCCACGAGAGGTGAAAATATGACAAAAAGACTTCTAGTATTAGAAGATGGCACAGTTTTTGAAGGCAAGGCCTTCGGAGCAGATATTGATGTAACAGGTGAAATCGTCTTTAATACAGGGATGACCGGCTACCAAGAATCCATTACAGACCAGTCTTATAATGGACAAATCTTGACCTTTACTTATCCTTTGGTGGGAAATTATGGAATTAACCGTGATGATTACGAATCTATTATTCCAACTTGTAAGGGAGTCGTTGTTTTCGAAGAAGCACGTAGAGCAAGCAACTGGCGAAATCAAATGACGCTGGATGAATTTTTGAAAGCCAAGAAGATCCCGGGTATTTCAGGAATTGATACGCGTGCCCTTACTAAGATTATCCGTAAGCATGGTACTATGCGTGCAACCTTGACCCATGTTGGAGACAGCATGGATCATGTGACGGACCAGCTCCAAGCAACAGTCTTGCCGACAGACAATATCAAGCAGGTTTCTACTAAAACTTCATATCCAGCTCCAGGAGTTGGTTTGAGCGTGGTGCTAGTGGACTTTGGTCTCAAGCACTCAATCTTACGTGAGCTTTCTAAACGCAACTGTAACGTGACCGTCGTTCCTTATTCGACAACGGCTGAAGAAATTCTCCATCTCAATCCTGACGGAGTTATGTTGTCAAATGGTCCAGGTAACCCCGAAGACGTTCCACAGGCACTAGATATGATTCGCGGTGTGCAAGGAAAAATTCCAATTTTTGGTATTTGTATGGGGCACCAACTCTTCGCCATGGCAAACGGGGCAAAGACTTACAAGATGAAGTTTGGTCACCGTGGCTTTAACCATGCAGTACGTGAAATTGCTACAGGACGTGTAGACTTCACCAGCCAAAACCATGGTTATGCAGTCAGTCGTGAGGATTTGCCAGATCACTTGATTATTACCCACGAAGAAATCAATGACAAGTCAGTTGAAGGTGTGCGTCACAGATACCAACCTGCCTTCTCTGTTCAGTACCACCCAGACGCAGCCCCTGGTCCTCATGATGCAAGCTACCTATTTGACGAGTTTATCGAGATGATGGAAGCTTTTAAACAATCAAACTAAGAACGAGTAAAAGCTCGTCGGAGAATTTATGTAACTGAACACGGACGGAAAGCTCGGAATTTAGATAAACCAATTTGGATTGTCAATCCTTCCTTGGTTTCCTAAAATTCAATCGCTTTCTATTCGTCCTTTGTATCTTATTTAATGTCGCTCTGTGAGGCGACGAATAGAAAGGAGAAGGGTGCTCCGTATTTGCTGAACTGAATACGGGCTACGGACGGTGCTAAAAAGATAGTTATTCCTAGAACTGACCGTTCTTCGTCATAACTCCTATTTTAGCTTTGTCCGCTTGACGCCCTTAATATCTTATATATGCCTAAACGTACTGATATTCAAAAAATTATGGTGATTGGTTCTGGTCCGATTATTATTGGTCAGGCTGCTGAGTTTGACTACGCTGGGACCCAGGCTTGCTTGTCGTTGAAAGAGGAAGGTTATGAGGTTGTTTTGGTTAACTCAAATCCTGCAACCATCATGACGGACAAGGAAATTGCTGATAAAGTTTATATTGAACCGATTACACTTGAGTTTGTGACACGAATTCTTCGTAAGGAACGTCCAGATGCCTTGCTACCAACACTCGGTGGTCAGACAGGTCTCAACATGGCCATGGAATTATCTAAACATGGTATCCTAGATGAGCTTGGTGTTGAACTTCTGGGTACCAAATTATCTGCCATTGACCAAGCGGAGGACCGTGACCTATTTAAACAGTTGATGGAAGAATTGGAACAACCCATTCCAGAATCTGAAATTGTAAACACAGTTGAGGGAGCAGTTGCCTTTGCAGCAACTATTGGCTACCCAGTTATCGTTCGTCCAGCCTTTACCCTTGGTGGTACTGGTGGTGGTATGTGTGCCAACGAGGAAGAATTGCGTGAAATCGCTGAAAATGGTTTGAAATTGTCACCTGTCACCCAATGTTTGATTGAGCGTTCAATCGCAGGTTTCAAGGAAATTGAATACGAAGTGATGCGTGATTCAGCTGACAATGCTTTGGTTGTTTGTAACATGGAAAACTTTGACCCAGTTGGGATTCACACAGGGGATTCCATTGTATTTGCCCCTGCGCAAACCATGTCAGACTATGAAAACCAAATGCTTCGTGACGCAAGCTTGAGCATTATTCGTGCCCTCAAAATTGAAGGTGGATGTAACGTTCAGTTGGCCCTTGACCCACATAGCTTTAAGTATTATGTTATCGAAGTAAACCCTCGTGTATCACGTTCATCTGCTCTTGCTTCTAAGGCGACTGGTTACCCAATTGCTAAGCTTGCTGCTAAGATTGCAGTTGGCTTGACCTTGGATGAGGTTATCAACCCAGTTACAGGTTCAACCTATGCCATGTTTGAGCCTGCCCTTGACTATGTGGTTGCCAAAATTCCTCGTTTCCCATTTGACAAGTTTGAAAAAGGTGAGCGCCGTCTTGGTACCCAGATGAAGGCCACTGGAGAAGTCATGGCGATTGGTCGAAACATCGAAGAGTCACTTCTTAAAGCTTGTCGTTCACTTGAAATCGGTGTTCATCATAACGAGATTCCAGAACTTGCCAGTGTTTCAGATGATGACTTGATTGAAAAGGTTGTAAAGGCACAGGATGACCGTCTATTCTACGTGTCAGAAGCCATTCGCCGTGGTTACACACCAGAAGAAATTGCAGAGCTCACAAAAATCGATATCTTTTATCTTGATAAACTCTTGCATATCTTTGAAATTGAGCAGGAGTTGGGTGCCAATCCACAAGATCTTGAAGTTTTGAAAACTGCAAAATTGAATGGATTTTCAGACCGTAAGATTGCAGAACTATGGGAAACGACCGCTGATCACGTTCGCCAACTTCGCTTGGAAAACAAGATTGTTCCAGTTTATAAGATGGTAGATACTTGTGCGGCAGAGTTTGACTCTGAAACACCATACTTCTATTCAACCTATGGTTGGGAAAATGAATCTATCAGATCTGATAAGGAATCTGTACTAGTTCTAGGTTCAGGTCCAATCCGTATCGGTCAAGGGGTTGAGTTTGACTACGCAACTGTTCACTCGGTTAAGGCTATCCAGGCTGCTGGCTACGAAGCCATCATCATGAACTCAAACCCAGAGACCGTTTCAACAGACTTTTCTGTATCAGACAAGCTTTACTTTGAGCCATTGACATTTGAAGATGTTATGAATGTCATCGACTTGGAGCAACCAAAAGGTGTTATCGTTCAGTTCGGTGGTCAAACAGCCATCAACCTTGCGGAGCCATTGGCAAAAGCAGGTGTGACCATCCTTGGTACACAGGTTGCCGACCTAGACCGAGCTGAAGACCGTGACCTCTTTGAGCAAGCTCTCAAAGACTTGGATATTCCACAGCCACCAGGACAAACGGCTACCAATGAAGAAGAAGCAGTCCTTGCAGCTCGCAAGATTGGCTTCCCAGTTCTTGTTCGCCCATCTTATGTACTTGGTGGACGTGCCATGGAAATCGTTGAAAACGAAGAAGACCTTCGTTCTTACATGCGAACTGCTGTTAAGGCTAGTCCAGACCACCCAGTTCTTGTCGACTCTTATATCGTTGGACAAGAGTGTGAAGTTGATGCCATTTCAGACGGTGAAAATGTCCTTATCCCTGGTATCATGGAACATATCGAACGTGCCGGTGTCCACTCAGGTGACTCAATGGCCGTTTACCCACCACAAACCTTGTCGCAAAAGGTTCAGAAAACCATTGCAGACTACACAAAACGCCTAGCAATCGGTCTTAACTGCCTTGGAATGATGAACATTCAGTTTGTCATCAAGGATGAAAAAGTCTACGTTATTGAGGTCAATCCGCGTGCCAGCCGTACAGTTCCATTCCTTTCTAAGGTAACCAATATTCCTATGGCTCAAGTAGCGACCAAGCTCATTCTTGGTCAAAACCTTGAAGAACTTGGCTACCAAGATGGACTTTACCCTGAAAGCACCCGCGTTCATATCAAGGCTCCTGTCTTCTCCTTCACGAAACTAGCTAAGGTAGACAGCTTGCTTGGTCCTGAAATGAAGTCAACAGGGGAAGTTATGGGTTCTGATACTACTTTGGAAAAAGCTCTCTATAAAGCTTTTGAAGCTTCTTACTTACATTTGCCAACCTTTGGTAACGTTGTATTTACCATCGCTGATGATGCAAAAGAAGAAGCCTTGGACTTAGCTCGTCGTTTCCAAAATATTGGATATGGAATCCTCGCTACAGAAGGGACAGCAGCCTTCTTTGCTAGTCATGGATTGCAAGCCCAACATGTTGGTAAGATTGGTGATGACGATAAGGATATTCCAAGTTTTGTTCGTAAAGGAAGAATTCAAGCTATCATTAATACAGTAGGAACCAAACGAACTGCTGACGAAGATGGTGAGCAGATTCGCCGTTCAGCCATTGAACACGGAGTGCCCCTCTTCACAGCCATAGATACAGCTAACGCCATGCTTAAAGTATTGGAAAGCCGTAGTTTTGTCACAGAAGCAATCTAGTTTAGAAAGAATTTTCACAGTTAAAAAGTCAGCGTCAGAAAATGCTGGCTTTTTACGATATTAGTGCAGGCTATTCAACTATTATAGTTTTTCACTTAAGAATGATTATGAACTGTGATGCGATAAGAATAAATTAGGAATAGCGTACAATTCAATCATTCATTTTTTATTGTACTATTTTTTGAACAGTACTGCCTTTTGCAAAAATGGCTATTTCAGGTTAAAAAAACGACATTTCAGATTTTCTGTTCCAGAAATAGCTATCGCTATGATATAATTATTTTATGATTATTACTATTCCTATAAAAAACCAAAAAGATATTGGCACACCATCTGATTCAGTCGTTGTTCTCGGCTATTTTGATGGTATACACAAGGGGCATCAAGAATTATTTCGTGTTGCCAATAAGGCTGCGATGAAGGATTTATTGCCTATCGTCGTTATGACCTTTAATGAATCTCCAAAGATTGCTTTAGAGCCCTATCATCCAGATTTATTTTTGCATATTTTGAACCCTGCTGAACGTGAAAGAAAATTAAAACGTGAAGGTGTAGAGGAATTATATCTCCTTGATTTTAGTAGTCAATTCGCTAGTCTCACGGCAGAAGAATTTTTTGCAACTTATATCAAAGCTATGAATGCTAAAATTATTGTTGCAGGTTTTGATTATACATTTGGTTCTGACAAAAAAACGGCAGAAGATCTAAAGGATTATTTTGATGGAGAAGTTATCATTGTCCCACCTGTAGAAGATGAGAAAGGAAAGATTAGTTCAACTCGTATCCGTCAAGCTATTTTAGACGGAAATGTGAAAGAAGCAGGAGAACTTTTGGGGGCATCACTTCCATCAAGAGGTATGGTGGTTCATGGTAATGCTCGTGGTCGTACGATTGGTTATCCGACAGCTAATTTGGTGCTTTTAGACCGTACTTATATGCCAGCAGACGGTGTTTATGTCGTTGATGTTGAGATTCAAAGACAGAAGTATCGTGCCATGGCTAGTGTTGGAAAAAATGTGACCTTTGATGGAGAAGAAGCACGTTTTGAAGTCAATATTTTTGATTTTAATCAAGATATTTATGGGGAAACCGTCATGGTTTATTGGCTTGATCGCATTCGAGATATGACCAAATTTGATTCTGTGGACCAATTAGTGGATCAGTTAAAGGCAGATGAAGAAG
This sequence comes from Streptococcus mitis SK569, assembly GCF_000222785.1. Lineage (GTDB taxonomy): Bacteria > Bacillota > Bacilli > Lactobacillales > Streptococcaceae > Streptococcus > Streptococcus mitis_N. The sequence continues at coordinate 71,128 of NZ_AFUF01000042.1, read as the reverse complement.
TTGCTCGGAATTGGTCTTAAGAGCATAAGTAAACAAAAAAGAGGTTGTTTGTAACCCAAAAGATAGATGTATAAGTCTAACTTTTGAGGTCACTACACTACCTCTTTTTATTCTTTTTCAAAGGTGAATCCTTCTCCAAGGATTTCGTGGGCTTCTGTAATAGTTATAAAGGCTTGAGGATCGATTCGATGAATCATTTCCTTCATTTTCACAATTTCATTTCTGCCGACAATACAGTAAATGATTTTCAAATTTTCTTTACTATAGTAGCCTTGACCGGAAATAAAAGTAACGCCTCTTCCTAGGTCATCATTAATAGTTTTAGCAAGTTGGTCAGGACGTTTTGTGATAATCATAAAGCCTTTACCAGCATAGCCACCTTCTCCAATCAAATCAATGACACGAGAAACGATAAAATCAAATAAGAGCGTGTAAGAAACCAATCTCAAATCCTTGAAGATGAGGAGGATAAGCATAAGAATACAAAAATCTAAGATAAAGAGCAGTTTCCCCATAGATATATGAGTGTATTTATTGAGAATACGAGCTAGAATATCAGTTCCACCAGTTGTACCTCCAGCATTAAAGATAATTCCAAGACCGATTCCCAATAGAATTCCCGCTATAAGAGCTGTGATTAGTAAATCACCTTGAAGGTCAATATGAAGGGGAAAACGTTCAAAAAAGGCTAACCAGGCGGATAAGGCTAAGGTTCCTAGTAAACTAGAATAGAGGGATTTTGCTCCAAATATTTTCCAAGCTAGAATAAAAAGGGGAATGTTAATCAGCAAGTTCATGAGCGAAACAGGGATTTTAAAAAGATAAAAGGTGATAAGGGTAATACCTGTCGCCCCTCCTTCAAAGAGATGATTAGGAACTACAAAATAAGTCAGTCCAAAAGCATAAATAGCAGCACCTAGTAAAATGGTTAAAACGGGATAAATTTTTTTAATCATAGGAACCTCTTTTCTTATAAGTAGATTATATCAAATTTTTAAGGAAAATTTGAATGACTCCATTAGGATTTTTAATCTTTTTTTGATATAATTAGAAGTAAGAAAACCAATCTGAATCCTAAAATAGAAAGATTGATACTATGACAAAAATTAAGATTGTAACCGATTCATCTGTTACTATTGAACCAGAACTAGTAAAACAATTAGATATAACAATTGTTCCATTATCTGTAATGATTGATAATGTTGTTTATTCTGATACGGATTTGAAAGAAGAAGGTAAATTTCTTCAGTTGATGCAAGAAGCTAAGAATCTTCCGAAAACAAGTCAGCCACCTGTAGGTGTCTTTGCTGAAGTGTTTGAAGACCTATGCAAGGATGGTAGCCAGATTCTTGCTATTCATATGTCCCATGCCCTTTCTGGTACTGTAGAAGCAGCGCGTCAAGGTGCTAGCCTATCTACTGCAGATGTGACTGTTCTTGATAGCTCTTTTACAGATCAAGCCTTGAAATTCCAAGTTGTTGAGGCTGCGAGATTAGTTCAAGAAGGCAAAGACATGGAGACCATTTTATCTCATGTAGAAGAGGTTAAAAACCACACAGAACTTTATATTGGCGTTTCAACTTTGGAAAATCTTGTCAAAGGTGGACGAATTGGCCGTGTAACTGGATTGTTGAGCTCCCTTCTCAATATCCGTGTTGTCATGCAGATGACGGACCATGAATTGCAGCCAATTGTTAAAGGTCGTGGAGCTAAAACTTTTAAAAAATGGTTAGATGAGTTGACAGCATCTCTCTCTGAACGTTCTGTAGCAGAGATTGGAATTTCATATTCTGGTAGTGCTGATTGGGCAAAAGAGATGAAAGAAAGCTTACAAGCTCATGTTGAAAAGCCAATTTCAGTTTTGGAAACAGGATCTATTATTCAAACTCACACGGGTGAAAACGCTTGGGCTATTTTAGTACGTTACCACTCCTAAAAAAATAAATAAAATGGGAAGAAATAGCGTTTTTAACTTGACCTAAAAGGGATTTTAGGATATGATTATACTTGTTAATTAGAAAATAAATTGGAGGAATCGTTAACATGGCAAACAAACAAGATTTGATCGCTAAAGTAGCAGAAGCTACAGAATTGACTAAGAAAGACTCAGCAGCAGCAGTTGAAGCTGTATTTGCAGCAGTAGCTGACTACCTTGCAGCTGGTGAAAAAGTTCAATTGATCGGTTTTGGTAACTTTGAAGTTCGTGAGCGTGCTGCACGTAAAGGTCGCAACCCACAAACTGGTAAAGAAATCACAATTGCAGCTTCTAAAGTTCCAGCATTCAAAGCTGGTAAAGCTCTTAAAGACGCTGTTAAATAATCAGCCTTTAAAAAGCCTATTGTATCAAGCTTTCTAGCTTGGTCGGTAGGCTTTTATTTTTCATTTTTTCACTTGTTTTAGGATGATATCAACCTGCATTTTCATTGTTTTATAAGAGAGATGAGTCTTTATGGTTTATTTGTCTCAAAATCAAACCCTGAAGGTGGATAATCACCTTCTCCGATACCCCTTTATTGATTTTCAGTTGAAGTCATATCAAATATTTAAGTAGATAGAAAAGTTATATACTATCTATTGAAAATATTATAAATCAGATAAAAAGACAGGTGAAACCTTCTGTGTTATACTAGAGATATGTTAGATTTGAAAGAATATGGTATCGTCATGTGGTCGGAGGAAAAGATCATTTCTTTCCGTGAGAAACTTCTTAGTTGGTATGATGAAAACAAAAGAGATTTACCGTGGCGTAGAAGTAAAAACCCTTATCATATCTGGGTGTCTGAAATCATGCTCCAGCAGACCAGGGTGGATACGGTTATTCCCTACTATGAACGATTCTTGGAATTGTTTCCGACAGTGGAAAGTTTGGCAACTGCACCTGAAGAAGGTTTGTTGAAGGCTTGGGAGGGACTGGGATATTATTCTCGAGTACGCAATATGCAGGCTGCGGCTCAGCAGATTATGACTGACTTTGGTGGCCAATTTCCAAACACCTATGAAGGAATTTCCAGTTTGAAAGGAATTGGTCCTTACACTGCAGGAGCCATTTCTAGTATTGCTTTTAACTTGCCTGAACCAGCTGTAGATGGTAATGTCATGCGTGTTTTGGCGCGTCTATTTGAAGTCAACCACGATATTGGTATTCCAAGTAATCGCAAAATTTTTCAAACAATGATGGAAATCTTGATTGACCCAGAACGGCCAGGTGACTTTAATCAAGCCTTGATGGACTTAGGATCTGATATTGAGGCTCCTGTAAATCCTAGGCCAGAAGAGAGTCCAGTGAAGGATTTTAGTGCGGCATATCAGAATGGAACCATGGATCGTTATCCAATTAAGGCTCCCAAGAAAAAGCCAGTTCCCATTTATCTAAAAGCCTTAGTTGTGAAAAATGCTCAGGGGCAATTTTTACTTGAAAAAAATGAAAGTGAAAAGTTGTTGGCAGGATTTTGGCATTTTCCCTTGATAGAAGTAGATGAGTTTCCGCAAGAGGAGCAGTTTGACCTCTTCCATCAGGTTGCGGAAGAAAACGTGAACTTTGGTCCAAGTCCAGAAGAGAGTTTCCAGCAGGACTATGACTTAGAAGTTGATTGGCTTGAAGTTTATTTTGAGACTGTCAAGCATGTCTTTAGCCATCGCAAGTGGCATGTTCAAATTGTAGCAGGTCAGGTGAGTGACTTCCATAACTTTTCAGATAGGGAAGTTCGCTGGCTTTCACCAGAAGAGTTCAAGGATGTTCCGCTGGCTAAACCCCAACAAAAAATCTGGCAGGCTTATGCAAAAGCCAACTTAGACAATAGCAAAGACTAGCTATTGTGTCTTCTTGCTATTTTTTGGTATAATAGTAGAGAAAAAGGTGAACATATGAAAAAAATATTAATTGTAGATGATGAAAAACCAATCTCGGATATTATCAAGTTTAATATGACCAAGGAAGGTTACGAAGTTGTAACTGCTTTTAATGGTCGTGAAGCGCTAGAGCAATTTGAAGCAGAGCAGCCAGATATTATTATTCTGGATTTGATGCTTCCAGAAATTGATGGCTTAGAAGTTGCTAAGACTATTCGCAAGACGAGTAGTGTGCCTATTATTATGCTGTCAGCTAAGGATAGCGAATTTGATAAGGTTATCGGTTTGGAGCTTGGAGCGGATGACTATGTGACCAAACCCTTCTCAAATCGTGAGTTGCAGGCGCGTGTTAAAGCTCTTCTTCGTCGTTCTCAGCCTATACCAGTAGATGAGCAGGAAGCAGATAGCAAACCTCAGCCTATCCAAATTGGGGATTTAGAAATTGTACCAGATGCCTACGTGGCTAAAAAATATGGTGAAGAACTAGATTTAACCCACCGTGAATTTGAACTCTTGTACCACTTGGCTTCTCATATCGGTCAAGTGATTACACGCGAACACTTGCTTGAAACGGTCTGGGGTTACGACTATTTCGGAGATGTTCGAACAGTCGACGTAACTATCAGACGTTTGCGTGAGAAGATTGAAGACACACCAAGTCGTCCAGAGTATATTCTAACACGTCGTGGTGTTGGTTATTATATTAGAAATAATGATTAAACTAATTAAAGACACAGTTTTAACTAGTGATTTTATCTTTGTCCTCATTCTACTTGGCTTTATTTTAGTGGTGACCTTGCTTTTACTAGAAAATCGTCGGGATAATATTCGGTTGAAGAAAATCAATCAAAAGGTAAAGGACCTGATTGCAGGAGATTATTCTCAGGTATTGGATATGCAGGGAAGCTCTGAAATCACTAATATTACCAATAATCTCAATGATTTATCAGAAGTAATCCGTTTGACCCAAGAAAATCTGGAACAAGAGAGTAAACGATTGCACAGTATCCTCTCTTACATGACAGACGGAGTTCTTGCGACCAATCGTCGTGGCAAGATTACCATGATTAATGACATGGCTAAGAAACAGCTAGGTGTTCAGAAAGAAGATGTTATTAATAAAAGTATTCTAGAATTGCTTAAGATTGAAGATGAGTATGAACTTCGTGATTTGATTACCCAAGTTCCTGAGCTAATGATTGATTCTCAGGATGCCAATGGTGAGTATCTGAGCCTTCGTGTACGCTTTGCTTTGGTGCGTCGTGAGTCTGGCTTTATCTCAGGTTTGGTTGCTGTTTTGCACGATACGACAGAGCAGGAGAAGGAAGAGCGCGAACGGAGACTTTTTGTTTCAAACGTTAGTCATGAGCTACGGACGCCTCTGACTAGCGTAAAATCCTATCTTGAAGCCTTGGATGAAGGGGCTCTGACAGAACCTATCGCACCAGACTTTATCAAGGTATCTCTAGATGAAACCAACCGTATGATGCGAATGGTGACGGATCTCCTTCATCTTTCTAGGATTGATAATGCGACTAGTCACCTAGATGTGGAAATGATTAACTTCACTGCCTTTATTACTTTTATTCTTAATCGTTTTGATAAAATGAGAGGACCAGATGAAGAGAAAAAATATGAATTGGTGAGAGATTATCCAATTACCTCTGTCTGGATTGAAATTGATACTGACAAGATGACACAGGTGATTGACAATATTCTTAACAATGCCATCAAGTATTCGCCTGATGGCGGGAAAATCACAGTGACCATGAAGACGACTGATGATCAGATGATTTTGTCTATTTCTGACCAGGGATTGGGGATTCCAAAGCAAGATTTGCCACGTATCTTTGACCGTTTTTATCGTGTGGATCGCGCTAGAAGTCGTGCCCAAGGTGGTACGGGTCTAGGACTAGCAATTGCTAAAGAAATTGTCAAACAACATGAGGGTTTTATTTGGGCTAAGAGTGAATACGGTAAGGGATCAACCTTCACCATTGTGCTCCCTTATGATAAGGATGCAGTGAAAGAAGAAGTATGGGAGGATGAAGTAGAAGACTAGAATGAGTGAAACAGGCTTTAAATACAGTATTTTAGCGTCGGGTTCCAGTGGAAATTCCTTTTATCTGGAAACTCCAAAAAAGAAACTTTTAGTGGATGCCGGCTTGTCTGGGAAAAAAATTACCAGCCTACTTGCTGAAATTAATCGCAAGCCAGAAGATTTGGATGCCATCCTGATTACGCATGAGCATTCAGACCATATCCATGGAGTGGGTGTTTTGGCTCGCAAGTATGGTATGGATTTGTATGCCAATGAAAAGACTTGGCAGGCTATGGAAAATAGTAAGTATCTTGGCAAGGTGGATTCTTCGCAAAAGCATATCTTTGAAATGGGCAAAACCAAAACCTTTGGAGATATTGACATCGAAAGTTTTGGTGTTAGCCATGACGCAGTCGCACCGCAGTTCTATCGCTTTATGAAGGATGACAAGAGTTTTGTCATGCTGACTGATACAGGTTATGTTAGCGATCGTATGGCTGGCATTGTCGAAAATGCGGATGGCTATCTTATCGAGTCCAATCATGATGTGGAGATTTTGAGAGCAGGATCTTACGCTTGGCGACTCAAACAACGAATCCTATCGGATCTCGGTCACCTTTCTAACGAGGACGGTGCTGAAGCTATGATTCGGACGCTAGGAAATCGTACTAAGAAGATTTACCTTGGGCATTTATCTAAAGAAAATAATATCAAGGAACTGGCTCACATGACCATGGTCAATCAGCTAGCACAAGCTGATCTAGGTGTAGGAGTAGACTTTAAGGTTTACGATACCTCACCAGATACCGCAACACCATTGACTGAGATATAAAAAGAAGGCTCTTTGTCAACTGTAGAGGTGCAGATAAGCTAAACTCAAGAAAGGACAAATTTCGTCCTTTCTTTTTTATTATGTGACTTTCAGTCCGTCTCTCTCCGTTAGGTGTGAGACAAAAAAACTCCAAACGCGATACAATAAAGGTATTCAAGCCAATTGTAAAGCGAAAGGAGAAAAATATGGCACAAAAGGCTCATAGTTTATCGCACACAAAGTGGCGCTGTTCTATCACATTGTGTTCACCCCTAAGTATAGACGAAAAGTTATCTATAATCAATATCGGAAGTAGTTTAGGCGAAATATTTCATCGCTTGTGTAGTTATAAAGTAGTTGAAATTATCGAGGGTCACTTAATGCCAGATCATGTACATATGTTAGTCAGTATTTCACCGAGGATAAGTACTTCGAGTTTCATGGGTTATTTAAAAGGAAAAAGTGCACTCATGATGTTTGACAAACACGCCAATCTCAAGTACAAGTTTGGGAATCGGCATTTCTGGGCGGAAGATTATTATGTGAGTACGGTGGGACTCAATGAAGCCACAATTAAGAAATATATTCAAGAGTAAAGAAATTATTCAGTGGATGATTTCTTCACGAGTATGAAAATTTGAGAACGAGTAAAGCATGATATAGCACTAGATAAATTAAGTGTAAAAAAATATGAGAATCCCTTTAGGGATAGTGGTAAGTAATATCCAAGCCTCTTTGAGAGGCAAGTGACGAGTCAAGAGCAATAAGTCTTGAACAAAGTGAAAGCCAGCGTCTTTAGGCGCTGGCCGGTAATTTGGGCTTATAGTCCTGGGACAAACCACCCGTTTGACGGGTGGTCATGATTTGAAAAAATACATGTTTTCTACCACCCAATCTAAGGAATTGTGAAGAGCTACAGTATAGTAGATTGAAATAAAAACTAAACAAATTTATTAAGGAATTTAAAGAAATATTTTAGAAGCGATATTGTGCAATTCTAGATTCAATCTACTATAAAGACCACGGATTTGTATTGTTCATCTTCATTATAAGGTAAACTTTTTTTTCTATCATGAGTTAGCAGGCTCTACCTGCTTGAAGTTTTTTATAGACTTTTCTTTTTGAAAACTGTCAATCCACCTATATTAAAGATTACAATAACAGCTAAACTAACTATAATGGTGTAGAGAATTGACTCACTATTAGCAGTCGTAGCATAGGTAAATTGCAAGGACAAATATGGCAAAATTTTGATACTTGGGAAGATGAGCATTGGCATAGAAAGTAAGATAGAGCTGACCAAATAACCAATAAATACCGCAAGATAAGAATGACTAACATAGAGGATGAAGGAAACAATGGAAAGCCAAGCAAGGAGGCAAAGGAATTGAAGGGAAATGGTTATCAGTAGATTGCCGATAAAGCCATCAGGCATAGTTCCAAATCCATTTAAGATAGTTGCTGGAATAAAGGCAATCACAAGGCTGATGATAAGTTGCAAAAGTGCAATACAAGTCAATACAAAGGCTTTGGCAAGGAAAAACTCGGTACGAGAAACACCCACTGTTAAATTATTTTTATAGAGTTTGCCGATTAAATCAACTCCAAGAACGAGGCAGGCTAGGACTATGCAGAGAAAAACGAGGTTTGAACCTTGACTAGATGCGTTGATCAGGGCTTGGACGCCGTCCCAACCTTTGGTCGGAAATTCTGTTTCAGGTGTAGTATTTACTGACATTAGATGTCCTGTAGATCCGATAGTAGCACCCATTAACATAAGTGCAAAGAGAATGAATTCTGTAATCCAGAATCCTTTGGAGCGGAAAAGACGGTAAAAATCTGCTTGAATGGTATGTATCATGATTTTTCTCCTATTCTACCAATTGTGTGAAGTATTCTTCTAGGTTTTGACGGGCAAAGTATATCTCATCAATAGCAACATCAGCCAAAGTTAGTTGCTTAAGAATCTGTTTGACATCTTGTTCATTTCCAAAGATATGGATTTCATTTTCAGGATTGACAACCTTAAATTGGAGTTGGATTTGTTCTTTCAATACCTGACAAGCTCTTTCTTTATCGCTTGTTTTAAGCACAATATAATCCTCACTCAGTGTTTCAAATTCAGCTTTGCTGATTTCACGGATAATCTTGCCTTGATCTAAAATACCAAAACGATTAGCTACGAGGTAGAGTTCTGACAAGATATGGCTAGAGATGAGAATGGTGATCCCTTTTTCTTGATTGAGCCGTTGAATCATCAGACGAAATTCTTTGATACCAATTGGGTCAAGACCGTTGATAGGTTCATCTAAGATTAGGAAATCTGGTTTGGAGAGAAGGGCAATGGCGATACCAAGTCTTTGTTTCATTCCTAGCGAGAAATCACGAAAGACTTTTTTACCTGTATCTGACAAACCTACATAGTCCAGTGTTTCTCGAATGACTTGATCAGCATTTGGAATATGACGAATCATACAGTAATATTTCAGATTTTGGTAGGCTGTTAAGTGATTATGAGCTACAGGTGATTCTATCACTGAACCTACTCGAGATAGAGCCTTGGTCCACTCATTTTCCGTTTGGCTAGAGAAGAGGGAAACAGTTCCTTTATCCGCAAAGAGTAGTTGCGTAATGATTTTTATCAAAGTGGTCTTCCCAGCTCCGTTCTTCCCGATAAGTCCATAAATATCTCCCTCTCTTATCGTTAGATGAAGATCCTGAAGGATAGCTTGTTTGTCAAAGTTTTTGGACAATCCATGAATGTCAAGTACTGTTTTCATGATTCTCTCCTTTTGATTTATTTTGTTAACTTTAGTATAAAGCATAGAAATCAAAGAAAGCTCAAGGATTTCTAAAGAGTTTCTAAAGTTTTAGGAATTCTTAAATATCAAAACCCAGTTGACACGAACTGGGCTTCTTAATTATAGAATATATTTCTCAATGGCACGCGCAACGCCGTCTTCTTCGTTGCTTGCTGTAACGGCATCCGCAAGAGATTTGACATAATCGCTGGCATTTCCCATTGCAACACCAAGCCCTGCAAATTGGAGCATTTCAATATCGTTATTAGCATCGCCCATGGCCATTATTTCTGAAGAATCAATCTTCAAAATATCTGCTAGTCGAGAAAGAGCAGTAGCCTTTGTCGTTCCAAGTGGCATAGCTTCATAAATGACAGGCTGCGAACGAACTCCACTGAATCGTTGGCAAAGCTCTTCAGCAAAACGCTTCTCAAAATCGTCTGTTTGGCTCTCTGTCCCCAAAAACATCCCTTGGAACATACGGTACTTGCCACTAGTCGCTTCCTCAAGAGAAATTTCAGTCAGGTCTGAGAAGACTAGTTTAGCATCATTTTCAATGATTTCATTAGGCTTACCACCGAGGACAAAATAATGCTCCTCATCAAAAAGAGTCAACTGAACATCACTTTTTTCAGCTAGGTCATAGAGGTATTCGATGTCTGCTGGACTAAGTTCTTGCCAGTCAACTAGTCCCCAGTCACTTGTCTGGTGAGTTGAACAACCGTTGTTAACAATGACATATTCGTTCTGGAGGTCAAGCCCCAGTTTTTTGTAGTAGGGGAGGACACCGAAAAGCGGGCGACCCGTACAGAGAACCAGTTTGATACCTTTTTCAATAGCTTGGTGAATAGCAGTAATGTGAGCTTGTGGGATTTCCTTGGCTTCATTGAGGAGGGTTCCGTCCATATCCAAGGCTAGTAGTTTAATCATAAGACTTCCTTCTTTATCTTTTGGTATTATTATAGCATATTTTGGAGGAAAGGAGGAGGAATCTTCGGTCTAATCATGGTATAATAAAAGGTAATGAAAAATTCCAACGAGGCAGAGATGAAATTACTTTATACTGATATTCGGACTTCTTTGACAGAAATTCTAACCAGAGAGGCGGAGGAGTTAGTTGTTGCTGGCAAGCGGGTCTTCTACATCGCTCCCAACTCTCTTTCTTTTGAAAAGGAACGCGCCGTGCTGGAATGCTTGTCCCAGAAGGCTTCTTTTGCGATTACCGTCACGCGCTTTGCGCAGATGGCTCGTTATCTGGTCTTAAATGATTTGCCTGCTAAAACCAGTCTAGATGACATCGGTCTTGGGATGGCCTTTTACAAATGCCTGGCCGAACTTGATCCCAAGGACTTACGTGTTTATGGAGGTATCAAGCAGGATCCTCAATTTATCCAGCAGTTGATTGAGCTTTACCACGAAATGACCAAGGCTCAGATGAGTTTTTTGGACTTGGAGAGTTTGACGGATGAGGACAAGAGGGTCGATTTACTCTTGATTTTTGAGAAAGTAACTGCTTATCTCAATCAAGGCCAGTTGGCTCAAGGAAGTCAGTTGTACCATTTGATTGAGGCTATTGAGAATAACAAAGTTAGTAGTGATTTTACTCAAATCGCCTTGGTTATTGATGGATTTACCCGTTTTTCTGCCGAGGAAGAGCGGATTGTGGACCTATTTCATGGCAAGGATGTTGAGATTGTCATTGGAGCCTATGCTAGTAAGAAAGCCTATACTAGTCCTTTTAGCGAGGGCAATCTCTACCAAGCCAGTGTGGAGTTTCTCCATCATCTAGCCACTAAATACCAAACTCCTGCTCAGGACTATTCTCAAACTCATGAGAAGATGGATAGTTTTGACAAGGCCTCTCGTTTGTTGGAGTCTTCTTACGACTTTTCAGAATTAACATTGGATGTCGATGAGAAGGATCGTGAAAACTTACAAATCTGGTCTTGTTTGACGCAAAAAGAAGAGTTGGAGTTGGTAGCCCGTAGCATCCGTCAGAAATTACATGCCAATCCAGACCTGAGTTACAAGCATTTCCGTATTCTCTTAGGTGATGTGCCTTCTTATCAATTATCTCTAAAAACGATTTTTGACCAGTATCAGATTCCTTTCTATCTTGGTAGAAGCGAATCCATGGCGCATCATCCCTTGACTCAGTTTGTCGAGTCTATTTTAGCTTTAAAACGCTATCGTTTCCGTCAGGAAGATTTGATTAATCTCCTCAGAACTGGTTTATATACCGACCTTAATCAGTCTGATATTGATGCTTTTGAGCAATATATCCGCTATCTTGGCATCAATGGCTTACCAGCCTTTCAGCAAACCTTTACCAAATCCCACCATGGGAAATTTAGTCTTGAGCGTTTGAATGCTCTTCGTCTGCGTATTTTAACACCTCTTGAAACCCTCTTTGCCAGTCGAAAACAAAAGACTGAAAATCTCCTACAAAAATGGAATGTCTTTCTAAAAGAGGGAGCGGTGACCAAGCAGTTGCAAGATTTAACAGCTACCATGAAAGCCCTAGAGCAGGAAAGACAGACTGAAGTTTGGAAGGCATTCTGCCATGTTTTAGAACAATTTGCGACTGTTTTTGCTGGTTCACAGGTTAGTCTGGAAGACTTCCTAGCCTTGCTCCATTCTGGAATGAGTTTGTCTCAGTATCGCACTATTCCAGCAACAGTGGACACCGTTCTGGTGCAGAGTTACGATTTGATTGCACCATTGACTGCTGACTTTGTCTACGCCATTGGGCTAACTCAGGACAATTTACCAAAAATCGCGCAAAACACCAGTCTATTGACAGATGAAGAAAGACAAAGTCTAAACCAAGCGACTGAGGAGGGAGCGCAATTGCTGATTGCCAGCAGTGAAAACCTCAAGAAAAATCGCTATACTATGCTTTCCTTGGTTAATTCTGCTCGTAAAGAGTTAATCTTGTCAGCTCCAAGCCTTTTTAACGAAAGTGAAAGTAAGGAGTCAGCCTATCTTCAAGAACTGGTCCATTTTGGATTTAGCAGGAAAGAGAAGAGGATGAATCACAAGGGGCTGTCTAAGGAAGATATGGGGTCATATCACAGTCTTTTGTCTAGTCTGGTTGCCTATCACCAGCAGGGCGAGACGAGTGATACTGAGCAAGATTTGACCTTTGTCAAGGTTCTGGCGCGTGTCATGGGTAAAAAACTAGAACAGCAAGGTTTGGAAAATCCAGCCCTGCCAACCAGCCCGAGTAGCAAGCCCTTAGCCAAGGATACCTTACATGCTCTCTATCCAGCTGACAAGGAATTTTACCTGTCTACGTCTGGTTTGACGGAGTTTTACCGAAACCAATACAGTTATTTCCTCCGCTACATTTTAGGCTTGCAGGAGGAATTACGTCTACGTCCTGATGCCTGCAGTCACGGAAATTTCTTACACCGTATTTTTGAACGTGCCTTGCAGTTGCCTGATGAAAATTCCTTTGACAACCGTCTAGAACAAGCTATTCAAGAAACCAGTCAAGAACGGGAATTTGAGGCTATTTATCAGGAAAGTTTGGAAGCCCAGTTTACCAAGGAAGTTTTGCTTGATGTTGCACGGACGACTGGACATATTCTCCGACACAATCCAGCTATCGAAACCATCAAAGAAGAGGCAACATTTGGCGGCAAAGACCAAGCCTTTATTCAATTGGACAATGGTCGCAGTGTCTTTGTACGAGGTAAGGTTGACCGCATTGACCGTTTGAAAGCTGATGGAGCGATAGGGGTAGTAGACTACAAATCCAGTCTAACTCAGTTCCAGTTTCCTCATTTCTTTAATGGACTCAATTCCCAGTTGCCTACCTATCTAGCTGCCCTAAAAAGAGAGGGGGAGCAGAACTTTTTCGGTGCCATGTACTTGGAAATGGCTGAGCCTGTCCAATCTTTGATGGCCGTTAAAAGTCTGGCGGGTGCAGTAGTAGAAGCCAGCAAGTCAATGAAATACCAAGGCCTCTTTTTAGAAAAAGAAAGCAGTCATTTGGGCGAATTTTATAACAAAAACAAGGCTAATCAGCTGACAGATGAGGAATTCCAGCTCCTACTGGACTACAATGCCCACCTTTACAGGAAAGCAGCTGAGAAGATTTTAGAAGGTCAGTTCGCCATTAACCCTTATACTGAAAATGGCAGAAGTATTGAACCGTATGTTCAGCAACATCAAGCCATCACAGGATTTGAAGCCAATTACCATCTGGGCCAAGCCCGTTTCCTAGAAAAGTTGGACCTAGCTGATGGCAAGCGTCTGGTCGGAGAAAAACTTAAGCAAGCTTGGTTTGAAAAAATAAGAGAGGAGTTGAATCGATGAAACCCATTCCCTTTTTAACTGAGGAAGAAATTCAAAAACTGCAAGAAGCGGAAGCAAATTCGAGCAAGGAACAAAAGAAAACTGCCGAGCAAATAGAAGCCATCTACACTTCTGGTCAAAATATCCTGGTTTCAGCGTCGGCTGGTTCTGGGAAGACTTTTGTCATGGCCGAGCGTATTCTGGACCAATTGGCGCGTGGTGTCGCAATTTCTCAACTCTTTATCTCAACCTTTACCGTCAAAGCTGCGACTGAACTTAAGGAACGTTTGGAGAAAAAAATCAGCCAACAAATCCAAGAAACGGATGATGTCGACCTCAAACAGCACTTGGGTCGTCAGTTGGCAGACCTACCCAACGCTGCCATCGGAACCATGGACTCCTTCACACAAAAATTCCTTGGTAAACATGGCTATCTGATTGATATTGCGCCTAATTTCCGTATTTTACAAAACCAAAGCGAGCAACTTCTTCTAAAAAACGAAGTTTTTCATGAGGTTTTTGAAGCCCATTACCAAGGTAAGCAGAAAGAGACCTTTAGTCATTTGCTGAAAAATTTTGCAGGGCGTGGCAAGGATGAACGGGGTCTGCGCCAGCAGGTCTATAAAATCTATGACTTTCTCCAATCCACCAGCAATCCGCAGAAATGGCTGAGTGAATCTTTCCTCAAAGGCTTTGAAAAAGCTGATTTTAGCAGTGAAAAAGAAAAACTAACTGAGCAAATCAAACAAACCCTTTGGGATTTGGAAAGCTTTTTCCGTTATCATCTGGATAATGATGCCAAGGAGTTTCCAAAGGCTGCTTATTTAGAAAATGTTCAGTTGATTCTGGATGAAATTGGCTCCTTAAATCAAGAGTCTGATAGTCAGGCTTATCAAGCGGTGCTTGCGCGTGTTGTCGCCATTTCAAAAGAGAAAAACGGTCGAGCTCTGACCAATGCCAGCCGTAAGGCTGATTTGAAGCCACTGGCCGATTCTTATAACGAAGAGAGAAAGACCCAGATTGCAAAACTTGGACAACTAGCAGACCAGATAACCATTCTCGACTATCAAGAACGTTATCATCAAGACACATGGGAACTAGCTAAAACCTTCCAGTCTTTCATGCGTGATTTTGTGGAGACTTATCGTCAGAGAAAACGCCAGGAAAATGCCTTTGAGTTTGCTGATATCAGCCATTACACTATTGAGATTTTAGAGAAATTCCCGCAAGTCCGTGAGGTTTATCAGGAGCGCTTCCACGAAGTCATGGTCGATGAGTATCAGGATACCAACCATATTCAAGAACGAATGCTGGAATTACTTTCAAATGCCCACAATCGCTTTATGGTGGGAGATATCAAGCAGTCCATCTATCGTTTCCGTCAAGCAGACCCGCAGATTTTCAATGAGAAGTTCCAACGCTATGCGCAAAATCCAAAAGAGGGCAAGCTGATTCTCCTCAAGGAAAATTTCCGTAGTAGTTCAGAAGTGCTGTCAGCAACCAATGATGTTTTTGAACGTCTCATGGACCAAGATGTCGGTGAAATCAACTATGATAACATGCACCAGCTTGTTTTTGCCAATAGCAAACTGACTCCTAATCCCGATAACAAGGCAGAATTTCTCCTCTACGACAAGGACGATACAGGTGAGGAAGAAGATAGTCAAACAGAAACGAAACTAACAGGCGAAATGCGCTTAGTCATCAAGGAGATTCTGAAACTCCACAAGGAACAAGGTGTTGCCTTTAAGGAAATTGCCCTTCTGACCTCCAGTCGCAGTCGTAATGACCAGATTCTCCTCGCCCTGTCTGAGTATGGGATTCCTGTCAAAACTGACGGAGAGCAAAACAACTATCTCCAATCCCTAGAAGTGCAAGTCATGCTAGACACCCTTCGTATCATTCACAATCCTCTTCAAGACTATGCCTTGGTTGCCCTTATGAAGTCTCCAATGTTTGGCTTTGATGAGGACGAGTTAGCACGTTTGTCCCTTCAGAAAGCAGAGGATAAAGTCCAAGAAAATCTCTATGAAAAACTGATCAATGCACAAAAACTGGCAAGTAGTCAAAAAGGCTTGATTCACTCAGCTCTAGCTGAGAAACTAAAGCAATTCATGGATATCTTGACCTCTTGGCGCTTGTATGCCAAAACTCACTCCCTCTATGACTTGATTTGGAAGATTTACAACGACCGTTTTTATTATGACTATGTTGGGGCTTTGCCAAATGGTCCTGCTAGACAGGCAAATCTCTATGCCCTAGCACTTCGTGCTGATCAGTTTGAAAAGAGCAATTTCAAGGGCTTGTCTCGTTTTATTCGTATGATTGACCAAGTCTTAGAAGCCCAGCACGATTTGGCAAGCGTGGCTGTCGCACCGCCAAAAGATGCAGTAGAGCTCATGACCATTCACAAGAGTAAAGGGCTAGAGTTTCCTTACGTCTTTATCCTCAATATGGATCAAGATTTCAACAAGCAAGACTCTATGTCAGAAGTCATTCTCAGTCGTAAAAATGGGCTTGGTGTCAAATATATCGCCAAAATGGAGACAGGAGCAGTGGAAGATCACTATCCTAAAACCATCAAGCTCTCTATTCCTAGCCTGACCTATAGACAGAACGAAGAGGAATTACAGCTGGCAAGCTATTCTGAGCAAATGCGTCTACTGTATGTTGCTATGACACGGGCTGAGAAAAAGCTCTATCTTGTCGGTAAGGGTTCTCGTGAAAAGTTGGAAGCCAAGGTATACCCAGCAGCTAAAAATGGAAAACTAAATAGCAGTACTAGACTCCAAGCTAAGAATTTCCAAGATTGGATTTGGGCTATCAGCAAAGTGTTTGCAAAGGATCATCTCAATTTTATCTATCGTTTTGTTGGTGAAGAACAGTTGACTAGAGAAGCTATCGGTCAGTTGGAAAACGAAAGTCCTCTCCAAGATAGCTCCCAAGTAGACAATCGTCAGTCAGAAACCATCAAAGAAGCCCTTGAAATGCTGAAAGAAGTAGAAGTTTATAATACTCTTCACCGTGCAGCCATTGAACTGCCTAGTGTTCAAACCCCAAGTCAAATCAAGAAATTCTACGAGCCTGTTATGGATATGGAAGGTGTCAAGATTGCAGGTCAAGGTCAGTCAGTAGACAAGAAAATCAGCTTTGATTTGCCAGATTTTTCAACCAAAGAAAAAGTAACTGGAGCTGAAATTGGTAGTGCCACCCACGAACTGATGCAGAGAATGGACCTCAGTCAGCGACCAACGCTTGCTAGCCTGACAGAAACTATCAAACAAGTTCAAACCAGCCCAGGTGTCAGAGATAAGATAAATCTTGCTAAAATTCTTGCATTCTTTGACACAGCACTCGGTCAGGAAATTCTTGCTAATACCGATCATCTTTATCGCGAGCAACCTTTCTCCATGCTCAAACGAGACCAAAAGAGTCAGGAAGACTTCGTTGTCCGTGGTATCCTTGATGGATATCTGCTTTACGAAGACAAAATTGTTCTGTTCGACTATAAGACAGACCGCTATGATGAGCCAAATCAACTCATAGACCGTTATCGTGGACAGTTAGCCCTATACGAAGAGGCATTATCACGAGCCTATTCGATTGAAAATATTGAGAAATACTTGATTTTACTCGGTAAAGACGAGGTTCAAGTTGTAAAAGTATAATCTAGAAAGGAGACCTCATGACACTTCCAGTTAGAAAAGCCTTGCACGATGCCGTATTACAAGCTTCAAAAGCTGATACTTGGGAACAAGCTACCAAGGAATGGAATGAAGTTTCCTTGATTTTTAACGGTATCGGCCGTAGCAATTGTGTCTGTGGGAATGCCATCAAGTACGCCTACGAACTCTTTAATGGTGTCACAGGCCAACGTCTCTTTCCAATTGGTAGCGACTGTGTTCGTCATTTTCATCGATTGTCCCTTGACCAGCAATTGGAGGAGGAAGAAAAACTGCTCAGAAAGGTTGAAAATCTAACCAGAAAAGCTCAGAAAAAAGAGAAAATCAAGGTCAATAAAAGTGACTTTGACGAGCGTCTTCTAAAGTGGCTCTGGGGAAAAGGTGTTTTTAAACCCAATCGTGGCAATCAATTTGCACCTGAGAGAGACTACCAGCTTTTCCTAGAAGTCTTTCAAGGAGGAAGTTGGACCAAGGCAGAGCCCAAGAAGAAGGCTCGTATGGAAGAAGTCCTTGAAAAGTGTATCAAACCCTTTTTACTTGGAAAACCAGATGATCAACTCTACCTTGTCAAGCTAGGCAAGGAGAAAATTGACTACGAGCAAGAACTCCGTATTCAGGCAGAGAAGGAGCGAAAGAAGAGGGATAAAATCGCCAAGCAATATGCAGACAATCTGGTTCTAGCTATGGGACCAGCAGAGCGTGCCTACCAAGATTACTTTGGCTTTACAGAGACCCTGACTCAAGAAGAACGCAAGTGGGAGAAAATTCTTTTTGGTAAAAATCGAACAGAACGGGCTATCAAGGCCAAACAATACCAAAAAGAGCTGGAAAAAGACCAACGAATAGCCAGTCAGGATCCAATTGAAAGAAAGCAGAAGCAGACCTGGATCCTCAATTCCTATTTCCGTGAGCTTCCTGAAGAAAAATCCCGATTTGCTCGGCTCTTATTAGAATATCGAAAAAGTGGAGAAGTCCCCTTTTCAACTGAATACCTGTCCGACCATCTGCTCGACTTTTTCTATAAAATGAAAGCCTTTGAGTTTGAAATCGCACCAGAACAAGTCCGAGATTTTCTAAAAGAAAGTCTCCAGACAGATCATCTATCCTCAGCACAAGAAAGCTGGATAGAAGGAATTCTCTTCAACTGCCTCAAACCATTTTTAGAACGATTAGTGATATAAGTAACACCTACCGTGGAAATTTCATGGTAGGTTACATCTTATCCAAAAAGAGAAAATAGGAAATGGCAAACCCTGTTCCTTCGTATTTTATATATAAAACAAAGTATGAAAGCGTAACTCAATTTTAAGACTTTTTTGTAAATTAAGAGTATAATTAAAGTATGTTACCTTTTTATAAGATAACAAGCTAATATAATAAAGTTTACCTTACACATTTTTAAATTTTATTTCAAGGAGGAATAATGGAAAAGTATTTTAGTGAAAAACAGCAGCGTTTTTCATTTAGAAAATTATCAGTAGGACTTGTATCTGCAACGATTTCAAGTTTATTTTTTGTGTCTGTATTAGGTAGTTCAGCTGTAGAGGCTCAAGAGACTAAAGGTATTCACTATAAATATGTGACAGAGTCAGAGTTATCATCAGAAGAAAAGAAGCAGCTTGTCTATGACATTCCGACATACATGGAGAATGATGATGAGACTTATTATCTTGTTTATAAATTAAATTCCCAAAATCAACTGGGAGACTTACCAAATACTGGAAGTAAGAATGAGATGCAAGCCTTAGTTGTTGGTGCTAGCTTAGCAGCTCTGGGAATTTTAATTTTTGCCGTTTCTAAGAAAAAAGTTAAGAATAAAACAGTATTACATTTAGTATTGGTTGCAGGAATAGGAAATGGTGTCTTAGTATCAGCTCATGCTTTAGAAAATAATCTTTTGATAAATTACAATACTGACTATGAATTAATCTCAGGAGAAAAATTACCTCTTCCTAAAGATATTTCAGGTTACAGATATGTTGGATATATCAAAGAGGGAATCATAACTTCTGAATCTAAAGTAAGCAATCAAGAGAAATCAGTAGCTACTCCTAAAAATCAACAAAAGGTGGATTATAGTGTTACACCGAATTTTGTCGAGAATCCATCAACAGTACAAGCTATGCAGGAACAAACATCTGTTTCTTCAACTAAGCCGACAGAAGTTCAAGTAGTTGAAAAACCTCTCTCTGCAGAATTAACCAATCCAAGAAAAGAAGAGAAACAATCTTCAAATTCTGTCGTTGTAAGCGCAAAAGGCGAACCTGCAACCCAACCTGCCTTACCAGAAGCTGTGGTAAGTGACAAAGGCGAGCCTGCAGTTCAACCAGAGCTTCCCGAAGCAGTTGTGACTGACAAAGGCAAACCTGCAGTCCAAGCAGAGTTGCCAGAGGCTGTTGTAAGTGATAAAGGCGTATCGGAAGTTCAACCTGCGTTACCAGAAGCAGTCGTGACTGATAAGGGTGAGCCTGAAGTTCAACCCGCCTTGCCAGAAGCTGTAGTAAGTGATAAAGGCGTACCGGAAGTTCAACCTGCGTTACCAGAAGCAGTTGTTACTGATAAAGGTGAGCCCGCAGTTCAACCAGAATTGCCAGAAGCTATAGTCAGTGACAAAGGGGAACCTGCAGTCCAACCTGCGTTGCCAGAGGCTGTAGTAAGTGACAAAGGGGAACCTGCAGTTCAACCTGAATTGCCAGAAGCTGTTGTAAGTGACAAAGGCGAGCCAGCAGTTCAACCTGAATTGCCGGAAGCTGTTGTTACTGATAAAGGCGAACCTGCAGTCCAACCTGAATTGCCAGAAACAGTTGTAAGCGATAAAGGCGAGCCTGAAGTTCAGCCAGAGTTACCAGAAGCGGTTGTAACTGACAAAGGGGAACCTGAAGTCCAAGCAGAGTTGCCAGAGGCTATAGTCAGTGACAAAGGTAAACCGGAAGTTCAACCTGAATTGCCAGAAGCAGTTGTAAGCGATAAAGGCGAACCTGCAGTCCAACCCGCCTTACCAGAAGCGGTTGTAACTGACAAAGGGGAACCTGAAGTTCAACCTGCGTTACCAGAAGCTGTTATAACAGACAAAGGCGAACCTGAAGTTCATCCAGCGTTACCAGAAGCCGTTGTAAGTGACAAAGATGAACCTGAAGTCCAGCCAGAATTACCAGAAGCTGTTGTTACTGATAAAGGTGAACCTGCGGTCCAAACAGAGTTGCCAGAAGCTGTAATAACCGACAAGGGTGAGCCCGCAGTTCAACCCGCCTTACCAGAAGCAGTTGTAACTGACAAAGGTGAACCTGCAATCCAACCTGAATCACCCGAAGCTGTTGTAACTGACAAAGGTGAACCTGCAGTCCAAGCAGAGTTACCAGAGGCTGTAGTAACCGACAAAGGCGAACCAGAGGTTCACCCAGCGTTGCCAGAAGCTGTAGTCAGTGACAAAGGTGAGCCTGAACAGGTAGATCCACTTCCTGAATATAAGGGGAATATTGAGCAATTAAAACCTGAAACTCCGATTGAGAAGCCGAAAGAAACAGATCCAGAAAAAACACTCGAATTAAGAAATGTTTCGGATATTGAGTTGTACAGCCAGACGAATGGGAATTATAAACAACATATCTCATTGGATGGAATTCCAAAGAATACGGATAATTACTTTGTCAAGGTAAAATCTTCGGCATTTAAAGATGTCTATCTACCAGTCGCCTCAATAACTGAAGAGGAAAGAAATGGTCAGCCAGTTTATAAAATTACAGCTAAGGCTGAGAAACTCCAGCAAGAGCAGAACAATAAATATGTCGACCATTTCACCTTCTACCTCGATAAGAAGGCTACAAAGGAAAAGACAAACTTTACTTCCTTTAGTAATCTGGTCAAAGCTATAAACCAAAATCTCTCTGGAACCTATCATTTAGCAGCTAGCCTGAATGCTAACGAAGTGGAGCTTGGTCCTGATGAAAGATCCTATATCAATGGAACCTTTACTGGTCAGTTGATTGGAGAAAAAGATGGTAAGAAGTATGCTATTTATAACTTGAAAAAACCTCTGTTTGAAAACTTGAGTGGTGCTACAGTAGAAAAACTGATTCTAAAAAATGTTACTATTTCAGGGAAAAATGATATTGCTTCACTGGCAAATGAAGCTACGAATGGCACAAAGATCAAACAAGTTCATGTCGATGGTGTTCTGGCTGGAGAACGCGGTATCGGTGGTTTGTTGGCTAAGGCAGACCAATCAAGCATCACAGAGAGTAGTTTCAAGGGAAGAATTGTCAATACCTATGAAACAACTGCTGCCTATAATATCGGTGGCTTGGTCGGTCATTTGACAGGAAACAAAGCTTCACTGACTAAATCAAAAGCGACAGTAGCCATTTCATCCAACACCAATAGTTCAGATCAGACTGTTGGTGGGCTTGCAGGTCTAGTAGATCAAGATGCGCATATACAGGATAGCTATGCTGAAGGTGATATCAACAATGTCAAGCACTTTGGTAGAGTCGCGGGTGTGGCTGGATATTTGTGGGATCGAAAAACGAATGAGGAACAGCATGCAGGAAGATTGACCAATGTTCTCAGCGATGTTAATGTAACCAACGGGAATGCTATCACTGGTTACCACTACAATGAAATGAAGGTGAAGGACACATTCAGCAGCAAGGCGAACAGAGTATACAATGTCACCTTGGTTAGGGATGAAGTCGTCAGCAAAGAATCCTTTGAAGAAAGAGGAACAATGCTAGATGCTTCTGAAGTGACTAATAAAAAAGCAGAAATCAATCCTCTCACTCCTCCAACAGTGGAGCCCCTTTCAACAAGTGGTAGTAAAGAAAGTGATTTTTCTAAGGTGAAGCATTATCAAGCTAACCGTACTTTGGTTTATAAGAACATTGAAAAATTGTTACCTTTCTATAACAAGGCAACCATCGTGAAATACGGAAACCTGGTCAAAGAGAACAGTCTCTTATATCAAAAAGAACTCTTGTCCGCAGTTATGATGAAGGATGACCAAGTAATCACAGATATTGTTTCTAACAAACAGACTGCAAATAAACTCTTACTTCACTATCAGGACCATTCATCTGAGAAGCTCGATCTCAAGTACCAGACTGATTTTGCCAAGCTAGCAGAATATAGTTTAGGGGATACAGGACTCCTCTACACTCCAAATCAATTCTTGTATCACCAAGACTCTATCATTAAGCAAGTCCTACCTGACTTACAAAAGATTGACTATAAGTCAGATGCCATCAGAAAGACACTCGGAATTTCTCCAGATGTCAAGCAAACTGAGCTCTATCTGGAAGACCAGTTCGTCAAAACAAAACAAGATTTAGCAAACAGTTTGAAAAAACTTTTGTCAGCAGATGCTGGACTTGCTGGTGACAACTCAGTTACCAGAGGATATCTTGTAGATAAAATCAAGAACAATAAGGAAGCCTTACTACTCGGTTTAACTTATTTAGAACGTTGGTATAACTTTAGCTATGGTCAAGTGAATGTCAAAGACCTAGTTATGTATCATCTGGATTTCTTTGGTAAAGGAAATACTTCACCATTAGATACTCTGATTGAGTTAGGTAAATCTGGCTTTAACAATCTTCTTGCTAAAAACAATGTCGATACTTATGCTATCAGTCTTGCCAGCCATCATGGAACGACAGATTTGTTTAGCACGTTGGAAAATTACCGAAAAGTCTTTCTACCAGACAAAAGCAATAATGACTGGTTTAAATCACAGACCAAGGCTTACATTGTCGAAGAAAAATCCAATATCGAAGAGGTGAAAACAAAGCAAGGACAGGCTGGTACCAAGTATTCTATTGGTGTCTATGACCGTATCACTAGTGCCACATGGAAATACCGCAATATGGTCTTGCCGCTCCTAACCTTGCCAGAGAAATCAGTCTTTGTCATCTCGACCATGTCTAGTCTAGGATTTGGAGCTTATGATCGTTACCGCAATAGTGACTACAAGGCTGGAGATGAACTCAATAAGTTTGTTGAAGATAATGCGCGTGAAACAGCCAAGCGTCAGCGAGATCACTACGATTATTGGTATCGTATTTTAGATAAAGAAGGACGTGAAAAGCTCTATCGTACGATTCTAGTTTATGATGCCTATAAGTTTGGAGATGATACAACATCTGGAAAAGCTACAGTTGAGGCTAAGTTTGATAGTACCAATCCGGCGATGAAGAATTTCTTTGGTCCAGTGGGGAATAAAGTAGTTCACAATCATCATGGTGCTTATGCAACTGGAGATGGCGTTTACTATATGTCCTATCGTATGTTAGATAAGGATGGAGCTATCACCTATACCCATGAGATGACACATGATTCAGATCAGGATATTTACCTTGGTGGCTATGGTCGAAGAAGTGGCTTAGGACCGGAGTTCTTCGCAAAAGGCTTATTGCAAGCTCCTGACCAACCAAGTGATGCAACCATTACCATCAACTCTATCTTGAAACATAAAACATCAGATAGTACAGAAGGCCAGCGATTACAAGTACTTGATCCAACTACAAGATTTAATAACGCAGCAGATCTTCAGAACTACGCCCACAATATGTTTGATGTCGTTTACATGTTGGAATATCTCGAAGGGCAATCTATTGTGAAGCAATTAGATACATATCAGAAAATGACAGCCCTGAGAAAAATCGAGAATAAATACGTAAAAGATCCTGCAGATGGAAATGAGGTTTACGCTACTAACGTAGTACACAATCTGACAGAAGAAGATGCCAAAAAATTGACTACCTTTGATAGTTTAATTAAAAATAATATCTTGTCAGCTCGTGAATATAAGTCTGGGGAATATGAAAGAAACGGTTACTATACGATTAAACTCTTTGCCCCAATCTATTCGGCTCTGAGCAGTAAGGGAACTCCGGGTGATTTGATGGGACGTAGGATTGCTTATGAACTTCTGGCTGCCAAAGGCTTTAAGGATGGAATGGTACCTTATATCTCAAACCAATACGAAGAAGTTGCCAAACAAAACGGTAAAACCATCAATCTCTATGGTAAAGAACGAGGATTGGTGACAGATGATCTTGTTTTGGAAAAGGTATTTGAAGGAAAGTATTCTTCTTGGGCGAATTTTAAGAAAGCTATGTACCAAGAACGGGTGGATCAGTTTAGAAACTTGAAGCAGGTTACCTTCAACGATCCAACTAAATCTTGGGCAAGTTTTGCAAGAAAGACGATTCATAGTGTAGAAGAACTGCAGCGATTAATGGACGAAGCTGTCCGTAAGGATGCAGATGAGAATCGTTATTCTTGGGACAACTATAATCCAGAATATGATAGTGCAGTTCATAAGTTAAAGAGAGCAGTATTTAAGGCCTATCTAAATCAAACTGATGATTTTAGAAGTTCAATTTTTAATAATAAAAATAGTGTTTACTATTAGGAAATAAAATTAAAGAAGGTGATTACGATTGTCATTATTTAAAAAAGAACGGTTTTCAATCCGAAAAATCTGTGGGATTGTTGGTTCAGTTTTACTCGGAAGTATCTTGGTTGCACCGTCAATCATTCATGCTTCTACCTATCATTATGTTGAAAAAAGCGCTCTTACACAAGAAGAACAAACTAAGATTCAAGCAGGAATTCCTACTGATAATGAAGCAACTTATGCTCTTATTTATCAGCAGGAAGCTCTTCCTGCAACAGGTTCATCGACTTCTGTGCTGACGGCTTTAGGTCTATTAGCTATTGGTAGTTTAGTTCTGTTGGTTCATAAAAAGAAAAAAGTTAGTAGTTTGTTCTTAGTTACTACTGTCGGACTAATTAGTCTTTCTAGTATGCAAGCCCTCGATATAAGCAATCCTTTGAGAACACCAAGTAATGAAGGTGTAGTTCAAATTGCTGGATATCGTTATATTGGATACTTACCTCTTGATGATGTAATCACAGAAGTGCAACATAAAGCTGAGAAACCAGAATACACTCAACCTGTAGGCACAGTACCTGACGAAACACCTAAAGCTGAAAAACCTGAGTACACTCAACCTGTAGGTACAGTACCTGACGAGGCTCCTAAGTCTGAAAAACCAGAATACACTCAACCAGTGGGCACAGTACCTGATGAAGCACCTAAAGCTGAGAAACCTGAGTACACTCAACCTGTAGGTATGGCTCCTGATGAAGCACCTAAAGCTGAGAAACCTGAGTACACTCAACCTGTAGGTATGGCTCCTGATGAAGCACCTAAAGCTGAGAAGCCAGAATACACTCAACCTGTAGGTATGGCTCCTGACGAAGCGCCTAAAACTGAGAAACCTGAATACACTAAACCTGTAGGCACAGTACCTGACGAAACACCTAAATCTGAGAAACCTGAGTACACTCAACCTGTAGGTATGGCTCCTGATGAAGCACCTAAAGCTGAGAAACCTGAGTACACTCAACCTGTAGGTATGGCTCCTGATGAAGCACCTAAAGCTGAGAAGCCAGAATACACTCAACCTGTAGGTATGGCTCCTGACGAAGCGCCTAAAACTGAGAAACCTGAATACACTAAACCTGTAGGCACAGTACCTGACGAAACACCTAAATCTGAGAAACCTGAGTACACTCAACCTGTAGGTACAGTACCAGATGAAGCTCCTAAGTCTGAAAAACCAGAATATACTGAACCGATAGGCACAGTACCTGATGAAGCACCTAAGTCTGAAAAACCAGAATACACTAAACCAGTGGGTACAGTGCCAGACGAAGCGCCTAAGGCTGAGAAACCAGAATATACTAAACCAGTGGGCACAGTGCCAGACGAAGCACCTAAAGCTGAGAAACCAGAGTACACTGATCCTGTGGGTATAGTGCCAGACGAAGCACCTAAAGCAGAGAAACCAGAATACACTGCACCAGTAGGTACAGTTCCAGATGAGGCTCCTAAGGCAGAGAAACCAGAACATACAGCACCAGTTGGTGGTAATCTGGTTGAGCCTGAAGTTCATGAAAAACCAGAATATACTGAACCGATAGGCACAGTTCCTGACGAAGCACCTAAAGCTGAGAAACCAGAGTACACTGATCCTGTGGGTACAGTGCCAGACGAAGCGCCTAAAGCTGAGAAACCTGAGCACACTGATCCTGTGGGTATGGTTCCTGACGAAGCGCCTAAAGCTGACAAACCAGAGTACACTGAACCCGTAGGCACAGTCCCAGATGAGGCTCCTAAGGCAGAGAAGCTGGAATATACAGCACCAGTTGGTGGTAATCTGGTAGAACCTGAGGTTCAACCCGAGTTACCCGAAGCGGTGGTAACCGAAAAGGGTGAACCTGAAGTGCAAGCTGAGTTACCTGAATATACTACAAAAGTTGTACCAACTTTGACTTTGGATAAGATTACAGAAGATGCGATGGATCGTTCAGCTAAATTGGATTACACTCTTGAAAATACAGGTAATGCTGAAATCAAGAGCATTATAGCTGAGATTAAGGATGGGAATACTGTTGTTAAGCGAGTTGACTTATCTAAAGAAAAATTGACAGATGCTGTTCAAGGTTTGGATTTATTCAAAGATTATAAGATTTCAACAACAATGATTTATAATCGAGGTGAAGGTGATGAAACTTCTAAATTGGACGAAAAACCTTTACGTTTAGAGTTGAAAAAAGTTGAAATTAAAAATATCGCATCTACTAATTTAGTGAAGGTAAATGACGATGGTACTGAAACATCTAGTGATTTTATG
The DNA here is from genome assembly GCF_000222785.1 of Streptococcus mitis SK569. Taxonomy (GTDB): domain Bacteria; phylum Bacillota; class Bacilli; order Lactobacillales; family Streptococcaceae; genus Streptococcus; species Streptococcus mitis_N. The sequence continues at coordinate 43,943 of NZ_AFUF01000042.1, read as the reverse complement.
ACTGAAAAACCTTCAGATGAAAATGTGAAGAAAATGTACTTAAAAATCACTAGTCGCGATAATAAGGTAACTCGTTTAGCTGTTGACTCTATTGAAGAAGTGACTGAAGAGGGTAAAAAACTTTATAAAATCACTGCTGAAGCGCAAGATTTGATTCAACATGCAGACTCTACTACGGTTCGTAATAAGTATGTGCATTATATTGAAAAACCAGTTCCAAAAGTTGATAACGTTTATTATAACTTTAAAGAATTGGTAGATGCTATGAATGCTGATAAAAACGGTACATTTAAAATTGGTGCAGATTTGAATGCCACTGGTGTACCAACACCTAAGAAATGGTATGTTGATGGTGATTTTAAAGGTACATTAAAAAGTGTGGAGGGGAAACATTATACCATCCATAACACGGAGCGTCCGTTATTCAGGAACATTATCGGTGGTACAGTAACCAAAGTAAATATTGGGAATGTAAATATCAATATGCCTTGGGCAGACCGCATTGCACCGATTGCCGATACCATTAAAGGTGGAGCTAAAATCGAAGATGTCAAAGTGACTGGTAACGTATTAGGTAGAAACTGGGTATCTGGATTTATTGATAAGATTGATAACCAAGGTACACTCAGAAATGTGGCCTTTATCGGTAATGTAACTGCTGTCGGTGATGGTGGACAATACTTGACCGGTATCGTTGGTGAAAACTGGAAAGGTTTAGTAGAAAAAGCATATGTGGATGCTAATCTTGTCGGTGATAAGGCAAAAGCTGCGGGAATTGCTTATAGTTCACAAAACGGTGGGGATAACGGTGCTGTAAGTCGTGATGGTGCGATTAAGAAATCAGTTGCAAAAGGAACCATTAATGTAGCTAAACCAATTGAAAATGGTGGTGTTGTAGGAAGCATGAAGCATCACGGTTCCGTTGAAGATTCAGTTTCCATGATGAAAGTATCTAATGGTGAAATTTTCTATGGTTCTAGTGATATTGATTATGATGATGGCTATTGGACAGGAAATAATGTGAAACGAAATTACGTTGTAGTAGGTGTCAGTGATGGGAATTCTAGCTACAAGCGTTCAAAAGATAAAAATCGTATTAAACCTATTTCTGAAGAAGAGGCAAAATCTAAAATTGAAGCTACAGGCATATCCGCAGATAAATACGAAATCAACGAACCTATCGTCAACCGCTTAAATCGTTTAACCAGAAAAGAAGATGAGTATAAGACAACTCAAGACTACAAAACAGAACGTGATTTAGCTTATCGAAATATTGCAAAACTCCAACCATTCTACAATAAAGAATGGATTGTTAATCAAGGTAACAAACTTGCAGAAGATTCAAACTTAGCTAAGAAAGAAGTTCTTTCTGTTACTGGTATGAAAGACGGACATTTTGTAACTGACTTATCAGATATTGATAAGATTATGGTTCACTATGCTGATGGTACTAAGGAAGAAATGGATGTTACTAAGAATACTGATTCTAAAGTGAAACAAGTTCGTGAATATACCATCGCTGGACAAAACGTTGTTTATACACCAAATATGGTTGAGAAAGACCGTGTGAAACTAATTACAGATGTGAAAGAGAAGTTAGCTTCAGTCACATACGATTCGCAAGATGTTCGTAAAATTATTGGAAATCCATCTGATTTGTATCTAGAAGAAAGCTTTGCTTATGTTAAAGCTAATCTCGATAAATTTGTGAAAGCTTTAGTCGAAAACGAAGACCATCAATTAAATAGTGACGAAGCTGCGATGAAAGCACTTGTAAAGAAAGTTGACGACAACAAAGCGAAAATCATGATGGCTCTATCTTACTTGAACCGTTACTATAACATTAAGTATACTGACAACAGTATGAGTATCAAAGACATTATGATATTTAAACCTGACTTCTACGGTAAAACACCAAGTGTGTTAGATCGATTGATTAACATTGGGTCTAGCGAGAAGAACTTAAAGGGTGACCGAACTCAGGATGCTTATCGTGAAATCATTGCAAGTAATACTGGTAAAGGTAGTCTTCGTAACTTCCTAGAATACAACATGCGTTTGTTCACTGAGGATAAAGATATTAACGATTGGTTTATCCATTCTGCTAAAAATGTATATGTTTCAGAACCTAAGACAACAAATACAGAGTTGAAAGATAAACGTCACCGTGTATTCGATGGTTTAGATAATGGTGTTCATGGACGTATGATTCTACCACTTCTAACGCTCAAAGATGCTCATATGTTCTTAATTTCAACATATAATACGATGGCGTACAGTTCATTTGAGAAATATGGTAAACATACAGAAGAAGCTAGAAATGAGTTCAAAAAAGAAATTGATAAGGTTGCTCACGCGCAACAAACTTACCTTGACTTCTGGTCACGTTTAGCATTACCTAATGTAAGGGATAGATTGCTTAAGAGTGAGAAAATGGTACCAACACCTGTTTGGGATAATCAGACCTATAATGGTTCTCCTGTAGGTCGTCGAGGATTTGACGGTAAAGGTAACCCTGTAGCTCCAATTCGTGAATTATATGGTCCAACATGGCGACATCATGATAGAGATTGGCGTATGGGCGCTATGGCATCAATTTTTGATGACCCGAATAATGATGACAAGGTCTTGTTTATGGTGACGGATATGATTAGTCCGTTTGGTATTTCAGCCTTCACTCACGAAACAACACACGTGAACGATAGAATGCTTTACTTCGGTGGTCATAGACATCGTCAGGGTACAGACGTTGAAGCTTATGCTCAAGGTATGTTACAAACACCAGATAAATCGACAACCAATGGTGAATATGGTGCTTTAGGTCTTAACATGGCTTATCATCGTAATAATGATGGTGATCAGTGGTATAACTATGATCCAGATAAATTGAAAACTCGTGAAGACATCGACCGTTACATGAGAAATTATAATGATGCTCTTATGATGTTAGACCATCTTGAGGCTGATGCTGTTATCCCTAAATTACATGGTAATATTAGTCGATGGTTCAAGAAAATGGATAGACAATATCGCAAAAATGGAGAGCTACATCAATTTGATAAAGTTCGTGAATTAACTGAAGATGAGAAGAAGAAAATTGTTATCAACAACATTGATGATTTAGTCAACAATAATTTGATGACAAAACATGGCGCTCCTAATGACAGAACATATAATCCAGAAGATTTTGATAGTGCTTACGTAAATATTAATATGATGACTGGTATCTATGGTGGTAATACTAGCCAAGGAGCACCTGGAGCTGCATCATTCAAGCATAATACTTTCCGTATGTGGGGCTATTTTGGTTATGAAAACGGATTTATTAGTTATGCATCTAGTAAATATCAAGGTGAAGCTGACAAATCCAATAAAAAATTATTGGGTGATGATTTCATTATCAAGAAAGTGTCTAAGGATAAATTCAATAATCTTGAAGAGTGGAAAAAAGAATGGTTCAAAGAGGTTAAATCAAAGGCAGAAAACGGATTTACTGCTATTGAAATTGATGGTCGTCGAATTACTAATTATGATGAGCTAAAATCCCTGTTTGATAAAGCAGTTGAAGAAGATCTTAAAATAGGTGGAACAGATAAAACTGTTACTCTTAAATCCAAGGTGTTCAAAGCTCTTCTTAAGAACACAGACGGTTTCTTTAATCCGTTATTTAAATAATATAAAAGCTGAGTAAGTGAAATAATATAGAGTTCAGAATCAGTCTGGCTCTATATTTTATTTTTAAGAAGATGATTCGTCATCTTCTTTTTTTGATATTGAGTGCGGTGAAAATCCTCTTTGTTGAAGGCTTACAGTTTTTGAAATCTAATATCCTTTATAAAAGTTTACTGTTTTATAAAAGACATAAATAAAATTATGTCTAATAGATTTCTCATAGCCAAAAGACTATGCAAAAAAGGCTAATTTATGATAGAATAGAGGATAAGAAAGAAAACGTTTTTACAATTTTTCAATCCGAAGGAGATATATTATGGCTACTATTCAATGGTTTCCTGGTCACATGTCTAAGGCGCGTCGACAGGTGCAGGAAAATTTAAAATTTGTTGATTTTGTGACAATTTTGGTGGATGCACGCTTACCTCTATCTAGTCAAAATCCTATGTTGACCAAGATTGTTGGTGATAAACCAAAACTCTTGATTTTAAACAAGGCAGACTTGGCTGATCCAGCAATAACCAAGGAATGGCGTCAATATTTTGAATCACAAGGAATCCAGACGCTAGCTATCAACTCCAAAGAGCAAGTAACTGTAAAAGTTGTAACAGATGCGGCTAAAAAGCTCATGGCTGATAAGATTGCTCGTCAAAAAGAACGTGGTATCAAGATTGAAACCTTGCGTACCATGATTATCGGGATTCCAAATGCTGGTAAATCAACTCTCATGAATCGTTTGGCTGGTAAGAAAATTGCCGTTGTCGGCAACAAACCAGGTGTAACAAAGGGTCAACAATGGCTCAAAACCAATAAAGACCTGGAAATCTTAGATACACCAGGGATTCTCTGGCCTAAGTTTGAGGATGAAACTGTTGCCCTTAAGTTAGCATTGACTGGAGCTATCAAAGACCAGTTGCTTCCTATGGATGAGGTAACTATTTTTGGTCTCAATTATTTCAAAGAACATTATCCAGAAAAGTTGGCTGAACGCTTCAAACAAATGAAAATTGAGGAAGAAGCGCCTGTGATTATTATGGACATGACCCGTGCCCTCGGTTTCCGTGATGACTATGACCGCTTTTACAGTCTCTTCGTGAAGGAAGTCCGTGATGGCAAACTCGGTAACTATACCTTAGATACATTGGAAGACCTAGATGGCGACGATTAAAGAAATCAAAGAACTCCTTGCAACGGTCACGGAGTTAGAAAGTCCTGTTTTTTTAAAACTCGAAAAGGATAGTCGCTCTGGAGTTCAAAAGGAAATCAGCAAGCGTAAAAAAGCCATTCAGGCAGAATTGGATGAGGATCTTCGTTTGGAAGCTATGCTTTCCTACGAAAAAGAACTTTATAAGCAAGGTTTGACCTTAATTGCTGGTGTTGATGAGGTTGGCCGTGGTCCTCTGGCTGGACCTGTAGTCGCTGCAGCCGTTATTTTACCTAAAAATTGTAAGATTAGAGGTCTCAATGACAGCAAGAAAATTCCTAAAAAGAAACATCTGGAGATTTTCCAAGCCGTTCAAAACCAAGCCCTGTCAATCGGCATTGGTATCATGGATAATCAAGTCATCGACCAAGTCAATATCTATGAAGCGACCAAACTGGCTATGAAGGAAGCAATCTCCCAGCTCAGTCCTCAACCAGAGCACCTTTTGATAGATGCCATGAAACTGGATTTACCAATTGCACAAACCTCCATCATCAAAGGCGATGCTAATTCTCTTTCAATTGCAGCAGCTTCCATAGTAGCCAAGGTGACACGTGATGAATTGATGAAGGACTACGATCAGCAGTTCCCTGGCTATGATTTTACTGCTAATGCAGGATATGGAACAGCTAAACACCTCGAAGGACTCGAAAAACTAGGAGTTACCCCAATTCACCGAACCAGCTTTGAACCCGTTAAATCACTGGTTTCTGGAGAAAAAGAAAGTTAAGTTAGAAGGAATGATTATGGAGGAACAGTCAAAAACACTTAGTTCCAAGAAAGAATTTGCTTTTGCCTCAAGCACCATATTATCCCAAGTTGGACGAGGCATCATTGTCGGTCTTGTCGTTGGAATTATCGTCGGATCCTTTCGTTTCTTAATTGAAAAAGGCTTCCACCTGATACAAGGACTTTATCAAGAACAAGCGCACCTAGTACGCAATCTTTTTCTACTGGTTTTGTTTTATGTATTCATCTGCTGGCTCAGTGCTAAACTAACACGGTCAGAAAAAGATATCAAAGGCTCAGGAATTCCTCAAGTCGAAGCCGAATTAAAGGGATTAATGAGTCTCAACTGGTGGAGTGTTCTCTGGAAAAAATATGTGCTAGGTATTCTTGCTATTGCAAGTGGACTTATGTTGGGGCGTGAAGGACCAAGTATTCAACTTGGAGCAGTCGGTGGTAAAGGAATTGCCAAGTGGCTCAAATCCAGTCCGGTAGAGGAACGCTCCCTGATTGCTAGTGGTGCAGCCGCTGGTCTAGCTGCAGCCTTTAATGCTCCGATTGCAGGACTTCTCTTTGTCGTAGAAGAAGTCTACCATCATTTTTCGCGCTTTTTCTGGGTTTCCACTCTAGCAGCTAGTCTCGTAGCAAACTTTGTTTCTTTACTTATATTTGGCCTAACACCCGTACTGGATATGCCAGACAATATCCCACTCATGACCTTAGATCAGTATTGGATTTACTTAGTTATGGGGATTTTTCTAGGACTTTCCGGTTTTCTCTATGAGAAAGCTGTACTTAATGTTGGAAGAGTTTATGATTGGCTTGGTCAAAAAATCCGTTTGGATAGAGCTTATTATCCAATTCTAGCCTTCGTTCTCATCATACCAGTCGGAATTTTCTTACCACAAATCCTTGGTGGTGGAAATCAGGTTGTCCTTTCCCTAACTGAGCAAAATTTTAGTTTCCAAGTTCTATTAGCTTACTTTTTGATTCGCTTTGTTTGGAGCATGATTAGTTATGGAAGTGGCCTTCCAGGAGGAATTTTCCTACCAATTTTAGCGCTTGGTTCCTTACTAGGTGCCCTAGTTGGTCTTATTTGTGTCAATCTTGGACTTGTCAGTCAGGAGCAATTCCCTATATTTGTCATTCTAGGAATGAGTGGCTATTTTGGAGCGATATCCAAGGCTCCCTTAACTGCTATGATACTTGTGACTGAGATGGTAGGAGATATTCGCAACCTCATGCCACTTGGATTAGTAACCTTGGTTGCCTACATCATCATGGATTTGCTCAAGGGTGCACCAGTCTATGAAGCTATGTTGGAAAAAATGCTGCCAGAAGAAGCCACAGATGAAGGAGAAGTCACACTTATTGAAATCCCTGTTTCAGATAAAATAGCAGGAAAACAAGTACATGAACTCAACTTACCACACAACGTCCTTATCACAACACAAGTCCATAATGGTAAGAGCCAAACAGTTAACGGTTCAACCAGAATGTATCTCGGTGATATGATTCATTTGGTTATTCCAAAAAGTGAAATTGGGAAAGTCAAAGATTTGTTGTTGTAGGAGTTTTTTACATAACTTATGTTATGTAAAAATAAATTTCTTAATTAAATACATTAGAAAGCCGATTCTCAGCAATGAGATCGGTTATTTTTCAGACAAGATATTTCACACAAGTAAAGGAGTTTACTGTATCAAATTTGTACAGTAAGATTAAAATCATGAAAAAGAAAACGATAGCAATCATACAATGCATTTTGTATCTCATAGCTCCTTATATAGCTCTTCAGTTATGTAGAATGAACAGAAGTTTCGTTACTGATAATCTCTTTTTTATTTTTCTTATTCTGCTGACTATTTCATTCTGGTTTAGTATTTGGAAGCTAGAAAAAGCACTAGATAATGATTCACAATAATAGCTCCAAAGACTTAGATCTGTTTTGTTTGCAGGTCTAAGTCTTTTTATCACTTTAAAAAAACTCCTATAACATCTTTCCGAAAAACTATAATTTTCTTGAAAAATATATAAGTCTATGCTATACTACTTGTAGACTTATTTATGGAGAAAATACATGAAACGTGAGATTTTATTAGAACGAATCGACAAACTAAAACAAATCATGCCCTGGTATGTTCTGGAATACTACCAATCTAAGCTGGCTGTACCTTACAGTTTTACAACCTTGTACGAATACCTCAAGGAATACGATCGATTTTTTAGCTGGGTTTTGGAGTCTGGTATTTCAAACTCTGATAAAATGTCTGATATTCCTTTATCTGTCTTGGAAAACATGTCAAAGAAAGATATGGAGTCTTTTATCCTTTATCTTCGAGAACGTCCCTTGCTGAATGCCAACACAACAAAGCAAGGTGTTTCACAGACAACTATCAATCGGACATTGTCAGCACTTTCTAGTCTTTACAAGTATCTGACCGAGGAAGTTGAAAACGACCAGGGAGAACCTTATTTCTATCGTAATGTAATGAAGAAAGTTTCAACTAAGAAAAAGAAAGAAACACTTGCTGCTAGAGCTGAAAACATCAAGCAAAAGCTCTTTCTAGGTGATGAAACAGAAGGTTTTCTAACTTATATTGATCAAGAGTACCCACAACAGCTCTCAAATCGTGCCTTATCCTCCTTTAATAAAAATAAAGAACGTGATTTGGCCATTATCGCCCTTCTCTTGGCATCGGGTGTTCGCTTATCTGAAGCTGTTAATCTGGATCTAAGAGATCTCAATCTCAAGATGATGGTTATTGATGTCACTCGAAAAGGTGGCAAACGTGACTCGGTCAATGTCGCTGCCTTTGCTAAGCCTTATCTAGAGAATTATCTAGCCATTCGAAATCAACGCTATAAGACGGAAAAAACAGATACAGCCCTCTTTTTGACTCTCTACAGAGGTGTTCCTAATCGTATCGATACTTCTAGCGTTGAGAAAATGGTTGCTAAGTACTCTGAGGACTTCAAAGTCCGTGTAACTCCCCATAAACTGCGCCATACGCTAGCAACCAGACTCTATGATGCCACTAAATCGCAAGTTTTGGTCAGTCACCAGCTAGGACATGCCAGCACACAAGTTACTGACCTCTATACCCATATCGTCAATGATGAACAAAAAAATGCTCTAGATAGTTTATAAACTACATAAAATAAATTATGTAAAAAGGATTCAATAAACTATTAATATTATTTGATCAAATCACATGCAATATCTGACCTAGTAAATAGTTTTAAAGAATTTGAATTAAAATTTATGTGACTACTAGCTTATCTTCCTTTGTAATATACCGGATAAGCAAATCATTTGTCATTGATATTTATCTTAAAATAAGAGGATTACACAAAAAATAAATCAAATTGAACACCTATAAAAACAAGCTGCCTGCGATGTCCAATATTTTATCAGAAAATAAAATTCCTTTAAAAACAATCACAGACAGGGTTGGACATTCTGATTCTGAGGTCACCACTTCCATCTATACCCACGTCACAAAGAACATGAAAGATGAAGCAATCAATGTACTGGACAAAGTGATGAAAAAGATTTTTAAAAAGTTTTGCCCCTTTTTTGCCCCCTAAATACAAAAATAGCCCTTCGGATAAAATCCGAGGGGCTAGAAACGTTGTTAAATCAACGATTATTTCTTCAAGTTGTAGAATGATTTCAATCCACGGTATTCTGCTACTTCACCAAGTTGGTCTTCGATGCGAAGCAATTGGTTGTATTTAGCAATACGGTCTGTACGTGAAAGTGAACCAGTCTTGATTTGGCCTGCGTTAGTTGCAACTGCGATGTCAGCGATTGTTGAATCTTCAGTTTCACCTGAACGGTGTGATACAACGGCAGTGTAACCAGCTTCTTTAGCCATTTCGATAGCATCAAATGTTTCAGTAAGAGTACCGATTTGGTTAACTTTGATAAGGATTGAGTTAGCAGCGCCTTCTGCGATACCTTTTTCAAGGTAAGCAGTGTTTGTTACGAAGAAGTCGTCACCAACCAATTGAACTTTACCACCAAGACGTTCAGTAAGAGCTTTCCATCCATCCCAGTCGTTTTCGTCCATACCATCTTCGATAGTGATGATTGGGTATTTGTTTACCAACTCTTCAAGGTAGTCGATTTGTTCTGCAGAAGTACGAACAGCAGCTCCTTCACCTTCGAATTTAGTGTAGTCGTAAACTTTACGTTCTTTATCGTAGAATTCTGATGATGCACAGTCAAATCCGATAAATACGTCTTTACCTGGAACATAACCAGCAGCTTCGATAGCAGCAAGGATAGTTTCTACTCCATCTTCAGTTCCTTCGAAACGAGGAGCGAATCCACCTTCGTCACCTACAGCTGTTTCAAGACCACGACCTTTAAGGATTTTCTTAAGTGCGTGGAAGATTTCAGCACCCCAACGAAGAGCTTCTTTGAATGTTGGTGCACCAGCAGGTACGATCATGAATTCTTGGAAAGCGATTGGAGCATCTGAGTGAGAACCACCATTGATGATGTTCATCATTGGAGTTGGAAGAACTTTAGTGTTGAATCCACCAAGGTAGCTGTAAAGTGGGATTTCAAGGTAGTCAGCAGCAGCGCGAGCTACAGCGATAGACACACCAAGAATTGCGTTAGCACCCAATTTACCTTTGTTAGGAGTACCGTCAAGTGCGATCATAGCACGGTCGATAGCTTGTTGGTCACGTACATCGTAGCCGATGATTGCTTCAGCAATGATGTTGTTTACGTTGTCAACAGCTTTTGTTGTACCAAGACCAAGGTAACGAGATTTGTCACCGTCGCGAAGTTCAACTGCTTCGTGTTCACCAGTAGAAGCTCCTGATGGAACCATGCCACGTCCGAAAGCACCTGATTCAGTGTAAACTTCTACTTCAAGTGTTGGGTTACCGCGTGAGTCTAGGACTTCGCGAGCGTAAACATCAGTAATAATTGACATTTTTTACTCTCCTTATGAGTTAAATTTTTTACACCTCTATAATACCTTAAAAACCCTCCTTTTTCAAGAAAAAACGTTATCTTTGTGTAAATTTTCCTTAACTTTATAAAGTAATCGCTTTCTTTTATATGTTTTCTTTTTATTTTTATGATATACTATTTTCATGACAGATTTATCAAAACAATTACTTGAAAAAGCTCATGGTGGGCCAAAACTAAATCCGGATGAGCAAAGACGCTATCTTGGTACTTTTGAGGAAAGGGTTCTTGGATATGCAGATATTGACACAGCAAATAGCCCGCAGTTAGAAAAAGGCTTTTTATCCATTTTAGAAAACCTTCAGGAAAAAGCAGAACCACTATTTGTAAAGATTTCGCCAACTATCGAATTTGACAAACAAGTTTTCTACTTAAAAGAAGCAAAAGAAACTAATAGCCAAGCTACCATTGTATCCGAAGAGCATACTTCTTCTCCTTTTGGCCTGATTATCCACACCAATGCACCCGTTCAAGTAGAAGAAAAGGATCTTCGACTTGCTTTTCCAAAACTTTGGGAAGTTAAAAAGGAAGAACCATCCAAAACATCCTTATGGAAAAAATGGTTTGGCTAAATATTGCGCATATTTAATAAGTGCCCAATATTGGCAGCCGTGTGCTCCAGATAAAGATTGGCACTTTTCAAACTATCTTCTAGAGGTTCACTTTTCTCCAATATAGAAAAGGCAGCTTGGATATTTTCAAATGGTAGGGAAGGTAAATCCTCAGCAAGACTACCACAAATAGCAATGACCGGAACTCCGACAGGGGTTCTTTTTGCAACACCAATAGGCGCTTTACCTGCTAGGCTTTGACGATCTAGCCTACCTTCACCAACGATAACCAAGTCAGCATCTGCAACTTTCTTATCAAAATTGATTAGATCCAAGCAGGTATCAATTCCCGACACGATATTTGCCTGAGCAAAGGCACACAAACCGCCAGCAAGGCCTCCACCAGCTCCTGCTCCTTTAATTTGCAATGTTGCAGGTGAGACTTTTTCATAAAAGTCTTGGATTGCTTGATCTACGACTGGAAACATCGCAGGATGTAGGCCTTTTTGCTTGCCAAAAATGTAGGTCGCACCTTGAGGACCACATAAGGGACTCACGACATCTGCTAAAATACTAATGTGAACATCTTCAGGAATTTCATAGCGATTTTTTGTTGAAACAGAAGCTAAGTCCAATAAGGATTGACCGAAAGCAGGCAAGACATTTCCATCCCTATCATAAAATTGATAACCTAAACCAGCAGCGATCCCAATTCCTCCGTCATTACTGGCCGTGCCACCAACGCCGATATAGATTTCTTTAATCCCTTTAGCAATGAGATGACGAATCAACTCTCCAATACCACGAGTTTGGATTTGAAGTGGATTTCGTTTCTCTAGCGGAATCTTTCTAAGGCCAACCAAATCAGCAACTTCGAATAGGGCTAGTTGTTCTTTTTGAAAATAGCGCATGGCTTCTTTTTGACCAAAAGGTCCTGTCACTTGGAACCATTTTTCTTCAAGATCGAGAGAATGTCGAATAGCATCTACAGTACCTTCTCCCCCATCACCAACAGGGCAGAGGAGACATTCTACATCTGATATCGATTGTTGGAAGCCTCTTTTTATTGCTTCAGCTACCTGTTGAGCTGTCAAGCTTTCCTTAAACGAATCTGGTGCAATTACAATTTTCATCTTTTCCCTCATTCTAAATAGTCAATAAAAGGAAGTACTTCTAAAAAATCCCTCTTGTCAACATGATATTGTATTTCTTTTTTGAGCACTTCTTTGGCACAAAAGGCGATTCCTATTCCTGCCGATTTCAACATTAATAGGTCATTTGCTCCATCACCGATTGCAACCGTTCTATCTTTAGAAAGTTTTAGTTCCTCTCCCCATTGTTCTAGAGTCTCTTTTTTGACCTGGGGACTGATAATTTGTCCAACTAATTTTCCTGTTAAAAGCCCATTTTTTACTTCAAGTTGGTTGGCAGAGAAATGGGCAATACCAAGGGATTTTGCTAATCTCTCAACTATTTGCGTAAAACCACCTGACACCAGACCAACTAGGATGCCGTTCTTTTGGAGAATAGAAATGAATTCCTGGGCATTTGGCGTTAGATGAATAGACTTGAAAACTGTATCAAAGATCGAAATAGGAAGGCCTTCCAACAAGGACACTCTGTCTCGTAAACTTCTTTCAAAGTTCAACTCTCCTCGCATTGCCTTACTCGTAATCTGCAAAATTTCCTCCTCACGACCTGCCTCTCTTCCCAAAAGATCAATTACTTCTTCTAGGATTAAGGTTCCATCAACATCCATGACACACAAGCATTTTACTTGAGACATCAGTTCTCCTCTCTAAATAGCCTAAAAATCGTATGAAGTCATCATACGATTTTATCTATTAGTTAACTAAGCTTTGGTACAAGTCAAGGTATGACTTACAGGCTGTATCCCATGAGAAATCACACTCCATAGCTTGTTTTTGTAGGTTTCTCCAAATGTCTGGATAATTTCTATACAAGTCCAAAGCTGTTTGGAAAGTCCAATTTAACCAATAAGGAGATAGATTGTCAAAGCTAAAGCCAGTACCGCTTCCTTCGATTGGATTAAAGGCTTGAACGGTATCTCGCAAGCCACCAACTTCATGAACCAATGGCAAGGTTCCGTAGCGCATAGCCATCATTTGAGATAAGCCGCATGGTTCAAAACGACTTGGCATGAGGAAGAGGTCACAAGCAGCATAGATTTCTTGAGCTAGTTTGACATCAAAAGTGATATTTGCTGATAGCTTGTCTGGGTAAACCTGAGCAAACCATGAAAAAGATCCTTCAAAGGCTGGATCGCCAGTTCCCAAAAGAACAATCTGGACATCTTCTTGCAAGATATGGTGCAGACTTTCCACCACCACATCAAAACCTTTTTGACGTGTTAAACGAGAAACAATTCCCACCAATGGGACATCAGCTCTAACTGGCAAGCCAACTCTCTCTTGTAATTTTGCCTTGTTCTGAGCTTTACCAGACAAATCTTCCTGATTAAAATGATAGTCTAAAAGGGTATCCGTCTGAGGATTATACAGGTCAGCATCAATCCCGTTCACGATACCAGATACCTTGCCAGACTCCATTCGAAGAATCTGATCCAAGTTACATCCGAACTGGCTGGTCATAATTTCATGAGCATAGCTAGGTGAAACGGTTGAAACACGATCCGCATAGAGAATACCAGCCTTCATCCAGTTCAGACAGTTGTTCCAGCGAAGAGTACCATCAGCATACCGTTCAAAACTGATTCCAAACAAATCACCCAACATTCCTTCTAAGAATTGTCCTTGGAATTCCAAATTATGAATGGTTAAAACAGTTTTTATTCCTTGATAGGCTTGAATCCAACGGTATTTTTCCTTTAACAAGAAAGGAATCATAGCTGTATGGTAGTCATGAACATGGAGAAGGTCAGGAATAAAGTCAATTCTTTCCATAGCCTCAATGGCAGCCAGTTGGAAGAAAGCAAAGCGTTCTCCGTCATCAAAGTCACCGTAAACATGGCCACGGAAGAAATAATATTGGTTGTCAATAAAGTAGAAGGTGACACCGTTCAAAACTGTTTTCTTAATTCCACAGTACTGTCTGCGCCAGCCAACACTCACCTCAAAATGAAGAACATCTTCAATCTGATTGCCAAATTTAGCCTCTACCATGTCATAGTAGGGTAGAATCACTGCAACTTCATGTCCCGCTTTTACCAGTGATTTGGGAAGAGCGCCAATGACGTCTCCCAAACCACCTGTTTTTGAAAAGGGTGCACCCTCAGCTGCTACAAATAAAATTTTCATGAATGAATATCCTCTGTTACTTTAGCACCTTTCTTAACGACGACTGGATGTTCTGCAGTTCCACGGATCACAACTCCATCCGCAACTTCAACACCCTTGTCCAAGATCGCATATTCGACCTGAGCACCTTCTCCAATAACAACACGAGGGAAAAGTAAGCTATCTTTAACCAAGCTATCCTTGTGTACATGAATATTACGTGATAAAACAGAATTTGCCACTTGACCTTCAATGATACTACCAGAGGCAAACTGAGAAGTGCTTACCTTAGATGTATTAGCATAATAAGTTGGCTCTTCGTTTTTGACCTTTGTATAAATCTTTTGATTTGGTGAGAAGAGAGAGTAGAATTTTTGAGATTCAAGCATATCTTTGTTAGCTTGGTAATAAGACTCTACAGAATGAATATTTGCCAGATAACCTGTGTATTCGTAGGCAAAAGCCCCTTCTTTTGCAGCCAAATCTCGTAAAACATAGCGCAATTTCTCTGGATGTTCTTTTTTAGCTTCTTCTTCTAAACGTTCAATCAACCATGGTGTATCAACGACAAAGATATCTGTGGACATATTGTAAACTTCATCTGTTGATTTACTATCAAAGAGTCTATGAGAACGAACATGGTCTGTTTCATCCACTTCTAAGATTGCATTTACTTCTGAAATATCTTTCTTAGCTAGTTTTTTATAAACTACAGTGATAGGCCCTTTTGTTGTACTATGTAGGTGGAAAACTTGGTTCAAATCAATGTTAATCAAGACATCGCAGTTGAGGGCAACCGTTTGGTTTGAGCCAGAACGTTTCAAATAAGTAAGAAGCTGTTGGTAGTATTCTTTTCCAACTGTGCTACTTTCTACACGGGTATTGTAAATTCCTAGATAATAGTGACTAAGAAGAGTTGACAAGCCCCACTCGCGTCCTGAACGAATATGGTCAAAGACTGAGCTGATATTATCCTGCTGGAAAATACCAAAGACACTACGAACACCTGCATTAGCAAGACTAGAAAGCGGGAAGTCAATCAAGCGATATTTACCACCAAATGGCAAACTAGCTACTGGACGGTGGTCTGTCAGTGTTGACATATCATGAAAACCAACTGTGTTTCCTAAAATGGCAGAATATTTATCAATCTTCATCTGTTGCTACCCCCACTACTTCATCATATCCTACAACTTGTACTTCTTCTGTTCCATCGATTTCGACACCATCAGAAATAACTGCACCTTCACCAATAATGGCACGTTTAATTTTAGCTCCCTGACCAACAATTGCACCACTCATGATAACTGAATCTACTACTTCTGCCCCTTCTCGAACTTGTGATCCTGTTGAAAGGATGGAATGTTTAACAGTTCCATCTACGAAACAGCCATCAACAACCAAGGAATCTTCCACATGAGCGTTTGCCCCAAGGAAGTTTGGTGGTGAAATCAAATTTCTTGAGTAAATCTTCCATTGACGGTTACGGCTATCCAAGGCATTTTCTGGAGAAATATATTCCATGTTCGCTTCCCAAAGCGACTCAATCGTACCAACGTCTTTCCAGTAACCATTAAATTCGTAGGCATAGACACTTTCACCTGACTCAAGGTAATTTGGAATGACATTCTTACCAAAGTCTGACATATCGACATTACTCTTTTCAGCAGCAACTAGCATATTGCGAAGGCGTTGCCAATCAAAGATGTAAATCCCCATAGATGCTTTGGTAGATTTAGGTTGGGCTGGTTTTTCTTCAAATTCAACAATGCGGTTATTGGCATCTGTATTCATGATACCAAAACGGCTTGCTTCTTTAAGAGGGACATCTAGAACAGCTACTGTCAAGCTGGCATTATTATCCTTGTGAGACTGGAGCATATCATCATAGTCCATTTTGTAGATGTGGTCCCCAGATAGAATCAAAACATACTCAGGATTAACACTGTCGATATAGTCGATATTTTGGTAAATAGCGTGACTAGTCCCTTCAAACCAACGATTTCCTTCACTTGCTGAATAAGGTTGAAGAATAGAGACACCAGAATTGATACCGTCTAATCCCCAACTTGAACCATTCCCAATATGATTGTTAAGAGCAAGTGGTTGATACTGTGTGATGACTCCAACATTGTGAATGCCTGAGTTGGCACAGTTTGAGAGAGCAAAGTCAATGATACGGTAGCGCCCACCAAATTGCACAGCTGGTTTTGCAATGCTTTGAGTGAGTTTACCGAGACGAGTTCCTTGCCCACCAGCAAGAATCAAAGCTAACATTTCATTCTTCATTTTCTACTCCTTTTTGGTTTTTACTTGTGACAATTTTAGTAGGTTTCAAGCGACGTTTGATTTTCCATACACTTGCTCCCATAGCTGGTAGGGTAAAGGTCAGGGTCTGCTCATAATCTTTCCATAGTCCTTCTTGCGTTTGAACAGTTTGATTATGTTCTTTCCAAACGCCTCCCCACTCTTCTAACTCAGTATTCCAAACTTCTTCATAAATCCCTGCAACAGGAAGTCCAATTGTAAAATCTTTTCGTTCAACAGGTGCCATATTAAAGACACAAACTAACATATCATCCTTTTTACCCTTACGGATAAAGGAAAGAACACTCTGGTCTTGATTATCCGCATCGATGATTTCAATCCCATCATAGCTGGTATCGATTTCCCACAGACAGCGATGGGCTTTGTAAAACTGGTTTAACTGAGAAGTGAAATACTTCATCTTAGCATTCATTGGGTCTTCTAGATTAGACCATTCTAGCTGTTCTTCAGATTTCCATTCTAGAAATTGTCCATATTCACTACCCATGAAGAGCAATTTCTTACCTGGGTGACAAATTTGGTAAGTGTAGAGATTACGCAAACCTGCGAATTGATTATAACGATCTCCCCACATCTTGTGCATCATACTCTTCTTGCCATGAACCACTTCATCGTGTGAGAATGGTAGGAGATAATTCTCCTTGAAGACATACATAAAGCTGAAAGTCACCAGGTTAAAGTCGTATTTACGATAGATCGGATCTTCTTCGTAGAATCGGAGGATATCATTCATCCAGCCCATATTCCACTTATAATCAAATCCTAGACCATCTGAATCCTTGGTGTCAGTAATCTGAGTAGCTGATGAACTTTCCTCAGCTATCATCATAACGTCTGGATGAACTTGTTTAATCACATCATTCAAGCGTTGAAGGAAATAATAGCCCTCGTAGTTGAGATTTCCGCCATCTTTATTAGGCGTCCATGGCGCATCATCATAATCAAGATAGAGCATGTTGCTAACCGCATCCACTCGAATACCGTCCAAATGGTAAAAGTCAATCCAAAACTTGATACTAGAAATCAAGAAGGACTGGACTTCATTTTTTCCAAGGTCAAAATTGAGAGCACCCCAACCGTAGTTATGAGCCTTATGATGGTCTTGGTATTCAAAAGTCGGAGTCCCATCATAATAAGCCAAGGCATCATCATTAATGGTGAAGTGACCAGGCACCCAGTCCACAATAACCCCAATATTGTTTAAGTGACATTCTTCAACAAAATCTTGAAACTCTTCAGGGCGACCATAGGCATGCTCTAGAGCAAAGTAACCCATAAGCTGATAGCCCCAACTCAAACCGAGAGGGTGGGACATCAAAGGCATAAACTCAATGTGAGTATAGTTCATCTCAACCAAGTAAGGAATGAGTTCATCTTTCAATTGAGCAAAACTATAAGGGATACCATCAGGATTTCTCTTCCAAGATCCAGCGTGAACCTCGTAAATATTGACAGGACGCTCTTCAAAACTCAATCGTTTTCTACGGGCTAGCCAAAGACCATCTTTCCATTTCTTTTCTGGAATATCTGTTAAAATAGCACCAGTCCCAGGTCGTGCCTCATACCGTACAGCCAAAGGGTCAATCTTCATCAGCTGATGACCATTTGCACGTGTGATATGATACTTATAAATTTGGCCTTCATGAGCAAGGCTAGTAAAGACTTCCCAAACTCCAAATTCATTCCGTTCCATCGGAATTTGATTTTCAACCCAATTGGTGAAATCCCCTACCAAATAAACTGCTTGAGCATTGGGTGCCCACACACGAAAAGTATAGCCATACTCTCCATTTTTTTCTTCCCTATGTGCTCCCAGATAATGCTGGAGGTGAAAATTTTCACCTGCTATAAAGGTTTCTAAAGCTTTTTTCTTATTCATACACCCTCCTGTTTCTGTAAGCGTTTTCTATAGATTTATTATACTACCTTTTTAGGGAAGATTCAAGTAAATTACGGAATTTGCTAAAAATTCTTTTGAAAGTCTTCAACAAATTCACTGATGTGTTCACTTGTAAATCAAGAAAATTTTCAGAAATGCTTTGAAAACGAATTGTTTTTTAATAATATTATCATAAAGTTCGTTATTTTACTAATAAAAGTGGTGTTTTTAGCTAAAAAAACAAATCAGAAAACGAATTTCCTGATTTGTTTTTTCAAATATTTATAAAAGAAATACCAAAAGACGAACTAACATCTATAGTACTTTAAAAATGCTAACACTGACACCACCAACTTTGTTTTCCTCATCAGAAGGACTATTGGTCACCAAGAGTTCTAGATTTCCTGCATTTTCAAACTGGAACGCATCTCCTTTTGCATTAAAGACAATCAATAGGTGTTCTTCTCCATGAATCTCATAGACAATCCAACCACTATGCTCGTGAGCTGAATGAACAAAAACATGATGGTAAATCTCATCATAAGTAGGGTAAGAAAAGACACTGGTTTCTGTCTTCAATCGAATAATTTGACGGATAAAGTCAATACTATCTTGACGCTCATTAATCAAGTCCCAGTTCACTTGGTTCACACTGTCAGGAGCGTTATAGCTATTCATAGCACGCTCTCTATCATCATGGGTCAACTCACCATTTTCACCAGTCGCAACCAGTTTGGTACGACCAAATTCTTGACCGATTTCCATAAAGGCCATCCCTTGCATGAGTAGATTCATGGCTGTAGCAGTTTCGACTTTACGCATGATTTGCTCGGAACTTTGGTCTGGATGAAGGGTTGCCAACAAATCGTGAAGATTGTAATTGTCATGGGCCTCTACATAGTTAAGCACTTGATTTGGATGTGTATAGGTTCCTAATTCACGACTTCCTAGGATTGCTTTGGCTAGAATTGGCTCTGTCGCAGCACCGCTAACAAAACCTGATTTGATAGCCCCGTAAACTTCTCCACCTTTGACAGCATCGCGTTGATTGTCATTAAAGAAACCAATATTTGGCATCTGGTAGGCATTGTCCTTCTTGGCCTTATCATAAGGCGCTAGGCCCGTTCCCATATCCCATCCTTCTCCATAAAGGATAATGTTAGGGTCAATTTCATCCAAGCTCTGACGAATCATCTGCATGGTCTTAACATCATGAATCCCCATCAAATCAAAACGGAAGCCGTCAATATTGTATTCCTGAACCCAGTATAGAAGAGAATCAATCATATACTTGCGGAACATTTCATGTTCACTGGCTGTTTCATTTCCAACACCCGTTCCATTCTGGAAAGTACCGTCTGGATTCATACGATAATAGTAATCAGGGACTGTTGTTTGGAAAGGTGCATCAACAACTGAGAAGGTATGATTATAGACCACATCCATAATGACACCAATACCCGCATCATGATAAGCTTGAACCATGGTCTTCAAATCACGAATGACCTGAGCTGGATCATCTGGATTGGTTGAAAGGCTCGTTTCTGGTGCATTATAGTTTTGTGGGTCATAACCCCAGTTGTAGGTCACATTCCCATCCTCATCGTATTCTTTGTGACGATCTGCAATTGGTTGCAACTGAACATAATTGTAGCCTATCTTCTTGATGTAGTCAAAAGCAGTTGACTGGCCATATTGGTTAACCGTTCCAGTCTGCGCAGCACCCAAGAAAGTTCCTCGAAGATGTTCATCCACACCTGAGGTCGGTGATTTGGTCAAATCACGAATGTGCATTTCACAAATAACTGCCTTACATGGATTTGCCAAGCGCCAAGTAGCATCAGAACCGTGCTTAACCTCAAAGTTTTCAATTTGCTTTTCTGCAGGACTCAGGATAGCAGAACGTTTGCCATCAGGACTGGTTGCGATAGTGTATGGGTCGCGAGTAAGACTTTGGTGATGGGGGAATTGAACTTGATACTGATAAGCCTTACCAGTCAAATCTTCCTCAACATCCAAACTCCAGACACCAATAGTATTGTCCTTATGATTATAGGAGTAGCTATTGCCTCTCTCCATCTCAAATGTCTTCCAAACAGGTGCATCATTGCTCGCTGATTCATAAACGACAACTTGCACTTCTGTCGCTGTTGGAGCCCAAAGAGCAAAATGAGCCTGATTATCCTCTACACGGAAACCTAATTCCCCTTGGTAGCCCCAATGGTGGTCGAAACTAGCACTGTTAATGGCCTTGTCAAAGGCAAAAGGATTTTGATTCTTATAGAAAGGACTGGCAATAGCAGGATTTTCAGAGTAATAAATTCTGTCATCCCCTTCCAAAATCCAGACCTCTGTTAAAAGAGGATAGTGATTAAAACGGATAGCATATTTTTTACTGGTTTGGCCTGTATGAACCACAAAATTCAAACTTTCTAGTGGATGAGAACTTGGATGTTCAAAACTAAATAAGGCGCCAAAATAATCTTCTTTATAGGTCAGCAAATCAATTCGCTGGTCCTGACTTTTTACAAAAGAGCAAGTGTCGTATTCTCCATTCTTACGATGGTAATGAATGCGCATAGGGTAATTAAACATTTTTTATTTTCCTTTTTACTTCTTAATTTGTTTCTATTTGACTAATAAATTCTTGACCGATTTTGTCCCGATTAACAAACTAGTTATACTGTCTAAACTCTGGTTTTAAACTATCATTACAGACTTTCTAGCCAAGCTTCATCTCGAACTTCGATACCAAGTTCTTGTGCCTTTTGAAGTTTACTTCCAGCATCTGCTCCTGCAACGACGAGGTCGGTCTTTTTAGAAACGCTGCCTGTCACCTTGGCACCCAGACTTTCGAGTTTACTTTTAGCTTCTGAGCGCTTGAGACGTTCCAATTTCCCAGTCAATACAACGGTCAAACCTGACAAGGCCGCATCCGCTACTACTGTCTGACCTTTGTAATCCAGATTGACCCCAGCTTCTTTCAATTCTCTGAGGAGAATTTCAGAGCCTTCTGTCGCAAAATATGTCTGAAGACTCTTGGCAATCACACCACCCAAACTTTCAATACTAGCCACTTCCTCTGGATCTGCCTGAGCCAGATTTTCGATTGAATGAAAATGTTGAAGTAAGAGCTGACTGGCCTTGCTTCCGACATGACGAATTCCCAAACCAAACAAGAGTTTTTCGGCAGAATTTTCCTTAGATGCTTGGATGGCCTGATACAGTTTAGCAGCAGACTTTTCCTTGACCCCCTCTAAAAGGAGGAAATCTTCTTCTTGCAAACGATAAATATCCGCCACATCCTTGACTAAATTAGCAGCAAAGAGCTTCTCAACAATAGATGGACCAAGGCCTGTAATATTCATGGCATCTCGAGAAGCAAAGTGGATCAAACCTTCCATGATTTGAGCAGGGCAACGCGGATTGATACAACGCAGGGCCACTTCATCTTCAAAGTGCAACAAGTCAGAGTCACAACTTGGACAGTTTGTAGGGATATCTAGTTTCTCTTCAGAAATTCGTTTGGACTCTACCACACGTAAAACGGCAGGGATAATATCTCCAGCCTTATAAACTATGACCGTGTCGTCTTTACGGATATCTTTTTCAGCAATATAATCCACATTGTGCAGGGTCGCACGGCTAACAATTGTACCAGCTAGTTGTACTGGTGTTAGATTGGCAGTCGGGGTTACAACACCCGTACGGCCAACTGTCCAGTCAACTGAGAGTAGTTGAGCTTCTTTTTCTTCAGCAGGAAACTTATAGGCTACTGCCCACTTTGGAGCCTTAACGGTAAAACCAAGTTCTTCTTGGCTTGCTAAGTCATTGACCTTGATCACCACCCCATCAATATCATAAGGCAGGTTTTCCCGTTCTTGTCCTACTTCTTGGATAAAATTCCAGATTTCATCTATGTTTTCTGCCAAGATTCGCTTAGGATTAACCACAAAACCTAGTTGTTCAAGGTGCTTCAACACTTTTTCTTGACTATCTCGAGTTGAAGGACTGGCTTCTTGATAGAGAAAAGTCGCAAGATTGCGCTTGGCGACTACTGCTGTATCCAACTGTCGCAGGGTGCCTGCTGCCGCATTACGAGGATTAGCAAATTCAGGCTCTCCATTTTCTTGGCGAGCTTGGTTAACCTGATCAAAAGAAGTGCGTGGCATATAACATTCCCCACGAACCGTGATATCTAGTTCTTCTGGCAAGATCAATGGAATGTCCTTAACACGCTTGAGGTTTTCTGTAATATTCTCCCCAATAGAACCATCTCCACGTGTTGCCCCAGCAACTAAAATCCCCTTTTCATACGTCAGCGAGATAGATAAGCCATCGATTTTCAGCTCACAAATATAGGTTGGATGAGCCACTTCCTTACGAACACGCGCATCAAAAGCTTCAAGCTCCTCACGTGAAAAAGCATCCTGCAAACTATAAAGAGGATACTGATGACTGTATTTTTCAAAACCATCTAAAACCTTGCCACCAACACGATGGGTCGGACTGTCTGCTAACACTTGATCTGGATA
This sequence comes from Streptococcus mitis SK569, assembly GCF_000222785.1. Classification (GTDB taxonomy): domain Bacteria; phylum Bacillota; class Bacilli; order Lactobacillales; family Streptococcaceae; genus Streptococcus; species Streptococcus mitis_N. Next base: position 20,798 of record NZ_AFUF01000042.1, on the reverse strand, counting down.
GGCAGACTCCAACTCCACCAACTCACGGTAAAGACGGTCATACTCACTGTCTGAAACCGAGGGATTATCGCTGGTATAGTACTCAGTCGCATAGCGATTGAGCAAGGCGACTAACTCATTCATTCTTTTATTCATAAGACCATTTTACCATAAATTAAGCCCTCCTCACAAACGAGAAGGGCGGAAAAAACACTCAGATTGGAATTATTTTTAAAACTCAAACAGACTTATGTCTCTTTTTCAAAATGAATCCGAACATAGCCTAGAGCTAAGAAAGATAAGGCGACAACTCCAAGTCCAATAATTAAGAAAGAATAAAGATGGACACTTGGAAGCCAGGTCATTAAACCTGTTGCAATTGGCATAAAAAATATAGCTAAGGTATAAATCGAACTAAGAACTCTTCCCAGATATTCCCCTTCAACCTTGGTTTGTACCTGAGTAAAAAAGTGAATATTGAACATCGTCATAAATAGTTCACAAATGAAATTTCCTGAAAAAGCAAGATAGGAGGGGAGGGTGAAACCCATTATCATCACTCCAAGTCCAGTCAGAGCCAACAAAAACAGAAGCATTTCCATACTAGCTTTAATCTTACTAGCTAACAGCGCCCCAACAATAGAACCGATAGCACCCATAGTTAAAATACTTGCATAGGCTCCTTCTGACCCGTAAAGCTGATTCGAAAAGGGAAGGAGAAATTCAAAAGCGGCAAAAAAGAAATTAACGCTGGAAGCTACCAGCAAAAGGAAGAAAATTTCTTGCTGATGCCAGATATAGTGTAACCCATCCTTGATATCTACAAAAATATCTCTCCCAGTAAAAGCCTTTTTCTCTTGAACTTTTGCTTCCTCTTTTGGAAGGAAAGCCACTAGAACAAAAGCAATGAAAAAAGTCAGCGAGTCTAGCAGTAGCGTCATATGGAGACTTGCAAACTGTAAAACAAGGAAGGAAAGAACAGGAGAGCTAACACCTACAACCTGCAAAACCAGCTCTAAGCGAGAATTATAGATCACAATCTCATCTTTCTCCACCACTTCAGTTATGATAGCTTTATTGGCTGTACGAGAAAAGGCAAAAGCAATAGCCTGAACAATGTTAGCAACAATCAAAGCTCCAATCATCCAGCTGTCATTTCTTATGAAAGAAATAGCCAGACAAAGAATCCCACAAACAAGATCCGTCACCATTAAAATCCTACGACGAGAAAAACGGTCTGAAATAACTCCACCAAAGGGATTTACGAGAATAGATGTGACCAGTTCAGAAATCTGATACATTCCTAAAACAGTCTGCCCGATAGTCCCCATGGACGCCAACCAGACACTATTTCCATAATCATAGAGCATATTCCCTATCTTGTTAACAGCTCCTCGACTAATCAACTGTACTGCGTAGCGATTCATATAAAAACTCCTCTCAAATTTTGAAACTATTGTATCAAAACAGAAAGGAGCTTTTTATTTTTTCCCTTATTTGGGAAAATTAATCTTTGACAAATTTTTCGTAGTGTTCTTGATAGTAGGCTACTTGCTCTGGAAGACCTAGCACGTCAAAAATATACATGGCCTCTTGCATTTGGCTACAACCTTCTTTACACTGCCCTTTTTGATAGAAGGCAAAACCTTTTAGGTAATGTAAAATATTTCGCTCATAAAGACTAATGTTTTTACCAATAATCTTCTCTGTATAAGTCTCAAAATAACTTGCATTATCAAAAGAAAGATGCTCTAAACAATGCTGGTAACAATTGAGGGCTAAAATCAACACTAATCTCTTATGGCGACCAATCTCTTGGTAAAATTCCTCCCTCTCCATAACTTCTCTACCAATCCGAGTGACATAGTCCACATCGTAGAAACTATAGAGGTTCCCGAAAAGAATCAACTCATACATGGTCCATTCTTCTGTTTTGAAGAGATAATCTGCTACCTTATCCAAATCATCCTGCTTCATCTCATAACTCGAATCTCTTTGACAAATCAGACCTTGTAACAAAATCCAATTCAGCTCAAAATAAAGGGGATTCGTCGAACTCTTAGCCTTTTCAAGTTGTTCTCTTTGAAGCTTTTGAAAACCTGCAATATCATTTGAGTAGTAAAGCGGAATAATTTGTCCCATCATGGCAACATGTTCATGATTATGAAAATTCCTTGCCTTATCCATGAAATTTTCGATGGTCACATGAATATTATCCAAAATCTCAAAGAAATGTGAGACTGCTAGGTCAGACTCCCCAAGCTCAAAGCGAGATAACTGAGAAGTGGAACATGACTCCCCTGCCGCCTCCTTTAAAGAATAATTTCCACTTGTCCGAAATTCACGAAATACTTTTCCAAGATGTTCCATCTTTACACCTGCTCTGATAATTCTTCCCATTCAAGCATCGCTTCTTCCTGACGGTGGCTGATTTTGTCCAGCTCAGCCTGCAATTCCATGAGTTTACCTGCATCGTTTGTTTCCAACATTTGTTCAGAAATGATTTGACTTTGACTTTCTAGCTCTTCGATTTCAGCTTCTAGATTTTCAATTTGTCGCATGAGTTTGCGAACTTCTTTTTGACTTTCTTTTTGGGCTTGGTAGTCATTGACTGGACTTGCTTCTTTTGCTTGATTGCTAGTTGAAGCTTCTTCAGCCTGAGTCATTTCTACTTCTGCTTTCTTCTCAACATAATAGTCGTAATCTCCCAAGTAAAGAGTCGAACCCTTCTCAGACAATTCCAAAACATGAGTTGCCACACGATTGATAAAGTAACGGTCATGGCTGACAAAGAGAAGAGTTCCATCAAAGTCAATCAAAGCATTTTCCAACACTTCCTTGCTATCAATATCCAAGTGGTTGGTTGGCTCGTCCAGAATCAAGAAGTTGTTGTTCTCCATAGACAATTTAGCCAAAAGCAAACGAGCTTTTTCACCACCAGACAGCATGCCGACTGATTTTTTAACGTCATCTCCTGAGAAAAGGAAGGCACCTAGACGGTTGCGAATTTCAACTTCTGGTGTCAGTTTAAAATCATTCCAGAGTTCATCCAGTACCGTATTACTTGGTGTTAGCTTGCTTTGGGTTTGGTCATAGTAACCAACCTCAACATTGGCGCCAAAGCGCTTCTCGCCCTTGATAAAAGGAATTTGATCCACAATAGACTTGATAAAGGTTGACTTGCCAATACCATTGGGACCAACGATGGCGACAGCATTCATCTTACGAAGATCAAGGTTGATTGGTTCTGATAAGATTTCACCATCATAGCCAATAGCAGCATTCTCCACCGTCAAAACGACATTTCCAGATACTTTATCAGAATGAAAGGTCATATTAGCTGACTTTTTCCCAGCTTCTGGCTTGTCTAAGCGGTCCATTTTTTCTAGTTGTTTACGACGGGATTGGGCACGTTTGGTCGTCGAAGCACGGACTAAATTGCGATTGACAAAGTCTTCCAGAGCTGCAATCTCCTTCTGCTGTTTTTCATAGTTTTTTGCCTCAGTAGCTAGTTTTTGCTCCTTCAACTCAACAAAACGAGAGTAGTTACCCACATAGCGATCCAAGGAATGCTTGGTCAAATCCAACGTAATCGTTGCAACCTTGTCCAAGAAATAACGGTCGTGACTGACAATAATGAGGGCACCGCTATAGTTTACCAAGTAATTCTCTAGCCAGGCAATGGTTTCAATATCCAAGTGGTTGGTTGGCTCGTCTAATACCAAGAGATTGGGCTTTTCAAGAAGCATTTTGGCAAGTGCCAAACGAGTATTTTGACCACCAGAAAGCTCGGCAATTTTCATCTGCCACATAGATTCGTCAAACTTAAATCCATTTAAAATAGCTCGAATATCAGCTTCATAGGTAAAGCCACCTGCTTGGCGAAAATTCTCAGATAAGCGGTCGTAATCTGACATCAGTTTATCCAAATCTTCACCAGATTTTTCCCCCATCTCCAATTCCATCTGACGAAGTTGTTTCTCCGTCCGACGTAAGTCATCAAAGACATGAAGCATCTCATCGTAGATGGTATTTTCAGACTCAAAACGACTATCTTGGGCTAGGTAAGACAGAGAAATATCTTTTTTCTTATTGATTTCTCCACTAGTTGGCTCCTCTTCTCCAACCAAAATCTTCAAAAGAGTAGACTTACCTGCTCCATTTTTCCCAACAAGAGCAATTCGATCACGTTCATCAACCTGCAGATTGATATTATCAAAAAGAACTTCTCCTGCAAAAGAACGTTCAATTTTATTAGCTTGTAAAATAATCATACAAGTAGTATAGCATGTTTCCCTAAGGCATTCAAGACTTGATAAACAGGCATATGTCACTACTTTTCTGAAAATTATGCTGCCGTTTTACTAAAACGCTAAAAAGTGCTATAATGTGAACGGTTAAAACAATTTACAAAAAGGAGAATGTTAATGTCTTACCAAGAAAATTACCAGAAATGGGTTGATTTTGCGGAGCTTCCTGACTATCTTCGTCAAGATTTGGAAAATATGGACGAAAAAACAAAGGAAGATGCCTTCTATACAAATCTTGAATTTGGTACTGCAGGTATGCGTGGCTTGATTGGTGCTGGTACAAACCGCATCAACATCTACGTTGTTCGCCAAGCTACTGAAGGATTGGCTCGTTTGATTGAATCAAAAGGTGGAAATGAAAAAGAACGTGGTGTCGCAATCGCCTACGATAGCCGTCACTTCTCACCAGAGTTTGCCTTTGAGTCTGCGGCAGTTCTTGCTAAACACGGCATCAAATCTTACGTATTTGAAAGCCTTCGTCCAACTCCAGAACTCTCATTTGCAGTTCGTCACCTCAACTGTTTCGCGGGTATCATGGTCACAGCCAGTCACAACCCTGCACCATTTAACGGTTACAAGGTTTATGGTGAAGACGGTGGACAAATGCCTCCACACGACGCAGACGCTTTAACTACTTATATCCGTGCAATCGAAAACCCATTTGCGGTAGAAGTTGCTGATGTGGAAGCTGAAAAAGCTTCTGGCTTGATTGAAGTTATCGGCGAAGCTGTCGATGTGGAATACCTCAAAGAAGTTAAGGATGTTAACATCAACCCAGCCTTGATTGAAGAATTCGGTAAAGACATGAAGATTGTCTACACACCACTTCATGGTACTGGGGAAATGTTGGCTCGTCGTGCTCTTGCCCAAGCAGGATTTGACTCTGTTCAAGTCGTTGAAGCGCAAGCAACTGCTGACCCAGACTTCTCAACTGTAAAATCTCCAAACCCAGAAAGCCAAGCAGCATTTGCACTTGCTGAAGAACTTGGTCGTCAAGTTGGTGCAGATGTTCTTGTAGCAACTGACCCAGACGCTGACCGTGTTGGTGTGGAAGTTCTTCAAAAAGATGGTAGCTACCTCAACCTTTCAGGTAACCAAATCGGTGCTATCATGGCTAAATACATCTTGGAAGCCCACAAAAATGCTGGAACTCTTCCTGAAAATGCAGCCCTCTGCAAATCTATCGTATCAACTGACTTGGTAACGAAGATTGCTGAAAGCTACGGCGCAACCATGTTCAACGTTTTGACTGGTTTCAAATTTATCGCTGAAAAAATTCAAGAATTCGAAGAAAAACACAATCACACTTACATGATGGGATTTGAAGAAAGCTTCGGTTACTTGATTAAACCATTCGTACGTGATAAAGATGCTATCCAAGCCGTTCTTGTCGTTGCTGAACTTGCTGCCTACTACCGTTCACGCGGTTTGACACTTGCTGATGGTATCGAAGAAATCTACAAAGAATACGGCTACTATGCAGAAAAGACAATCTCTGTTACCCTTTCAGGTGTCGATGGTGCTGAACAAATCAAAGCAATTATGGCTAACTTCCGTAACAATGCTCCGAAAGAATGGAACACAACAGCTATCACTGTCGTAGAAGACTTCAAAGCTCAAACTGCTACTGCTGCTGACGGTACTGTTACAAACTTGACAACTCCTCCAAGTGATGTGTTGAAATACACACTTGCTGACGGTTCATGGATTGCTGTTCGTCCTTCAGGTACAGAACCAAAAATCAAGTTCTACATTGCAGTTGTAGGGGAAACAAACGAAGAATCACAAGCTAAGATTGCGAATATCGAAGCAGAAATCAATGCTTTTGTAAAATAAAGTCCTATAAAAGATGAGACAAACCAATCTCATCTTTTTTTCGTATCAAATCTAAGCAATTTTAGAAACTTTGTGGCATACTAGACATATCAATGAAAGCGAGGTAATCTCATGGAACAATTTTTAGATAACATCAAAGACCTTGAAGTCACTACAGTTGCGCGTGCGCAAGAAGCTCTTGATAAAAAAGAAACTGCAACCTTCTTCATCGGTCGTAAAACTTGCCCTTACTGCCGTAAATTTGCAGGTACTTTGGCAGGTGTCGTAGCTGAAACTAAAGCTCACATCTACTTCATCAACAGTGAAGAACCAAGTCAGCTCAATGAGTTGCAAGCATTCCGCTCACGCTATGGAATCCCAACTGTACCAGGTTTTGTTCATGTTGCAGATGGACAAATCAATGTCCGTTGCGACTCTTCAATGTCAGCACAAGAAATCAAAGAATTTGCAGGATTGTAAAAGATATAAAAAGAAGGTTGGACAAAAACCCACTTCTAACTATCAAAAAACGAGTATTTCCGTAGTTGGAGATACTCGTTTTCTTATGTGATTTTCAGTCCGTCTCGCTCCGCTAGGTGCGAGACAAAAAAACCACCCGCTATGCGGGTGCGCGTCGAAGGTTATACCAAAAAAACTCCGAACGCGATACAATAAAGGTGTTCAAGCCAATTGTAAATCGAAAGGAGAAAAATATGGCACAAAAGGCTCATAGTTTATCGCACACAAAGTGGCACTGTTCTATCACATTGTGCTCACCCCTAAGTATAGACGAAAAGTTATCTATAATCAATATCGAAGTAGTTTAGGAGAAATATTCCGCCGATTATGTAGTTATAAATGTGTTGAGATTATCGAAGGTCACTTAATGCCAGATCATGTACATATGTTAGTCAGTATTCCACCAAGGATAAGTGTTTCGAGTTTCATGGGTTATTTAAAAGGAAAAAGTGCACTCATGATGTTTGACAAACACGCCAATCTCAAGTACAAGTTTGGGAATCGGCATTTCTGGGCGGAAGATTATTATGTGAGTACGGTGGGACTCAATGAAGCCACAATTAAGAAATATATTCAAGAGTAAAGAAATTATTCAGTGGATGATTTCTTCACGAGTATGAAAATTTGAGAACGAGTAAAGCATGATATAGAACTAGATAAATTGAATGTAAAAGAATATGAGGATCCCCTTTAGGGAGAGTGGTAAGTAATACTAAAGCCTCTTTGAGAGGCAAGTGACGAGTTAAGAGCAATAAGGCTTGAATAAAGTGAAAGCCAGCGTCTTTAGGCGCTGACTGGTAATTTGGGCTTATAGCCCTGGGACAAACCACCCGTTAGACGGGTAGTCATGATTTAGAAGCTAGTTTTTACCGAGCCTATTTTCGTTAAAAATAAATGAAAACTGACAACCACTGCCCATCTGTGCTTAGTTTCATCTCTGCACCGAGAAGATGACATAATTCCTCAGTGATATAAAGACCTAAACCAGAGGATTCTTCTGTATCAGATAGATTTTCAGAATAAAAACGGTTGCTGAGATTTTCTATTTTTTTAATGGGCTGTTTGACAAGATTTGCAAGCTCTAAGACAAGCTGTTCCTTTTCCTTTCTCAAAGATAAACGCGCTTCTTCCTTGCCATGCTTGAGGACATTTCCAAGCAGATTCTGTAAAATTCGATCCAGCAAGTCTTCATCAGTCCTCATTTTTAAACCAGCTTCAACCTTAAAATCAAGCGTGATATTTGCCGCCTGAAAAACATCATAATAAGCCAGAGTCTTTTTGGTGATAAAAGCTGAAAGATCAATTTCTTCCAGTTTCGGTTTGACAGCTCCTTCCATCAAACGACGATATTCTAGGAGCGCCTCTACACGTTTAGAAACTAAATCAAGATGCTGGGCGATTTTTTGTAAGGTTTCTGCTTTGTTTTCAGGAGTTTTTATCAATTGTTGGGTGTAGCCTGAAGCGATAGTCAAAGGCGTCCGAATATCATGGGCGATATTGCTGATGGCCATATCCAGAGTCTGTTTTTCCCTTTTCATCACCAACCGAGATTGTTCGACTTCCTGAAATAGATTCTCAATCTGCTGGTAGAGATGTAAAAAATGTTTGGAAAAAATGCTGACTCCTACTCTTTTCATACTACCCGTGAGAATCTTGTCTTCAATCTGTTGACTCAAGTTTTTAAGTGCTAGATGGTAGCGAAGCAATGCAATCGATAAAATAATTAGGAGTACCAGTAGAACAAAGATTATCATGTAGGTCATTGCTGGTCTCCTTTTAATCTTACCCCAACTCCCCAGATGGTTTCAATATATTCTTGATTTGGGTCAAGCTGGTTTAATTTTTTACGAAGATTACTTAAATGCGTATTGAGGGTATTATCTCCAGGTAGGTAGCTATCCTCCCAGACCAATTCATAAAGTTCTTCCTTGGTAAAAATTTTCTTAGGGTGTTTAAGGAGAGTTTGGAGAATCAAGCATTCTTTCTTGGCAAGGCGAATCGTTTCCTGACTATTTTTGATTTCAAAACTTTCTGTATCAAACTGGATATTTTTCAAGTTTTGTGGCAGATTTTCAGTTTTTACTATTTCCACAGGCTGTTTTTCTACGTTTTGACGTAATTGAACAGTAACTCTGGCAAAGACTTCGTCCAAATCAAAAGGTTTGACTATGTAATCATTGGCACCGTCTAAGAGATATTGACTGATTAACTTTTTATCACTCAGAGCCGTTAGCATAATGACTGGAATTTGACTTTGTTCCCTGATGGCTTTTAAAACCTGATCCCCATTTTTCCCAGGAAGCATGATATCTAGAAAAACAAGATCAATCCCACCTTGGTCAAAACGCATGATTCCTTCTGTACCAGAAAAGGCTTGAATTACCTCATGCTCCTCAGTAAGAAGTGTTCGCAAAATTTCTTGAATGTCACTATTGTCTTCAATAACCAATATCCTAGCCATAAATACCAACCTTTCTGCAACTATTATAACATGTTTTATTGATAAAGCTTAAACAGAAAAGCTCCTCGCATAAAAGCGCGAGAAAGCTTTAGAGGGTTAAAAAATAAAATCCACTTGCTAGACAACATAGTATACTTATAGTTACTATGTTGTCTAGCAGAATGAATCTCTCAATTCTCCCCTACTAGTCCGTAATTCGTTGATACATTTCGGGTCTTCTATCTCGAAACAAGCCCCAGTTTAGACGTTCGCTTGCTCCCTTATCTAGGTCATAAGTTGCTAACAGAACAGCTTCTCCTTGTCTTTCAGCTCGCTCTAAAACAGCTCCTGTTTCATCTGTCATAAAGGATGAACCGTAGAAGTCAAGACTGGAACTCTGTCCACCATTTTCCTCACTTGGAGTGACTTCCTCTAATCCATAACGATTGGCTGCAATAACTGGAACAATATTTGCTGCTGCGTGTCCTTGCATGGTACGTTGCCAGTGACCACAACTATCTGTATCCAAAATCGGCTCTGAACCGATGGCTGTAGGATAAAAGAGCAATTCAGCACCATTTAACGCAAGACAGCGCGCTGTTTCAGGAAACCATTGATCCCAACAGATACCGATCCCAATCTTGGCATAGCGAGTATCCCAGACCTTGAAACCAGTGTTACCGGGCGTGAAATAAAACTTTTCTTGATAATAATGATCATCTGGTATGTGGGTCTTTCGATAAACACCCAGCACTTCTCCATCTGCATCAATAACGGCAATAGAGTTATACAAGACATTGCCATCTTTTTCATAGAAACTGATTGGCAAAACGACCTTTAGCTCCTTTGCAATGGTTTTAAAATGCTGAATGGCAGTATTTTCTGCTACAGATTGGGCATGCTGGTAGTAGTCATACTGACGTTCCTGACAAAAGTATGGACGTTCAAACAACTCGGGCAAGAGAATAATTTGTGCGCCTTGTTCTGTAGCCTGACGTACTAAACGCTCTGCGGTTTGGATATTTGTTGCCACATCCTTAGCACATTGCATCTGAATGGCTGCAACTTTTACATTTCTCATCTTTTTCTCCTATTCTGGGATTTGTTGGGTGATACAGTGGATATTGCCACCACCTAAAAGAATATCTCTGGCTGGTATTCCGACAACTTTACGGTCTGGGAAACACTTACTGAGGATATCTAAAGCTACTTGGTCATTGCCATCTTGAAACTGGGGAACAAGGATAGCCTTGTTGGCGATATAAAAGTTTACGTAGGAAGCTGCTAGTCGTTCACCTGCGTATCGCTCTTCTTCTCCTTCTTCATAGATGTAGCCTGGCAAATCCTCTTCGGTTACAACCTGATGAATAGCTGGGATAGGAAGCTTATGAATGGTGAAGTGACGACCTTTTGCATCCGTTTCCTTTTCTAAAAGCGCTAAATCAGCTGCTGACATGGCGTATTGGGGATCGTTTTGATCATCTGTCCAAGCTAAAACAAGCTCTGCAGGACCAACAAAGGCAGCAACGTTATCAACGTGTTCATTGGTTTCGTCCTGATAAATACCATAAGGAAGCCAGATAACTTTTTCAGCTCCAAGGCACTCTAATAAAGTATTTTCGATTTCTTCCTTACTAAGATGAGGATTGCGACCAGGACTAAGCAAGCAACTTTCAGTCACGAGAATAGTTCCTTGTCCATCGCTATGGATTGCGCCTCCTTCCAGTACAAAAGGTTTGGCATCGTAAACAGGTATTTCCAAGGCCTCAGCAAAACGACTGGCTACTTGGTCATCATCTTGATAGTCTTGGTAGAGACCATCTACAGCTCCACCCCAAGCATTGAAAGACCAATCCACGGCTAATTTCTGGCCTTCATCATTGACAAGAATAGTCGGACCTGTATCACGCGCCCAGGCATCATTGGTGGGAATGTCTAAATAAACAACCTTGTCTCCAAGATAAGATTGGACTTCAGCTAAGTAGTCTTGGTCCACCAAAAGATAGACTCTTTCTCCTTCTGCTATGGTCTTAATAATCTGGCTGAAAGCTCTTTTGGCAGCCTTTCCTTGAAAGGGCCATGATCCTGGTCGAGTCGGCCATATCATGAGGGTACCATGATGGGGTTCGTACTCTGCTGGCATGCGATAGCCTAATTTTTGGGGACTGTCCATCATGATAATCTCCCTTTAAAATCTTGATAGCCAAAGGCTTTGACTAAGCTACAGTCTCCCTGTTCGTCCATGAGATAGAGACTTGGTAATCCAATACCGTTAAAGGTATTATTTTTGACAAAAGAATAAATGGCCATGTCTTCGAAATACAGTCTGTCTCCGATTTGAACTGGATTTTCAAAACTATAATCGCCGATCACATCACCCGTCAGACAGGTATTGGAAGAAAGTCTATAGGTATGGAGTTTTTCCTGAGCAGCAAATCCAGTTCTCAAAGGTGGATGATAGGGCATCTCAAGTACATCGGGCATATGGCAAGTCGCAGAGGCGTCTAAAACCAAGATTTCCATATCGTTTTCTACAATATCTAATACCTCGGTTGCTAGATAACCCGCATTGAGCGCAATGGCTTCACCCGGCTCGATATAGACTTCAAGATTGTAAGTTTCTCGGATACGCTTGATTTCTGAAATCAGCAAATCCATATCATAATCTTCTCTTGTGATGTGGTGTCCGCCCCCCATATTGAGCCATTTGACCTCATGCAAATAAGAACCAAACTGCGCTTCTACTGCTTTCAAAGTTGTTTGTAAATCATCTGCTCCCTGCTCGCAAAGGGTGTGAAAATGAAGTCCATCCACCAAATCCAACAAATCACTCGGAATCTTGTCTAGAGTGACTCCAAAACGAGAGCCTGGTGCACAAGGGTCATAGAGCGCGTGGTCACCCTGCGTTGAACATTTAGGATTGAGGCGTAGACCGACACTGATACCAGCTTCACGACAACGGGCCCCATGTTTACGCAACTGTCTCTCTGAGTTAAAGACGATATGGTCCGTTATCTCTAGCAATTCCTCTAAGTCTGCTTCCTTAAAAGCAGGCGCGAATACATGGACTTCACCAGGAAACTCTTCTCTAGCTAGCTTGGCCTCATAGAGTCCACTAGCCGTCGTACCTGACAGATACTGGCTAATCAAGGGATAGGTTTTGTAAAGAGAATATGCCTTCTGGGCAAGCAAGACCTTGCAACCAGCTTCTTCTTGAACATATTGTAAGATACGGCAATTGGCTTCTAACTTGGCCAAATCAATGACATAGGCTGGTGTTGGTACTTGTTCTAGCTTCATTAGTCCACCATTTGTGGATTTTCAACCACAACCCAAGGCAAACCATACTCATTCAAAGCTTCCATGAATGGATCTGGATCTAACTCCTCAAGGTTATACACTCCAGCTTGTTTCCAAGTACCGTTCATAACCAATTTTGTCCCAATCATGGCTGGAACGCCTGTCGTGTAAGAAATAGCTTGTGAACCAACTTCTGCGTAGCATTCCTGATGGTCGCAAACATTGTAGATGTAGATGGTCTTTTCAACGCCATCTTTTACACCTGTAAAGATACATCCAATATTGGTTTTACCAACCGTGCGTGGGCCAAGGCTTGCAGGATCTGGAAGGAGCGCTTTTAAAAATTGAATCGGAACAATGTCTTGTCCATTGAAGTTAATGGTATCCGTACGAAGGAGTCCGACATTTTCCAAGCATTTCATATGCGTTAGATAAGATTGACCAAAAGTCATAAAGAAACGAATGCGTTTGACACCTGGAATGTTTTTCGCCAATGATTCAATTTCTTCATGGTGGAGCAGATACATATCTTTTTGTCCAACTTGAGGGAAATCATACTCACGTTTGATAGACATAGCTTCGACTTCGACCCATTTCCCATCTTCCCAGTAAGAACCTGGCGCAGAAACCTCGCGTAGATTGATTTCTGGGTTGAAGTTTGTCGCAAATGGATAACCGTGGTCACCACCATTACAGTCTAAAATGTCGATATAGTGGATTTCATCAAAATAATGTTTAAGGGCGTAAGCTGAAAAAACGCTGGTTACACCTGGGTCAAAGCCAGATCCAAGCAGAGCAGTCAAGCCAGCTTCTTTGAATTTCTCCTGATAAGCCCATTGCCATGAGTAGTCAAAGTAAGCAGTAAAACCAAGTTCCTTACAACGTTTTTCATAAATAGCACGCCATTCAGGGTCTTCTGTGTCTTCTGCTTCGTAGTTGGCTGTATCGATATAGTGAACACCTGTTGCCAAGCAAGCATCCATGATGGTCAAGTCTTGATAAGGAAGGGCTACGTTCAAAACAGCTTCTGGTTTGTAGCTTTCAATCAGGGCAATCACTTCTTCGACATTATCAGCATCAAGAGCAGCTGTCTCAATCTTTGTACTTGTTTTGCCTTCTAATTTAGCCTTCAAATCATCACATTTTGACTTGGTACGGCTAGCAATCATAATCTCTGTAAAGGTTTCGCTATCTTGACAAATCTTTGAAATAGCTACTTGGGCAACGCCCCCACATCCAATAACTAGTAAACGACTCATTTTTTTCCTTCCTCTTCTTCTAAAATGTCCTCAACATACTTGGGCAACATAAAGGCTCCCACGTGTAAGTTTGCAGTATAGTATTCTGTGAAAAGCTGGCGTTTTTTCCAGCCTTCCTTGTCAAAATCTTTGACAGGGTGGTATTTTTTCGAAGCAAATCCAAACAACCAATAGCCAGCTGGGCTGGTTGGGATATGTGCCTGATAGACCCGACTGATTGGAAAGGCTTGATTGACCTTGCGGTGCATACTTCGGCAAGCTGACTCATCCTCGTCAAAGAAGGGACTCCCATGCTGGTAGATCATGATACCATCTTCCTTTAGAGCTCGATAACTATTGCCGTAAAACTCCTTGGTAAAGAGCCCTTCCGTATGTCCAAAGGGATCAGTGGCATCGTTGATGATAATATCGTAATCATCTTCACAGTTTCGCAAAAAGCGTAGCCCATTTTGGTAGTAAATGGTAACACGAGGATCGTCTAGCCCTGCGGCAAAGTCTGGGAAATACTCACGACAAACCTCAACTAGCATCTCATCTGGTTCCACGATATCGATTTGTTCAAGTTCAGGATAGAGGGTTAATACTTGAGCAACACCGCCGTCACCACCTCCAATAACCAGGACTTTCTTGGGATTGGGATGAACAGCCATGGGAACGTGAACTGTCATTTCATTGTAAACAAAATCATCTGCATCTGAGAACAAGACATGCCCATTTAAAATTAGTATTTTCCCAAAAGCTGGTGTATCCAAGACTTCGATATCCTGCCATTCACTTTTACCAGCGTAGAGTTGCTTGGCTGTTCTCAGGGACAATTTGACATCTGGAGTATGAACTTCAGAAAACCATAAATCCATCTAGTTCTCCTTTCTCTTAATGACGTTGATGTGATTGACCTCTGGATCTTCCGTCCCTTGGAGGGAGCAACCACGTTCCTTGGCAAATTGGATATAGTCTACAATTTCTCGTGTAATACGTTCTCCAGGAGCCAAGATAGGGATTCCTGGAGGGTAACACATAACAAATTCTCCACAGACTTGTCCAATAGATTCGTCTAAAGACAAACTTTTTCTCTCTGAATAGAAGGCTTCCTGAGGAGATAACACCAACTCGGGCTGGATATATTCTCCAGCTATCAAGTCCTTCCCATCTCGTGAATAGAGTCTCTTGATATCAGCCAAAGCACCGACTAAGCGCTCGATGTCCTGGATGCGGTCACCAATCGAAATATAGGCCAAGATATTGCCAATATCACCAAACTCAATCTGAATGTCGTATTCGTCTCGTAGGAGGTCATAGACCTCGATACCTGTTAAGCCAATACCCTGAGTGTAAACTGACAGCTTGGTTACATCAAAATCACAGACCGACACACCATCTATTAACTCTTTTGAGTAGGCATAGTAGCCACCGATAGCATTGATTTCACGACGAGCATACTCGGATAGCTCAATGACCTTCTCAAACGACTCTTTACCACGAAGGGCCAAGTTGCGACGTGAAATATCTAAACTAGCCATCAACAAGTAAGAGGCAGATGTTGACTGGGTCAGGTTGATGATCTGACGAACGTATTCAGGATTCATCTGCTCCCCGATTAAAAGAAGCGAGCTTTGTGTCAAACTCCCACCAGACTTATGCATGGAAACTGCTGCCATATCAGCCCCTGCATCCATAGCAGAAATTGGAAGTTTATCAGTGAAATGCAAATGCGCTCCGTGGGCTTCATCTACTAAAACCATCATACCAGCTTCATGAGCCATTTCTGTCAACCCCTTTAGGTCTGAACAGATTCCGTAGTAAGTAGGATTGTTAATTAAAATGGCCTTGGCATCTGGATGGTCCTTTATGGCCTGGGCTACTCGGTCATTTTCAAGACCTAAAGCGATACCAATCTTAGGATCCACACTCATCTCAATATAGATGGGAATAGCACCACATAGAACCAGCGCATTGATGGCAGATTTATGGACATTTCTCGGCAGAATAATCTTATCTCCAGCCTTGCAGGTGGAAAGAATCATAGTCTGCACCGATGAGGTTGTTCCACCAATCATGAGAAAAGCATGGCTAGCTCCAAAAGCATCTGCAGCCAATTCCTCCGCATCTCGAATAATCGAAATGGGGTGACCAAGATTATCCAAGGGTTTCATAGAATTGACATCAATGCCAACACATTTTTCACCTAGCAGTTCGACAAGTTCTGGATTTCCCCGTCCACGCTTGTGACCTGGAACATCAAAGGGAACAATCCTTTTCTTGCGTAGCTTTACCAAGGCCTCATAAATTGGGGCTTGGTTTTGATCTAACTCTTTCAAGACATACTCCTTTCAATATTTTTAGGACCTTATGAAAACTAAGGAACTAAAGGTTGACTCATGAAAAAAGAGCAGGTTCTCACCTGCTCTGCAATCTTCTGACGTTTTTATGTTTGTTTCTTTTGAGTATGTCTGTTCCTGATGTTTCCTAACTCTCTAGTAGCAAATATTACGTACTTTATTGATCGTTTCACAAGATGACGTGTGCTTTCACCACACTAAAAATTTATGAATTAGGACAAGTGTCCTAACATCAACTTATAAAAGTAGGCTTTTAACCCTATCAATAATGTGGTTTTTCAACCACGCTTCGGCATTCAACCCTGCCTGTCCGTAGGCATTTTTTACTCGGGTTTATATTTGCTAGAAAACATCATCTCATTTTCTAAGCTTTATTACTATATCATGTTTTTAAGAACTTGTAAAGCGTTTTACGAAAAAAAACATAAAAAAGTTCGCAAAATATTTGGATTCTATTTGATTTAATACTAATTATTCTCTTGTAAACGATTATAAAGTGAACAAAATGATTATCATATTTAATTTTAAATTTTTTATGCCATTCTATACTCTTTACCTTCGGTGTTTGATCTATTAGAGAAGATGTCGACATTTTTATATCATTAAAATCGTGCAACTTTTTTCAGACAGTTTTAAAAGATTGATTTCCTTATATTTTTCCTTTATACTGGATAAAAGGAGAATAATATGTCAGAAACAAATCACGAAATCGATTCAAATTTTGCAGGTCGTTTAAATATCCTGCGTGCTGGTGTTCTTGGTGCCAATGATGGAATTATTTCCATTGCTGGTGTGGTTATCGGGGTTGCCAGTGCTACCAGCAATATCTGGATTATCTTTTTATCAGGATTTGCAGCTATTTTGGCCGGTGCCTTTTCAATGGCAGGTGGAGAATATGTGTCCGTTTCAACTCAAAAAGATACCGAGGAAGCAGCCGTTGCGCGTGAGCAAGTCTTGCTACACCAAGATATGAAACTAGCCAAAAAGTCCCTTTATGCTGCCTATATCCAAAATGGTGAGTGTGAAACATCAGCCCAACTCTTGACCAACAAGGCCTTTCTTAAAAATCCACTCAAGGCTTTGGTAGAGGAAAAATATGGGATTGAGTATGAAGAGTTTACCAATCCTTGGCACGCTGCCATTTCTAGCTTTGTTGCCTTTTTCCTTGGTAGCTTACCACCAATGCTGTCAGTGACCATTTTCCCAAGTGAATACCGCATCCCTGCTACTGTCCTTATCGTCGGTGTGGCCCTTCTTCTCACTGGTTACACTAGTGCCAAACTTGGAAAAGCCCCAACCAAAACAGCTATGATTCGGAACCTTGCTATTGGTCTCTTAACTATGGGAGTTACCTTCCTGCTCGGACAACTTTTCAGCATTTAGAACATAAGAAATACCTCGATTTTGAAGTCGAGGTATCTTTTTTTACATTTCCACAATCTTGCGATAACTTCTTGAAGTAATCATGAAAATCAGCACATAGGCGATGAGGAAGATAGCGCAGATAGACAAGGTCATAGTCAACATCATAGTCGTATCTATTACACCAATCACTTTTAAAATCAGACTAAGCATATGGTAGGCAAAGGCTAGATGTATGAAGGCAAAAAGCAAAGGAAGGAAGAAAACAGTTAAAACCTGTTTGTTGATGGTTTGCTTGATTTGCTTTTGATCTAAACCGACTTTCTGCAAGATAATAAAGCGTTCACGGTCTTCATAGCCTTCAGAAATTTGTTTGTAGTAGATGACCAGAACGGTTCCGACCATAAAGATAATGGATAGGAAAATACCGATAAAGAAGACACCACCAAAGAGGGCACTCATTTGAGCACTAGCATCTGCTAGATTGCTACCATACACATAGCTACCTTCCGTGTTTAATTGAGCATTAAACTGATTGAGGTATTTATCATATTCTTCAGCGACCTTGAGTTGTTCTTCTTCGTTGGCATTTACATTCATACCACCGTAAAGCTGATTATAGATAGCCGAATCTGGAAATTGGTCTAAAAATGCTTGTAAATCAGGTACAACAAGGTAATTGTAATCAGTAGTAAAAATATTAAACTGATTTGGTACATGGTTGACAATAAAATCTGTATTAAATTCTTCTTTGACAGAAAATTGATGGTTATTTAGAGTTAGAGCTTTCTGTCCTTTCAGTCCGTCATTTTTGGCAAAAAGACCGACCTCATTTCCTGATAGAGAAAGTTTTTGACCAGTCATATTTTCATAATCTTTTTGGTCAAATACCATGAAAACTGTTTTTGGTTGGACACGGTTTTGTCCTTTTTCAAAAATAGTTAACTTGGTTCCTTCTTGATTTGCAATACCAAAGTTACTGTAACGAAGCACTTCTTTCTCTTTGACACTATAACCTTTGTCACTTGCAAACTGGCTCAAGAGTTTGTCCAAATCTTCTTTTTCAACATTTTGTCCAGTAATGCCAAAGTCATGCGGATTCATCACTTTTTTAAAGGATTCTGAGGCATTGAAAATGCTTGTCGCTGCTGACATGGTTACTAAAACCATTGTTGACAAGATAGCGATGGTTGCTAGTCCAACAGCATTTTTCTTCATACGGAAAATCAAGTTAGACACTGAGATAAGGTTATTTGGTTGGTAATAGTATTGCTTGTTTTTCTTTAAAATTTGTAGAAAAACGGTAATCCCTGCATTAAACAATAGATAAGTACCAAAGATAACCAGCAAAACAGCTAGGAAGAAAGTTGTTAGGGCTGTAAGGGGATCTTTTACTGTAAGGGCAAGATAATAGCCAATCCCTAAACTAATGGAACCAAGAATGGTTTGAAGAGGTAGAAAACGACCTTTTTTCTCACCACTAGCTTTTTCACGGGAAAGCTGGAGAGCATTCATACGGGCGATTCGAAGGGCATTCAGGAACATGAGGCCTAGGAAAATCAAACCGAAGACAACAAGTACTGTAATGACAACATTCATTTGGAAGGTAGCGACTAGTTCTACTTTTAATTTCATAAGTTTGAGTAGGAAAGCGAAAATCAACTTGTCAAACAAGGCTCCAATACCGATACCTGCTCCAACAGTTAAAATTCCAAATAGAACCAACTCCTTAAAGGTCATACTGATCAGGTGACGTTTCTCCAAGCCCAGCATGCCATAAATCCCCAGTTCCTTGGAACGGTTCTTCATGACAAAACTATTGGCATAGAGGACGATAATGGCTGACGCAAGGGTGACGACAAACATACCAAATCCAAGAGTAGCTTGAATCGTTTCACCTCCACGGATTTCCGCAATTTTAGGATTGAAGGTTAGGGAGTAAAAGAGATAGGTCACGGTGACTGCCAAGAGAACAGCCAGCGCAAAAGGATAGTAGAGTTTGCGGTTTTTAATCAAGTTCGATACCGCTAACTTATTGGTTAATCGAAACATACTAATTCACCTCGCTTGCCATGACAGTCAAGGTATCAGAAATTTCTTGGAACATCTGACGCTCTGTCTTCTCTCCACGGTAGATTTGATTGTAAAGAATGCCGTCTTTGATAAAGAGTACACGTTTAGCTCTGCTAGCTGCTGCTGTTGAGTGGGTTACCATGAGAATGGTTTGGCCACGCTCATTGATTTCATCAAAGACATCAAGTAAGGCTGCAGAGGACTTGGAATCAAGAGCTCCTGTTGGCTCGTCCGCAAGGAGAATTTCAGGTTCTGTGATGATGGCACGGGCTACTGCTACACGCTGTTTCTGACCACCTGAAATCTCGTAAGGGTACTTCTCTTGCAATTGGTTGATTCCCAGATTCTCAGCTGTTACCACCAATTTCTTCATCATCTCCGTAATGGGTCTTCTTGACAAGACAAGCGGAAGCAAGATATTGTCTTTTACAGAGAGAGTATCTAGCAAGTTAAAGTCTTGGAAGACAAAGCCCAATTTTTCACGACGGAAGCTAGAAGCCTGTGAATTTTTAATGGTTGCTGTATCAGTTCCATTCAAGTAAACCTGCCCACGACTTGGTTTATCCAGCATAGCTAGAATATTGAGAAGAGTTGATTTACCAGAACCAGACTCACCCATGATGGCAACGTAGTCACCCTTTTCGACGGTAAAGTGAATATCCTTGAGGGCCTCTACTTGGTTGCCCTGAAAACGAGTTTTATAAATTTTTTGAACGTGTTTTACATCTAAAAGTGTCATGAGAATCTCCTTTCTTAATATCCCATCAAATGAAATGTTTCTTGCATCATAGCGCATCCCAGTTGAACACGCTCGATATCTTTGTGGCTTGGTTTTCTTTTTTTCTTCTGTAAGATTTGTTTCATGATGTTACTCCTTTGTTCTTTATGAGTCTAGTTTACATCAAAAACAGACCGCTTGCCATAACTTAACCTTACAAAAGAGATTTTAATCTTACATTTTTGTAAGATTGGGGGGAATGTAGGCAAAATTACTTAGAAAATGATTTGATTTCCTATTTTTAAAGTTGTAAAATATAGGTGTGAAAAGGCTTACTTCGATGAAACACTATTTAATTTAATACTTGCAAGTCGTTCTACCTATAAGGAAAGAAGGTGCTCTTTAATGAAACATAAAGAACATATACTCATCGGAATTCTCTATCTCCTCTCTCCATTCATCGGTCAGCTCTTAGTTGAAAAAACATACTTTATCGGTACAGAATTTACAGCTACTGCTTATGCTATTTGCTGGCTATCAGTTGTTATCAGCATCCACTATTTTTCAAAAACAGTTTTCTCTCAGAAGCAAAAATAGATTAAAAAACTGAGTTTAAAATAATATTTTTAATTTGTATATGAGGCTGAGAAAATCTTATTAAAAGTAAAAAAGCTTTAAATCAAT
>NZ_AFUF01000043.1 GCF_000222785.1 Streptococcus mitis SK569 | reverse complement strand
CCAGTGCTTTTTTCTACTAGGCTTTGTGATGATGTTGCTGGTTTATCTCTATTTAGAGACTGGCAAAAAACAATACCGAGAAGGGGTAGAATACGGGAGCGCCCGTTTTGGAACTCTAAAAGAAAAGAAGCTCTTTTACGGTAAGGAATTTTCTCATGATACGATCTTAGCACAAGATGTTCGTTTGACATTATTAGATAAAAAACCACCCCAATATGATAGAAATAAGAATATTGCGGTGATTGGAGGTTCAGGAAGTGGGAAGACATTTCGCTTTGTGAAACCCAATCTGATTCAGATGAATAGTTCTAATATTGTAGTGGATCCTAAAGATCACTTGGCCGAGAAAACAGGCAAACTATTTTTAGAACATGGCTACCAAGTAAAGGTGTTAGATTTAGTCAATATGAAGAACTCAGATGGCTTCAATCCTTTTCGCTATATAGAGACAGAAAATGACTTGAATCGCATGCTGACGGTTTATTTTAATAACACCAAAGGCTCTGGCTCCCGTAGTGATCCATTTT
>NZ_AFUF01000044.1 GCF_000222785.1 Streptococcus mitis SK569 | reverse complement strand
AGGTTTCAAAACTCATTAATGAACAAAAAGCAAGTCAAATTATCAAGCATATTCAGTATAATGTGTTAAATGAAGAGTATGATATGGACTTGTTTTATGACAATCCTGAAACTGCTAACAGATCAGATGATCACTTACTTGAATCCAAAAAAGGGATTTACAATTTTGTTAAAGTTGATTCAAATACGGAGAAGACCTTTAAAGAATCGTTGGAACAATACGAGGATGTTCGTGTTTATGTGAAGTTACCAGGGAAGTTCAGTATTGCGACTCCACTTGGAAACTATAACCCTGACTGGGCAATCGCCTTCCGTGAAGGAAGTGTCAAGCATATCTATTTTGTTGCAGAAACAAAAGGCTCTATGTCTAGTCTTCAATTAAAACAAGCTGAGCAAGCAAAAATTGCCTGTGCGCGTGCTCACTTTAAAGCATTAGCACAAGCTGGATTGATTAATGACCAGCACATCTATGATGTGGTTTCAAGTTATGAGGAATTATTAAATATTGTAAGATAGGGAGGAAAAAGAAATGGAATTTGTTGTATATCGTAAGGGAAGAGAAGTAGCTGTTTTTCAACGTAGGAGCGATGCAGAGAGATATGTGCGCTCTAAAACTGGATTTTTTGGTGAACCAGATGCTTACTATCAGATTGAACAAAGAGGTTGTTACCTGACAGAAGCAACTGTAACTTACAAGGGATTAGCAGATAACTGTGATGAATTGATGACTTTGCGAAAATTCAGGGATTCTTATCTAGCTTTTCAAGATGGTGGTCAGGAGGAAATTGAATCCTACTATAAGATGGCTCCTCAGATTGTTGCCAAGTTAGAAGAACATCCAAATCGAGAGGAAATACTAGATTCTATCTGGTCAGAACTTGTCTTACCTTGTGTTGCCTTGATTAAAACAGGAGAGAACCAAGCTTGCCATCAATTATATAAAACATATACACTAGAACTATCTCAAAAAGTGGTTCAATAAAACGATTAGAATATACAAAAAGAGTTCGGGTCCATGCTAACTTTTATAGTGCAGAGGAGCCCGAATTCTATTTTAGATTTCCAATACCAAAACAAGCGTCTCAAGCTAATCGCAAACTCAACTTATATTGAAGATTTTGAGTGGTATGATGATGAGACAAAAGAAGCCAATTTCTCTAGATGGCTTGATGAAATGGTGGGGCTGCAAGGGGTTATTTTTACCCCTTGGGATTTAAGAGAACACAAGAGAGAAAGAGAGATAAAAAGATAACATGAAAAGAGATAATGGCGATTATAATTTGTTTAAATTTGTAGGGTTTGGGGCTGTAGTGTTTTGCTTATTTATTATTATAGGGTCAAGTTTTGTAACTGTTGGGTTAGATAGTAAAGAGTCTAAAATAGCACAAACAGAAAGCGCAGTAAGTCAAGAAGGCAAGTTACGTACTAATTTAAATGATGGTACAATTTTAGGTAAATTTTGGAATAGTGAAGGGCATTTTGTCGTAGTGTATGATGAGGAAACAAAAGTTGCTAAGATTTACCCAGTGAAGGAAAAGGAATGGGTTGAGTATAGAGTAGGGGAACTATATTAAACAGCGTTAGAGGGGATACACTCACTTCTAAGTATCAAAAAAATGAGCACTTCCGTAATTGGAAATGCTCGTTTTTTGATATGTTTAGACTCTTAGTCTTTATTTTCGTATGGCAAGATTAAGTTCAAGATGATTCCTGTCATGGCTGATAGGGCAGTACCTGAAAGTGTAACTGGACCAAGTTTAAGGATAGCTCCTCCAAGTCCAAGGACCAACATAGCACTTGCGATGATTAGGTTACGCATTTGACCAAAATCAACACGTTCTTTGATCAAAACTTTCAAACCGTTGCTGGCGATAACCCCATAGAGAAGGATTGACATACCACCAAGTACAGCATTTGGAATAGTTGAAATCAAGGCAGTAAATTTGCCAAGGAAGCTAAGGGCAATTGCGATAAGGGCAGCATTACGGATAACTGAGACAGAAGCGATACGAGTCATACCGATAACCCCTGTATTTTCTCCGTAAGTTGTATTGGCTGGTCCACCAAGGAAGGCAGAAACAGAAGTTGCGATACCGTCACCAAGAAGAGTACGGTGAAGACCTGGTTCTTTCAAGAATTGACGGCCACAGATTTGACCCAAAACAGTATGGTCTCCGATGTGTTCAGAAATTGTTACGATAGCGATTGGCAAGATAGCGATGGTTTCTGGACCAAAGTAAAGATTGTATTCTTTAAAGGCACCACCTGTGCTAAATGGCAAGTAGAAACCAGGAATCTCAAACCAGTTGGCTTTAAGAACTGGTGTAAAGTCAACCAAGCCAAGAGTTAGTGCGAAGAGGTAACCACCGATAATGGCAAAGAGGAATGGAATGATTCGTAGGAATCCTTTTCCTTTTGTATTGATAAAGGCAGCAATCAAGAAAGTCACAACTGCTACAAGAGCATTTTTCCAATTTCCATCAGCTACAAGACCAGCATTGGTAACAGCTGAACCTGCAAGTCCAAGACCGATAACGATGATCATAGGACCGATGATGATTGGTGGCAAGAGTTTATCAATCCATTTTGTACCTGCAAAACGAACACTTGTAGCCACAAGGACATAGACCAAACCAGTCAAGATAACCCCTGTTTGGGCAGCAGATACATCGCCACCCATTTCTTTCATAGCAAGTGACATTGCTGTGATAAAGGCAAATGAAGAACCTAGATAAACTGGAACTTTAAAACCAGTTGAAATCATGTAGATGAGTGTTCCAACACCTGAAGCAAAAAGGGCAACAGATACAGGCATTCCCAAAATCAATGGTACCAAGATAGTCGCCCCAAACATGGCGAAAACGTGTTGGAAACTAAGGAGAATTCCTTTTCCAGCCGAAGGACGTTGGTCAACGTCTAGTAATAAATCAACAGTTGATTCTTGTTTCATATAAACCTCACTTTTGGGCATCAAAAAAGAGCCCATTATTTTACAGCAATAGGCCCTCAGAGTAAGACTTCTTTAAAATCTAGACTTTAAAGAGTTTCAAATATTTCTGCGTCTTCGTCACCTCACGGGATGACATTAAAAACCTTTGCTTGTGATAGTATAGCAGAAATTACAAACTTTGTAAATATTTTTTTACTAAAAAATTTAAAGCGGGCGTTTATTTGGCATGCCAGCCTTTCTTGGGTATTTGTTGGGCGTTTCTTTTTTCTTTTCTACCACTGTGATATAACGCGGATCTCCATTTGGTAGGGCGTAGCTTAGATTGTCTTCGACTTTACTAAAAAGGAGGTTGAGGGCATTCTTAGCTTCAAGTAACTCCTCAGGCGCATTGCTGGCCTTGAGTGCTAATAGTTTGCCACCAACTTTAAGGTAAGGAATTGTCAATTCAGATAGGACTTGCATACGGGCAACCGCACGAGCCGTTACAAAATCATACTGAGCACGGAAGTTCTTGTCTTGGGCAAAGTCTTCTGCACGTCCATGGTAGAAGTGGACACCGTCCAAATCCAGTTCTTGAGCTAAAAGTTGGAGGAAGTTGATGCGCTTGTTGAGAGAATCAATGATGGTCACATCTAACTGAGGATAGAGGATTTTCATTGGTAGACTAGGAAATCCTGCCCCGGCTCCAATATCAAGAAGTTTGATAGTTTCATTGGGAATCAAGCCTTGCAGAATAGGTGCAATCGAATCGTAAAAATGTTTGAGATAAACTTCATCCTTGTCCGTAATGGCTGTTAAATTAATCTTTTCATTCCACTCGACCAAGAGCTTAAAATAACGTTCAAATTGTTCTTTTTGCTGGTCCGAAAGTGGAAGATTCTGCTCGGCCAGCAAGTTGTAAAATGTTTCTGGTTTCATAGTTATTTCCTTCTTTAGTATCATCTTATTTTACCACAATCATAAAAAATTTGATATACTGGTACTAACCTAAAAGTAGAAAGGACTTATATCATGACTTGGATTATTCTTGGAGTTTTGGCTCTTGTTGTTATTTTTGTGATTGTTAGCTATAACGGTTTGGTTAAGAATCGTATGCAAACAAAGGAGGCTTGGAGTCAGATTGATGTTCAGTTGAAACGTCGAAATGACCTCTTGCCAAACTTGATTGAAACTGTAAAAGGTTATGCCAAATATGAAGGTTCTACCCTTGAAAAGGTGGCAGAACTGCGTAACCAAGTGGCAGCAGCGACTTCACCAGCAGAAGCTATGAAAGCTAGTGATGCCCTCACTCGTCAAGTTTCAGGTATTTTTGCAGTTGCAGAAAGCTATCCAGACTTGAAAGCTAGTGCCAACTTTGTTAAATTGCAAGAGGAGTTGACAAACACAGAAAATAAAATTTCTTACTCTCGTCAACTTTATAACAGTGTTGTCAGCAACTACAATGTAAAATTAGAAACTTTTCCAAGCAATATTATCGCTGGAATGTTTGGATTTAAAGCAGCAGATTTCCTTCAAACACCAGAAGAGGAAAAGGCAGTTCCTAAAGTTGATTTTAGCGGTTTAGGTGACTAAAATGTTGTTTGATCAAATTGCAAGCAATAAACGAAAAACCTGGATTTTGTTGCTGGTATTTTTCCTACTCTTAGCTCTGGTTGGCTATGCGGTTGGTTACCTTTTTATGCGATCTGGGCTTGGTGGTTTGATTATCGCACTGATTATCGGCTTTATCTATGCCTTGTCCATGATTTTTCAATCAACAGAGATTGTCATGTCCATGAATGGAGCGCGTGAGGTTGATGAACAAACGGCACCAGACCTCTACCATGTAGTGGAAGATATGGCTATGGTCGCTCAGATTCCTATGCCCCGTGTTTTCATCATTGATGATCCAGCCTTAAATGCCTTTGCGACAGGTTCCAATCCTCAAAATGCTGCAGTTGCTGCAACTTCAGGTCTCCTAGCTATCATGAATCGTGAAGAACTAGAAGCTGTTATGGGACATGAAGTCAGTCATATTCGTAATTACGATATCCGTATTTCGACTATTGCTGTTGCCCTTGCTAGTGCTATCACCATGCTTTCTAGTATGGCAGGTCGTATGATGTGGTGGGGCGGAGCAGGTCGCAGACGAAGTGACGATGATCGAGACGGAAATGGTCTTGAAATCATTATGCTAGTGGTTTCTTTATTAGCTATTGTGCTGGCACCTCTCGCTGCAACCTTGGTACAACTCGCTATTTCTCGTCAGAGGGAATTCCTAGCTGATGCTTCCAGTGTCGAGTTGACGCGCAATCCTCAAGGGATGATTAATGCTCTCCATAAGTTGGATAATAGTAAACCTATGAGTCGTCCTGTAGATGATGCCAGTAGTGCACTTTATATCAATGATCCCAAGAAAGGGGGAGGGTTCCAAAAACTCTTTTATACCCACCCACCTATCTCAGAACGGATTGAACGTTTAAAACAGATGTAAAAATGTGCCTATACAATAAAAAATGAGCATTCTCGTAGTTGGAGATGCTCATTTTCTTATATAAGGGACTCAGAAATCAATTGGTTACGATACAACTTAGAATTTTTTTAGGAAACTTCGTTCAGAACACATGATATATCTAATAAGAATCTAGTATCTATGTCAAATGGAGGAGGGCAATTAATTGCACTTTTAGCAAATTAGAGAATATTTTTGGCGTGCTCAGAGTGTATGTTAGAGACAAGTAGACCAGCGTAGTAGAGATAGGACTCATTTTCATGAGCATGTATTTTACAAAATTGTTCAAGAATTCAATTTACAAATCAGCTATTCAAAAACCGCACAGTGATTTCAGCTTGATTGTGAGCAAAGCTGAAATCACTGTGTGCTTTTAGTTAGAAGTTAGTTTTTGTCCCGCCTCTTTTATAGGCGATTTCGGAAAACTTCATACATAAGAATTGCTGCAGCAACACTGGCATTGAGACTTTGGACATGTCCATTCATTGGAATGGTAATCATCTCATCAACCTGTTTTTTGATGTTGCTAGAGATACCTTTTCCTTCATTTCCGATGATGAGGGCAATTTTCCCTTTTGTATTCCACTTGTGGCAAGGAGTACCGTTCATATCTGTTCCAAAGGTCCAGAAGCCTTCATCCTTAAGTTTATCTAAGGTTTGACTGAGATTGGTTACTCGGGCAATCGGTACGTGCTCAATAGCACCTGTGGCCGTTTTGGCAACGACAGGGGTAACTCCCACAGCACGGTGCTTGGGAATGATGACACCTGAAACATTGGTTGCATCGGCTGTTCTAAGGATGGATCCTAGGTTGTGAGGGTCAGTTAAGCCATCCAGAATCAATAGAAGTGGATTTTCTTCTTGGCGTGCTTTGGCAAGGATGTGTTCTAATTCGCTATAGGAAAATTCAGACACTCGTAGAACAAAACCTTGGTGGACAGCACCTTCAGTCATCTCAGAGAGGGATTTTTTTGAAGTCCAAGAAATGGATACCTTCTTTTCTGTAGCTAGTTCCTTGACTTTCTCAACATTCTTACCTCGGAGATCTTCTTGGAGGTAGAGTTTGTTGCCAGTGTTTGCAAGGAGGGCTTCGGTAACGGCGTGGACGCCATAGACAATATCATTTGTTTTCATGTCTCTATTATAACACAAAACCCCGTCTTGCAACGGGATTTTCTTTATTCTAGAATTAGTAAACCATCTTTAACTGCAAATGGGTCTTTTTCATTGATACGATCGTAAAACATGATTCCGTTGATGTGGTCAATTTCATGCTGAACAACGATGGAGTTGTAACCTTTGAGCTTGATACGGTGTTTTTCCCCATCTTTGTCAAAGTAGTCAACAGTAACGCGGGCATGGCGAACTACGTAGCCAGGCACGTTACGATCAACAGACAGGCAACCTTCTCCTTCACCAAGAGCAGCGTCTTGAACAGAGTGCGAGACGATTTTTGGATTATACATAATGGCTTGTAAGTCGTAGGCTTCCTTTGGAGTTTCACCTTCTTCAACAATATTAGGCACCAAAACAGCGATAATGCGTTTTGAGATATCCAATTGAGGAGCAGCCAGTCCAACCCCACCGCGGAGTCCCAATTTTTCAGCCATGACAGGATCTTGGGAATGTTTAAGGAATTGCATCATCTTTTCACCAAGGATGATTTCTTGGTCAGACAAGGGAAAAGTGACTTCCTCAGCAACCGCGCGTAGAGTAGGATTCCCCTCGCGGATAATATCGTTCATATCAATTAAGTGAGCAGCTTTTGTAATACGTTCTATAGCAGACATTTTCTCTCCTTTCATTACCTCTACATGATATCACAAAATGACAAGGATTGAAAGTATTACGGCATCGAGCTTATATAGAAAATGCCTAGCAGGTTCGATTCAGTTGTGAAAGAATTTCTTATCTGTGATATAATAAAAAGAAAAGGCTTGCATAAGAAAGTAGGGAGAATGAAGATGCAAAGAAGACAAGATAGAAATCAGCGTGGTTCAGCTTTTCGTTTTATGAGGGGCTTGGTAAATTTTTTTAGGAGTTATCGCAAGTGG
Organism: Streptococcus mitis SK569; assembly: GCF_000222785.1. Classification (GTDB taxonomy): domain Bacteria; phylum Bacillota; class Bacilli; order Lactobacillales; family Streptococcaceae; genus Streptococcus; species Streptococcus mitis_N. Next base: position 7,048 of record NZ_AFUF01000044.1, on the reverse strand, counting down.
AGCAATAAAGGATTTGTGGCGGTGCTCTTGCTAGCAGTTGCTTTATCAATGGGCTTGGTCTTGTTGTTTGAAAGTTTCCAAGGCCTGCCTCTGACCAGTCAAAAACGAGATACTATTTATCGAGAAGGAACTAAGAAAGAGTCTCAGGAGCAGGAAGAGGAAAAAACTGCTAGAATTATGGCTCATGGTGATTTGCTTTATCATGATATTCTTTACTTTTCAGCAAAAAAGGATGATGGAACCTATGATTTTCATGAGAATTTTGAGTATGTGACACCTTGGCTTAAGCAAGCAGACTTAGCTATTGGTGACTTTGAAGGGACCATTAATAAGGATCATTATTTAGCAGGTTATCCTCTCTTTAATGCTCCTGCTGAAGTTATGGATGCTATTAAGGATGCAGGTTATCATGTTCTAGATTTGGCTCATAATCATATTTTGGATTCGCAAATTGAGGGAGTTATTTCAACGGCCGATATTATTGAGAAGGCTGGAATCACTCCAATCGGAGTTTATACGCACGAGCCACGTGATCAGGCTCCGCTGGTCATTAAGGAAGTGAATGGTATCAAGGTTGCACTTTTGGCTTATTCTTATGGATTTAATGGAATTGAGCAAAATATTTCTCAGGAGGATTATAATCACTATCTTTCAGATTTAGATGAGAATAAAATGAAGTCTGAAATTGAACGGGCGGAAAAGGAAGCAGATATTACCATTATCATGCCACAAATGGGTGTTGAGTATCGCATAGAACCGACTGAAGAGCAAAAAGCTTTATATCACAAGATGATTGATTGGGGAGCAGATATTATATTTGGAGGTCACCCTCACGTAGTTGAACCATCTGAAACGGTTGAAAAAGATGGGGACAAGAAACTCATTATCTATTCAATGGGGAACTTCATTTCAAATCAACGAATTGAGACCATGGAAGGGGTAGAAAATGCTAAGTGGACTGAACGTGGCGTGCTCATGGATGTGACCATTAAGAAAAAAGCCGGTAAGACGACAATCGAAACTGCTAAAGCGCATCCTTCTTGGGTAAACCGTACACCAAAAGGAACCTATTCTCCAGAAGGTTATCCACTCTACCTTTACCAAACCTACATCTTAGAAGATTTTATCGAGGGTGGTAGTCATCGTGACCAGTTAGATGAAGCGACTAAGGAACGAATTGATACAGCCTATAAAGAAATGAACGAACATGTGGGATTGAAGTGGGACTAGCTTGAATCCAGAGGAAAGAAAATGACGATTAAAGTAATTGCGACAGATATGGATGGGACCTTGCTGGATGCTAGAGGCCAGCTTGATCTCCCACGATTGGAAAAGATTTTAGATCAGTTGGATCAGAGGGGTATTCGTTTTGTCATCGCGACGGGGAATGAAATTCACCGCATGAGGCAACTACTGGAGCATTTGGTCGATCGAGTGGTTCTGGTGGTTGCTAATGGTGCTCGTATTTTTGAAAACAATGAACTGATTCAGGCTCAGACTTGGGATGATGCCATTGTTGATAAGGCTTTGGCTCATTTCAAGGGTCGAGAATGTCAGGACCAGTTTGTTGTAACGGGGATGAAGGGTGGTTTCGTCAAAGAAGGTACGATTTTTACAGATCTTGAAAGTTTTATGACTCCAGAAATGATTGAAAAATTCTACCAACGGATGCAATTTGTGGATGAATTAACCTCTGACCTCTTTGGTGGTGTGCTCAAGATGAGTATGGTTGTTGGTGAGGAACGGTTGAATTCGGTATTGGCAGAGATTAATGACCTCTTTGCTGGTCGTGTTCGGGCTGTATCGAGTGGCTATGGTTGCATTGATATCCTTCAAGCTGGGATTCATAAAGCATGGGGCTTGGAAGAATTACTCAAGCGCTGGGACTTGAACCCCCAACAAATCATGGCTTTTGGTGACAGTGAAAATGATGTTGAAATGCTTGAAATAGCTGGAATTGCCTATGCGATGGAAAATGCTGATGACAAGGCCAAAGCTGTGGCGACTGATTTAGCGCCAGCCAACAGCCAAGGAGGAGTTTATCAAGTCTTGGAAAACTGGTTAGAAAAAGGAGAATGAAGTGGCAGTACAGTTATTAGAAAATTGGTTACTAAAGGAACAAGAAAAAATCCAAACCAAGTATCGTCACTTAAATCAGGTTTCTGTTCTAGAGCCAGACATTCTCTTTATTGGGGATTCCATTGTTGAGTATTACCCTCTGCAGGAGTTGTTTGGGACTTCAAAGACCATTGTCAACCGAGGAATTCGAGGTTATCAAACAGGGCTTTTACTAGAGAATCTAGATGCGCATCTTTACGGTGGAGCGGTAGATAAAATTGTCCTTCTGATTGGGACAAATGATATCGGAAAAGATGTACCTGTGAATGAGGCTCTCAATAATCTTGAAGCTATCATTCAATCCATTGCTCACGATTATCCACTGACAGAGATGAAATTGCTTTCCATTTTGCCAGTCAATGAGAGCGAGGAGTACAAGCAGACAGTCTATATCCGTACGAATGAAAAAATTCAGAAATGGAATCAAGCCTATCAAGAGCTTGCTTCTGCCTATATGCAGGTAGAATTTGTGCCAGTTTTTGATAGTTTGACAGACCAGGCAGGCCAACTCAAAAAAGAATATACAACTGATGGGTTGCACCTTAGTATTACTGGTTACCAGGTTTTGACCAAATCCTTGAAAGCCTATCTTTTGTAGTTAGTTGATTTCTTTTTTGCATTTTTGAGTTAGATAAGGTATAATGGTTTTATTGTCTTTTGGGGTCGTTACGGATTCGACAGGCATTATGAGGCATATTTTGCGACTCGTGTGGCGACGTAAACGCTCAGTTAAATATAACTGCAAAAAATAATACTTCTTACGCTCTAGCTGCCTAAAAACCAGCAGGCGTGACCCGATTTGGATTGCTCGTGTTCAATGACAGGTCTTATTATTAGCGAGATACGATCAAGTCTTGTCTAGTGGCTTGATAAGAGATTGATAGACTCGCAGTTTCTAGGCTTGAGTTATGTGTCGAGGGACTGTTAAACTAATACATAACCTATGGTTGTAGACAAATATGTTGGCAGGTGTTTGGACGTGGGTTCGACTCCCACCGGCTCCATTATTCCTTTGCATTCTTTTGCATTCCTTGGTAAAACGTTGTTAAATCAACGTTTTTTCTTATGCGACTATTAGTCCGTCTCGCACCGCTAGGTGCGAGACAAAAAACCACCCGCTATGCGGGTGCGCGTCGAAGGTTATACCCAAAAAACTCCAAACGCGATACAATAAAGGTGTTCAAGCCAATTGTAAAGAGAAAGGAGAAAAATATGGCACAAAAGGCTCATAGTTTATCGCACACAAAGTAGCACTGTTCTATCACATTGTGTTCACCCCTAAGTATAGACGAAAAGTCATCTATAATCAATATCGAAGTAGTTTAGGCGAAATATTTCATCGCTTGTGTAGTTATAAAGGAGTTGAAATTATCGAGGGTCACTTAATGCCAGACCATGTACACATGTTAGTAAGTATTCCACCAAGGATAAGTGTCTCGAGTTTCATGGGTATTTAAAAGGAAAAAGTGCACTCATGATATTTGACAAATACGCTAATCTCAAGTACAAGTTTGGGAATCGCCATTTCTGGGAGGAAGGTTATTATGTGAGTACAGTGGGACTCAATGAAGCTATAATTAAGAAATATATTCCAGATTAAAGAAATTATCCAGTGGATGATTTCTTCACGAGTATGAAAATTTGAGAACGAGTAAAGCATGATATAGCACTAGATAAATTAAGTGTAAAAAAATATGAGGATCCCTTTAGGGATAGTGGTAAGTAATACTAAAGCCTCTTTGAGAGGCAAGTGACGAGTCAAGAACAATAAGGCTTAAACAACGTGAAGGAGGCTGGGCCAAAGAGTCTCTAAAATCAAAAAACGCATAATATGTACTGACCCCAAAAAGTTAGACAATTAATTTATCCGAAGGATTTAGTTCTGTATTGCACAGGGCTAAGTCCTTTTAGTTTTACCTTAATTCGTTTATTGTTGTAGTAATCAATATAGTCTACAATAGCTTGTTCCAATTGCTTAAGCGACTGAAATGACTTCTCATAACCATAAAACATCTCCGATTTCAGAATCCCAAAGAAGGACTCCATCATACCATTGTCTGGGCTGTTACCCTTACGTGACATGGATGCTTGAATTCCCTTACCCTCAAGAAACTGATGATAAGAATCGTGTTGATATTGCCAGCCTTGATCACTATGGAGAATCGTATTCTCGTAGTGCTTCTCTGTGAATGCCTGTTCCAACATCGTTTTTACTTGTTCTAAGTTAGGTGAAGTTGAAAGATTATAGGCGATAATTTCGCTATTAAAGCCATCTAAAACTGGTGATAAGTAAAGCTTTTGAGTACTTGCTGGAATGGCAAATTCTGTCACATCTGTGTAGCACTTTTCCATTGTTTTAGAACCTTCAGATTGACGTTGAATGAGATTCTCTGCCTTCTTGCCAACGTCTCCTTTATGAGAAGAATATTTTCGTTTCTGTCGCGTTTTAGCTTGTAAATTGAGTACTTCCATCAAGCGTTGAACTCTTTTCTGATTTACCAGATAACCACGATTTCTTAGTTCTAAATGAATCCGACGATAACCATAATTTCCCTTGTGTTCGATAAAAATGGATTGAATTTCATCTTTAAGCTCTTGGTCCTTATCTGGTTTATCTAGCTGTTTCAAGTGATAGTAGTAGGTCGAACGAGCTAGTTTAATGGCTTTTAGAAGAATATCTAACGAAAACTCAGTCATTAATTCTTGAACAATTTCTGTCTTTCTTCTTTCTCTTTTTCCTCCTTCAATCGGAGTTCTCTTAACTTTTTTAGGATAGCATTCTCCGCTCTCAGGTACTCATTTTCTGCTTGAAGACGTTCTAATTCTGTCATATCTTCAGGTCTCGTTTTTGGCTTACGTCCCATTTTAGGTACTCTCCCTCTTGTTTTCTCAACAATAGTATACCCGTTTTTCTTGTATTGTGCTAGCCAGTTAAGAAGTATCGTACGACTTGGGAGCCCGTATTCAAGAGAAACTCTATCTTTAGTCCAGCCTTCATGTAAGACTTTATGAATCATTTCTTGTTTTAAATCAGGAGAATAGTGACGATTTTTTCCTTTTTGACAAACTCTATTCCGTAACGATCAATCAATTTAATCATGTATCTAATATTAGAATTATTTATCCCAAATTTATTTGAAAGCTTCTCTAAGCTATATCCTTGTTTTCTAAGTTCATAGATCTGAACTTTATCATCATAAGTTAATTTCATAATAAAAACACCCCAAAAGTAAGATTTTTTCTGTCTAACTTTTGGGGTACAGTTCAATATTAAGTGTTGAAAACTTGATATTATGCGTTTTATTGTAGGAAGATTTACTTCATTTTCTACTAAAATTAAGTTTTTGAATAACCTCTATTTTAGTAGTTTGTATAGTCGCCCTTAATCAATTTTTGCGATAAGCTTTAATACTATGACTATACCATTCTTGCAGTTCCTTTGATGGTGGTGTCATATAATCACCATACATCTGTGTTAAAAATTGATCATATTTTTTAGGGACTGGTAACATACGGCCTTCAAACTCAGTTAAAATCAGTTCTTTAAAGGTATCAACTGGGAATATTTCTTTCATTCCTTCCTTACCAATTCCAATTCCCCCTTCATATTGAGGAGTGTTGGTTGCAGCATTTTTGACTAGTTGATCAATTTTCTTGTAAAAGTAGCGAGGATTGACAAATCGGAGAGCGTACCAGCTACATAATCTAAGAAAATCTTTTAATTTGCTGTCGCCGTGAACTGCGCGTGATTTTTTGATATAAGCTAGTTGACGAAGGGCTACATACTTATAACTCTTGTCGACAATGCTCAAGTCTGTAAAGCGATCAATTGGGAAGACATCGATAAAGAGACTGGTGTCATGACGCTTGTACTTAACATGGTCTTCGATAACAGTAGAAGTATCCAAAATCGATGCGAAATTATGGAAGTACCAAGAAGAAGTGTCGTAGGAGAGAACCTTATAACGTGGATGGTCTTCTTCCTCAATGATCTTCAATAAGCGCTCATAATCTTCACGATAAAGGGAAATATCAATATCATCATCCCAGGGAATCATGCCTTTGTGGCGGATAGCTCCAAGCATGGTTCCATAACTGAGAAAATAAGGAATATTATGTTTCTTACAAGTCTCATCAATATAATCTAGCAGGGCTAGTTGAATTTCTTTAATTTCTTCTTTTTCTAAATATTGCATCCTAATCCTCCAATTTGTAGGCATGAAATTCATGACTGTAGAAGCGTTTTTCTTCAGGTGGCAAGGTCATATAATCCCCATAAAATTGTGTCAAAATAGTATCATATTTTTCAGGTGCAGGGAGGTTTAAATTTTCAAAGGGTAAATCGATTGTTTTATCAAAAGTACCACTTGGAAAGATTTCCTTTTCCTTAAATTTAGAAGGGATAAAGGCCATATACTGCCCATTCTCACGACTATATTTTTGAATTTCTTTCTCTATTTTATGTGCGAAGTAACGAGGAGAAATAGGTCGAAGGAGCAACCAAAAGGCTGTTCGTATCCAATCTTTTAAAAGGCTATCCTTATAGACAATATTTTTGTGTTTACTGAAAGACAGAAGTTTAAAACTTTCCAGTTTATAACAAGTATCAATGACCTTAGGATCATCAAAGCGATCCATAGGGAAAATGTCGATAAAAACACCTGACTCATAGGTTTTTGTATTTCGAGTATCGATTATTTTAGTCGTACTGTCGGTGATTTTGATAAAGTTGTTAAAGTAGTTCTTATCAGTTTCTAAGGAAAGGAGCTTATATTTGCTTTTTCCTTTTGAAAAATGTTTATAAATCGTTGGTAGTCTTCTCGAGGCATGGATAAATCAATATCGTCGTCCCAAGGGATAAAGCCCTCATGTCGAACTGCCCCAATCAGAGTCCCGTAGTTAATAATATAGTTGATATTGTGCTTTTTAC
>NZ_AFUF01000045.1 GCF_000222785.1 Streptococcus mitis SK569 | reverse complement strand
AATATGAAAGCGAACGGTTTTCTTGGTTTGAATAGATATTCAATTTTGAGTAGGTATTACTCAGAGTTAAGTGACGATAGCCTAGGAGATACACCTGTACCCATGCCGAACACAGAAGTTAAGCCCTAGAACGCCGGAAGTAGTTGGGGGTTGCCCCCTGTGAGATATGGAAGTCGCTTAGCTCTAGGGAGTTTAGCTCAGCTGGGAGAGCATCTGCCTTACAAGCAGAGGGTCAGCGGTTCGATCCCGTTAACTCCCATAGGTCCCGTAGTGTAGCGGTTATCACGTCGCCCTGTCACGGCGAAGATCGCGGGTTCGATTCCCGTCGGGACCGTTTAAGATAACGCAAGTTATTTTAGACTCGTTAGCTCAGTTGGTAGAGCAATTGACTTTTAATCAATGGGTCACTGGTTCGAGCCCAGTACGGGTCATATCTGCGGGTTTGGCGGAATTGGCAGACGCACCAGATTTAGGATCTGGCGCTTAACGGCGTGGGGGTTCAAGTCCCTTAACCCGCATTAAGATATAATAAATGAGCCGGCTTAGCTCAGTTGGTAGAGCATCTGATTTGTAATCAGAGGGTCGCGTGTTCAAGTCATGTAGCCGGCATTTTTAGATAGAAGAAAATAGTGCGAACGTAGTTCAGTGGTAGAACACCACCTTGCCAAGGTGGGGGTCGCGGGTTCGAATCCCGTCGTTCGCTTAGAGAGGCCGGGGTGGCGGAACTGGCAGACGCACAGGACTTAAAATCCTGCGATTGGTAACGATCGTACCGGTTCGATTCCGGTCCTCGGCATAATATAATGAGCACCCTTAGCTCAACTGGATAGAGTACCTGACTACGAATCAGGCGGTTAGAGGTTCGACTCCTCTAGGGTGCATTTTTCTATTTAACTCGGGAAGTAGCTCAGCTTGGTAGAGTACTTGGTTTGGGACCAAGGTGTCGCAGGTTCGAATCCTGTCTTCCCGATATATTAAAGAGTCTGGGGCAATAGATCTTTATATCTGAAAAAAGCAACGGTTTTATCGTTGTTTTTTGGTATGGTTACGATAGTCTTGGTAAATAGAGGCTCTTTGTCAACTGTAGTGGGTTGAGAAAAGCTAAGCTCGAGAAAGGACACATTTCGTCCTTTCTTTTTTGATATTCAGAGCGATAAAAATCCGTTTTTTGAAGTTTTCAAAGTTCCGAAAACCAAAGGCATTGCGCTTGATAAGTTTGATGAGATTATTGGTTGCTTCCAGTTTGGCGTTGGAATAGGGTAGTTGAAGGGCGTTGACAATCTTCTCTTTTTCCTTGAGAAAGGTTTTAAAGACAGTCTGAAAAAGAGGATGAACCTGCTTTAGATTGTCCTCAATGAGCCCGAAAAATTTCTCCGGCTCCTTATTCTGAAAGTGAAAAAGCAAGAGCTGATAGAGCTGATAGTGATGTTTCAAGTTTTCTGAATAGCTCAAAAGCTTGTCTAGAATCTCTTTATTGGTTAAGTGCATACGAAAAGTAGGGCGATAAAATCGTTTATCACTCAGTTTACGGCTATCCTGTTGAATGAGTTTCCAGTAGCGCTTGATAGCCTTGTATTCATGGGATTTTCGCTCAAACTGATTCATGATTTGGACACGCACACGACTCATAGCACGGCTTAGATGTTGTACAATGTGAAAGCGATCCAGAACGATTTTAGCGTTTGGAAAAAGTTGTCTAGCTAAGTCATAATAAGGACTAAACATATCCATAGTAATGATTTTTACCTGACAACGAACAGCTCGATTGTAGCGCAAAAAATGATTTCTTATGATAGCTTGTGTTCTTCCCTCAAGAACAGTGATGATATTGAGATTGTCAAAATCCTGCGCAATGAAACTCATCTTTCCCTTAGTGAAGGCATATTCGTCCCAAGACATAATCTCAGGCAGACGAGAAAAATCATACTTAAAACGGAAGTCATTGAGCTTGCGAATGACAGTTGAAGTTGAAATAGACAACTGATGAGCAATGTCGGTCATAGAATTCTTTTCGATCAACTTTTGAGCAATCTTTTGGTTGACGATACGAGGGATTTGGTGATTCTTCTTGACGAGAGAAGTCTCAGCCACCATCATTTTCGAGCAATGATGGCACTTAAAACGACGCTTTTTAAGTAGGATTCTAGTAGCCATACCAGTTGTTTCAAGGTAAGGAACCTTAGACGGTTTTTGAAAATCATATTTCTTCATTTGGATTCCGCAATCAGGGCAAGACGGGGTGTCATAGTCCAGTTTAGCGATGATTTCCTTGTGTGAATCCCTATTAACGATATCCATAATTTGGATATTGGGGTCTTTGATATCGAGTAGTTTTGTGATAAAACATAATTGTTCCATATGATTCTTTCTAATGATGGTTTGGTTGCTTTTCATTATAGATCTTATGGGACTTTTTTTCTACAACAAAATAGGCTCCATAATATCCATAGGGGATGTACCCACTACAAATAGTATAGAGCCAAAATAGAAGGCTATTTCTCAACTGTAGTGGGTTAAAGAAAAGCTAAGCTCGAGAAAGGACAGCTTTCGTCCTTTCTTTTTTGATGTTAAGAACGATAAAAATCTGTTTTTCAAAGTTACAAAAACCAAAGGCATTGCGCTTAATAAGTTTGATGAGATTATTGGACGTTTCTAATTATTTACCTTAAGGGAGAATCAGTTTGGTTCTCTCTTTTTTGGGTATCAGTAATTCATTTTATAAAATGACATTCAATTAAAATTATAGTATTTTTTATTGCTAGGTTTTTTAATAAACACTGTTGTGTAGTTATACACATTGAAATGAAAGAGTTTTCATAAATCTTACTAATTTTTAAGAAAAAATAAAAATCTTTTGGTGAAACTTATAATATATGTGCTTTTAGTATAAAAATTTCTGTTCTTGAGTTTTTAAATGAGTATTAGTTTATGTTATAGTTAAATTTGCTATCACTTTGAAGAAAATAACTATAGATTCTTTTCTACCTCATGTTTTATTGTATAGTGTATTTTGCTTGCTTTGAACAGAATCTTTTATGACATTTGTCATATCTCCTTATGACAGAAGCTTCTAGTGGCAATAGTCTCAAAGATATATACTAGATGTATCAAATGGAGGAAGAAAAAATGAAAGATAAAGTAATTGTCGCAATGAGTTTAGTAGCAGCAGGGGTCATGACTTATCTCATGTTTTCTGAATTAGATGAAGGCTTCTATCATTTCCCTTGGGAGTTATTTGCAGGTTTTGGAATCATGTCTTGGGTGATTCGAGAAGGTTTGAAATTAGTCTCAGATGTGAAAAAGGAGTTTGAAAAATGAAAAAAGCGATTCTCTATCTTTTTATTGGACTGTCATTAGTGGTATGGTTGGTAGAAATGTTTACAGGTTGGTTTGATCAAGCCTTCCTTCACCAAGCCATTCGCGGTGCCTGGGGATTAGGATTTATGATTCTTATCGTTTTTCCGATGGGAAAGGAGTTGCAGGAAGGAGAATATCATGAATATAATTAAGGTTCAAGGTTTACATAAAAACATCAAGGGCAAGGCTATTTTGACGGATATTTCCTTTGAGGTAGCTGAAGGTGAATGCGTCGCCTTGATTGGGCCCAATGGTGCTGGAAAGACCACACTCTTGGACTGTTTGCTTGGAGATAAACTGGTCACAAGCGGTCAAGTATCCATCCAAGGCTTGCCAGTGACGAGTTCTCAGTTAGACTATATTAGAGGCTACCTGCCTCAAGAAAATGTCATCGTTCAGAAATTAAAGGTTAAAGAGTTGATTGCTTTCTTTCAAAGCATTTATCCCAATCCCTTGAGTAACCAAGAAATCGATCAACTACTGCAGTTTGACCAGCAGCAAAAAGAGCAATTTGCAGAAAAATTGTCAGGTGGGCAAAAGCGTCTCTTCTCTTTTGTCTTGACTTTGATTGGGCGACCAAAGCTTGTCTTTTTAGATGAGCCAACTGCTGCCATGGATACCTCTACCCGTCAACGTTTTTGGGAAATTGTTCAGGACTTAAAAGCGCAGGGCGTCACCATTCTCTATTCGTCCCATTATATCGAAGAGGTAGAGCATACAGCTGACCGGATTTTGGTCTTGAATAAGGGAGAGTTGATTCGTGATACGACGCCTCTAGCCATGCGTAGTGAGGAGATTGAAAAGCATTTTATCCTTCCTCTGGCTTACAAGGAAGTCGTTGAGCAGTCTAACTTGGTTGAAAACTGGTCACAAAAACAAGATGCCTTGCAAGTAGTCACACGAGAGGCAAATGCTTTTTGGGAACTGTTAGTTCAAGCAGGATGTAGTATACAAGAAATTGAAGTCAATAACCGTAGTTTGCTAGATACAATCTTTGAAGAAACACAGAAGGGAGAAGACTAAGATGAAACGATGGATTGCATTAAATAAGATAGAATTTCTATTGACCAAACGGCAACTAGTCTATTATTTATTATCAGTAGGGATGCCGACAGCCTTCTATTTATTCTTTTCAGGCATGTACCAAGACACACCAGGTGGACCGGCTAATTTTATGCGTGACTACCTCATCTCCATGACGGCTTTTTCCATGATGTCGACAGCTATCTTTTCATTCCCAGTTGTTTTACATACCGACAAGCTCAACAACTGGCAGAAAATATTACGTCATAGCCCTGTAAATATGGTAGAATATTATCTATCAAAGATAACAAGTATGCTGGTTGATTATTTGGTTTCAATCTTGGTGGTTTTCTCAGTTGGGCATTTTGTAAGAGGTGTGGATATGTCTCTTGGAAATTGGATTGGGGCGGCGCTCTTGCTGATAGTAGGAAGTGTAGCTTTTGTAGCCCTTGGTTTGGCCTTGACTCTCCTACCAACTAGTCAGTTGATGTCTGTTGTAGGCAATCTTCTTTACTTTGGCTTGGCTGTTTTAGGCGGACTCTGGATGCCCGTCTCTTTATTTCCAGACTGGATGCAAGCAATCGGGAAGCGTCTACCAAGCTATCAGTTGATGGAATTGATCAAGACCTTCTTAAATGAGGGTGGCATCAATTTATCAGCCACAGTTTATCTACTTGTTTTTTCAGCAGTTTTGTTTGGTTTGACCATTTACCTTCAAGGTCATAAGGAGAATGCTTAATGCTTGAAAGACTGAAGAGCATAGACTATATGTATTGGGCCAGTTTGATTTTTATGGTTTTTCCCATCCTTCCTGTAGTGATTGGGGAGCTTGCTGTCTGGCATTTATTGATTGATATTCTATTTGTAGTGGCGTATTTGGGTGTTTTAACAACTAAGAATCATCGCCTATCTTGGCTTTTCTGGGGCATCATGCTGGTCTATGTAGCTGGGAACACCGCCTTTGTTGCTGTAAATTATATCTGGTTCTTCTTTTTCCTTTCCAATCTCTTAATTTATCATTTTGGCGTACGTAGTTTTAATTCTTTACATGTCCGGACTTTTCTCCTTGCTCAAGTGCTTGTGGTGGGGCAACTGTTGATTATTCAGAGAATCGAAGTTGGGTTTCTATTCTATCTACTTGTAATTCTTGCTTTTGTCGATTTGATGACTTTTGGTTTGGTTCGGATTCGTATTGTAGAGGATTTGAAAGAAGCGCAGGCCAAGCAAAATGCCCAGATAAATCTCTTGTTAGCTGAAAATGAACGTAGTCGTATCGGTCAGGATTTGCATGATAGCTTGGGACATACCTTTGCTATGCTGAGTGTCAAAACAGATCTGGCCCTGCAGTTGTTTCAAATACAGGCTTATCCACAGGTGGAAAAGGAATTAATAGAAATACAGCAAATTAGCAAAGAATCAATGCGTGAAGTGCGAACCATTGTGGAAAATCTTAAGTGTAGAACTTTGACATCCGAACTTGAGACTGTTAAGAAGATGCTGGAAATTGCTGGAATTGAGGTGGAAACGGCTAATCAACTAGATACTGCTAGCCTTACTCAGGAATTGGAGTCAACGGCTTCCATGATTTTGCTTGAGTTAGTAACCAATATCATCAAACATGCCAATGCGTCTAAAGTCTACTTAAAATTAGAACGGACAGAGAAAGAACTCATTCTAACAGTGAGAGATGATGGCTGTGGCTTTGCCTCTATAAGCGGGGATGAGCTCCATACAGTTCAAGATCGTGTTCTTCCATTTTCGGGAGAAGTAAAGCTAATTAGTTGGAAACAACCGACAGAAGTTCAGGTTCGACTACCTTATAAGGAGAGAAAATAGATGAAAGTATTAGTCGCAGAAGATCAAAGTATGTTGCGAGATGCCATGTGCCAGTTGCTCACGCTTCAACCGGATGTAGAGTCTGTCTTTCAATCCAATAATGGGCAAGAAGCAATCCAACTATTAGAAAAGGAGTCTGTAGATATCGCTATCCTTGACGTAGAAATGCCTGTTAAGACAGGCCTTGAAGTCTTGGAGTGGATACGAGCAGAAAAGCTTGAAACAAAGGTGGTTGTAGTGACGACCTTCAAGCGCTCAGGGTATTTTGAACGTGCGGTCAAGGCTGGAGTAGATGCTTATGTATTAAAAGAAAGAAACATTGCAGACCTCATGCAAACCTTGCACACCGTCCTAGAGGGACGCAAGGAGTATTCGCCTGAATTGATGGAAGTGGTGATGACGCATCCCAATCCATTAACGGAGCAAGAACTCTCAGTTTTAAAGGGAGTCGCTCAGGGCTTCTCTAACCAAGAAATTGCAGATCAACTTTATTTATCAAACGGAACAGTCCGAAACTATGTCACCAATATTCTTTCGAAACTAGATGCTGGTAATCGAACAGAGGCAGCTAATATCGCAAAAGAATCTGGTTGGTTGTGATACTATCATATCTCGAAAACTATTATGTGCTAAAATTGATGGGATTGAATGGAACAATACTAACTTTAGGAGGGAGGAATTCCTCCTTTTTCTTTTTTTAGGGAGCACTACAAAAGAGCTAAAATTAAGAATAAAAAAGAAAAATATCTTGACAACCAAGGGAAAATTTTGTTACAATAATAGACGGTACTTTTTACTTTTGGTCTCTCAAGAGTGTACAGGGACGTGCTGACAAATGTTGCAAAAGTACACACAGATGATAGCTGTCACCAAGTGTATCATCACCAAAAATAAAAAAACACAGGAGAATGTAGATGCCTACAATTAACCAATTGGTTCGCAAACCGCGTAAATCAAAAGTAGAAAAATCTAAATCACCAGCTTTGAACGTTGGTTACAACAGTCATAAAAAAGTTCAAACAAACGTTTCTTCACCACAAAAACGTGGTGTTGCAACTCGTGTTGGAACAATGACACCTAAAAAACCTAACTCAGCCCTTCGTAAATTCGCTCGTGTACGTTTGAGCAACCTTATCGAAGTCACTGCCTACATCCCAGGTATCGGACACAACTTGCAAGAGCACAGCGTGGTTCTTCTTCGTGGTGGACGTGTAAAAGACCTTCCAGGGGTACGTTACCATATCGTCCGTGGTGCACTTGATACTGCAGGTGTTAACGATCGTAAACAAGGCCGTTCTAAATACGGTACTAAACGTCCAAAAGCATAAGGAAAGGGGATAAAGAGAAATGAGTCGTAAAAATAGAGCTCCAAAACGTGACGTATTGCCAGATCCGCTTTACAATTCACAACTAGTTACTCGTCTTATCAACCGCGTTATGCTTGATGGTAAACGTGGTACAGCTGCTTCAATCGTTTACGGTGCCTTTGAGCAAATCAAAGAAGCTACTGGAAACGATGCACTTGAAGTATTTGAAACAGCTATGGAAAACATCATGCCTGTACTTGAAGTACGTGCACGTCGTGTTGGTGGTTCTAACTACCAAGTCCCAGTTGAAGTTCGTCCAGAACGTCGTACAACACTTGGACTTCGTTGGTTGGTAACAATCGCTCGTCTTCGTGGTGAACACACAATGCAAGACCGTCTTGCAAAAGAAATCTTGGATGCTGCTAACAACACTGGTGCAGCTGTTAAGAAACGTGAAGACACTCACCGTATGGCTGAAGCTAACCGTGCATTCGCACACTTCCGTTGGTAAAATAGGATGCGAAAGCGTTAAGAAAGTCCCAGAGAAAATAGGGAATCAAAGCAGGTTGCGATTGCAACCAATGAGATTCATCTTTTTCTCCAGACTTTTAGCTTGAGCTCAACTCAACTAACTTGGGCTTTTAGCCCGGGTTCAAATTAGCTAAATCGATTAGTATTAGCTATAACTCAACTTACCAGCTCGTAAGTTGAAACCAACAATAGCATGAAAACATTGAGAACGGGTAGGTCCTGCCTATCCGTTTTTATTAAAATCGTGTTATAATAGAATAGAAATCAAAAATAAATAGGAGAAACAAACCTCATGGCACGCGAATTTTCACTTGAAAAAACTCGTAATATCGGTATCATGGCTCACGTCGATGCTGGTAAAACAACAACTACTGAGCGTATTCTTTACTACACTGGTAAAATCCACAAAATCGGTGAAACTCACGAAGGTGCGTCACAAATGGACTGGATGGAGCAAGAGCAAGAGCGTGGTATCACTATCACATCTGCTGCAACAACAGCTCAATGGAACAACCACCGCGTAAACATCATCGACACACCAGGACACGTGGACTTCACAATCGAAGTACAACGTTCACTTCGTGTATTGGATGGTGCGGTTACCGTTCTTGACTCACAATCAGGTGTTGAGCCTCAAACTGAAACAGTTTGGCGTCAAGCAACTGAGTATGGAGTTCCACGTATCGTATTTGCCAACAAAATGGACAAAATCGGTGCTGACTTCCTTTACTCTGTAAGCACACTTCACGATCGTCTTCAAGCAAACGCACACCCAATCCAATTGCCAATCGGTTCTGAAGATGACTTCCGTGGTATCATCGACTTGATCAAGATGAAAGCTGAAATCTATACGAACGACCTTGGTACAGATATCCTTGAAGAAGATATTCCAGCTGAATACCTTGACCAAGCACAAGAATACCGTGAAAAATTGGTTGAAGCAGTTGCTGAAACTGACGAAGAATTGATGATGAAATACCTCGAAGGTGAAGAAATCACTAACGAAGAATTGAAAGCTGGTATCCGTAAAGCGACTATCAACGTTGAATTCTTCCCAGTATTGTGTGGTTCAGCCTTCAAGAATAAAGGTGTTCAATTGATGCTTGATGCGGTTATTGACTACCTTCCAAGCCCACTTGATATCCCAGCAATCAAAGGTATTAACCCAGATACAGACGCTGAAGAAACTCGTCCAGCCTCTGACGAAGAGCCATTTGCAGCTCTTGCCTTCAAGATCATGACTGACCCATTCGTAGGTCGTTTGACATTCTTCCGTGTTTACTCAGGTGTTCTTCAATCAGGTTCATACGTATTGAACACTTCTAAAGGTAAACGTGAACGTATCGGACGTATCCTTCAAATGCACGCTAACAGCCGTCAAGAAATCGACACTGTTTACTCAGGTGATATCGCTGCTGCCGTTGGTTTGAAAGATACTACTACTGGTGACTCATTGACAGATGAAAAAGCTAAAATCATCCTTGAGTCAATCAACGTTCCAGAACCAGTTATCCAATTGATGGTTGAGCCAAAATCTAAAGCAGACCAAGACAAGATGGGTATTGCCCTTCAAAAATTGGCTGAAGAAGATCCAACATTCCGCGTTGAAACAAACGTTGAAACTGGTGAAACAGTTATCTCTGGTATGGGTGAGCTTCACCTTGACGTCCTTGTTGACCGTATGCGTCGTGAGTTCAAAGTTGAAGCGAACGTAGGTGCTCCTCAAGTATCTTACCGTGAAACATTCCGCGCTTCTACTCAAGCACGTGGATTCTTCAAACGTCAGTCTGGTGGTAAAGGTCAATTCGGTGATGTATGGATTGAATTTACTCCAAACGAAGAAGGTAAAGGATTCGAATTCGAAAACGCAATCGTCGGTGGTGTGGTTCCTCGTGAATTTATCCCAGCGGTTGAAAAAGGTTTGGTAGAATCTATGGCTAACGGTGTTCTTGCAGGTTACCCAATGGTTGACGTTAAAGCTAAGCTTTACGATGGTTCATACCACGATGTCGACTCATCTGAAACTGCCTTCAAGATCGCGGCTTCACTTGCCCTTAAAGAAGCTGCTAAATCAGCACAACCAGCTATCCTTGAGCCAATGATGCTTGTAACAATCACTGTTCCAGAAGAAAACCTTGGTGATGTTATGGGTCACGTAACTGCTCGTCGTGGACGTGTAGATGGTATGGAAGCACATGGTAACAGCCAAATCGTTCGTGCTTACGTTCCACTTGCTGAAATGTTCGGTTACGCAACAGTTCTTCGTTCTGCATCTCAAGGACGTGGTACATTCATGATGGTATTTGACCACTACGAAGACGTACCTAAGTCAGTACAAGAAGAAATCATTAAGAAAAACAAAGGTGAAGACTAATCAGTTCTCACTCTAGAAGGAAGTCACTTAGTGGCTTCCTTTTGTCTTTAGAAAATACCTCTAAATATGGTAAAATAGTAGAAGAATAATGTGAGGAAAATGAATGTCAAATAGTTTTGAAATTTTGATGAATCAACTGGGAATGCCTGCTGAAATGAGACAGGCTCCTGCTTTGGCACAGGCTGATATTGAGCGAGTTGTAGTTCATAAAATTAGTAAGGTATGGGAGTTTCATTTCGTATTTTCTAATATTTTACCGATTGAAATTTTTTTAGAATTAAGGAAAGGTTTGAGCGAAGAATTTTCTAAGACAGGCAATAAAGCTGTTTTCGCAATCAAGACTCTGTCTCAAGAATTTTCAAATCAACTCTTGCAGGCCTATTATAGAGAGGCTTTTTCTGAAGGGCCATGTTCTAGTCAAGGATTTAAGTCCCTTTATCAAAATCTGCAAGTTCGTGCTGAGGGCAATCAACTCTTTATCGAAGGTTCCGAGGCGATTGATAAGGAACACTTTAAGAAGAATCATCTTCCTAATTTAGCCAAACAACTTGAGAAGTTTGGTTTTCCAATTTTTAACTGTCAAGTAGAGAAAAATGATGTCCTGACCCAAGAGCAAGAGGAAGCCTTTCATGCTGAAAATGAGCAGATTGTTCAAGCTGCCAATGAGGAAGCGCTTCGTGCTATGGAACAACTCGAACAGATGGCGCCACCTCCAGCGGAAGAGAAACCAGCCTTTGATTTTCAAGCTAAAAAAGCTGCAGCTAAACCCAAGCTGGACAAGGCAGAGATTACTCCTATGATCGAAGTGATGACGGAGGAAAATCGTCTGGTCTTCGAAGGGGTTGTTTTTGATGTGGAGCAAAAAGTGACCAGAACAGGGCGTGTTTTGATCAACTTTAAAATGACGGACTACACTTCAAGTTTTTCTATGCAAAAGTGGGTTAAGAACGAGGAAGAGGCCCAGAAGTTTGATCTAATTAAGAAAAATTCTTGGCTCCGAGTCCGTGGGAATGTGGAGATGAATAACTTCACACGCGATTTGACTATGAACGTGCAGGATGTGCAGGAAGTTGTTCATTATGAACGGAAGGATTTGATGCCAGAAGGTGAGCGTCGGGTTGAGTTTCACGCTCATACTAACATGTCGACCATGGATGCTCTGCCAGAGGTTGAAGAAATCGTTGCGACAGCTGCTAAATGGGGACACAAGGCGGTTGCCATCACGGACCATGGGAATGTCCAGTCCTTCCCACACGGCTATAAGGCGGCCAAGAAAGCGGGAATCCAGCTGATTTATGGTATGGAAGCTAATATCGTGGAGGACCGTGTCCCTATCGTCTATAACGAA
Source organism: Streptococcus mitis SK569 (assembly GCF_000222785.1). GTDB lineage: Bacteria > Bacillota > Bacilli > Lactobacillales > Streptococcaceae > Streptococcus > Streptococcus mitis_N. The sequence continues at coordinate 151,366 of NZ_AFUF01000045.1, read as the reverse complement.
GTAGAGATGGACTTGTCGGAAGCGACCTACGTGGTCTTTGACGTTGAAACGACGGGGCTTTCAGCTATCTATAATGACTTGATTCAGGTTGCGGCCTCTAAGATGTACAAGGGGAATGTTATTGCCGAATTTGATGAATTTATCAATCCAGGGCATCCCTTGTCAGCTTTTACTACTGAGTTGACTGGAATCACAGATGATCATGTCAAAAATGCCAAACCACTGCAACAAGTTCTGCAAGAATTCCAAGAATTTTGTAAGGATACAGTCTTAGTTGCCCACAATGCAACCTTTGACGTTGGTTTTATGAATGCCAATTATGAGCGTCATGGTCTACCAAAGATTAGTCAGCCAGTTATTGATACGCTGGAGTTTGCTAGAAATCTCTATCCTGAGTATAAACGTCATGGTTTGGGGCCTTTGACCAAGCGTTTTGGTGTGGCCTTAGAACATCACCACATGGCTAACTACGATGCGGAAGCTACTGGTCGTCTGCTCTTCATCTTTATCAAAGAGGTAGCAGAAAAACATGGTGTGACTGATTTAGCTAGACTCAACATTGATTTGATTAGTCCAGATTCTTATAAAAAAGCTCGAATCAAGCATGCGACTATTTATGTCAAGAATCAGATAGGTCTAAAAAATATCTTTAAGCTGGTTTCATTGTCTAATACCAAGTACTTTGAAGGGGTACCACGAATTCCGAGAACAGTTCTAGATGCCCATCGGGAAGGTTTGATTTTAGGTTCAGCTTGCTCTGAGGGTGAAGTTTTTGATGCTGTCGTTTCCCAAGGTGTGGATGCGGCGGTCGAGGTGGCCAAGTATTATGACTTTATCGAGGTCATGCCACCAGCTATCTATGCTCCCTTGATTGCCAAAGAGCAGGTCAAGGATATGGAGGAACTCCAGACTATTATCAAGAGTTTGATAGAGGTCGGCGACCGTCTTGGTAAGCCTGTTCTGGCTACGGGGAATGTTCACTATATCGAACCCGAGGAAGAGATTTATCGTGAAATTATCGTCCGTAGTTTGGGACAGGGGGCTATGATTAACCGAACTATCGGTCATGGCGAACATGCCCAACCAGCACCACTTCCCAAGGCTCATTTTAGAACGACCAACGAGATGTTGGATGAATTTGCCTTCTTGGGAGAGGAATTGGCTCGCAAATTGGTTATTGAAAACACCAATGCCTTGGCAGAAATCTTTGAGCCTGTTGAGGTTGTTAAGGGTGACTTGTATACGCCTTTCATCGACAAGGCTGAAGAAACGGTCGCTGAATTGACCTACAAGAAAGCTTTTGAGATTTATGGAAATCCGTTGCCAGATATCGTTGATTTGCGGATTGAAAAAGAATTAACTTCTATTCTGGGGAATGGATTTGCTGTGATTTATCTGGCTTCCCAGATGTTGGTGCAACGTTCTAATGAACGGGGTTACTTGGTTGGTTCTCGTGGGTCTGTCGGATCTAGTTTCGTTGCGACCATGATTGGGATTACGGAGGTCAATCCTCTCTCCCCTCACTATGTCTGTGGTCAGTGTCAGTACAGCGAATTTATCACCGATGGTTCTTATGGTTCAGGATTTGATATGCCCAATAAGGACTGTCCTAAATGTGGTCACAAACTCAGTAAAAATGGGCAGGATATTCCGTTCGAGACCTTCCTTGGTTTTGATGGGGACAAGGTTCCCGATATTGACTTGAACTTTTCGGGAGAGGATCAGCCTAGCGCCCACTTGGATGTGCGTGATATCTTTGGTGAAGAATATGCCTTCCGTGCAGGAACAGTTGGTACGGTGGCTGCCAAGACTGCCTATGGATTTGTAAAGGGCTATGAGCGAGATTATGGCAAGTTTTATCGTGATGCAGAGGTGGAACGCCTCGCTCAAGGTGCAGCTGGTGTCAAGCGGACGACGGGACAACACCCGGGGGGAATTGTTGTTATTCCTAACTACATGGATGTATACGACTTTACGCCTGTTCAGTATCCAGCAGATGATGTGACAGCTGAATGGCAAACGACTCACTTTAACTTCCATGATATCGACGAGAACGTCCTCAAACTTGATGTGCTGGGACATGATGATCCGACCATGATTCGGAAACTCCAGGACTTGTCTGGGATTGATCCTAATGAAATCCCTATGGATGATCCTGGTGTCATGGCCCTCTTCTCAGGAACAGATATCCTAGGAGTGAAGCCTGAGCAAATCGGAACTCCGACGGGCATGCTGGGGATTCCAGAGTTTGGAACCAACTTTGTTCGAGGCATGGTAGATGAAACCCATCCGACGACTTTTGCAGAATTGCTTCAGTTGTCAGGGTTGTCCCACGGTACCGACGTTTGGCTGGGCAATGCCCAAGATTTGATTAAGCAAGGGATTGCTGACCTATCAACCGTTATCGGTTGTCGAGACGACATCATGGTTTACCTCATGCATGCTGGTCTCGAACCTAAGATGGCTTTTACCATCATGGAACGGGTACGTAAGGGCTTGTGGCTGAAGATTTCAGAAGAGGAGAGAAATGGCTATATCGAAGCTATGAAGGCTAATAAGGTGCCAGAGTGGTATATCGAATCCTGTGGGAAAATTAAGTACATGTTCCCTAAAGCCCATGCGGCAGCCTACGTTATGATGGCCTTGCGTGTAGCTTACTTCAAGGTTCACCATCCTATTTATTACTACTGTGCTTACTTCTCAATCCGTGCTAAGGCATTTGATATTAAGACCATGGGTGCGGGCTTGGATGCCATTAAACGCCGAATGGAAGAAATCTCTGAAAAACGGAAGAACAATGAAGCCTCTAATGTGGAAATTGATCTCTATACAACTCTTGAGATTGTCAATGAGATGTGGGAGCGTGGTTTCAAGTTTGGAAAACTCGATCTCTACCGTAGTCAGGCGACAGAGTTCCTCATCGATGGGGATACTCTCATTCCGCCATTTGTAGCGATGGATGGTCTGGGTGAGAACGTTGCCAAGCAGTTGGTTCGCGCGCGTCAAGAGGGAGAATTCCTCTCTAAAACTGAGCTACGCAAGCGTGGTGGACTCTCATCAACCTTGGTTGAAAAGATGGATGAAATGGGTATTCTTGGAAATATGCCAGAGGATAATCAGTTAAGTTTGTTTGATGAGTTGTTTTAAGGTCTTGAAGGAATAATAGATGAAACTAAGAATTTTTGCGGAAGATAAGCCAGCTGAGAAGGTATTTGAATATCAATTAGAATTTGCTGATCAGACAATTCTTCTATCGACAGCACTCTTGTCTGGTGCTATTGCTTTAGCAGGATTATTCTCTGCTTTGAAAGAAAAATAAAAATAGAAAAGAGAAAACAACATGGTTTTACCAAATTTTAAAGAAAATCTAGAAAAATATGCGAAATTGTTGGTTGCGAACGGAATTAATGTGCAACCTGGTCACACTTTGGCTCTCTCTATCGATGTGGAGCAACGTGAGTTGGCTCACTTAATTGTCAAAGAAGCTTATGCCTTGGGTGCGCATGAGGTTATTGTTCAGTGGACAGATGATGTGATTAACCGTGAGAAATTCCTCCATGCGCCGATGGAGCGTCTGGACAATGTGCCAGAATACAAGATTGCTGAGATGAACTATCTCTTGGAGAACAAAGCTAGCCGTCTTGGAGTTCGTTCATCTGATCCAGGTGCCTTAAACGGAGTGGATGCTGACAAGCTATCAGCTTCTGCTAAAGCTATGGGACTTGCCATGAAGCCAATGCGTATCGCAACTCAATCTAACAAGGTTAGCTGGACTGTAGCAGCCGCTGCTGGACTTGAGTGGGCTAAGAAAGTCTTCCCAAATGCTACGAACGATGAAGAAGCAGTCGATCTCCTTTGGGACCAAATTTTCAAAACTTGCCGTGTCTATGAAGAAGATCCTGTTAAGGCTTGGGAAGATCATGCGGCTATCCTCAAGAGCAAGGCCGATATGCTTAATAAAGAACAATTTTCAGCCCTTCACTATACAGGGCCAGGGACAGATTTGACCCTTGGTTTGCCGAAGAACCACGTTTGGGAATCGGCTGGTGCTATCAATGCACAGGGAGAAGGATTCTTGCCAAATATGCCGACAGAGGAAGTTTTCACAGCGCCTGATTTCCGTCGCGCAGATGGTTATGTCACTTCTACAAAACCGCTTAGTTATAACGGAAACATTATTGAAGGTATTAAGGTGACCTTTAAGGATGGACAAATCGTAGATATCACTGCTGAGAAGGGTGATCAGGTCATGAAAGACCTTGTCTTTGAAAATGCAGGTGCGCGTGCCTTGGGTGAATGTGCCTTGGTACCAGATCCAAGCCCAATTTCTCAGTCAGGCATTACCTTCTTTAATACCCTTTTCGATGAGAATGCGTCAAATCACTTGGCTATCGGTGCAGCCTATGCGACTAGCGTCGTTGGTGGAGCAGAGATGAGTGAAGAGGAGCTTGAAGCTGCGGGGCTTAACCGTTCAGATGTTCACGTGGATTTTATGATTGGTTCTAACCAAATGGATATCGATGGTATCCGTGAGGATGGGACACGTGTACCACTCTTCCGTAACGGAGATTGGGCAAATTAAGGAGATAATATGTTAGGAAGTATGTTCGTTGGTCTCCTAGTGGGATTTTTAGCAGGTACTCTAACCAATCGTGGAGAGCGAATGGGATGTTTTGGAAAAATGTTTCTAGGCTGGATTGGTGCCTTTATAGGCCACTTGCTTTTTGGGACTTGGGGACCGATAATAGCAGGAACCGCCATTATTCCGGCAGTACTAGGTTCCATGATTGTCTTAGCTATTTTTTGGAGACGAGGAAGTTAATTTCCTAAATCTGATACTCAATGAAAATCAAAGAGCAAACTAGGAAACTAGCCGCAGGTTGCTCAAAGCACTGCTTTGAGGTTGCAGATAGAACTGACGAAGTCAGTAACATATACCTACGGCAAGGCGACGTTGCCGCGGTTTGAAGAGATTTTTGAAGAGTATGAAACGAAAAGGAGGTTGGTCATTGTACCAGTCTCCTTTTGAGTATGATATAATAGTTCTATGAGATTAGATAAATTTTTAGTTGCCTGCGCTGTGGGGAGCCGGACTGAGGTCAAAAACTTGCTCAAGGCTGGACGTGTGACGGTAAATGGTAAAAAAGAAAAGTCAGCAAAATTGCAGATTGATGAAGAAAGAGATGAGATTCGCTTTGATGGGCAAGTGTTGGAGTATGAAGAGTTTGTCTACTACATGATGAACAAGCCCCAAGGAGTTATCTCAGCGACTGAGGATCCTAAGCACAGAACCGTTCTGGATTTGTTGGATGACTTGGCGCGGAGTAAGGAAGTTTTCCCAGTAGGACGCTTGGATATTGATACATATGGTCTTCTACTCTTGACCAATGACGGCAAGCTTGCCCATGATCTTCTTTCACCTAAGCGTCATGTGGACAAGACCTATATGGCGCAAGTCAAGGGAATCATGACCCAAGAAGACGTAGAGACATTTACCAAGGGCATTCCGCTCAAAGACTTTACCTGTCAGCCTGCTAGACTGGAGATTCTTTCTATAGATGTAGAAAAGAATCAGAGCCAAATCCGTGTGACTATTGCAGAAGGGAAGTTTCATCAGATCAAGCGTATGGTGGCATACTGTGGCAAGGAAGTAGTAGACTTGCAACGTTTGACTATGGGAACTCTAGTATTGGATGAGAACCTAGAACGAGGAGAATGGCGCCGCTTGACCAAGGAGGAATTGGAAAATCTTCTTGCTAGTATTGCTTAATCTGCTTTATATTAGAAAAAGGGGAGGGACAATGTCCTTGCCTTTTATGTTTTTCAGTTGCTTCCTTTGTGAAAAGAGTTATAATAGACTGTAGAATAAAAGGAGGAATCTATGAACGCGATTCAAGAATCATTTACTGATAAACTATTTGCTAACTATGAAGCAAATGTCAAATACCAAGCGATTGAAAATGCTGCTAGCCACAACGGGATTTTTGCAGCTCTAGAACGCCGTCAAAGCCATGTAGACAATACACCTGTTTTCTCATTGGATTTGACCAAGGACAAGGTAACTAACCAGAAAGCATCTGGTCGTTGCTGGATGTTTGCAGCTCTTAACACCTTCCGTCACAAGCTCATCTCGCAATACAAATTGGAAAACTTTGAATTGTCACAAGCCCACACCTTCTTCTGGGACAAGTATGAAAAATCTAACTGGTTCTTGGAGCAAGTGATTGCAACTGCTGACCAAGAATTGACGAGCCGTAAGGTTAGCTTCCTACTCCAAACTCCACAACAAGATGGTGGTCAGTGGGATATGGTGGTTTCTCTCTTTGAGAAATACGGTGTTGTTCCTAAGTCTGTTTATCCAGAGTCTGTTTCATCTAGTAGCAGTCGTGAGCTTAATGCCATTCTTAATAAATTACTTCGTCAAGATGCTCAAATCTTACGTGACCTCTTGACTTCAGGTGCTGATCAAGCAACTGTTCAGGCTAAGAAAGAAGACCTCTTGCAAGAAATCTTTAACTTCCTTGCAATGTCACTAGGTCTCCCACCACGTAAATTTGACTTTGCTTATCGTGATAAAGACAATAACTACCAAAGCGAAAAAGGTATCACTCCACAAGAGTTTTACAAGAAATATGTCGACCTTCCATTAGAAGACTACGTTTCTGTGATCAATGCTCCAACTGCTGATAAACCATATGGCAAATCATATACAGTTGAGATGTTGGGGAATGTGGTTGGTAGCCGTGAGGTTCGTTACATTAACGTACCGATGGAGCGCTTGAAAGAATTGGCAATCGCTCAAATGCAAGCAGGTGAGACTGTTTGGTTTGGTTCAGATGTCGGTCAGCTTAGCAACCGTAAAGCTGGAATTCTTGCGACAGATGTTTATGACTTTGAATCAAGCATGGACATTAAACTCACTCAAGACAAGGCTGGACGTTTGGACTACAGCGAAAGCTTGATGACTCATGCTATGGTCTTGACAGGTGTGGACTTGGACGAAAATGGCAAGTCAACCAAGTGGAAGGTTGAAAACTCATGGGGAGACAAGGTCGGTACAGATGGTTACTTTGTTGCCTCAGACGCTTGGATGGACGAATACACTTACCAGATTGTTGTTCGCAAAGAATTGCTGACAGCAGAAGAACAAGCTGCCTATGAAGCAGAACCAATTGTGCTTGCACCATGGGATCCAATGGGAGCCTTGGCAGAATAAATGAGATATAAAAAGAACGGTTCTATAATTTTTAGGGTTGATGGAAATTTTCCACCAACCCTATTTTAGTGTATACAAAAAGGCCAACATCCATTATATTAAAAGCGCTGAAACCTAAAACAAAAGGATGATGACCATATGAACAATATACTAGAAGCTACACTACAAATCAAAGATAAAAACATTATTTGGGATAATAAAGTTCAAGAGAAGATATTTAAAAAGAGAAAATCTTTATTTTATGCAGCTACTTATACGCATAAACCAGAATTTTGTACCGTTTGTGGGTGTGTTAGCCGAAATAATAATATCGTTAAAAACGGCACGAAAACATCTCGTATCACTCTCTGTTCTGTTTCAGGCTTAGCGGCCTACTTAAATCTACGCAAGCAGAGATTTCTCTGTAGAGAATGCGGCTCTTCATTTACCGCAGACACTAGTCGAATCGTAGAAAAACACTGTCATATCTCTAAACGCTTAAAAAACGAAATTAAATCAAAAATAAGTGAAACAGTATCTGAAACCTATATCGCAAAAGAAACAAATGTTTCAGTTCATACGGTAAGACGTATCATAGATGATACAACACGTTTACTAAAGATTAAACCATTACACGATTTACCTGAGCATTTGTGTTTTGATGAATTTAAATCCGTCAAATCTTCCGATAGTAATATGAGCTTCATTATTTGTGATAGCACTACACACAAGCTGGTCGATGTTGTACGAGATAGAAAATCTTACAGCTTGAAAAAGTATTTTCATCGTTTTGAGCCTAAGACTAGATTAAAGGTAAAAACTATCTCCATCGACATGTACTTACCGTACATTCAATTAATAAAAGAAATGTTTCCTAACGCTAAAATTATCATTGATCCTTTTCATATCGTACAAGCCTTAAATAGAGAATTAAATCGAACTCGGGTACGTGTCATGAATAAGCATCGCTATAAAGACTCTAAATTATATCGAAAGTTAAAACATTATTGGAAGTTAATTTTAAAGAACTCTAATGAACTTCAGAACTATAAATATAATCGTTATAAGCTTTTTGAAAGCTTCATAACAAGTAAAGGAATCGTAGATTATATCTTAGAAAAAAATCCATCTCTTAAAAATGATTATGAGGTTGTACATTCACTTCGTGAATGTATACAGGATAGAGATTATATAGAATTCAAGGAAACGATTGAAGCAGCTACGCAATTAGACCTATCTCCTGGTTTAAAAAGAGTATTAAAGACTCTTATGACTTACTTGCCATATATTCAAAATACTTGTGAGTATCCAACTAGAACAAATGGCCCTATTGAAGGAATAAACAATAAAATAAAAGTGCTTAAAAGAAATGCCTACGGCTTTAGAAACTATTACCATTTTAGAAATAAGATTATTTTAATAACAAAAATGTTTGGCCCAAAACAAAAAGGAATTAAGCAACAATTAGTTGCTTAATCCCTTCCTAAATTTCTTCATCAACACTATTTGACAAAGAGCCCTTTTTTAGTGCTCAAAATAGCACTCAATTTTAAATGGATTTGGTGTTCAAAAAATATAATCAAATGCAACAAACTAATTTCATTTTTAATAGGCACAATTAATTTTAGAAGATAGTACGAAAAAATATTGACTATTTTCTTTAGAATGTGTAAAATTTAGATAGATTATTTAAAGTGAGGTTTTTTTATCTTGTCTATATTAAAGAAGAAAGTTAATATGTTTAGTGTACTATTGAATGTGGTATTAATAGCTATTATAGCTATTGGAGTGCTATTTTTCTTACCTAAGGAACATAAATCAGAAGTCAAATCGTCAATTAATATCGAAAGTATTGAAAAAGTGAATGAAGTTGTATTTTTGAATGCGGGAATTAATGAAATTATTTCTGAAACAAAAACAACTCAAGTTTTTGGGTTTGATGTGCCGTTCTCTAAAAAAGCAGCATTAGTAATTTTAAATTATAAAGCTAAATTTGGAATTAAAAGTAGTGTAAAGGTTGAACAAATAAGCGAAAAAGAATATAAGGTTATTGTTCCAAAATTGGAAGTAATTGGTGTTGAACTTTCAAAAGATAATCCTTATGATTTATATGATAGTCATGGAGAGTTATTAAGTGGAACTACAGAAGATATTGATACTGGGAAATTGGTCGCTAACCAACTTTCTAGTGATAAACAAGCAGAGTATTTAGATAAATTTAAGAGTGAAATTAAAGAATCTGCAATCAATTATTATAAAACAATATTTTCTTCAATGGATTCTGAAGTAAAAGTAACTATAGAATTTACAGAATAATTTTTGAAATACAAAACCCTGGCCATCTCTGGTCAGGGTTTTGTGTGGTTCTATAATTTTTAGGGTTGATGGAAATTTTCCACCAACCCTATTTTAGTGTATACAAAAAGGCCAACATCCATTATATTAAAAGCGCTGAAACCTAAAACAAAAGAATGATGACCATATGAACAATATACTAGAAGCTACACTACAAATCAAAGATGCACACAATGAAGGTGTTACATTCCATTTCTTAGAGAATATTAAAGAAGTATTGCGTGATGAGAGTGGGAAAGTAACTGGTGTAAAGGTTATTACAATGGAACTTGGTGAATCAGATGAAAGTGGAAGAAGATCAACGCATGAAGTGGCAGGTAGTGAACATATTATTCCATGTGACCTTGTCGTTGCAGCAATTGAACAAAAGTAGACTTTAGTGTTCTAGATGAAAGGTAAAAATTTGACTTTCGGTCAACATCAGAATACAATAGAAATGAACTAATAACAGGGGATGCATATTTAGGTCCTCAATCTATCGCAACCGCAATTAAAGGCGGGTGAGAAGTTGCGACAGAAGTACATGAATCGTTTAAAGAAAACACATAAATAACTTGTGGTGCCTTTCGTTTTTTTACTGGGAAAATTAAGGAACTATAGTTATAAACCCTTAAATATATTAATATATTAACATGCGTATATTTATGGGAAGAAGGTTATGTCATCTATAGTTGTACTTCTGACGATAAGGTTGTTCGTGTACCAAAGGAAATTAAAGGTAAACCTGTTATCGCAATTGGAGAACGTGGTCTTGCGAACTTGAAACATTGTGAGGCAATCGTTTTACCAGATACAGTACGATATATTGGAAAAGGTGCGTTTACGATTGACAATAAGTTAAAGTATGTCCACTTTGGTAAGTCAATAGAAACAGTAGAAGATGATGTTTTCAACTCTGATAGTTCATTAGAATCAGTTGTATTCCCAGAAGGAACAAAGAGTATTGGAACATTAGTATTTTGGGGGACATCATCAATTAAATCTATTACAATTCCAGCAAGTGTAACAGAAATTACAGAATACTTCTATTTTGTGGATAACTGTAACCCAGATGTAGAAATCCATACACCTAAGGGATCAAAGGCAGAAGAAGTAGCTAAAGCAATGCAACTTAAAGTAGTAAATGACTAAAGGGGAATAGTATGAACAAAAAATTACTATCAGGCTTAGGGACTGACCCCAAAAAGTGAGAATTTAATAAAAACACCCTAGGGCTACCGTCTTCGGTATTCAACCGGAGACAGGTAGTCCAATTTTTGTTGGATTCTTTTTTCATTAGGTTCTTCATCAACACTATTTGACAAAGAGCCAAAAGAATCAGGTGATAAACCTGATTCTTTTTTTGTTTGTACATTCTCACCAAGATTACATGATACCGAAGAAACGAGCTGCGATACCTACTGCAAAGAGAGCAAGGATGATTGTGATTGGAGATACTTTTTTCTTAAGCAACCACATGCAAAGGAAAGTAAGGAGAAGTCCCATCAATCCTGGAATCAATGAGTTCAACTGACCTTGGAGAGTTTGTGGTTGAATCTTGTCTAAGCTCAATCCACCAAGTGCTTGACCAAGGATACCTTTCAATTCAGCACCTGATACAGGTCCTTCTGGGAAGTTGATGTAGGCACCTTCAGCCAATTGTTTACCAGGAAGGTTAACAGTGAAGTTGATCGATACCCAACGTTGTACAAGAACAGCAAGGATGAACATACCAAGGATAGAAGCTCCTTTAGTGATGTCTTTCAAGATACCACCAGACATGTCTTTAGTGATTTCAGATCCAGCTTTGTAACCAAATTCTTGTGTGTACCATAGGAAGGCCATACGGATCGCATTCCATCCGAAGAAGAAGAGAAGTGGGCCAACCAAGTTACCAGATGCAGCAAGTGATGCACCAAGAGCTCCAAGGATAGGACGAACTGTAAACCAGAATACTGGGTCACCGATACCAGCAAGAGGTCCCATCATACCGATTTTAACCCCTTGGATAGCAGCGTCGTCGATTTCAACACCGTTAGCACGTTCTTCTTCAAGTGCAAGAGTAACCCCCATGATTGGAGCAGCTACGTATGGGTGAGTGTTGAAGAACTCAAGGTGGCGCTCAAGAGCAGCAGCTTGGTCTTCTTTAGTAGTGTACAATTTTTTGATAGCTGGGATCAATGAGTAAGCCCAACCCAAGTTTTGCATACGCTCGTAGTTCCAAGAACCTTGAAGGAATTGTGAACGCCACCAAACTTTTTTACGATCTGATTTTGATAATTGAAGTTTTTCAGTCATGATTGTTCCCCTTTCTAGTAGTCTTCTAGGATATCACCGATTGGGTCGTTAGAAGTTGCAGCTCCTCCGCCACCGTTACCACCTTGTTTTGAAAGGTTAAGGTAGATGAAGGCAAGGGCAACACCGACTACACCAAGGGCAATCAAAGTCAATTGAGAAATTGCAGCAAAAGCAAAACCGATTGCGAAGAATGGCCATACTTCACGAGTTGCCATCATGTTGATAACCATAGCGTAACCAACGGCAACGACCATAGCACCACCGACAGCCATACCACCGTTCAACCAGTCTGGCATCAATTTAAGAGCATCTTGAACGGCAGAAGCTGGGATAGCGATAAGGAAGGCTGCAGGGATTGCAATACGAAGACCTTGAAGAAGAAGCGCGATAAAATGAGCACGCTCAACAGCCGCAATATTTCCTTCTTTAGCAGCAGCATCAGCAGTGTGAACCAAACCAACTGAGATTGTACGAACAATCATTGTCAAGAAAAGTCCAGCTACGGCAAGAGGGATAGCTGTTGCTGTTGCAACGGCGATACCTTCAGTAGTAAAGTTACCACCCTTGATCAAGATGATTGCTGCGGCAACAGATGCAAGAGCAGCGTCAGGAGCTACGGCAGCTCCGATGTTTGCCCAACCAAGGGCGATCATTTGAAGTGATCCACCAAGCATAACCCCTGCTTCTAGGTTACCAGTTACAAGACCGATAAGGGTACATGCGACGATTGGTTGATGGAATTGGAATTGGTCGAGGATACCTTCAAGACCTGCAAGGAAGGCAACAACTACAACCAAGACAGCAGAAATAATTGAAATATCTGACATGGTTTTATTCCTTTTCTATTTAATGATAATAAAGTGAAAAATTTTCTTATAATTCTTCGATAGTTATTGATGTTTATTATTGAACGTTGGCTTTGTTAATCAAGTCAAACAAATCTTTTTTGGTGTCGTTTGGTACTTTACGTACGTCAAATTCAACACCGAGGTCACGCATTTTTTCAAATGTAGCAACGTCTTCTTTGTCCATAGACAAAACGTTGTTAATCATTGTTTTACCAGTTGAGTGAGCCATTGATCCTACGTTAAGAGTCTTGATTGGCACGCCACCTTCGATGGCACGAAGGGCATCTTGAGGTGTTTCAAACAAGATAAGGGCATGTGTTTCTCCAAAACGTGGGTCTTTTGAAACCTCAATCAATTTTTGAATTGGTACAACATTGGCTCTTACTCCGTTAGGAGCCGCTTGTTTAATCAATTCTTTACGAAGGTCGTCGTTTGCAACGTTATCTGAAGCAACGATGATGCGGTCTGCCTTTGAATCTGGAGTCCAAGCAGTTGCAACCTGACCGTGAAGGAGACGTGTGTCAAGACGGGCAAGGTTAATCTTGAGTTTTCCATCTCCGATAACAGTTCCTTCTGGGATAGCAGCTTGGGCAACTGGAGCAGCTGCAGCACTTGCAACTTCTTCAACTGGATTTAACTCTTCTGGAAGAGCTTTGATGCCGTCTTTGGCTTCTTTAATAATATTCGCAGTGACTTTTTCCACACCTGCAGTAGCGTCCATGAGGCGCTCTGTATAGGCTTGGATTAACATCGGTAAGTTAAGTCCTGTGATGATGGCAAACTTACGCTCAGGATTTTCTCCCATCACGCGACTAGCTTGGTTGAATGGAGATCCACTCCAAAGGTCAGCCAAAACTAGAACCTCATCTTCTGCGTCAAATGCAGCAACAGCGTTATTAAACTTAGCGTATAGATCATCAGGACCTTCGTTTGGCATAAAGGTTACAACTTGAACCTTTTCTTGTTCACCAAAGATCATAGATCCTGATTGATGAATACCCGCAGCAAATTCGCCGTGGCTCGCAATAATGATTCCGATACTCATTATTGTCATTCCTCCTTTTTTGTTTTAGTTTTCGTTTAAGAAAACTTTAAGACTGTTTAAGTATAAACCGTTTTCATATAAAAAGCAACTATTTAACATAAAAAAGGAAAAAGGCTTTCTTTGAAAATGTTGATATATCAAGTTTTGGAGGAGTTTTTTGAATCCTTATTTAAAAATTTAATATAAAAAAGTTGGAAGCGCATTCCAACTTTTAAAATAGGTTTCTATTAGATTATCGGGTGAAGTCGAGTACCATACGTCCTTGGATTTGACCTTTTTCCATTTCGTCGAAAATGGCTACGGCATCTTCTACTGGACGTTTTTGGACAACTGGGACTACCAAACCTTCTGCACCGAATTGGAAGGCTTCTTCCAAGTCTTTACGAGTTCCAACAAGAGAACCGATAACTTGGATTCCATCGAGGACTGTTTTGACGATGCTGAGTTCCATCATTTCAGAAGGAAGACCGACAGCGACGACGCGACCACCAGCACGAACGGAGTCAACAGCCTGGTTGAAGGCAACTTTAGATACAGCAGTTACGACAGCTGAGTGAGCACCTCCATCAGTTTTTTCTTTGATTAGGCCTGGCACATCTTCGACTTCGAGACCGTTAATCACAATGTCAGCGCCTACTTCTTTTGCAAGGGCAAGTTTGTCGTTGTTGATATCAACTGCGATGACATGAGCATTAAATACTTTTTTAGCATATTGAACTGCGAGGTTTCCAAGTCCACCAGCACCGTAAAGAACAACCCATTGGCCTGGTTCAACTTTGGCCTCTTTAATAGCTTTATAGGTTGTTACACCAGCACATGTGATAGAAGAAGCTTGGGCTGGATCAAGTCCGTCAGGAACTTTGACAGCATAGTCTGCAGTTACGATACACTGTTCAGCCATACCACCGTCTACTGAGTAACCAGCATTTTTTACTGTACGGCAAAGGGTTTCGCGACCAGTTGTACAGTATTCGCAAGTACCACATCCTTCAAAGAACCAAGCAACGCTGACGCGGTCACCGACTTTAAGACTTTTAACATCTGGTGCAATTTCTTTAACGATACCAACACCTTCATGTCCTAGGACACGTCCTGGTACCTGACCGAAGTCACCATGGGCAACGTGGAGGTCAGTGTGGCAAACACCACAGTATTCAATTTCTACAAGTGCTTCCCCAGTTTCAAGTGGACGGAGTACTTTTTCTTCAATAGCAACACCAGTGCTTTCTGGATTTACAACAACAGCTTTCATAGCTATCCTCCTTGATATTGGCCGAGAACAGGGACAACGGGACTGGATTGATTTTTTCAACAGAGTCGAGTGTGACGAGCTCTCTTGTATTTATATGTGAATTATATCACAAAAGAAAGCCCTTTCCAAGGTTTTGGAAGTAAAAAATAGAACAATCGATTAACTGGTTAATGAGACTGTGAAAAGAGCACAAAGACCAGCTCGCAAGCTGGTCAGAATGGACTATAAGAATAAATCTTGCAGGGTTTTGGCGACTCCATCTTGGTCATTGGTTAGGGCGATTTGCTCATCTGCATAAGGGAGTAGCTCTGGGTTGGCATTTTTCATGGCATAGCCCTTCCCAGCAAAAGCTAGCATTTCGGTATCATTGTGTTCATCTCCAAAGGCAATCAAATCCTTTTTATCACGGTTCATTACCTTGAGCAAGTAGTCCAAAGCAAAAGCCTTATTGACACCTTTTGGGGTACATTCAAGGATATTGAGAGGTCCACCCCAGGTATTAATAGAAAGTTGATACTGGTAGAAGGCGTTCATTTCTTTTGCCAAGGCATATTTGTCACTGGCTCTGGTCTGCAACAGAATACAATTAGGGTCCTTGGTCACCAATTCAGGCTGGAATTGATTTTCAGGCTGGAAAGCTTCTACACCAAATAGTTTGGGATTGGCAATTTCTTCATTGGGATTTGTAATGTAGAATTTTTTACGATATTCTCCAGCGATAAAATCGGCTTGAATGTCTTCTGAACGTTGAACCATATCTAAAAGATATTTTTTGTCTACAGTCAAACACTTTTCAAAGTTCCAAACTTGGTCTGGTAAATGAGTGAGGGAGCCGTTGAAATTAATCATAGGAGTGTCTAAGCCTAGTTCACGGTAGAAATCTTTTGACATGCGGTAAGGGCGACCTGTCGTAATAATAACCTGATGCCCTTTTTCAGCAACTTTTTTAATGGTTTCTTTGGTAAAGTCAGAAATCTGACTGTCTGAGTTGAGCAGGGTTCCATCCAGGTCAACTGCAATAATTTTTTTCGTCATATGGACCTTTCTAGTGTCTTTCCAGATAAGATGTCTTCTATTATAACAAAAAGCAAGCAGAAAAGCAGATTCCAAACGAAAAATGGAATTGCATCAAATTCTTAAATAAATCAAACAAAGATATTGAAAAAGTGAATAATAAATGATATAATTCTATTATTGTTCGTAAAAATTAAAAGGAGATTGATGATGGACAAATTATTTAAACTAAAAGAGAACGGTACAGACGTTCGTACAGAGGTTCTCGCTGGTTTAACAACTTTCTTTGCAATGAGCTATATTCTCTTTGTAAACCCACAAATGCTTTCACAAACAGGAATGCCTGCTCAGGGTGTATTCCTCGCAACGATTATCGGTGCAGTTGCTGGTACCCTGATGATGGCTTTCTATGCCAACTTGCCATATGCTCAAGCTCCAGGTATGGGGCTGAATGCTTTCTTTACTTTTACAGTCGTATTTGGACTTGGTTATTCTTGGCAAGAAGCCTTGGCTATGGTCTTCATCTGTGGGATTATTTCATTGATTATTACCTTGACAAATGTTCGTAAAATGATCATTGAATCGATTCCAAATGGCCTTCGCTCAGCTATTTCAGCTGGTATCGGTGTCTTCCTTGCCTACGTTGGAATTAAGAATGCTGGACTTTTGAAATTTACGATTGATCCAGGCAACTATACTGTTATAGGAGAAGGGGCTGACAAAGCTCAGGCAACGATTGCAGCGAACTCTTCAGCAGTTCCAGGATTGGTTGACTTTAATAACCCAGCTGTTTTAGTGGCTCTTGCAGGACTTGCTATTACAATCTTCTTTGTTATTAAAGGGATTAAAGGGGGAATTATCCTTTCTATCTTGACAACAACTGTTCTTGCTATCGCAGTTGGTTTGGTTGATTTGTCAGGTATCGATTTTGCTAATAACCATGTTGGTGCAGCTTTTGAAGATTTGAAGACAATCTTTGGTGCAGCTCTTGGTTCAGAAGGTTTAGGAGCTTTGATTTCAGATACAGCTCGCTTGCCTGAAACCCTTATGGCTATTCTTGCCTTCTCATTGACAGATATTTTTGACACAATTGGTACTTTGATTGGTACCGGTGAAAAGGTTGGTATCGTAGCGACAAATGGTGAAAATCACCAATCAGATAAGTTAGACAAGGCTCTTTATTCAGACTTGATTGGTACTTCAATTGGTGCCATCGCAGGTACTTCAAACGTAACGACTTATATTGAATCTGCAGCTGGTATCGGTGCAGGTGGACGTACTGGTTTGACAGCCTTGGTTGTGGCTATCTGTTTCGCGATTTCAAGTTTCTTTAGCCCACTTCTCGCTATCGTACCTTCATCTGCTACAGCTCCAATCTTGATTATTGTTGGGATTATGATGCTTGGTAGCTTGAAAAATATTCATTGGGATGATATGTCTGAAGCGGTTCCTGCTTTCTTCACATCTATCTTTATGGGATTCAGCTACTCTATCACTCAAGGGATTGCAGTTGGTTTCTTGACTTACACTTTGACTAAAATTGTTAAAGGTCAAGCTAAAGATGTTCATGTAATGATTTGGATTTTGGATGCCTTGTTTATCCTTAACTATATCAGCATGGCCCTATAATAGAATTACCCAGGGGGATTTCCCCCTTTTTTTAATACAAAGTCTAGGAGATGGATGATGGAAGAGAAAAGTATGTGGAAAGAATTGTTGAATCGTGCAGGATGGCTTTTGGTCTTCTTGCTAGCGACAATTTTATATCAGATTCCTTTAGGGGTTACTGCTATTTTAACTTTAAATGCAGTACCACTGTTACAGTCAGGACTGATAGTTGCTGGTATTTCGATTGTAGTGTTGGCACTATTTATTTTTGGAGCTCGTAAAACGCAGTTAGCAAGTTTTAATTTTTCTTTTTTTAGAGCTAAGGATCTAGCACGATTGGGATTAAGTTATTTAGTCATTATCGGGTCAAATATACTTGGTTCTATCTTGTTGCAACTGTCAAATGAGACAACAACAGCTAACCAGTCTCAGATTAATGATATGGTTCAGAATAGTTCTCTGATTTCCAGTTTTTTCTTGTTGGCTTTGCTTGCTCCAATTTGTGAGGAAATCTTGTGCCGTGGAATTGTTCCTAAAAAGATTTTCCGAGGCAAGGAGAACTTGGGATTTGTGGTTGGTACGATTGTGTTTGCTTTATTACATCAACCAAGTAATTTACCTTCTTTATTGATTTATGGAGGTATGTCAATCGTTCTATCTTGGACAGCTTACAAGACACAACGTTTGGAAATGTCTATCTTGCTTCACATGATTGTTAATGGGGTAGCCTTCTGTTTATTGGCTCTTGTGGTGATCATGAGTCGGACATTAGGGATTTACGTTTAAGATTTTTGACAATTGCTTGCTTCTACTGGGAAAAAGATGAATGCAATCGTGTCCATCTTTTTCTTTTTATGGTAAAATAGAGAAATAATATGGTGAAAAGCCTTGAGGGAGTGACGGATATGTTAAGTAAAGCCAATCATGCAAAGACAGCTATTTGCGGAATTATCAATGTAACCCCAGACTCCTTTTCGGACGGTGGTCAATTTTTTGCTCTTGAGCAGGCACTCCAGCAGGCTCGTAAATTGATAGCAGAAGGGGCTAGTATGCTCGATATCGGCGGAGAATCGACTCGGCCGGGAAGTAGCTATGTTGAGATAGAAGAGGAAATCCAGCGTGTTGTTCCAGTGATTAAAGCGATTCGCAAGGAAAGTGATGTCCTCATCTCTATTGATACTTGGAAGAGTCAGGTAGCAGAAGCTGCTTTGGCTGCTGGTGCCAATCTAGTCAATGATATCACTGGTCTCATGGGTGATGAAAAAATGGCCCATGTTGTAGCTAAGGCTGGAGCGAAAGTGGTCATCATGTTTAATCCAGTTATGGCTCGACCTCAGCATCCTAGCTCGCTCATCTTTCCTCATTTTGGATTTAATCAAGCTTTTACAGAGGAAGAGTTAGCTGACTTTGAAAAAATGACAATCGAAGAGTTGCTGGAGGCTTTCTTTGACAGAGCCTTAGCGAGAGCGAATCAAGCTGGAATCGCACAAGAAAATATCCTGTTGGATCCGGGAATCGGCTTTGGTCTGACCAAGAAAGAAAATTTGCTTCTTTTACGGGACCTGGATAAACTACATCAGAAGGGCTATCCAATCTTTCTTGGAGTGTCGCGCAAGCGATTTGTCATCAATATCCTTGAAGAAAGTGGTTTTGAAGTCAATCCTGAGACAGAGCTTGGTTTCCGCAATCGGGACACTGCTTCTGCTCATGTAACTAGTATCGCTGCGAGACAGGGTGTAGAAGTGGTGCGCGTGCATGATGTAGCTAGTCACAAGATGGCAGTTGAAATTGCCTCCGCCATTCGTCTGGCTGATGAAGCGGAAAATCTAGATTTAAAACAATATAAATAAGATGAAAGAATTCGAAAATAATCAGTGGATTGCCCACTATCGGACGGATCAACCGCATTTTGGCTTGGAACGAATGGTGGAACTACTAGCATTGCGTGGCAATCCCCATCTCAAACTCAAGATCATCCATATCGGAGGAACCAATGGCAAGGGTTCGACCATTGCTTTTTTGAAAAATATGCTGGAAAAGCTAGGGTTGAGAGTTGGCGTTTTCAGCTCTCCCTATCTCATTCATTACACAGACCAGATTAGCATCAATGGGGAATCTATCCCGGAAGCGAGACTAGAAACCCTCATGGCAGACTATCAGTCTTTGCTGGAGGGAGAAGCAGCCGCTAATTTACAGGGCACAACCGAGTTTGAAATTATCACAGCCATAGCCTATGACTACTTTGCCTCAGAGCAAGTAGATGTGGCTATCATGGAAGTGGGCATGGGTGGACTCTTGGATAGTACCAATGTCTGCCATCCTATTCTAACAGGCATCACGACTATTGGACTGGACCATGTAGCCCTTTTAGGTGACACCTTGGAAGCCATAGCAGAGCAGAAGGGTGGTATTATCAAACAAGGTATTCCCTTGGTAACAGGTTGTATCGCTTCAGAAGCTTTGGCTGTGATTGACCGCATTGCGGAAGGGAAAGATGCGCCGAGACTTGCCTACGGGGCAGATTATCAGGTCAGCCATCAAGAAAGTGTGGTGACAGGGGAAGTCTTTGACTATACCAGTGCTGTCAGACAAGGTCGCTTCCAGACTGGTCTGCTTGGTTTGCACCAGATAGAGAATGCTGGAATGGCGCTAGCTTTACTTGATACTTTTTGTCAAGAAGATGGGCGAAAACTAGCAAGCAATGACTTGCTTGCTCAAGCCCTAGAAGAAACAAGTTGGCCGGGGCGTTTGGAAATCGTGTCAAGAGATCCCTTGATGATTTTGGATGGAGCCCACAATCCCCATGCTATCAAGGCTTTAATAGCAACCTTGCAAGAACGTTTTGCGGATTATCATAAGGAAATCCTCTTTACTTGTATCAAAACCAAGGCCTTGGAGGATATGTTGGACTTGCTGGAGGCCATGCCAGATACCGAGCTTACTCTAACACATTTTGCGGATAGTCGGGCGACTGATGAAAGCGTGCTGAAAGAGGCAGCCAAATCTAGAAATCTCAACTACCAAGGTTGGCAGGATTTTCTAGAGCAGAAATTGACAGATAAAAAAGAAGAGAAAAAAACAGTTAGGATTGTCACGGGTTCCTTGTACTTCTTGAGCCAAGTGAGAGCCTATCTGGTGGAGAGGAAGAATGAAAATGGATACACAAAAGATTGAAACAGCTGTAAAAATGATTATCGAGGCTGTCGGAGAGGACGCTAACCGCGAGGGCTTGCAGGAAACACCTGCTCGTGTGGCTCGTATGTACCAAGAGATTTTTTCAGGTCTGGGTCAAACAGCGGAGGAACATTTGTCAAAATCCTTTGAGATTATTGATGATAATATGGTGGTAGAAAAGGATATCTTTTTCCATACTATGTGTGAACACCACTTCTTGCCATTTTATGGTAGAGCGCATATTGCCTATATTCCAGATGGCCGTGTAGCAGGTTTGTCTAAGCTAGCCCGTACGGTTGAAGTTTATTCAAAAAAACCACAAATTCAAGAACGATTGAATATCGAAGTGGCCGATGCCTTGATGGATTATCTAGGTGCTAAAGGAGCCTTTGTTGTCATTGAGGCGGAGCATATGTGTATGAGTATGCGTGGTGTCAGAAAACCAGGTACAGCAACCTTGACGACAGTAGCTCGTGGTCTATTTGAAACCGATAAGGACCTCCGAGATCAGGCTTATCGTTTAATGGGACTATAAAAAGAATCCGCTTGAAGCGGATTTTTCTAGAAAGGACTAGTTATGGATCAACTGCAGATTAAAGATTTGGAAATTTTTGCCTATCATGGTCTTTTTCCTAGCGAGAAAGAATTGGGGCAGAAGTTTGTTATTTCCGCAATCCTATTCTATGATATGACCAAGGCGGCTACAGATTTGGATTTAACGGCTTCTGTCCATTATGGAGAACTGTGTCAGCAGTGGACGACATGGTTTCAGGAAACAACTGAGGATTTGATTGAAACGGTAGCCTACAAACTGGTAGAACGTACTTTTGAGTCTTATCCTCTTGTCCAAGAAATTCAGCTGGAACTGAAAAAACCTTGGGCGCCAGTGCATTTGCCGCTAGATACTTGTTCGGTAACCATTCATCGCCGCAAGCAACGAGCCTTTATCGCCCTAGGAAGCAATATGGGAGATAAACAAGCAAACTTGAAACAAGCTATTGAGAAAATGCGAGCTCGAGGTATCCATATTCTCAAAGAGTCCAGTGCCTTGACGACGGAGCCTTGGGGTGGTGTGGAGCAAGATAGCTTTGCTAATCAAGTGGTTGAGGTTGAAACCTGGTTGCCAGCCCCAGTTTTATTAGAGACCTTGTTAGCCATTGAGTCAGAGATGGGACGGGTGAGAGAAGTACATTGGGGGCCTCGTTTGATTGATTTGGACTTGCTTTTTGTGGAGGACCAGATCCTTTATACAGATGACCTTATCTTGCCTCATCCTTACATAGCGGAACGCCTTTTTGTCCTTGAATCTTTGCAGGAAATTGCGCCTCATTTTATCCATCCTACCTTAAAGCAACCTATCCGCAACTTGTATGATGCTTTGAAAAAATAGAAAAAAACTCTAGTTTTCAGTCACTTGCAACTGAAGGCTAGAGTTTTTAAAATAGGTCATTTTCTTCTGGGAGGAGGATAGTTTCTCTACCGTCCATATCTAAAACCAGTACTCTCGGGGGATAAAGAGGGTCGAAAGGATGGTTAAAGTCAAAATCAATAGCTGTAGGGAGGTGTTGACTTGAAAAATGGAAGGTAATTTTTCCTTGGTTATTGAGTAATTGAAACTCGAGTTCTTCTTCCAGTTCAAAGACATTTTTTAAGAAGTGGTCAATAATATACCAAAAAGAGTCAATGACATCATCAGGCAAGTTGGTAACAATACCAAAACTAGCAGACCGCATCTGGGTATTAGTAAAAGCCATATTTCTGCCCCCTTTCTTTTCCCTTATCATACAGCAAATAGGATTAAAAATCAAGAAAAGGAGATTTTTTCTTTATAAACATAGTTTTCTATGAAATTTTTTTCAAATATTCTTCAAAAAATGCTTGAAAGTGTTTACAAATAGTGATAAAATGGAATAAGTAGAATCATGAAAACGAAATTTTCATACCGTCTCTTTTTTGGAGTCTCGTGAGGTATGATATAGAAAGGAAATGGAATGAATACAGACGATACAGTAACGATTTATGATGTCGCCCGTGAAGCAGGAGTTTCAATGGCGACAGTTAGCCGTGTAGTCAATGGCAATAAGAATGTAAAAGAGAATACTCGTAAAAAAGTGCTTGAGGTGATTGATCGTTTGGATTACCGTCCAAATGCTGTGGCGCGTGGTCTTGCAAGTAAAAAGACAACCACTGTTGGTGTCGTGATTCCAAATATTACCAATGGCTATTTCTCAACGCTTGCTAAAGGGATTGATGATATCGCTGAAATGTACAAGTACAATATCGTCCTTGCCAATAGTGATGAGGATGATGACAAGGAAGTTTCAGTGGTTAATACACTGTTTTCTAAGCAAGTGGATGGTATCATTTTTATGGGCTACCACTTGACTGAAAAAATTCGTTCAGAGTTTTCTCGCTCTCGGACACCAGTTGTTCTTGCAGGAACTGTGGATGTAGAACATCAGCTTCCAAGTGTCAATATTGACTACAAACAAGCTACGATTGATGCAGTAACCTACCTTGCTAAAGAAAATGAGCGCATTGCTTTTGTTAGCGGTCCACTAGTGGATGATATCAATGGTAAGGTTCGTTTGGTTGGCTACAAGGAAGCCTTGAAAAAAGCAGGTATTTCTTATAGCGAAGGATTGGTATTTGAGTCTAAATACACTTATGAAGACGGTTATGCCTTGGCAGAACGCTTGATTTCATCAAACGCAACTGCAGCAGTTGTAACAGGTGATGAGTTGGCAGCAGGTGTCTTGAACGGCCTGTCTGATAAGGGTGTGTCAGTACCAGAAGAGTTTGAAATCATTACTAGTGATGATTCACAAGTGTCTCGCTTTACCCGTCCAAACTTGACAACGATTGCCCAACCTCTTTATGACCTTGGCGCTATTAGCATGCGTATGTTGACGAAGATTATGCACAAGGAAGAGTTGGAAGAACGTGAAGTTCTACTACCTCATGGATTAACAGAACGTCGTTCGACACGAAAACGTAAATAGAAAAATCAGGGAATCATGAAGATTTCCTGATTTTGCTTTCTAGAGAAGGGGTTACCCTTCCATATAGTCTTTTAAGGCTTGCCCTGTTAATCCAGCATTGAGAGCAATGAGGAGTTTCAAGCGGGCTTTTTGGGCATTGAGTTCTTTAACAAAGAAGACACCAGATTTTTGCAACTGCACGCCCCCACCTTGGTAGGCATAGACAGGTTCTGCAATACCGTTAAAGCATCGTGAAACCAGGGCGACTGGGATTCCTTTTTGTAGAAGGCTTTCTAATTTTTGAGCCGTTTCTTTGGGAATATTACCAGCTCCGAAGGCTTGGATAATCAAACCGTCCAATTCTTCCAAATCCAGCATATCAATCAGCTCATCTGTCATACCAGCATAAGCTGAGATGATAGGGACTAATCCTTGTATGTGATCGAGGTCAAAGCGGACACGGGGCTCAGCTGTTTTAAAGTAGAGGATTTCGTGTTTCATAATCAGACCAAGTGGCCCGTGAGTAGGAGTCTGGAAGGTGCTGACATTGGTAGTATGTGTTTTGGTGACATACTTGGCAGCGTGGATTTCATCGTTCATAACGACCAAAACTCCTTTGTCAGCAGCCCTGTCATCGCTAGCCACTCGTAAAGCACTCAGATAATTATAAACACCGTCACTACCGAGTTCGTTGGAACTGCGCATGGCCCCTGTTAGAACGATGGGCATATGGGGAACTTCCATGGTATCAAGGAAATAGGCTGTTTCCTCTAGAGTATCGGTCCCGTGTGTGATCACCACTCCATCGTAGTTAGCAGCTTCCTCTTTAATTTTCTGGTAGAGGGCCAGCATATGCTTGGGTTTGATATGGGGGCTTGGCAGGTTAAAAAAGTCTAGGGCGTGGACTTGGATTCCTTCAAGTGGGTTGGACACATGGTTCATGGGATTATCCGAACTCGTCACAACAGCGCCAGAAGCATCGGCTTGCATGGAAATAGTTCCACCCGTATGTAAAACAAGGATTTTCTTAGGCATGATTTACTCACTCTTTCTGAAATGTGGTATAATCATTGTATCACAAAAGGGGAGATTGGGATAGGATGGAAGTCAAAGCTGTTTTTTTTGATATCGATGGAACCTTGGTCAACGATCGCAAGAGTGTTTTGAAATCCACTAAGGACGCGATTAAGATTGTCAAAGAGCAAGGAGTACTAGTTGGTGTAGCAACTGGTCGAGGACCTTTTTTTGTTAAGGAATTGATGGACGATTTGGATCTGGATTTTGCGGTAACCTACAATGGCCAGTATATCTTTAATAAAGAAAGAGTCTTGTTCACGAGCCCAATTTCCAAGTTACATTTGCGTCATCTAATTACTTATGCTAAAAAAGAGGGCAAGGAGATTGCCCTAGGGACCAAGGATGCCATGTTGGGTTCTAAAATCATGTCCTTTGGTCTGGGTTCTTTTTCCCAACGAATCAGTCGCTTCGTTCCCTCAGTTTTAACTCGGACAGTGAGTCATTCCTTTAATCGTATGGTCAGCAAGGTTGTTCCCCAAAAGGAAGAAGACCTGCTTCATCTGATGAATCAGCCTATCTACCAAGTTTTGATGCTGATGACGCCAGAAGAATCTGAGAAGGCGGCAGCTGATTTTGAAGACTTGAAATTGACACGTAGCAATCCTTTTGCAGCAGATGTCATCAATCAAGGAAACTCTAAATTGGAAGGCATTCGACGAGTTGGGAAAGAATATGGCTTTGACCTCAACCAAGTCATGGCCTTTGGTGACTCAGATAACGACCTAGAAATGCTGGCAGGTGTTGGGATGTCGGTTGCTATGGGAAATGGTAGTAGCAGTGTCAAGGAAGTTGCTAAGCACATTACCACCAGCAATCAGCAAGACGGAATTCACAAGGCATTAGAACATTTTGGTGTCTTGGCTTCAGAAAAAGTCTTTGTCAGCCGTGACTACCATTTCAATAAGGTCAAGACCTTCCACCACATGATGGATGAACGTACCCAAGAAGAACCTCGATCTTGGGATTTAGAAGGTGCAACCCATAGGGCTGGTTTTAAAATAGAAGAATTGGTGGAGTTTGTTCGAGCAGCCAGTCCTTCTGAAGAGGACTTTGGTCAAGCTCTATTGCAACTTCATCAGTCTCTTGATAAGGCGGCAGATAAAGTAGCTAAGAAGACGCCTGCTCAGCAAAATTTGATAGGGCAAGTGGATGCCTTGATTGACACTCTTTACTTTACCTACGGCAGTTTTGTCTTGATGGGGGTAGACCCAGAACGTATTTTTGATATTGTCCATCAGGCCAATATGGGGAAAATTTTCCCAGATGGCAAGGCTCATTTTGATCCAGTAACCCACAAAATCTTAAAGCCAGATGATTGGGAAGAAAAATACGCTCCAGAACCTGCTATTAAAAAGGAACTGCAGCGCCAGCTTAAGGCTTATGAACGTCATAAAGAGAGAAATAAACAGTAAACAAAAAGGAGCTTTTGGCTCCTTTTCTTCGTGATTATAAGGTTTTTTCTTGTTCTCTCACAACCAGCAAATCGACCTTAGCATGGCGGAGAATGTATTCAGATGAAGAGCCAACCAAGAGGCGTTCAAAGGCGTTGAGACCAGTTGCGCCAACGAGGATGAGATCCACTTCCTCAGCATCCGGAATAGTACGTGCCAAGAGGGTTTTTGGATTTCCCATTTCAATGACGATATGAACATCTGTCACACCAGCATCTTTAGCACGTTTTTCGTACTCTTTCATCAGACTTTCAGCGTCGACTTGGAGTTCTTCGTAAACTTCAGCATCAAAGGTGGATACGCTTTGGAGTGCGCGTGTGTCAATGACATGTGCGATGGTGAGTTTAGCGTCGTTTCGTAGAGCAGAATGAACTCCCTTGACAAAAGCCAAGTCTGCTTCTTTAGAACCATCGATTGCGACCATGATATTTTGGTAACGTTGTGCCATAATGAAACCTCCTGAAATTTTCTTACTATAATTGTAAACCTTTTCACTATAGAAGTAAAGCAAAAAAAGTATTTTTCAAAAGAATGTTAGCGCTTAAAATCTATATAAATATATGATAAAATAAAAGAAAAGATAGCAGGAAACAAGTGAAGGGAGGGAGAATGATGAAAAACTCTTTTCAAACATCAAATTTCCTTTATTATGGAATTATCCTAGTTTCAGTCGTGGTAGAAGTTATCATGATCTGGCAATTAGAGAGTCTGGTACCGCTTCTTTATCCAGGTTTTGTTGGCTTTTTAGTCTTTCACCTACTCTACCATCTGCTCTTATTTCTAGTTGCAAAAAGAAGTGGGCGTTGGGATTGCTTGATGATATGGGGACTTTTCCTCATGTTCAATCTTCTTTATGACTCCTTTTTAGGCTTGCTTTTTCTAGGTTTATCTTTTGGTATGTGATGTGTCTTTGCAAAATGCCTGCTATCTCCCCTGTCTTGACCTCGCTTTTAGTGAGGCTTTTCTTCTGTAGGATTTTAGTAACACATTTCAGTAAACTTGTCGCATTCTCTTTCTAGTGGTATAATGTTACTATCTCGATGAATTGAGGAAACAAGATGAAAGAATATAACAAATCTAGTAAGTTAGAGCATGTTGCTTATGATATCCGTGGCCCTGTATTGGAAGAAGCCATGCGAATGCGAGCAAACGGAGAAAAGATTTTACGTCTGAATACAGGAAATCCAGCAGAATTTGGCTTTACAGCGCCAGACGAGGTCATTCATGACTTGATTATGAATGCGCGTGATAGTGAGGGGTATTCTGACTCCAAAGGGATTTTCTCAGCCCGTAAGGCCATCATGCAGTATTGCCAATTGAAGAAATTCCCAAACGTAGATATTGATGATATCTACCTTGGAAATGGTGTCAGTGAGCTGATTGTCATGTCCATGCAGGGACTTTTGGACAATGGAGACGAGGTCTTGGTGCCAATGCCAGACTATCCTCTCTGGACAGCCGCTGTCAGTCTTGCTGGGGGAAATGCCGTTCACTATATCTGTGATGAAGCTGCAGAATGGTACCCAGATATTGACGATATTAAGTCAAAAATCACTTCCAATACCAAGGCAATCGTCCTTATCAATCCAAACAACCCAACTGGAGCCCTTTATCCTAAGGAACTCTTGTTGGAGATTATTGAGATTGCCCGTCAAAACGATTTGATTATCTTTGCGGATGAAATTTACGACCGTATGGTAATGGATGGGCATGTGCATACGCCTGTGGCGAGCTTGGCACCAGATGTCTTCTGTGTCAGCATGAATGGTCTGTCAAAATCTCATCGTATCGCTGGTTTCCGTGTGGGTTGGATGGTCTTGTCTGGTCCTAAGACACACGTTAAAGGCTATATCGAAGGGCTCAATATGTTGTCCAATATGCGCCTTTGCTCTAACGTTTTGGCCCAGCAAGTCGTACAAACTTCCTTGGGTGGCCACCAATCAGTCGATGAATTGCTTCTTCCAGGTGGACGGATTTATGAGCAAAGAAACTTCATTTATAATGCCATTCAAGAGATTCCAGGTTTGTCTGCTGTTAAACCCAAGGCCGGACTCTATATCTTCCCTAAAATTGACCGCAATATGTACCGCATCGATGATGATGAACAGTTTGTCCTTGATTTCTTGAAGCAGGAAAAGGTTCTCTTGGTTCATGGTCGAGGCTTTAACTGGAAGGAACCAGACCACTTCCGCATCGTTTACCTTCCTCGTGTTGATGAGTTAGCCCAAATCCAAGAAAAGATGACTCGTTTCTTGAAACAGTATCGCAGATAGGGCTTACATCAGAAAAAGCGTTAAAAAGCTGGAAACATTTGCCTAGAGCTATTGACAAAAGTGAAAGAATCAGATAGAATAGTAAAGTATGTTTAGTAACTGATCACTTTATAGCCGGCTAAACGAATACAAAATCTATGAGGAGGTATTCATCGTGAAACGTACTTATCAACCAAGTAAACTTCGTCGTGCGCGCAAACACGGATTCCGTAACCGTATGTCAACTAAAAACGGTCGTCGCGTATTGGCAGCTCGTCGTCGTAAAGGACGCAAAGTTTTGGCTGCATAATCCAAACGAACCATATCAAAAATCAGTAGGAACTCGAGTCTACTGATTTTTATTTTTGTAAAAAAGCTCAAAATACTTTATATTTTTGCTCAAATGGTGTATAATATTTCACATATAGTAAATAATGGAGAATAATCATGAAGAAATCAAAAGTTATGCTTTTTGGAGCTATGGCTTTGACAGCAGGTCTAGCTCTAGCGGCATGTGGGGCTTCCCAATCAAGTAATACAGACAAGACTTACTCTTATATCTTTGTTAATAACCCAGATACCTTGGATTATATTACTTCTACCCGAGATTCTACATCTAGTATCACAACCAACTTGATTGATGGTTTATTGGAAAATGACCAGTACGGCAATCTCATCCCATCTATGGCTGAGTCATGGACAGTGTCAAAAGATGGTTTGACCTACACTTATAAAATCCGTCAGGGGGCTAAATGGTACACTTCTGAAGGAGAAGAGTATGCGGATGTAACAGCTCATGACTTTGTGACTGGTCTTAAGTATGCAGCGGATAAAAAGGCTGAAAACTTGTACTTGGTACAAGACTCTATTAAAGGGTTAGCAGACTATGTTGAAGGGCAATCATCTGATTTTGGAACTGTTGGTGTTAAGGCGGTGGATGATTACACGCTACAATACACTCTCAACCAGCCTGAGACTTATTGGAACTCTAAAACAACAGCAAGTATTCTTAGTCCGGTAAACGAAGCTTTCTTGAAGTCTAAGGGAGATGACTTTGGAAGTGTGACACCATCAAGTATCTTGTCAAATGGTCCTTACTTATTTAAATCATTCACATCAAAATCTTTGATTGAACTTGATAAAAACCCTAATTACTGGGATAAGGACAATGTTAAAATCGAGAAAGTGAAACTTTCTTTCTTTGACGGTTCTGACCAAGACAGCATTGCAAGAGGTTTCTTGGATGGTAACTATACAGATGGTCGTATTTTCCCAACAAGTTCAGTCTTTTCTGAGCTTAAGAAGGGTAACGAGGATAAGATCACATATACACCTCAAAATTCAGTTACCTTCTACTATCTTTTCAACGTGAATCGTCAAAGCTACAAGCAGACTATGAAACAGTCTGATAAGGAAAAGACAGATTCACGCGTAGCTATGCAGAATAAAGATTTCCGTCAGGCTATGAACTTTGCCTTTGACCGTCATGCTTATGCAGCACAGACAAATGGTGAAGATGGAGCAGACCGTATCTTGCGTAACACGATTACACCAAGTAACTTTGTCCAAGTTGGCGATAAGAACTTCGGTGATATTGTCAATGAAAAAATTGTCAACTATGGTAAAGATTGGGCAAATATCAACCTAAACGATGGTAAGCAAGCTTTCCTGAATCCTGAAAAGGCTAAGGAGAAGTTTGCTAAGGCTAAAGAAAGTCTGCAAGCTCAGGGAGTAACCTTCCCAATTCATTTGGATATGCCAGTTGACCAGACTGCTAAGCTAGATGTGCAACAGGCTGGCTCTCTCAAGCAAACAGTAGAAGCCACTCTTGGTAAGGATAATGTTGTCATCGATGTTATCCAACTTTCTCCAGATGAAAAAGATCAGGCAACCTACTTTGCAGATACAGCAGAACAAAAAGACTACGATATTGACGTCTCAGGATGGGGTGGAGACTACTCGGATCCGAAGACTTACCTAGCGATTCTAGATCCAGAGACTGGTTCTCAGTTGAAAAACATGGGCTTGTCTGAAGGAAAAGACAAGGAAGTTAAGGATAAGATTGGTCTTGCTGACTACAAGAAACTCTTGGATCAGGCAGATGCTGAAATCACAGATACTAATGCTCGCTATGAAAAATATGCTGAAGCCCAAGCTTGGTTGACAGATAGCGCCCTCTTCCTACCAGTTCAAAGTGGCGGAGCCAACCCAATTTTCCGTAAGACTGTACCGTTTACAGGTCCATTCTCATTCGTTGGTCATAAGGGAAATGCGGACAACTATAAATATGTTGAATTGCAAAAAGAGCCAGTAACTGCTAAACAGTACCAAGAACTCTATGAAAAATGGCTAAAAGAAAAAGCTGAGTCAAATAAAAAAGCTCAGGAAGATTTAGCAAATCACATTCAATGATATTCCTAGTCATGCTTTTCAGTTAAGCATAGTGGCTGGATTCAGAAAAAGGCTCTACCAGACACTTCTTGGTTCTGGTAGAGCCTTTTCTTTATTCTTTTAAGTGATAAGAATAGCTAGCGACAACGACATCTTGGTGCCAACGAAGGGCGTATTTGAGCTGGAGCCTCATCTGATTGTGCAGATATTTTGCCAAGGTTTATTAGGGATAAACTGGGATACTAGGACTACTTGCTAAGGCCCATAGGCGATGGAGGACAGAGCGTCGCTTGACAAGATGCCCAGTATCGGAGTTTTCCCAGCAGTTTCTCCTCTCCTTCGGTTAAGAACTTAGGAGGACAATCGATGAAGGTCTGTTTTAATTTTGTAAACATGGTCATTTCCTTTGTTGAAAAATTCAATAAGTGTTATTATACTGCTTTGAAAAATAGCGTCAAGAGACGACGATGGATTTTAGAATATTTTTTACAGATGAGGAGAGAGGTCAGTTTTTTTGCTATAATAGTAGATAGAAAACGAGGTTAGAAGAGATGATTTTTGATACACATACACACTTGAATGTAGAAGAATTTGCAGGTCGTGAGGCAGAAGAAATTACCTTGGCTGCTGAGATGGGTGTGACACAGATGAATATTGTTGGTTTTGATAAACCGACGATTGAGCGTGCTCTAGAGTTGGTAGATGAGTATGACCAGCTTTATGCGACAATCGGTTGGCATCCTACAGAAGCTGGGACTTATACAGAGGAGATTGAAGCCTACTTGCTTGACAAACTCAAGCATCCCAAGGTGGTTGCCTTGGGTGAGATTGGTTTGGATTATCATTGGATGACAGCGCCAAAAGAGGTGCAGGAGCAGGTTTTTCGCCGTCAGATTCAGCTATCTAAGGACTTGGATTTGCCTTTTGTTGTCCATACCCGTGATGCGCTGGAAGATACCTATGAGATTATCAAGAGCGAGGGGGTTGGCCCTCGGGGTGGTATCATGCATTCTTTCTCAGGAACTCTTGAATGGGCAGAGAAGTTTGTGGAGCTTGGTATGACCATTTCCTTCTCAGGAGTGGTGACTTTTAAGAAGGCAACTGACATCCAAGAAGCAGCTAAAGAGTTACCTTTGGACAAGATTTTGGTGGAAACAGATGCGCCTTACTTAGCACCTGTACCCAAGCGTGGTCGCGAAAATAAAACAGCCTACACTCGCTATGTAGTGGACTTTATCGCTAACTTGCGTGGGATGACGACTGAGGAGTTAGCAGCAGTAACAACTGCAAATGCAGAGCGCATTTTTGGATTGGACAGCAAGTAATGAAAGAAAAAATTTCCCAAGTTATCGTGGTTGAAGGTCGCGATGATACGGCCAATCTCAAACGTCATTTCGATGTAGAGACCTATGAGACTAGAGGTTCTGCCATTAATGAGCAGGATCTGGAGCGAATTCAGCGTCTACACCAACGTTATGGAGTTATTGTCTTTACAGACCCAGATTTTAATGGGGAGCGGATTCGCCGCATGATTATGACGGCCATTCCAACAGTTCAGCATGCCTTCCTTAAACGAGATGAAGCTGCTCCCAAGTCCAAGACCAAGGGCCGTTCCCTGGGAATTGAGCATGCCAGTTATGAAGACCTGAAAACAGCTCTAGCTCAGGTGACAGAACAATTTGAACATGAGAGTCAGTTTGACATCAGTCGTAGCGACTTGATTCGCCTTGGTTTTCTAGCAGGGGCAGATAGCCGTAAGCGCAGAGAATATCTGGGAGAGGCTCTCCGAATCGGCTATTCTAACGGCAAGCAACTCCTCAAGCGTTTAGAGTTGTTTGGGGTTACCTTGGCAGAAGTGGAAGAAACTATGAAAAGTTATGAGTAGGAAAGATGTGACCGTTACAATTTTTTAAGTTTCACAGTATTTTTCGAAGCAGGTAGAAGAGGAGGCGTCTGATGTTAATTGGTCAAAAAATTAAAGAGATTCGGATAGAAAAAGGAATTAGTCGTCCAGATTTTTGTGGAGATGAGCAAGAACTGACAGTTCGTCAACTGTCGCGAATTGAAAGTGGAGCTTCGCAACCGAGTTTGCCGAAGTTAGACTATATTGCTCGTCGTTTAGGAGTTCCAGCTTATAGCCTTATGCCGGATTTTTCAGCTCTTCCTTCTGCTTATTTAGAATTGAAATACCAGATTTTACGTGAACCAATCTATGGAAAAGAAGAGGAATACGATAAGAAAGAAGCGTGTTTGGAAGAGATTTATAAAATATACTTTGATAATCTTCCTAAAGAAGAACAATTATCATGTGAAGTATTGCAGGCGTGTTTAGATACTTCTAGAACTAGAAGGCCTGAATATGCAGAGTTAATACTTGAGGAACATATGCCTCAGATTATAGAAAAAGAAGTTTATTCAATAAATGATATGTTGTTGATTCGTTTGTTTTTTTATCAAATACTCATTAGAAAAGATCTTGCCAAATTTGCGAATCAAATCGAAAAGCTAATGTTCTTTCTTTTAGAACAGAAGAAGGTAACTCAATTAGAAAACTTCTTTATAATTAGAGATACTCTTATTTCAGGAATGTGTTGTCTTGAAAAGGTAGGAGTAACTGATTACTTTAATGATTATCTATCGTGTTTACAAGAAATTATGGATAAAACTCAAGATTATCAAAAGAAACCTCTTGTATTTATGTTTTTGTGGAAACAAGCATTAAGAGTAGAAAGAGATTTTAGTTTAGCTGAATCATTTTATCAGTCTTCTAAAACATTTGCGAAGCTAATTGGAGATGAATTTCTAGTAAAGAAATTGACAGAGGAATGGCAAGAGGATGTAAAAAAATATTTATAAATATAGTGAAGCAATGACAATAATGTCCTTGTTCTGGTCTTGAAATAGTTCTAAAGTTCGTCTTTAGGACTGTTTTTTTATATATAAGCTAAAAATAACACGAAATGGTTGTATTTTATGGACATTGGTGTCCTTGATAGTTCTTGAAAAAACGGATATAATATATTTGAAGATGTTGCTAGTAGAAAGAACTTAATAAGCTTCTTAACATCGCAGTGATTGTGATCACCTTCTCACTAAGTAACCAAGTAACTTTTTGGAGGAAATGATGAAACGTTTATTTATTTTGATTTCAATGGTATTGGTATCGCTTTATATGGTGATAACTTCCGTTGACCATCGAGAAGAGATTTTATTTGGTAACTATCCCTCTGTTGATGTGACAGGAATGGTGATAAATCAACCAGTAGCTAGTCGCGAAGAGGTGACAGAGGCTTTGAGTCACTTGGCGGTAGAGCATAATAGTCTCATCGCCCGTCGGATTGTTGAGCCAAATGAAGCTGGAGAAACACGCTTTACCTATGCCACTTATGGTGGGGGAGAGCTTCCAGAAGGTCTGACCATTTCCTCCAAGGAGAGTGCAGAAACGAGTGATTTATTAGGGTCTTACTTGATTGTGTCAGGAAGTTTGGATGGAGTGAGCTTACAGACCACCTTGAAAGAACTTGGCTATCAAGGCTTTGTTTCGAATGGAGAAGATCCATTTTCGATAGTCTTACTATTGGCGGCCACCCCTATGGGGCTACTGAGTCTAGCTATTTTTCTGCTGACCTTTATGAGTCTGACCCTGATTTATCGGATCAAGTCCCTTCGTCAGGCAGGGATTCGCTTAATCGCTGGTGAGAGTTTGTTTGGGGTGGCTCTCAGACCAGTGTTAGAAGATGTGAGACAGCTTATCTGCTCAGTGCTGGTATCCAGTCTTTTGGGATTGGGGATTCTCTGGTATCAAGGTGCCTTGTTTATGGCAACGGTGCAACTGGTCATCATGGCTCTTCTACTTTATGGATTGACCTTGGCAGGGATTTCTACCTTACTGAGTGTCGTATATCTACTTGGTTTACAAGAAAATAGTCTGGTGGATCTATTGAAAGGGAAACTCCCTCTCAAACGTATGATGACATTGATGATGGTGGGGCAACTCTTGGCCGTGCTGGTGGTCGGCTCGAGTGCGACTGCTCTCCTACCCCACTACCGTGAAATGCAGGAGATGGAGAGAGCTAGCGATAAATGGAGCCAGTCCTCAGATCGTTATCGTCTATCCTTTGGTTGGTCTAGTGCATTTGCCGATGAAGAAGGAATGCGTAAGGATAATCGTGAGTGGCAGATATTTACTGAAGAACGGTTAGCCAATACAGACTCTTTTTATATCATGAGCAATGTTGACAAATTTTCAAATGGCGCAGAAGTGGACCTAGATGGCAATCGTCTCAATGACTACACACCGTCAGGGAATGTCATCTATGTCTCACCGCGCTATCTAACAGAAGAAAAGATTACCATTTCGTCAGAGTTTATGGACAAGATGCAAAACTTGTCTGAGGGAGAGTTTGGTCTGATCTTACCTGAGAGCTTGAGAGAGCAGTCTGCCTACTACCAAGGATTGTTTACAGATTACCTGCAAAACTTTTCATCTGAAAGTGTAGAGGCGACGAGTCAGAAACATTACCTCCCACAGGTAACGCTAGCTTTTACAGAAACAGGACAGGAACGCTTCCTCTATAACGATGGGTACAAGACGACACGCCAGTACCTAAAAGATCCGATTATTGTAGTTTTAACGCCGCAAGCGACTGGAACAAGACCTGTTGCAGGAATGTTATGGGGAACTACGGCTAATAGTGCCTTAAAACTAGATCGATATGGAGATAGTATCACAGCTCTAAAAGAGCAAGGTCTGTATCACAAAGTCTCTTATTTGGTAAAAAGCCAGCTATTTTTTGCCAAGGTACTAAATGACAAACGGATGGAGTTCTACTCTCTCCTTATAGGAACTATTTTGACCCTATCTACGGCTATCTTGTTATTTGATTCCATGAATCTTCTCTATTTTGAGCAGTTCAGACGGGAGATCATGATTAGACGTCTTTCTGGTATGACAATCTATGAGCTTCATGGCAAGTACTTACTGGCGCAAGGAGGAGTTCTCTTGCTTGGCCTAGTCCTATCTAGTGTTTTGACAGGAGATAGCTTGATTAGCGCTTTAGTTGTAGCTTTATTTACTCTTAACGCCCTCTTGATTTTAGTAAGGCAGGATAAAAAAGAAGAAGCTGGTAGTATGGCAGTATTGAAAGGAAAATAAGATGATTGATATTCAAGGATTGGAAAAGAAGTTTAATGACCGCGCGATTTTCTCTGGTTTAAATCTCAAGCTGGAGAAGGGCAAGGTTTATGCCTTAATCGGAAAGAGTGGAAGCGGAAAGACGACTTTGCTTAATATCTTAGGAAAGCTAGAAAAGATAGATGGTGGAAGGGTTCTCTATCAGGGGAAAGATTTAAAAACCATTCCCACTCGTGAGTATTTTCGAGACCAGATGGGCTATCTCTTTCAAAATTTTGGCCTTTTAGAAAACCAATCAATCAAAGAGAATTTGGATTTGGGCTTTGTTGGTCAAAAAATTTCAAAAGTAGAACGTTTGGAAAGGCAAGTGGAGGCTTTAGAAAAAGTTAATCTAGGGTATTTGGATCTAGAACAAAAAATTTATACTTTATCTGGGGGAGAGGCCCAACGAGTTGCCCTTGCGAAGACTATTTTGAAAAATCCACCCTTGATTTTGGCGGATGAACCAACAGCAGCTCTTGATCCTGAAAATTCAGAGGAGGTTATGAATCTCTTGGTGGATTTGAAAGATGAAAATCGAATGATCATTATTGCGACCCATAATCCCCTAGTCTGGAATAAGGCCGATGAAATCATTGATATGAGGGAGCTTGCTCATGTGTGAAAAAATTCGTATTCGCAGGGTATCTGATTATCCTAGTGCCAGAGGTGGTTTAGAAGATATTCTCATCATGGAAAATATGACCAATCATCTCCTTTTGGTTCAAATCCGAGTGAATGGGTATTTGCTTGATTTTGCTAGCATTGAAGTGCAAAGGCAAAAGCATTATCGTTTGAAAAATTTACCTCAAACGGTTGAACTGACAGTGGATGATGTGGAGGAGGATGTAGATTTGACCTTACCCGAAAATCGAAGTTATCAAGAAGCTGATTTTTTCGAACGGATGTTTCGAGAGAACCGATAAGTCCACCTTTAAAGATTTTCAAGACTATCTTTCTTCATGAGGAAAGATAGTTTTTTGGTATGATTTTCACCCCCAAAATACAAGGGGAATGTGTTACAATAGTAGTAACAGATAATAGAAAAGAGAATAGATGAGAATTGCAGATTATAGCGTGACCAAGGCAGTGCTGGAGCGTCACGGTTTTACATTTAAAAAATCCTTCGGACAAAATTTCCTGACGGATACCAATATTCTTCAAAAAATCGTGGATACGGCTGAAATTGATGACCAGGTCAATGTTATCGAAATCGGGCCAGGTATTGGTGCCTTGACCGAGTTTCTAGCTGAGCGTGCAGCAGAGGTCATGGCTTTTGAGATTGACCACCGGTTGGTGCCGATTTTGGCAGATACCTTGCGTGATTTTGATAATGTGACCGTAGTTAACGAAGATATTCTCAAGGTTGATTTGGCGCAACATATCCAGAATTTTAAAAATCCTGACCTGCCCATCAAGGTAGTGGCTAATTTGCCTTATTACATCACGACGCCTATTCTCATGCACTTGATTGAAAGTGGCATTCCTTTTAGTGAGTTTGTGGTCATGATGCAAAAAGAAGTGGCAGATCGTATCTCAGCTCAACCGAATACCAAGGCTTACGGTAGTTTGTCGATTGCGGTGCAGTATTACATGACAGCCAAGGTTGCCTTTATCGTGCCTCGTACGGTATTTGTACCAGCGCCAAACGTGGACTCTGCTATTTTGAAAATGGTGCGTCGTCCAGAGCCAGCCGTAGCAGTAGAAGACGAGAATTTCTTCTTTAAGGTTTCCAAGGCTAGTTTTACCCATCGTCGCAAGACCTTGTGGAATAACTTGACAGGTTACTTTGGCAAGACTGAAGAAGTCAAGGAAAAGCTGACCAAGGCCTTGGATCAAGCGTGCTTGTTACCAAGTGTACGTGGGGAAGCTCTCAGCTTGGCAGAGTTTGCTAGCCTAGCAGACGCGCTAAAAGGGCAAGGACTCTAAGATGCAGGGACAAATCATTAAAGCCTTGGCTGGGTTCTACTATGTAGAGAGTGATGGCAAGGTTTATCAAACACGAGCGCGTGGAAATTTCCGTAAAAAAGGTCATACCCCTTACGTTGGGGACTGGGTAGATTTTTCTGCCGAGGAAAATTCAGAAGGCTATATCCTCAAGATTCATGAACGGAAAAACAGTCTGGTCCGTCCGCCTATTGTCAATATCGACCAAGCTGTGGTGATCATGTCTGTCAAGGAACCGGACTTCAACAGCAATTTGCTGGATCGTTTCTTAGTTCTTTTGGAGCACAAGGGTATCCATCCCATCATTTATATTTCTAAAATGGACCTACTGGAAGATCGGTCAGAACTGGATTTTTACCAGCAGACCTATGGTGACATTGGCTATGACTTTGTGACCAGTAAAGAAGAACTTTTGCCCTTGTTGACAGATAAAGTTACGGTCTTCATGGGGCAGACAGGTGTTGGGAAGTCAACCCTTCTCAACAAAATCGCGCCAGATCTCAATCTAGAGACGGGAGAAATTTCTGATAGTTTAGGTCGTGGTCGTCATACCACTCGAGCTGTTAGTTTTTACAACCTCAATGGGGGTAAAATAGCAGACACACCAGGCTTTTCATCACTGGATTATGAAGTATCAACGGCTGAAGACCTTAATCAGACCTTTACAGAGATTGCTACTGTCAGTCGAGATTGTAAGTTCCGAACTTGTACCCATACCCATGAGCCGTCCTGTGCAGTGAAGCCAGCAGTGGAAGAAGGGACTATTGCCAGCTTCCGTTTTGACAACTACCTGCAATTCCTCAGTGAAATTGAAAATCGTAGAGAAACCTACAAAAAAGTCAGCAAAAAAATTCCAAAATAAGGAGAAACCTATGTCTCAATACAAGATTGCTCCGTCAATTCTGGCA
The DNA here is from genome assembly GCF_000222785.1 of Streptococcus mitis SK569. GTDB lineage: Bacteria > Bacillota > Bacilli > Lactobacillales > Streptococcaceae > Streptococcus > Streptococcus mitis_N. The sequence continues at coordinate 112,418 of NZ_AFUF01000045.1, read as the reverse complement.
GCAGATTATGCCAACTTTGAACGTGAAATCAAACGTCTAGAAGCAACTGGTGCAGAATATGCCCATATCGATATCATGGATGGTCATTTTGTGCCACAAATCAGTTTTGGTGCAGGTGTGGTCGAGAGTCTTCGTCCTCATAGCAAGATGGTCTTTGACTGCCACTTGATGGTAGCTAATCCAGAGCATCATTTAGAAGACTTTGCGCGTGCAGGTGCGGATATCATCAGCATCCATGTGGAAGCAACGCCTCATATTCATGGTGCCCTCCAAAAAATTCGTTCACTCGGAGTTAAGCCTTCAGTCGTTATTAATCCTGGCACACCAGTTGAAGCCATCAAGCACGTGCTTCACCTAGTTGACCAAGTCTTAGTCATGACAGTGAACCCTGGCTTCGGTGGGCAAGCCTTTCTGCCAGAAACCATGGATAAGATTCGTGAGTTGGTTGCCCTTCGTGATGAAAAAGGTTTGAATTTTGAAGTCGAAGTGGATGGTGGGATTGATGACCAAACTATTGCTCAAGCCAAAGAAGCTGGTGCGACCGTTTTTGTAGCAGGTTCCTATGTCTTTAAGGGAGAAGTCAATGAGCGAGTACAAATTCTCAGAAAACAACTGGACTAGGGTTGCTGTTTTTGCAGGCGGAGACCGCGGACATTATCGGACGGATTTTGATGCTTTTGTCGGTGTGGATAGAGGCTCGCTCTGGGTTTTAGAGGAAAACCTTCCTCTTGCTCTAGCAGTTGGGGATTTTGATTCTGTGACCGAAGAAGAACGACAGGTGATTCAAAAACGTGCCCTGCGCTTTGTTCAAGCCCAGCCAGAAAAGGATGATACCGATTTGGAATTGGCTCTCTTAACCATTTTTGAGCAAAATCCTCAGGTTGAGGTTACTATTTTCGGTGCTTTAGGTGGTCGTATTGATCACATGTTGGCTAATGTCTTTCTACCTAGCAATCCTAAGTTGGCTCCCTATATGCGTCAGATAGCGATTGAGGATGGGCAAAACTTGATTGCCTATTGTCCAGAAGGGATCAGTCAGCTTCAACCTCGTTCAGACTACGACTATCTTGCCTTTATGCCGGTTCGGGATAGCCAGTTGACTATTCTTGGTGCCAAGTATGAGTTGACAGAGGACAATTTTTTCTTTAAAAAAGTGTACGCTTCTAACGAATATATAGATAGGGAAGTTTCGGTGACTTGCCCAGATGGCTATGTGGTCGTGCTGCATAGCAAGGACAGGAGGTAGGATGGAAAGTTTACTTGTTCTATTATTGATTGTCAACCTAGCTGGACTCTTTCTGATTTGGCAGAGGCAGGATAAGCAGGAAAAACATCTCAGCAAGAGCTTGGAGGATCAGGCAGATCACTTGTCAGACCAGTTGGATTACCGCTTTGAACAAGCCAGACAAGCCAGCCAGTTGGACCAAAAAGATTTGGAAGTGGCTGTCAGCGACCGTTTGCAAGAAGTGCGAATCGAATTGCACCAAGGCCTGACGCAGGTCCGTCAAGAAATGACTGAGAATCTCCTCCAAACCAGGGATAAGACTGACCAACGTCTCCAAGCCTTGCAGGAATCAAATGAGCAACGTTTGGAACAAATGCGCCAGACAGTCGAGGAAAAACTAGAAAAGACCTTGCAGACGCGCTTGCAGGCCTCCTTTGAGACAGTTTCCAAACAACTGGAGTCTGTCAATCGTGGCCTTGGAGAAATGCAGACAGTTGCCCGTGATGTTGGTGCCCTCAACAAGGTTCTCTCAGGAACCAAAACGCGAGGAATTCTGGGGGAATTGCAACTGGGGCAAATCATCGAGGATATCATGACCCCTGCCCAGTATGAACGAGAATTCGCAACAGTTGAAAACTCTAGCGAGCGAGTGGAGTATGCCATCAAGCTTCCTGGGCAAGGCGACCAGGAATACGTCTATCTGCCAATTGACTCTAAGTTTCCACTGGCAGATTATTACCGCCTAGAAGAAGCCTATGAAGTAGGTGACAAGGATGAAATCGAACGCTGTCGTAAGTCACTCTTAGCAAGCGTCAAGCGCTTTGCCAAGGATATCAAGAACAAGTACATAGCACCACCTCGGACGACCAATTTTGGAGTTTTGTTTGTTCCGACAGAAGGTCTCTACTCAGAAATCGTCCGCAATCCTGTCTTCTTTGATGACTTGAGACGGGAGGAGCAGATTATTGTTGCAGGTCCAAGTACACTGTCAGCTCTCCTTAATTCCCTATCAGTTGGTTTCAAGACTCTCAATATTCAAAAGAGTGCCGACCATATCAGTAAGACCCTTGCCAGTGTCAAGACTGAGTTTGGCAAGTTTGGGGGGATTTTGGTCAAGGCACAAAAGCATCTTCAACATGCCTCTGGCAATATTGATGAATTATTAAACCGTCGTACTACAGCTATCGAGCGGACGCTCCGTCACATTGAATTATCGGAAGGTGAGCCTGCGCTTGATCTACTCCATTTCCAAGAAGATGAGGAAGAATATGAAGATTAGTCACATGAAAAAAGATGAGCTGTTTGAAGGATTTTACCTAATCAAATCAGCTGACCTGAGGCAAACTCGAGCTGGGAAAAACTACCTAGCCTTTACCTTCCAAGATGATAGTGGAGAGATTGATGGGAAGCTTTGGGATGCCCAACCTCATAACATTGAAGCCTTTACCGCAGGTAAGGTTGTCCACATGAAAGGGCGCCGAGAAGTTTATAACAACACCCCTCAAGTCAATCAAATTACTCTCCGCCTGCCTCAACCTGGTGAACCCAATAATCCAGCTGATTTCAAGGTCAAGTCACCAGTTGATGTTAAGGAAATCCGTGACTATATGTCACAAATGATTTTTAAAATTGAAAATCCTGTTTGGCAGCGAATTGTCCGAAAACTTTACACCAAGTATGATAAGGAATTTTACTCTTATCCAGCAGCTAAGACCAACCACCATGCCTTTGAAACAGGCTTAGCCTATCATACGGCGACCATGGTGCGTTTGGCTGATGCTATTAGCGAGGTCTATTCTCAGCTCAATAAGAGTCTGCTTTATGCGGGGATTATGTTGCATGATTTGGCGAAAGTCATTGAGTTGACGGGACCAGACCAGACTGAGTATACAGTGCGAGGCAATCTCCTTGGGCATATTGCTTTGATTGATAGCGAAATTACTAAAACAGTGATGGAACTCGGTATCGATGATACCAAGGAAGAAGTCGTTCTGCTTCGTCACGTCATCCTTAGTCACCACGGCTTGCTTGAGTATGGAAGCCCAGTACGTCCACGCATTATGGAAGCAGAGATTATCCATATGATTGACAATCTGGATGCAAGCATGATGATGATGTCAACTGCTCTTGCTTTGGTGGATAAGGGAGAGATGACCAATAAAATCTTCGCTATGGACAATCGTTCATTCTATAAACCAGATTTAGATTAATAATTTAAGAAAAATGAGCATTTTTAGGATAAGAATGTTCGTTTTTTTATGTGAATATGGTATAATAAGTAAAAGACAAAAATTAATACTCTTCGAAAAGCTCTTCAAACTAGGGTAGCATCGCCTTATCGTATGTATATATGTAGGTGTATTACAGACTTTGTCAGTTCTATCGACAATCTCAAAACAGTGTTTTGAATCGCCAGCGACCAGCTTTCTAGTTTGCTTTTTGATTTTTTGAATAAAAATGGAATAGGAAATAGAAATGAAATTAAGAAGAAGTGATCGGATGGTTGTCATTTCCAACTATTTGATTAATAATCCTTATAAACTAACTAGTCTCAATACTTTTGCTGAAAAGTATGAATCTGCTAAATCATCCATCTCAGAGGATATCGTCATTATCAAACGAGCCTTTGAGGAAATCGAAATTGGTCACATCCAGACTGTAACTGGGGCTGGCGGAGGTGTTATCTTTACACCGTCTATTTCAAGTCAGGATGCTAAGGAAATGGTTGAAGACTTGCGTGCCAAGTTGTCAGAAAGCGATCGTATCTTGCCAGGTGGCTATATCTACCTGTCTGATTTGCTTAGCACACCAGCCATCTTGAAAAATATTGGTCGCATTATTGCCAAGAGCTTTATGGACCAAAAAATTGATGCAGTTATGACCGTAGCGACTAAGGGTGTGCCACTTGCAAATGCAGTTGCCAATGTCCTCAATGTTCCCTTTGTTATTGTGCGCCGTGACCTGAAAATTACCGAAGGTTCAACTGTCAGCGTCAACTATGTATCAGGTTCAAGTGGTGACCGTATCGAGAAAATGTTCCTTTCAAAACGTAGTCTCAAGGCAGGAAGCCGTGTCTTGATTGTGGATGACTTCTTGAAAGGTGGCGGAACGGTCAACGGGATGATTAGTCTCTTGCGCGAGTTCGACTCAGAACTGGCAGGTGTAGCGGTCTTTGCGGACAATGCCCAAGAAGAACGTGAAAAGCAGTTTGACTACAAGTCACTCTTGAAGGTAACCAATATTGATGTCAAGAACCAGACTATTGATGTTGAGGTTGGAAATATCTTTGACGAAGACAAATAAGAGATAGAACTAAAGGTTGGAACGATTGTCCCAGCCTTTCTTTGCAAATAGAATAGAAGGAAGCTTATGAAAACACCATTTATCAATAGAGAAGACTTAGAAGCGATTGTTGCCGAGTTCCCAACTCCCTTTCACTTGTATGATGAGAAGGGGATTCGTGAGAAGGCAAGAGCTGTCAACCAAGCCTTTTCGTGGAACAAGGGCTTTAAGGAATATTTTGCAGTTAAGGCTACTCCAACCCCAGCTATTTTGAAAATTCTCCAAGAGGAAGGCTGTGGTGTGGACTGCTCTAGTTATGTGGAGCTTTTGATGAGTCATAAACTGGACTTTCCCGGTTCTGAGATTATGTTCTCTTCAAATAACACGCCAGACAAGGAATATGCCTATGCGCGTGAATTGGGTGCGACCATTAACTTGGATGCCTTTGAAGATATTGAACATCTAGAGCGTGCAGCAGGCATTCCAGAAATCATCTCATGTCGTTATAATCCTGGCGGTGTTTTTGAACTGGGGACAGACATTATGGACAATCCTGGGGAGGCTAAGTTTGGCATGACCAAGGACCAGCTCTTTGAAGCCTTTGCTATTTTGAAGGAAAAAGGAGCTAAGACCTTTGGGATTCACTCTTTCCTAGCATCTAATACCGTTACCCATCTCTATTATCCAGAGTTAGCCCGTCAGCTTTTTGAATTGGCTGTTGAAATCAAGGAAAAGTTGGGCATTTTGCTAGACTTTATCAATCTTTCTGGCGGTATTGGTGTTAATTATCGTCCTGAACAGGAGCCCAATGATATTGCCTTGATTGGTGAGGGAGTTCGTAAGGTTTATGAAGAGGTTCTTACGCCAGCAGGTCTTGGCCAGGTTAAGATTTTCACCGAATTGGGTCGCTTTATGTTAGCCCCTCATGGGGCTTTGGTCACAAGAGTTACCCATAAGAAGAAAACCTACCGTACCTATCTGGGTGTGGATGCATCAGCGGTCAACCTCATGCGTCCAGCCATGTATGGAGCCTACCACCATATTACCAATCTGACTCATCCAGAAGGACCAGCTGAAGTAGTAGATGTGGTTGGTTCACTCTGTGAAAACAATGATAAATTTGCAGTAAATCGTGAACTACCTCATACAGAAATCGGTGATTTGCTGGTCATTCATGATACAGGTGCTCACGGTTTTTCAATGGGCTACCAGTACAATGCCAAACTTCGTTCTGCGGAAATCCTCTATACCGAAGAAGGTAAAGCCCGTCAAATCCGCCGTGCAGAGCGCCCTGAGGACTACTTTGCAACCTTGTATGGCTTTGATTTTGAAGAATAAAATGGTAAGTAATTGAAAATGAAATTGAAAAACAGATTGCTTTCTAAAAAATAGGCAAAAATCTTGTTTTTCCTTCAAGTCGTGATATAATAAAACTATAAAACGTTTTCAAGGAAGGTAACGATATGTCTGAAGAAACAATTGATTATGGACAAGTGACAGGAATGGTGCATTCGACAGAAAGCTTTGGTTCGGTAGATGGACCTGGTATTCGCTTTATTGTCTTTTTGCAGGGCTGTCACATGCGTTGCCAGTATTGCCACAACCCGGATACTTGGGCTATGGAGTCCAATAAGTCACGTGAACGGACGGTAGATGATGTCTTGACAGAGGCCTTGCGCTACCGCGGTTTCTGGGGAAATAAGGGTGGGATTACAGTCAGTGGAGGAGAAGCCCTCTTGCAGATTGATTTCCTGATTGCCCTCTTCACTAAGGCCAAGGAACAAGGTATCCACTGTACCTTGGACACCTGTGCCCTTCCTTTCCGTAATAAACCACGTTACCTTGAAAAGTTTGACAAACTCATGGCTGTCACTGACTTGGTTCTCTTAGATATCAAGGAAATCAACGAAGAACAGCACAAGATTGTCACTAGCCAAACCAATAAGAATATCTTGGCTTGTGCCCAGTATCTATCAGATATTGGAAAACCTGTCTGGATTCGCCACGTGCTAGTTCCAGGATTGACAGATAGAGATGATGACTTGATTGAACTTGGGAAGTTCGTCAAGACCCTCAAAAATGTTGATAAGTTTGAAATTTTACCTTATCACACCATGGGTGAGTTCAAATGGCGTGAATTGGGAATTCCATATTCCCTCGAAGGGGTTAAACCACCAACAGCAGACCGCGTCAAGAACGCTAAAAAACTCATGGATACCGAAAGTTATCAAGACTATATGAAACGTGTACATGGATAAAAAAGAAGCCTGATGGAAACATCGGGTTTTTGATACTCAATGAAAATCAAAGAGAAAACTAGGAAGCTAGCCGCAGGTTGCTCAAAACAGTGTTTTGAGGTTGTGAATAGAACTGACGAAGTCAGTAACCATACTTACGGCAAGGCGAAGTTGACGTGGTTTGAAGAGATTTTCGAAGAGTATGACTTGCAAAAAAGACTTAGCAAACCAGCTAAGCCTTTTTCTTCTTATCTCGAACGTTGTTTTCCAGCGTTGCGATTTTTGTGTTTTTTCTTGCTTGTGATAGCAGTTGGTTGTTCAGGGGTAACGTCTTTTCGTCCACTTTGTGTAGAGAAAGCCCTTGCTTTTGGTGGATTCTTGGCCAGTTCTTCACGGACTTTTTTGCGAAGTTGTGGGCGAACAATGTAGTTGATGATGAATTGTTGGAGAATCATCATGAAACCACCAACTACCCAGTAAAGTGTAACACTGGCTGGTGAGATTAGGGAAAAGCCGGCAATCATGACTGGGCTCACGTAAGCCATTTTCTTGATTTGTTCTCTTTGCGTTTCATCCTCTACTCCATGAAGTGAAAGGAGCGATTGAAGATAGTAAAGGACACCAACGCAGGCAGACAAAATCATACTTGGAGAACCTAGAGGAATTCCTAGGTAGCTTGCTTGAGCAACCCCTTCAGTATGTTGGGCAGCGAAGTAGATAGCAGAGAAGAAAGGCATTTGAAGGAGGATAGGGAAACATCCTACACCGCCAAACATGCTGATACCGTGCTCTTTTTGAGCAGCAAAGAGAGCTTGTTGGGCTTCGAGTTTTTCTTCTTGAGTTGTTGCTTCCTTGAGACGTGTTTGGTGTGGCTCAAGGACGTGCTTGAGGGCGTTCATCTTTTCAGAGTGAAGCGTTGCCTTCCATGATTGGTAGATACCAAGTGGCAAGATAATCAAGCGCACGATAATGGTTACGATGATGATAGCGACACCAAAGCCTAGACCTTGATCAGTAGCGAAGTACTTGATAGCTTCAGCCATAGGCGCTCCGATCGTATTCCAAATAAATCCTATTGGCTTTCCTGTGGCTTTATCGACGCTAACACAGCCAGTCAAGACTAGCAACATAGCCACTCCCATAGCCGAGAGTGCAAAACGTTTAATAGATTTCACTGTTTTTATTCCTTCTTTAAAAATTATACCTTTCTATTCTACTGTTTTTTTACAAAATATACAATAGTTCTAGAGACCTAATTTGCGATTTTAAAGTCAGGGTAAGGAGGAAAGTTACTTAGTTTGACATCTAAGTAGCTGACTTTTGAAAAAGGTGTGGGTCCTTTTCGGATTTCTTGGATAAATTTTGCCATGATAGCAGATGAGTCTGCTTGGGCTAAGATTTCCACTGTGCCATCGTCGTTATTCCATACCCGACCTGTGATGCCACCAATTTCAAGTGCCAAGCTGTAAACACCCCAACGAAAGCCGACTCCTTGCACCCTACCTTGGGCAATCATTCTAACCTTTTGCATACCAAACCCCTTTGATTGTGTTATAATATTTCTATGACTATTATAACCTCAAAAGCCAATTCTGTGGTAAAAAATGCCAAGAAATTACACCAAAAAAAATACCGCAAGTCTTCCTATTTGATTGAAGGCTGGCACTTGTTTGAAGAAGCTGTTCAAGCTGGAGTGACGATTGAGAAAATCTTTGCCCTAGAAAATTACCGAGATCAGTTAGCCTCGTTTCCGCAAACTGTCTGGGTGTCAGAGGATATTTTGCTAGATTTAGCGGATTCTCAGACTCCGCAGGGCATTGTTGCCGTGGTTCAAAAAGAAGAAGTAGGACAAGTTGATTTTAGTCAGGGCAAGTTCTTATTTTTGGAAGATGTGCAAGATCCTGGTAATGTGGGAACTATCATTCGAACTGCGGATGCAGCAGGCTATACAGGAGTGATTGTTTCAGATAAGTCGGCAGATATCTACAGTCTCAAGACCCTACGTTCCATGCAAGGCAGTCATTTCCATCTGCCCATTTACCGAATGTCTAGTCAAAGGCTTCTCGAGGAAGCTAAGGAAGCAGCTATCCCAGTGCTGGCAACAACCCTATCTAAAGATTCTGTTGATTACAGAGAACTGCCTCCTATAGAAAATTTTGTACTAGTCATGGGAAATGAGGGTCAAGGAATTAGTCCCCTCATGGCTGAAAGTGCAGATCAATTGGTCCATATTAGCATGAAGGGTAAGGCAGAGAGTTTGAATGTTGCCGTTGCGGCCGGTATTTTAATTTTCCATTTAAGCTAATTTTAACTTTCTTTGTTATAATCAAGGAAAGATGTTCATAGAAAAGGAGAAAAGATGAATCACACTATTATTCATGACCGTGCAGGTCTCAATCAATTTTACGCTAAGGTTTATGCCTTTGTTGGTCTGGGGATCGGACTATCTGCTTTGGTATCAGGCCTTATGTTGACGGTCTTTCAATCTCAGTTGGTTTACTTTTTGATGCAGGGGCGTCTCTGGTTGACCATTGCTACTTTTGCGGAGTTGGCCTTGGTTTTCGTTGCCAGCAGTATGGCTTCAAAGAATAGTCCAGCGGCTCTTCCAGTATTTTTACTTTACTCTGTTTTAAACGGCTTTACCCTCAGTTTTGTGGTAGCCTTCTATACTCCGGGTACAGTTTTATCTGCCTTTGTATCGAGCGCCCTTCTCTTCTTTGTCATGGCGGCAGTTGGTATCTTCACCAAGAAAGACTTGAGTGGTCTTGGTCGAGCTATGATGGCGGCTCTTATCGGTTTGCTGATTGCTATGGTAGTCAATATTTTCTTGGCTAGTGGCTTCTTTGATTATATGATTAGCGTAGCCATGGTTTTGGTTTTCTCAGGGTTGATTGCTTGGGATAACCAAAAGATTCGTCTCGCTTATGAACAATCACAAGGCCGTGTAGCGACAGGTTGGGTTGTGTCAATGGCTCTCAGTATCTATCTTGATTTTATCAATCTCTTCCTAAGTATTTTACGTATCTTCGGTCGTAATGACTAAAGGGGCTATGAAATCAGTGTTTTGAGTGACACTGATTTTTTTAAAAATTTCTCTTTTCTTTTCTTGAAAATAGGTGTATAATGCTTTTAATTAAATTTTTGAGGAGTAGCTTATGAAGAAAAGTTTTATCCACCAACAAGAAGAAATTTCCTTTGTCAAAAACACTTTTACTCAGTATTTGAAAGACAAGCTAGAAGTTGTCGAAGTTCAAGGTCCTATATTGAGTAGGGTCGGTGACGGGATGCAGGACAACTTATCAGGTGTTGAGAATGCTGTATCGGTCAAGGTTCTCCAAATCCCTGATGCTACTTATGAAGTGGTGCATTCACTTGCTAAATGGAAACGCCATACTCTAGCTCGCTTTGGTTTCGGTGAGGGTGAAGGTCTTTTTGTCCACATGAAGGCCCTTCGTCCAGACGAAGACTCGCTGGATGCAACCCACTCTGTCTTTGTGGATCAGTGGGACTGGGAAAAGGTCATTCCAAATGGTCAACGAAACATTGCTTACCTAAAAGAAACAGTTGAGAAGATTTACAAGGCTATTCGCCTGACTGAGCTAGCAGTAGAAGCTCGCTATGACATCGAGTCTATCTTGCCAAAACAAATCACCTTTATCCATACAGAGGAGTTGGTCGAGCGTTACCCAGACTTGACACCGAAAGAACGTGAAAATGCTATCTGTAAAGAATTTGGCGCTGTTTTCTTGATTGGTATCGGTGGTGAATTACCAGACGGTAAACCGCACGATGGACGTGCACCAGACTACGATGACTGGACAAGCGAATCTGAAAATGGCTACAAGGGTCTGAATGGAGATATTCTTGTCTGGAATGAGTCTTTAGGTGGAGCCTTTGAGTTGTCTTCTATGGGAATCCGTGTAGATGAAGAAACGCTTCGCCGTCAGGTTGCCATCACAGGTGATGAAGACCGTTTAGAATTGGAATGGCACAAGGCTCTGTTGAATGGCCTATTCCCGTTGACAATCGGTGGGGGAATTGGACAATCTCGTATGGCCATGTTCCTACTTCGTAAGAAACATATCGGAGAGGTGCAAACAAGTGTTTGGCCTCAAGAAGTCCGCGATACTTACGAAAATATTTTATAGAGAATCGAACCGCAAGGTTCGGTTTTCTTTCTCTTTTTGCCTATAATTTGGTATAATAAACGGTATGAAAATCGTATCAGGAATCTATGGGGGACGTCCCCTCAAGACATTAGAAGGCAAGACGACAAGGCCTACTTCGGATAAGGTTAGGGGAGCCATTTTTAACATGATTGGTCCCTACTTTGAAGGGGGACGAGTCTTGGACCTTTATGCAGGTAGTGGTGGTTTATCTATCGAGGCAGTCTCACGTGGCATGTCCAGCGCTGTTTTGGTGGAGCGAGATCGTAAGGCTCAGACTATCGTGGCTGAAAATATCCAGATGACCAAGGAAGTTGGAAAATTTCAACTCCTCAAGATGGATGCAGAAAGAGCATTGGAACAGGTATCTGGGGAATTCGACCTCATTTTCTTAGACCCTCCTTATGCCAAGGAACAAATCGTAGCAGATATTGAAAAAATAGCTGAGAGAGAGCTTTTTTCTGAAGATGTCATGGTTGTGTGTGAGACGGATAAGGCCGTTGAGCTTCCAGAAGAAATTGCCTGTCTTGGCATCTGGAAGGAAAAGATTTATGGAATTAGTAAGGTGACAGTCTATGTCAGATAAGATTGGCTTATTCACAGGCTCATTTGATCCGATGACAAATGGGCATCTGGATATCATTGAACGGGCGAGCAGACTCTTTGATAAGCTATATGTCGGTATTTTTTTAATCCCCACAAACAAGGATTTCTCCCTATCGAAAGTCGTAAACGGGGGCTAGAAAAGGCTGTGAAACATTTGGAAAACGTTGCAGTCGTGTCTTCTCATGATGAATTGGTGGTCGATGTCGCAAAAAGACTGGGGGCTACTTTCCTAGTGAGAGGCTTGAGAAATGCAACGGATTTGCAATATGAAGCCAGTTTTGATTACTACAATCATCAGCTGTCTCCTGATATAGAGACCATTTATTTGTATAGTCGACCTGAACATCTCTATATCAGTTCATCAGGCGTTAGAGAGCTATTGAAGTTTGGTCAGGATGTTGCCTGCTATGTTCCTGAGAGTATTTTGGAGGAAATAAAAAATGAAAAAAAAGATTAGATGGCCCTTATATGTCATTGCGGCCTTGATTGTGACCTTCTTGGCATTTGTAGTGCCCTTGCCCTACTATATAGAGGTTCCAGGTGGTTCGGAAGATATTCGCCAAGTCCTTAAAGTAAATGACACAGAAGATAAGGAAGCTGGGGCCTATCAATTCGTTACGGTTGGTGTCCAGCACGCTACTTTAGCCCATATGATTTATGCGTGGTTGACGCCTTTTACAGATATTCGTAGTGCCCAAGAGACTACAGGTGGTTCTTCCGATGTTGAATTTATGCGGATCAATCAATTCTACATGCAAACATCGCAAAATATGGCCAAATATCAAGGGCTAAAAACAGCTGGTAAAGATATTGAACTCAAATACCTTGGGGTTTATGTTTTGACTGTGACGGATAATTCGACTTTTAAAGGGATTCTCAACATCTCTGATACGGTCACAGCAGTCAATGATCAGACCTTTGACAGTTCCAAAGAATTGATTGATTACGTCAATTCTCAAAAACTAGGGGACTCTGTCAAGGTCACCTATGAAGAGGATGGGCAAACCAAGTCTGCAGAAGGTAAGATTATCACCTTGGAAAATGGCAAAAATGGAATTGGAATCGGTTTGATTGACCGTACAGAAGTAACTAGTGATGTCCCAATTCGTTTTTCAACAGCTGGTATCGGTGGTCCAAGTGCTGGTCTCATGTTTAGTCTGGCCATCTATACTCAAATAGCTGATCCAGGCCTTCGTAACGGCCGAATCGTTGCTGGTACAGGGACCATTGACAGAGATGGCAATGTGGGAGACATCGGAGGTATTGATAAGAAAGTTGTAGCTTCGGCTAGAGAAGGTGCTGTGATTTTCTTTGCTCCAGATAACCCTGTTAGCGAAGAAGAACAAAAAGCGCATCCAGATGCCAAAAACAACTACCAAACAGCTCTGGAAGCAGCCAAAACAATCAAGACAGATATGAAAATCGTTCCAGTTAAAACTCTACAGGATGCAATTGATTACTTGAAAAATAATCCCTAGTTTTTAAGTGAAATTTCCAAACTAGCGCACAAACAGAGAAGATGGTATAATAGTCAAATGGTTCAATTATTATTCACTCTAAGCAGTCACATGCTCTTTATTTATGTGAGTTTTTACCTTTTAAAGGATCTTGTTAGATGGGAAAAGGTCTTAAAAGTGACAACTGAGAATACAGGAAAAGTTCGTTTACTAGTAGCCTTTTTCAGCATTGTAATGGGCTATATCATGAGTTCTTTCTTTATCAGCCTATATCAGTTGTGGCAAGAAGCGCTTAGAGGATTATTATAAAATCAAATGTAAAGGAAATAAGTATGGAAAAAATTGTGGTTCAAGGTGGCGATAATCGTCTGGTAGGAAGTGTTACGATTGAAGGAGCAAAGAATGCAGTCTTGCCCTTGTTGGCAGCGACTATTCTAGCAAGTGAAGGAAAAACCGTCTTGCAGAATGTTCCTATCCTGTCAGATGTTTTCACTATGAATCAGGTGGTTCGTGGTTTGAATGCCAAGGTAGATTTTGAAGAGGAAGCCCATCTTGTCGAAGTGGATGCGACTGGCGATATCACAGAGGAAGCTCCCTACAAGTATGTCAGCAAGATGCGCGCATCTATCGTTGTCTTGGGGCCAATCCTTGCCCGTGTAGGTCATGCCAAGGTGTCCATGCCAGGTGGTTGTACGATTGGTAGCCGTCCTATTGATCTTCATTTGAAAGGTCTGGAAGCCATGGGGGCTAAGATTAGTCAGACAGCTGGGTATATCGAAGCCAAGGCTGATCGCTTACATGGCGCTCATATCTATATGGACTTCCCAAGTGTTGGTGCAACGCAGAACTTGATGATGGCAGCGACTCTGGCTGATGGGGTGACAGTGATTGAAAATGCTGCGCGTGAGCCTGAGATTGTGGACCTAGCCATTCTCTTAAATGAAATGGGAGCTAAAGTCAAAGGTGCTGGTACAGAGACCATTACCATTACTGGTGTGGATAAACTTCACGGTACGACCCACAATGTGGTACAAGACCGTATTGAGGCTGGAACCTTTATGGTGGCTGCTGCTATGACTGGTGGTGATGTCTTGATTAAAGACGCTGTTTGGGAGCACAACCGTCCCTTGATTGCCAAGTTACTTGAAATGGGTGTTGAAGTAATTGAAGAAGACGAAGGAATTCGTGTTCGTTCTCAACTAGAAAATCTAAAAGCTGTTCATGTGAAAACCTTGCCCCACCCAGGATTTCCAACAGATATGCAGGCTCAGTTTACAGCATTGATGACAGTTGCAAAAGGCGAATCAACTATGATAGAGACAGTTTTTGAAAATCGTTTCCAACATCTAGAAGAAATGCGTCGCATGGGCTTGTATTCTGAGATTATCCGTGATACGGCTCGTATTGTTGGTGGACAACCTTTGCAGGGAGCGGAAGTTCTTTCAACTGATCTTCGTGCCAGCGCAGCCTTGATTTTGACAGGTTTGGTAGCTCAAGGAGAAACCGTGGTTGGTAAATTAGTCCACTTGGATAGAGGCTACTACCGTTTCCATGAGAAATTGGCGCAGCTAGGTGCTAAGATTCAGCGAATTGAGGCAAGCGATGAAGATGAATAAGAAATCAAGCTACGTAGTCAAGCGTTTACTTTTAGTCATCCTAGTACTGATTTTAGGTGTTTTAGCCCTAGGAATCGGCTTAATGGTAGGTTATGGAATCTTAGGCAAGGGTCAAGATCCGTGGGCCATCCTATCTCCAGCAAAATGGCAGGAATTGATTCATAAATTTACAGGAAATTAGGCTGGAGAACCAGCCTTTTTCTAGAGATAAGGAGAAAAATGGATAAAAAAACAAGACAGACACTGATCGGACTGCTAGTGTTATTACTCTTATCTGCGGGAAGCTATTATATCAAGCAGATGCAGTCGACACCAAATAGTCCAAAAACCAAGCTTAGTCAGAAAAAACAGGCTTCTGAAGCTCCTAGTCAAGAATTGGCAGAAAGTGTCTTAACAGACGCAGTCAAAAGCCAAATAAAAGGGAGTCTGGAGTGGAATGGCTCAGGTGCTTTTATCGTCAATGGCAATAAAACAAATCTAGATGCCAAGGTTTCAAGTAAGCCCTACGCTGATAACAAAACAAAGACAGTGGGCAAGGAAACTGTGCCAACTGTAGCTAATGCCCTATTGTCTAAGGCTACTCGTCAGTACAAGAATCGTGAAGAAACTGGGAATGGTTCGACTTCATGGACTCCTCCAGGTTGGCATCAGGTTAAGAATCTAAAGGGTTCTTATACCCATGCAGTCGATAGAGGTCACTTGTTAGGCTATGCCTTAATCGGTGGCCTGGATGGTTTTGATGCCTCAACAAGTAATCCTAAAAACATTGCTGTTCAGACAGCCTGGGCAAATCAGGCTCAAGCCGAGGATTCGACTGGTCAAAATTACTATGAAAGCATGGTGCGTAAAGCCTTGGACCAAAACAAGCGTGTCCGTTACCGTGTAACCCTTTATTACGCTTCAAACGAGGACTTAGTTCCTTCAGCTTCACAGATTGAAGCCAAGTCTTCAGACGGAGAATTGGAATTTAATGTTCTAGTTCCCAATGTTCAAAAGGGGCTTCAACTGGATTACCGAACTGGAGAAGTGACTGTAACTCAGTAAAAGATAACATAAACTCCTATGTCACTTGTGGATGTAGGAGTTCTTCTTTTACCAGTTTCAGCAGGGCTACAATAGATACTGATACTCAATGGAAATCAAAGTACAAATTAGGAGGCTAGCCGCAGGTTGCTCAAAGTACTGCTTTGAGGTTGTAGATAAGACTGACGAAGTCAGCTCAAAACACTGTTTTGAGGTTGCAGATAGAACTGACGAAGTCAGTAACCATACATAAGGCAAGGTTAAGTTGACGTGGTTTGAAGAGATTTTCGAAGAGTATGAGAAAAAATAATATGTATTGGATTATATTTTGTGATATAATAAAGGATAAGATACTATTTTAGGAGAAGAACTATGGAAGACCCAAGTAGTCAGAATTTGTTGCTACAATTTGTTTTATTGTTTATCTTGACGGTGTTGAATGCCTTTTTCTCAGCCACAGAAATGGCCATGGTGTCACTTAACCGTGCGCGGGTTGAACAAAAGGCAGAAGAAGGAGATAGACGCTATATCCGTCTGCTGAAGGTACTAGAAAATCCTAACCACTTTTTATCAACCATTCAAGTAGGGATTACCCTGATTACGATCTTATCTGGGGCGAGTTTGGCAGACACTCTGGGACGAGAAATTGCATCTTGGCTTGGAAATGGCGAAACAGCTTATGCCGTTGCAAGTTTTCTATCCTTGGCATTTTTGACTTATATTTCCATCGTTTTTGGGGAATTGTATCCTAAGAGAATCGCTCTTAATCTAAAGGATACTTTAGCGATTCGTACAGCGCCAGTTATCATTGGGCTGGGAAAACTAGTTAGTCCCTTTGTTTGGCTCTTGTCTGCGTCTACCAATCTTTTGAGTCGCTTGACTCCTGTAGCCTTTGACGATGCTGATGAAAAAATGACCCGTGATGAAATTGCCTACATGCTGACAAATAGTGAAGAAACACTAGATGCTGACGAAATTGAGATGTTACAGGGGATTTTTTCACTGGATGAACTGATGGCCAGAGAAGTTATGGTTCCTCGAACGGATGCCTTCATGGTTGATATTAAGGATGATAGTCAAATCATTATCCAAAGTATTTTAAAACAAAATTATTCTCGTATCCCTGTCTATGATGGAGACAAGGATAACGTGATTGGGATTATTCATACCAAAAGTCTTCTTAAGGCAGCCTTTGTAGACGGTTTTGACAATATTGTTTGGAAGAGAATTTTACAAGATCCACTCTTTGTTCCTGAAACTATTTTTGTGGATGACTTGCTAAAAGAATTGCGCAATACCCAAAGACAAATGGCAATCTTACTAGATGAATACGGTGGTATGGCTGGTTTGGTGACACTTGAAGACCTCTTAGAGGAAATCGTTGGGGAAATCGATGATGAAACGGACAAAGCAGCAATAGATGTTCATCAGATTGGCGATGATACTTATATTGTTCAAGGTACTATGAATCTCAATGATTTTAATAGCTACTTTGATGTTGAGCTGGAAAGTGATGACGTTGATACCATCGCTGGTTATTATTTGACAGGAATTGGGAGTATTCCAACGACTGAGAAACTCAGCTATGAATTGGTCAGCCAAAACAAACAGCTTATCCTAACCAATGATAAGGTGAAAAATGGACGTGTTACCAAGGTAAAAGTCCAGATCACAGAACTTGAAATAGAAGAAGAAACAGAGTAAACTAGAGGCTTTTGTCACCATGCGTGACGAAGCTTTTTTCAGTTAATTTCAAAAGGGAATTGTGCCTTCGAAAAAACTCAGCTCTAAACTTGCACCAAAAGTTCTTTAAATCTATCCTTAATTATTTGAAGAAAAAGAAAAAAGCCCTTCAAAATGGGCTTTCTGTTCATTTGCAACTTGATAAATCAAGTTATAGAAGGCGGTAGACGGATTTGAACCGACGATCAAGCTTTTGCAGAGCCGTGCCTTACCACTTGGCTATACCGCCTTAACGTTTATTATTATACCTTGAAAATGATTTTCAGTCAATAGCTTTTTCAGATTTTTTGTGTTAATAAGCCTAAATATTCTGAAAATTCGTTTACTTTTATTGAAATATCTTAAAATATATGGTATAATCAATAATAACCTATACTTTATAAGAGGAGTAAATAAATGAAAAAAAGTCAAGTGCTTGCTGTAGCGGGGGCTACCTTATTAGCGTCAGGAGTTCTAGCTGCGTGTTCAAACACTAGTTCAAATAATGCGAAACTAGCAAAAGATTACCAATATGTTTATCAAACAGACCCAGAAACTTTGGATTATATCGTCAGCAATATCGATTCAACATCATTCGTCACAACAAATGCTGTAGATGGTTTGTTGGCTAATGATAAATATGGGAATCTGGTTCCTTCTATTGCTGAATCATGGACAGTTTCAAAAGATGGTTTGACTTATACCTATAAAATCCGTAAGGATGCTAAATGGGTGACAGCAGAGGGAGAAGAATACGCTCCTGTAACTGCTAAAGACTTCGTTACTGGTTTGAAACACGCCGTAGATGGGAAATCAAAAGGACTTTCAATCGTTAGCTCTTCTATTAAGGGATTAGAAGCCTATATCAAGGGTGAAACAAGCGATTTTTCAACCGTTGGAGTAAAAGCACTTGATGATCAAACACTAGAATATACCTTGAACCAGCCAGAAACTTTCTGGAATGACAAGACAACTAGTGGTGTCATGATGCCGGTTAATGCAGAATTCTTAGCTTCAAAAGGGGAAGGTTTTGGTGCCCCAACAGATGCTAACTCTATTCTTTATAACGGTCCATTTGTCTTAAAAGCTGTAACTCCTAAATCATCTATCGAGATGGCTAAAAATGATGCTTACTGGGACAAAGAAAATGTAAAAATTGAGAACGTTAAGTTCACTTTCTGGGATGGTAAGGACCAAGATGTGATTGCCAAAGGTTTTGCCGATGGTCAATATAGCAAGGCGCGTATCTTCCCTACAAGTTCTACATATGAAAAATATGCAGCTGACTTCAAAGATAACATTTACTTTAATGAACCAGGTGCGGGTGTTGCAACTGTCAGCTTGAACTATGGCCGTACAACCTATAACCACACTGCCAAAACAAGTGATGCTCAAAAAACATCTACTCAGAAAGCATTACTAAATAAAGAATTCCGTCAAGCCTTGAACTTTGCAGTGGACCGTGCTTCTTATTCAGCTCAAACAAATGGTACTGATGGAGCTGCAGTAGCTATTCGTAATACATTTGCACCTTATGCTCTTCAAGTTGGTAAGAAAACATTTGGTGAATTGGTACAAGATAGCTTGGCTAAGACAAATTCTTCTACTTGGTCAAACGTGTCTCTAGCAGATTCTCAAAATGGACTTTACAATGAAGAAAAAGCTAAAGAAGTCTTTGCTAAAGCAAAATCAAGCCTACAAGCTGAAGGTGTTGAATTCCCAATCCACTTGGATGCCTTGGTTATCCAAGAATCAACAGCGGTTGTAAACCGTGTTCAATCATTGAAACAATCAATTGAAAAAGTATTGGGTTCAGATAATGTCGTTGTAGACTTACAACAAATGACTCAAGCAGAAGCTTTACCAATTTCATTTAGCGCTCCAACAGCTAAAGAACAAGACTGGGATATTCATACCTTGCTAGGATGGAACCCTGACTATCAAGATCCTTCTACTTTCTTGGATCAGTTCGTCATTAAGGGAGGAAATACTCGCCTTTACCTTGGTATTGACCAAAACACTGATGCATCAGTAGTAAGCAAACTTGGTTTAGCTGACTATGGAAAATTACTTGATGACGCAAACAGCGAAAACCAAGACGTTCAAAAACGTTATGAAAAATATGCAGTAGCACAAGCTTGGTTGACTGACAATGCTTTGACAATTCCAGTAATGGCTTCTCCTAAAGAAACAGCCGTTTCATATGTTTCAAAAGTTCTACCATTTAGCTCTTCATATTCTGTAGCTGGCCTTAAGGGTGAGAATGCAGGATACTTGAAGTATACTGAAGTTGGCGAAAAAGCAATCACTAAAGAAGAGTATGAAAAAGCTCGTGAAAAATGGTTGAAAGAAAAGACTGAGTCAAACGAGAAAGCTCAAAAAGAATTGGCAAGTCATGTGAAGTAAATAATTTTCAATAGAACTTTCTCTCCATGAGGAGAAGGTTCTTTTGGGATTTTTAAAGGAAATGATATGAAAAAATATATTTTTATGCGTGTTTTGCGGTCATTGGTTTCTATTTTCTTAGTAACAACCTTGACTTACACGATTATCTATACAATGGTTCCTCGAAAATTGATTTTCAAACAGGATACCAACTATAACAAGATTGCGACAACTGCTGATAAACGTGATAACTATGAGAATACTGTTTATGAGCGTATGGGCTATATCGAGTATTACGATACTAAGGAATTGCAAGAAAAAGCTAGCCAGATGGATGCTTCTGTAACAGTTGAAGCCAATGATACCAACAAGGCTATCTATGAAAAATACATCAAACAAATCGGTCATGGTTGGACCTTGGGAGAATTTACTGAAAGTGGCCAATTCTACGCTACTCGTGAAATCCCAATTTTTGAACGTGTTTTCAAATTCTATGCTAACTTGATTGACATTGACCATACAAATAAAATCCAAGACCCTGAAAACCCAGACTTGAAACGTTACCTTCGTTTCGAAAATGATCCAGCTATCGGATGGTCCTTGGTTGGTTCAGGAACTAAACACAAATATCTCTTGTACTTTAACAGTCAGTTCCCGTTTGTGCATCAAAACTTTGTGAACATTAATTTAGGTGACTCTTATCCAACCTATGCTAATAGCCCTGTTTTACAGGTTATTACTCAAGGACAAGGGCAAACAAAAACATCTCAAGTTCAATTCCCAACAGGTAAGAAAACTTCTTCTGTAAATATTTACTCAAGAACCTATAAATCACCTAGTCAGGCTGATTCTCGTGAAGTAGCTAACTATGGGAAAGATGATCCGTATACGGCTACTGAAAGTAACTACCAATATCCTTCAATGATTGCCAGCTCTGCTGTTGTTGGATTGATCGGTTTGGTGATTTCTTATGCGATTGCCGTGCCACTTGGTTCAGCTATGGCTCGCTTCAAGAATACTTGGATTGATAGCTTCTCAACAGGGGCTTTGACCTTCTTGATGGCTCTTCCAACAATTGCCTTGGTTTATATCGTTCGTTTGGCTGGTTCTTCAATTGGCTTGCCAGATTCATTCCCTATCTTGGGTGCTGGAGATTGGCGTTCGTATGTTTTACCAGCAGTTATCCTTGGTTTGTTGGGTGCTCCTGGTACAGCTATTTGGATTCGTCGTTACATGATTGACTTGCAGTCGCAAGACTTTGTACGTTTTGCTCGTGCAAAAGGTTTGTCTGAAAAAGAAATTTCAAACAAACATATCTTTAAAAATGCCATGGTTCCACTGGTTTCAGGAATTCCTGGTGCCGTTATCGGGGTTATCGGTGGTGCAACCCTTACTGAAACAGTCTTCGCCTTCCCAGGTATGGGTAAAATGTTGATTGACTCTGTAAAAGCATCTAATAACTCTATGGTCGTTGGTCTTGTCTTCATCTTTACATGTATTTCTATCTTCTCACTTCTTTTAGGAGATATTTGGATGACGATTATTGATCCACGTATTAAATTGACTGAGAAAGGAGGCAAATAATGTCTACAATCAATAAAGAAAAATTTCAGTTTGTAAAACGTGACGATTTTGCCTCTGAAACTATTGATGCGCCAGCTTATTCATACTGGGGGTCAGTGTTTAGACAATTTATGAAGAAAAAATCAACTGTAGTTATGTTGGGAATCTTGGTAGCTATCATTTTGATGAGTTTCATCTACCCAATGTTTTCTAAGTTTGATTTTAATGATGTCAGCAAGGTAAACGACTTTAGCGCTCGTTATATCAAGCCAAATGCTGAGCATTGGTTCGGTACTGACAGTAACGGTAAATCGCTCTTTGACGGTGTTTGGTTCGGAGCTCGTAACTCTATCCTCATCTCTGTGATTGCGACAGTGATTAACTTGGTTATCGGTGTCTTTGTCGGTGGTATTTGGGGTATTTCAAAATCAGTTGACCGTGTGATGATGGAAGTTTATAATGTCATCTCAAACATTCCATCTCTTTTGATTGTCATTGTCTTGACTTACTCAATCGGAGCTGGATTCTGGAATCTGATTTTTGCCATGAGTGTAACAACATGGATTGGGATTGCCTTCATGATCCGTGTGCAAATCTTGCGTTATCGTGACTTGGAATACAACTTGGCGTCACGTACTTTGGGAACGCCAACCTTGAAGATTGTTGCCAAAAATATCATGCCTCAATTGGTATCTGTTATTGTGACAACCATGACTCAAATGCTTCCAAGCTTTATCTCATACGAAGCTTTCTTGTCTTTCTTCGGTCTTGGATTACCGATTACAGTGCCAAGTTTGGGTCGTTTGATTTCAGATTATTCACAAAACGTAACAACCAATGCTTACTTGTTCTGGATTCCATTGACAACTCTTGTCTTGGTATCCTTGTCCCTTTTCGTAGTTGGTCAAAACTTAGCGGATGCTAGTGATCCACGTACACATAGATAGGAGTAGAAATGACAAAAGAAAAAATGTAATTTTGACTGCTCGCGATATTGTCGTGGAATTTGACGTTCGTGACAAAGTATTGACAGCCATTCGTGGCGTTTCCCTTGAACTAGTTGAAGGTGAAGTGTTGGCCTTGGTAGGTGAGTCAGGATCAGGAAAATCTGTTTTGACAAAGACTTTCACAGGTATGCTCGAAGAAAATGGTCGCATTGCCCAAGGTAGTATTGACTACCGTGGTCAAGATTTGACAGCTCTATCTTCTCACAAAGATTGGGAACAAATTCGTGGTGCTAAGATTGCGACTATCTTCCAGGACCCAATGACTAGTTTGGACCCAATTAAAACAATTGGTAGTCAGATTACAGAAGTTATTGTAAAACACCAAGGAAAAACAGCTAAAGAAGCGAAAGAATTGGCCATTGACTACATGAATAAGGTTGGGATTCCAGATGCAGATAGACGTTTTGATGAATACCCATTCCAATATTCTGGAGGAATGCGTCAACGTATCGTTATTGCGATTGCCCTTGCCTGCCGACCTGATGTCTTAATCTGTGATGAGCCAACGACTGCCTTGGATGTAACTATTCAAGCACAGATTATTGATTTGCTCAAATCATTACAAAACGAGTACCATTTCACAACAATCTTTATCACCCACGACCTTGGTGTGGTAGCAAGTATTGCGGATAAGGTAGCGGTTATGTATGCAGGAGAAATCGTTGAGTATGGAACTGTTGAGGAAGTCTTCTATGACCCTCGCCATCCATATACATGGAGTCTCTTGTCTAGCTTGCCTCAGCTTGCTGATGATAAAGGGGATCTTTACTCAATCCCAGGAACACCTCCGTCACTTTATACTGATCTGAAAGGGGATGCCTTTGCCTTGCGTTCAGACTATGCAATGCAGATTGACTTCGAACAAAAAGCTCCTCAATTCTCAGTATCAGAGACACATTGGGCTAAAACTTGGCTTCTTCATGAGGATGCTCCAAAAGTAGAAAAACCAGCTGTGATTGCAAATCTCCATGATAAGATCCGTGAAAAAATGGGATTTGCCCATCTGGAAGACTAGGAGGAAGGAAATGTCTGAAAAATTAGTAGAAATCAAAGATTTAGAAATTTCCTTCGGTGAAGGAAGTAAGAAGTTTGTTGCGGTAAAAAATGCTAACTTCTTTATCAATAAGGGAGAAACTTTCTCGCTTGTAGGTGAGTCAGGTAGTGGGAAAACAACTATTGGTCGTGCCATCATTGGTCTAAATGACACAAGTAATGGAGATATCATTTTTGATGGTCAAAAGATTAATGGTAAGAAATCGCGTGAACAAGCTGCGGAATTGATTCGTCGAATCCAGATGATTTTCCAAGACCCTGCTGCAAGTTTGAATGAACGTGCGACTGTTGATTATATTATTTCTGAAGGTCTTTACAATCACCGTTTGTTTAAGGATGAGGAAGAACGTAAAGAGAAAGTTCAAAATATTATCCGTGAAGTGGGTCTTCTTGCTGAGCACTTGACTCGTTACCCTCATGAGTTCTCAGGTGGTCAACGTCAACGTATCGGTATTGCTCGTGCCTTGGTGATGCAACCAGACTTTGTTATTGCGGATGAGCCAATTTCAGCCTTGGACGTTTCTGTACGTGCCCAAGTCTTGAACTTGCTCAAAAAATTTCAAAAAGAGCTCGGTTTGACCTATCTCTTTATCGCCCATGATTTGTCGGTCGTTCGTTTTATTTCAGATCGTATCGCGGTTATTTATAAGGGTGTTATTGTAGAAGTTGCAGAAACAGAAGAATTGTTTAACAATCCAATTCACCCATATACTCAAGCCTTGCTTTCAGCGGTACCAATTCCAGACCCAATCTTAGAACGTAAGAAGGTTTTGAAGGTTTACGACCCAAGTCAACACGACTATGAGATTGATAAGCCATCCATGGTTGAAATCCGTCCAGGTCACTATGTTTGGGCGAACCAAGCCGAATTGGCACGTTATCAACAAGGGTTAAACTAATAATGGTTTTATAATTTCCATGTCAATTTTTATGGAAATTATAAACCTTTTTTTGTTGGACTGATTTGAAAGGCTTTTGAAAACGCCCTGAAAGAATTTTCGAAAAATTTTAAAAAATTCTGAAATATTCTTGACAGGTGATGAAAAAGGTGTTAAGATAGGAAACATCAAAAAAGAAAGCAGAAAAAGAAATGAATAAGAGACAAGCTGCAACTATGAATCAAAACTTTTACTTTAGCTACTTTAGATAGTGTTTGTAGACATGTCACCATGGATGCAAACAGTTCAAGCAATTTGTTTGTATCTATGTGGCTAAGATTTTTGATTGTGGTCCATATAGATGAATATCTAAATGGGCTAGCAAAGTTATAACTTGTTAGATTATTTCAAGCATCCGTTTAGATAGTATCTAGGCGGTTTTTTGTTTTATACTCTTCGAAAATCAAATTCAAACCACGTCAACGTCGCCTTGCCGTACTCAAGTACAGCCTGCGGCTAGTTTCCTAGTTTGCTCTTTGATTTTCATTGAGTATTATCTTTTCTGAGAAGGAGTTTCATTATGAAAGTTGTTCGAAAATTACTAGCACCTCTCTTGGTTGTAGGGATTCTCTTGACTTCTCTGATCAGTTTACATCAGTTGAAGGCAGATAAGAAAAAAGATATGTTTCGTATTGGTATTTCGCAGTTTATTACTCATCAATCTTTGGACGCTACTAGAGAAGGGGTTGTGGATGAGCTGGCCAAGCAAGGCTATGTTGAGGGGAAAAATATTGAGATTGATTTGCAAAATGCACAGGGAGAACAAAGAAATCTAAAAACCATTTCCCAGCAACTAGCAGAATCTAGTGATGTCGTTCTAGCCATCGCAACGCCTTCTGCTCAGAGCTTGGCTAATACAACACAAACGACACCTGTTATCTTTTCAGCTGTAACAGACCCTGTCAGTGCCAAGTTGGTTGAGTCAAGAGAATACCCTGGGGGCAATGTAACTGGGACAAGTGACCAGTCATCAGATGCCATTTCAACCCAGATCAATTTGATAAAGAAAGTCCTACCAAAGGCTAAAACAATTGGAATTCTCTATACTCAGAGCGAGCCAAACTCAGTTGTACAAAAGGATGAAGCTAAGCGCCTTCTGGAAGAAAAAGGCTTTACCGTTGTTGAAAAAACAATCTTGGACAGTAACAATGTCAAGGCTGCGGCAGAGAGCTTGATGACAGAGGTGGATATGGTTTTTGTACCAACGGATAATATCATTTCGTCAACCATGGAAACAGTTAAGCAGGTTTCTATTAAACACAAGGTTCCGGTATTTGGTGGTTCAACAGAAATGGTTGCGGTTGGTGGCTTGTATAACTACGGTACCAATTATGAAGAATTGGGACGTCAAACAGCTCGCATGCTGGTTCGTGTTTTAAAAGGTGAGAAGCCAGAAAATATAGCAGTTGAGTTGCCTGAAAAACTGGAATTGCATACTAATCAAGAAATGGCAGCTGCACTAGGAATTGATATTAGTAAGTTAGAAGGCAAGGAATAGGAGGTTTAAGATGAGTTTTGTATTATCTAGTTTATCAGAAGGTTTGTTGTGGTCGATTATGGCGATTGGGGTCTACTTGACTTTCCGTATTTTGGATATTGCGGATATGACTGCTGAGGGAGCCTTTCCTCTGGGGGCGGCTGTCGTTGTATCACAGATACAGGCAGGGACAAATCCTTGGATTGCGATCTTACTGGCTTTGCTGGCAGGTATGGTAGCAGGTTTGGTATCAGGAATGCTCCACACCAAGATGAAAATCCCAGCTCTCTTGACAGGGATTGTGACCTTGACAGGACTTTATTCCATCAATATTAAAATCATGGGAAGTGTGCCCAATCTTTCCTTGGGAGATTCTTCAACTGTCTTTAAACAGTTGGCGAGCTTGGGACTGACAAATGAAGGAGCTGTTTTCTCACTTAGTTTGGCCTGTCTCTTACTTGTTTGTTTGGTCTTGACCCTTTTGATGAAAACAGAGATTGGCTTGGTTTTGCGTTCGACTGGTGACAATATTCTGATGAGTGAAGCAAATGGGGTCAATGTAGACACCATGAAGATTGTTGGTTACATGATTTCAAACGGTTTGATTGCCCTATGTGGTTCCTTGTTTGCACAAAATGATGGATTTTCAGATGTAACCTCTGGGACAGGAACCATCGTTGTTGGTTTGAGTGCAGTCATTATTGCGGAAGTCTTGATACACGACTTGACCATTGGAGGTCGCTTGTTATCCATCGGAATCGGAGCAATTGTTTACCGTTTGATTATTTTAAATATCTATGAAATTCCAAATCTAGATCAAAATCTAGTTCGTCTCTTTAATGCAATCTTGCTCGCCTTAGTTTTATTTGCGCCAGAATTGCAAAAGAGATTAAAGATTCGTGGTCTGAAATTGAGAAATGAATAGGAGGAGAAAGTTATGGCAAGTTTATTAACACTTGAAAATATCCACAAGACATTTGAAGCAGGGACGGTCAATGAGAACCATGTCCTCAAAGGATTAGATTTAGAGGTTGAAGAGGGAGATTTTATCTCTGTGATTGGTGGAAATGGGGCAGGGAAATCCACTTTGATGAATATCTTGGCTGGCAATCTATCGGTGGACGAAGGGGACCTTTTATTGGCAGGTAAATCCATTAAAAATTTGAGTGTAAGAAAGAGAGGCAAGGATATCGCCCGTGTTTTTCAAGATCCTAAGATGGGAACAGCTTCTCGTTTGACGATTGAGGAGAATATGGCTATTGCCTTGAGACGCGGGCAGAAGAGAGGGCTTGGTTGGGGCGTGAAGGAGAAGGATAGAATCCAGTTCCAAGAGGCCTTGAAGGAGTTGAATATTGGCCTTGAAAACCGCTTAAAAGTAGATACTCAATACCTATCAGGAGGACAAAGACAGGCCTTGACCCTAGTTATGGCAGCTCTAGTGAAACCTAAACTCTTGCTTTTGGATGAACATACTGCGGCACTTGATCCAAAAACCAGTCAAATGGTGATGGACTTGACGCAAAAGATTGTGGAACACCATCAGTTGACGACTTTGATGATTACCCACGATATGAACCATGCTATTGAGTACGGCAATCGTCTCATTATGCTCTATCAAGGCAAGATAGTGGTGGATGTCAAAGGAGAGGAGAAAAAGCATCTAACGGTTGAAGATCTCATGCATCTCTTCCAGAAAAATAGTGGCCAAAGTCTAGTCAGTGATGAATTGGTTTTGGGATAAAGAAAAAGGCTGAGATGAGGTGTCTCAGTCTTTTATTAGTACAAATGGATAGGTAGAAATATGAAATTGATACTCTTCTAAAATCTCTTCAAACCGTGTCAGCTCTATCTGCAACCTCAAAACAGTGTTTTGAGCAGCCTGCAGTATAAACTTAGTAAGGAGCCCTCTTTCGCAGAAAAGCAGGGTTCTTTTTGCTGTTTATTCCATCCCTGAAAGTGTAGAACAAACTGGTCAGGGTGGCTAGTTTGTGATATAATGAAAGAGACTCAAAAAGAAACAGGAGAAAAATGATGGATTTACTTTTAGCAATTGTATTGATTGTGCTAGCTTTTCTAGGAGGAGCTCTTGGAGGAATGTACTTGGTTCGTAAGCAAATCGAAAAAGAATTTGCTGACAACCCACGTTTGAATGCTGAAGCAGTTCGTACTCTTTTGAGTGCAAATGGTCAAAAACCAAGCGAAGCTAAGGTACAACAAGTTTACCACCAAATCATCCGCCAACAAAAAGCAGCCCTTGCTAACAATAAAAAGAAAAAATAAATAAGGAAAAGTCTGGGATGAAAGTTCCAGACTTCTCACTATGTCGGCTATGGTTTAGGGATGAGACTTTTTCCTTGCATTCTATTGATATTTGATTATGATTAAGAGAGATAGTAGTTGTTGAAGCTGTCCTTCAGTTCTTGAAGACAAGTAATCATAATGAACTATCAATCAGAAAAAAGACTAGAAAGAAGACTGTATGGATAATCGACCAATTGGTTTTTTGGATTCGGGTGTCGGGGGCTTGACTGTTGTGCGTGAGCTTATGCGCCAGCTTCCCCATGAAGAAATCGTCTATATTGGAGATTCGGCGCGGGCGCCTTATGGTCCCCGTCCTGCTGAGCAAATTCGTGAATATACTTGGCAGTTGGTCAACTTTCTCTTGACCAAGGATGTCAAGATGATTGTCATTGCTTGTAACACTGCGACTGCGGTCGTCTGGGAAGAAATCAAGGCTCAACTAGATATTCCCGTCCTAGGTGTGATTTTGCCAGGAGCTTCGGCAGCCATCAAGTCCAGCCAAGGTGGGAAAATCGGAGTGATTGGAACCCCCATGACGGTTCAATCTGACATCTATCGTCAGAAAATTCATGATCTGGATCCGGACTTACAGGTGGAGAGTTTGGCCTGTCCCAAGTTTGCTCCCTTGGTGGAGTCTGGGGCCCTGTCAACCAGTGTCACCAAGAAAGTAGTCTATGAAACCCTGCGTCCCTTGGTCGGCAAGGTGGATAGCCTGATTTTGGGTTGTACCCATTATCCGCTTCTCAGACCTATTATTCAAAATGTTATGGGGCCCAAGGTTCAACTTATCGATAGTGGGGCAGAGTGCGTACGGGACATTTCAGTCTTACTCAATTATTTTGAAATCAATCGTGGTCGCGATGCTGGACCACTTAATCACCGTTTTTACACAACAGCCAGCAGCCAAAGTTTTGCACAAATTGGTGAAGAATGGCTGGAAAAAGAGATTCATGTGGAGCATGTAGAATTATGACAAATAAAATTTATGAATATAAGGATGAACAGGACTGGTATGTCGGGTCCTATGGTATTTTTGGTGGTGTCCGGACGTTGACGGATGATGACTTGGATTTTCCTCTATTGGAGTTTGCCCAAAGATTTCGAGATGAGGATCGAGGTTTTCCTGTTTCTGTTACTGTTTTACGCTATGGTTCTCTCTACCGTTTATTGTCTTTTGTGGTAGATATCCTCAACCAAGAAATGGGACGAAATGTGGAAGTCATCCAACGTCAGGGGGCTTTACTCTTGGTTGAAAATGGGCAACTCCTGCATGTGGAATTGCCTAAAGAAGGGGTCAATGTTCATGATTTCTTTGAGACAAGCAAAGTTAGAGAAACCTTATTGATTGCGACTCGTAACGAGGGCAAGACCAAGGAATTCCGAGCTATCTTTGACAAGCTAGGCTACGATGTAGAAAATCTTAATGATTATCCAGATCTACCTGAAGTAGCAGAAACAGGTATGACCTTCGAAGAAAATGCCCGCCTCAAGGCAGAAACTATTTCTCAATTAACGGGCAAGATGGTTCTGGCAGATGATTCTGGTCTCAAAGTCGATGTCCTTGGTGGCTTGCCAGGTGTCTGGTCAGCTCGTTTCGCAGGAGTGGGAGCTACTGACCGTGAAAACAATGCCAAACTCTTGCACGAATTGGCCATGGTCTTTGAACTCAAGGACCGCTCGGCTCAATTCCATACAACCCTAGTCGTAGCCAGTCCCAACAAGGAAAGTTTGGTTGTTGAAGCAGACTGGCCAGGCTACATTAACTTTGAACCTAAGGGTGAAAATGGATTTGGTTACGATCCTCTCTTCCTTGTAGGAGAGACAGGCAAGTCATCAGCTGAATTAACCCTTGAAGAAAAAAATAGTCAATCTCACCGTGCCTTAGCCGTTAAGAAACTTTTGGAGGTATTTCCATCATGGCAAAGCAAACCATCATTGTAATGAGCGATTCCCATGGCGATAGCTTGATTGTGGAAGAAATCCGTGATCGCTATGTAGGCAAAGTTGATGCCGTTTTTCATAACGGCGATTCTGAACTGCGTCCTGATTCTCCCCTTTGGGAAGGCATCCGTGTTGTTAAAGGGAATATGGACTTCTATGCAGGTTACCCAGAACGTTTGGTGACTGAGCTTGGTTCGACCAAGATTATCCAAACCCATGGTCACTTGTTTGACATCAATTTCAACTTTCAAAAGTTGGACTACTGGGCTCAGGAAGAAGAGGCCGATATCTGCCTTTATGGTCACTTGCATGTGCCAAGCGCTTGGATGGAAGGCAAGACCCTCTTTCTAAATCCAGGTTCCATCAGTCAACCACGTGGGACCGTCAGAGAATGTCTCTATGCTCGTGTGGAGATTGATGATAGTTATTTTAAAGTGGACTTTTTGACACGAGACCATGAGGTGTATCCGGGCTTGTCCAAGGAGTTTAGCCGATGATTGCCAAGGAGTTTGAGACTTTCTTGTTGGGGCAAGAAGAAACTTTTTTGACCCCTGCTGAAAATCTAGCTGTGTTGATTGATACCCACAATGCGGATCATGCGACACTCTTGCTCAGTCAGATGACCTATACCCGTGTTCCTGTTGTAACAGATGAAAAACAGTTTGTTGGGACGATTGGGCTCAGAGATATTATGGCTTATCAGATGGAGCATGACTTGAGTCAAGAAATCATGGCAGATACGGATATTGTTCATATGACCAAAACGGACGTAGCGATTGTTTCGCCTGATTTCACCATCACGGAGGTCTTGCACAAGTTGGTAGATGAGTCCTTCTTGCCGGTTGTGGATGCGTCTGGTATTTTCCAAGGAATTATCACGCGCAAGTCTATCCTCAAGGCAGTGAATGCCCTCTTGCATGACTTTAGTAAGGAATATGAGATTCGATGCCGATGAGAGATAGGATTTCAGCCTTTTTAGAGGAAAAGCAGGGCTTGTCTGTCAATTCAAAGCAGTCCTATAAGTATGATTTGGAGCAATTTTTAGACATTGTAGGCGAGCGGATTTCTGAGACCAGTCTCAAGATTTACCAAGCCCAGCTAGTCAATCTAAAAATCAGCGCTCAGAAGCGAAAGATTTCGGCCTGTAACCAATTTCTCTACTTTCTCTATCAAACAGGAGAAGTGGATAGCTTTTACCGTTTGGAATTAGCTAAACAAGCTGAAAAGAAGACCGAAAAGCCAGAACTGTTAGACCTAGACTCTTTTTGGCAAGAAAGTGACTATCCAGAGGGGCGTTTACTGGCTCTACTTATCTTGGAAATGGGGCTCTTGCCGAGTGAGATTTTAGCCCTCAAGGTTGAGGATATCAATACGGATTTTCAGGTGTTGCGAATCAAGAAGGCTTCCCAACAGAGGATTGTCACTATTCCCACGACCTTGCTTTCAGAATTGGAACCCTTGATGGGCCAGATATACCTCTTTGAAAGGGGAGGAAAAGCTTATTCTCGTCAGTGGGCCTTCCGTCAGCTAGAGTCTTTTGTCAAGGAGAAAGGTTTTCCAGCCTTATCAGCTCAAGCCTTACGGGAACAGTTCATTCTAAGACAAATAGAAAACAAGGTCGATTTGTACGAAATTGCAAAAAAATTAGGATTAAAAACAGTCCTGACCTTAGAAAAATATAGATAATGGATATTAAATTAAAAGATTTTGAAGGGCCCCTGGACTTACTCTTGCATCTGGTTTCTAAGTACCAGATGGATATCTACGATGTGCCTATCACAGAAGTCATCGAACAGTATCTAGCCTATGTCTCAACCCTTCAGGCCATGCGTCTGGAAGTGACGGGTGAGTACATGGTCATGGCCAGTCAGCTCATGCTGATCAAGAGCCGCAAACTACTTCCAAAGGTAGCAGAAATGACAGACTTGGAGGATGAGCTGGAGCAGGATCTTCTCTCTCAAATCGAAGAATACCGCAAATTCAAGCTCTTGGGTGAGCACTTGGAAGCCAAGCACCAAGAACGGGCTCAGTATTATTCCAAAGCGCCGACAGAGTTGATTTACGAAGATGCGGAGCTTGTGCATGACAAGACGACCATTGACCTCTTTTTGGCTTTTTCAAATATCCTAGCCAAGAAAAAAGAGGAGTTTACACAAAATCACACGACTATCTTGCGGGATGAGTATAAGATTGAGGACATGATGGTTATCGTAAAAGAGTCCTTGGTTGGACGAGATCAATTGCGCTTGCAGGATTTGTTCAAGGAAGCCCAGAATGTCCAAGAAGTCATTACCCTCTTTTTGGCAACCTTGGAGTTAATCAAAACTCAGGAGTTAACTCTAGTGCAGAATGAGAGTTTTGGGGATATCTATCTCATGGAAAAGAAGGAAGAAAGTCAAGTGGCCCAAAACTAGACTTGATAGAGAGGAAAGATGAGTACTTTAGCAAAAATAGAAGCGCTCTTGTTTGTAGCGGGTGAAGATGGGATTAGAGTCCGCCAGTTAGCTGAACTCCTCTCTCTGCCACCGACAGGCATCCAACAGAGTTTAGAAAAATTAGTCCAGAAGTATGAAAAGGACCCAGATTCCAGTTTGGCTCTGATTGAGACTGGTGGTGCTTATAGATTGGTGACCAAGCCTCAATTTGTAGAGATTTTGAAGGAATACTCTAAGGCACCTATCAACCAGAGCTTGTCTCGGGCTGCCCTTGAGACCTTGTCCATCATTGCCTATAAGCAGCCCATTACGCGGATCGAAATTGATGCCATCCGTGGGGTCAACTCGAGTGGGGCATTGGCAAAGTTGCAGGCTTTTGACCTGATAAAGGAAGACGGGAAAAAAGAAGTGTTGGGGCGCCCTAACCTCTATGTGACTACGGATTATTTCCTAGATTACATGGGGATAAATCATTTAGAAGAATTACCAGTGATTGATGAGCTTGAGATTCAAGCCCAAGAAAGCCAATTATTTGGTGAAAGGATAGAAGAAAATGAGAATTAATAAGTATATTGCCCACGCAGGTGTGGCCAGTAGGAGAAAAGCAGAAGAGCTGATAAAGCAAGGTTTGGTGACGGTTAACGGCCAAGTGGTGCGTGAACTCGCAACGACCATCAAGTCAGGCGACAAGGTCGAAGTGGAAGGTCAACCTATCTACAACGAAGAGAAGGTTTATTATCTGCTTAACAAACCACGCGGTGTGATTTCAAGTGTGACAGATGACAAGGGCCGCAAGACGGTTGTCGACCTCTTGCCTAACGTGAAAGAGCGCATCTACCCTGTGGGACGTTTGGACTGGGATACATCAGGTGTCTTGATTTTGACCAATGATGGGGATTTTACGGATGAGATGATTCACCCTCGTAATGAGATTGACAAGGTTTATGTCGCGCGTGTTAAAGGTGTGGCCAATAAGGACAATCTCCGCCCCTTGACCCGTGGACTTGAGATTGATGGCAAGAAAACCAAGCCGGCTGTCTATGAGATTCTTAAAGTGGATCCAGTCAAAAACCGCTCTGTGGTGCAGTTGACCATCCATGAAGGCCGTAACCACCAGGTTAAAAAGATGTTTGAAGCTGTCGGTCTTCAAGTGGACAAGTTGTCACGGACCCGTTTTGGACATCTAGACTTGACAGGCCTTCGTCCAGGCGAATCCCGTCGTCTTAATAAAAAAGAAATCAGCCAACTGCATACCATGGCTGTAACCAAGAAATAATGAAACGAATTTTAATAGCGCCTGTGCGCTTTTACCAACGGTTTATCTCCCCAGCCTTTCCACCCTCTTGTCGCTTTGAGCCTACCTGCTCAAACTATATGATTCAGGCTATTGAAAAACATGGCTTTAAGGGTGTCTTGATGGGCTTGGCTCGGATTTTACGTTGCCATCCCTGGTCGAAAACGGGTAAGGACCCTGTGCCAGACCACTTTACTTTGAAAAGAAATTCAAAGTAAGATTGTATTCTAATGTATAAAACACAGATAGATGATACTTGGTATTTACTAAGTGCCATCTATCTGTGTTTTTATTTATTATTGATGTTTCTGTTTTCCTATTCCAAAATGTTTTTGCCTTCTTTAACACGCCAATGATAATCCGATAAAATAATATCTTTAAGAGAGTAGCTAGCCTTCCAATCAAGATATTTTTTAGCTTTTGATGCGTCTGCTAGGACGCTAGCTGGGTCACCAGCACGACGAGCAACAATTTCGTGTGGTATTTCTTGGTTAAGTAGTTCTTCAGCAGTTTTAAAGATTTCTTTGACGGTATAGCCTTTTTCAGTTCCTAAGTTAAATATTTGAGAAGAACTGTCTTCTTGAAATAGGTAGTTCATTCCTTTAACATGAGCCTGTGCAAGGTCCAAGACATGAATGTAATCACGAATGCATGATCCGTCACGTGTATCGTAATCATCTCCAAATATTTTTAGGCTATCATTTTGTCCCAATGCGGTCTTGTTGATATTTGGAATGATATGAGTTGGATTTTTTACACGCAGACCGTTTGAAGCATCCATTTCAGCCCCAGCAACATTAAAGTAACGGAAAATAACATATTTCCAATCGTAGCGATTAGCCATCCAGTAAATCATTCGTTCACCCATCAGTTTTGTTTCTGCATAAGGGTTGACAGGGTCGAGCAGGGTATCTTCAGTGGCTGGCTTGTCAATACAGTTATTACCATAGAGGGAAGCAGTCGAAGAGAACATGATTTTTTGAATACCAACTTCAGATAAGACTTTGAGAACTTGGTTCATACCAGCAACATTGGCAGTGAAGTATTTACTTGGATTTTCAATACTTTCGCTCACAACAATTTCACCTGCACAATGGAGAACAGCGTCAATCTTGTTTTCTTCCAAGTAGGTTTTTAAGGCACTAGCATCATAAACGTCCAGTTGTTTAAAGCTAGCACGACTATCTACAGCTGAACGATTTCCTGTAGAGAGATTATCTAGAACATGAACCTGATAGCCAGCATTTAAAAGAGCTTTAACGGTATGGGAGCCAATGTAGCCAGCTCCACCTGTAACAAGAATTGTTTTGGTCATGATTTTTTCCTTTTCCTATTTTTGTATTATTTTAAAGAAATAAGAAGGCAAAGTCAACTATTTCCTGCAAATTCCATAAAAAATTGAACAAATATAGCATTGAATTGTTTTTTTGTTCGGTAATTAATGATTTGGTTAATCTTGGAATAGTTCTTAGATTTCACCTCACATGTAAGAGGATACGATCTTTTTCTAAGGTACCGCAAGAATACGATACTAATTTAGAAATCCACCTTCTCACTATCCTTCTCCTATAAAAAGTGGTAAAATGGATGAAAGAAAGAAGGAACTGAAATGACAACATTATTTTCAAAAATCAAAGAAGTAACAGAGCTTGCTGCAATCTCAGGTCATGAAGCACCTGTTCGTGCTTATCTTCGTGAAAAGTTGATACCGCACGTGGATGAAGTGGTGACAGATGGCTTGGGTGGTATTTTCGGGATTAAACATTCAGAAGCTGCAGATGCACCGCGCGTCTTGGTCGCTTCTCACATGGACGAAGTTGGTTTTATGGTCAGCGAGATTAAGCCAGATGGTACCTTCCGTGTGGTTGAAATTGGTGGTTGGAATCCTATGGTGGTTAGTAGCCAACGTTTCAAACTCCTGACTCGTGACGGTCGTGAAATTCCTGTGATTTCGGGTTCTGTCCCTCCACATTTGACTCGCGGAAAGGGTGGACCAACTATGCCAGCTATTGCAGATATCGTCTTTGATGGCGGTTTTGCGGACAAGGCTGAGGCAGAAAATTTTGGCATCCGTCCTGGCGACACCATCGTACCAGATAGCTCTGCAATCTTGACAGCCAATGAAAAAAATATCATATCAAAAGCTTGGGATAACCGTTACGGGGTTCTCATGGTGAGCGAGTTGGCAGAAGCTCTTTCAGGCCAAAAACTCGGAAATGAACTCTATCTGGGTTCTAACGTCCAAGAAGAAGTTGGTCTTCGTGGTGCTCATACTTCCACAACTAAGTTTGATCCAGAAGTTTTCCTAGCAGTTGACTGCTCACCTGCTGGTGATGTTTATGGCGGTCAAGGCAAGATTGGGGATGGAACCTTGATTCGTTTCTACGACCCAGGTCACTTGCTTCTACCAGGAATGAAGGATTTCCTTTTGACAACGGCTGAAGAAGCTGGTATCAAGTACCAATACTACTGTGGTAAAGGCGGAACAGATGCTGGCGCAGCTCATCTGAAAAATGGTGGTGTCCCATCTACAACAATCGGTGTTTGCGCTCGTTATATCCATTCTCACCAAACCCTCTATGCAATGGATGACTTCTTAGAAGCTCAAGCTTTCTTGCAAGCCTTGGTGAAAAAATTGGATCGTTCAACAGTTGATTTGATTAAGAATTATTAAACCATAAGGGAGGTGGTTGGGATGGTAGAACCAAACCTAGAAAGCCTTATAAAAGATCTTTACAATCATGCTCGACATGATTTGAGTGAAGATTTAGTTGCTGCTCTCCTAGAGACTGCAAAAAAACTGCCTAGTACAAATGAGCAATTGCTAGCAGTTCGTCTCTCAGGTCTGGTAAATCGTGAATTGCTCCTAAATCCCAAACATCCGGCACCTGAGTTGCTCAACTTGGCCCGCTTTATCAAGAGAGAAGAAGCCAAGTACAGAGGAACTGCAGCTTCTGCGCTTATGTATGGGGAACTCTTTAAAATGCTTTGATTCCATTGTGGATCAAAGCATTTTTTATATGGTAGAAAAGCAATTCTTGATGAGGAGAAGAAAAAAGCCATCCCATTTATACTCTTCGAAAATCAAATTCAAACTACGTCAACGTCGCCTTGCCGTACTCGAGTACAGCCTGTGGCTAGTTTCCTAGTTTGCTCTTTGATTTTCATTGAGTATTAGGATAGCTTCTTGGTTCTTAGATTTGTTCAGCAATGACCTTTTCAGCTAGATTCATAGCGTGGTCTGATACACGAGTGTAGTGGGAAATGATGTCGATAAAATTGACCCCAGCTTGTGTTGAACATTCGCCCTTGTTGAGGCGTTTGATGTGGGTCTTTCTGAGAACACGTTCCATATTGTTGATTTCTTTATGGCGTTCAATCAGACTTTGAGCTTTTTCAATATCATTGTTTTCCACGCTGTCAAGGGCATCCTTGATAAAGTCAGTGGTCTTTTGATAGATATCGGCTAATTCCTGCAAAGCAGCTTCAGAGAACTCAACGTTTTTACGTTGAAGGTAGTCAGTCAGGTTGATTAGCGCTTCTGCGTGGTCCCCAATCCGTTCCAAATCACGGGATGAATCAAGGATGTTTGTGAGCACTTCACTTTCTTTCTGACTAAGGGCCTCGCTTGAAAGAGTAATCAGGTAACGAGTCAATTTTTCATCAATGGTATTGATGGCTTCTTCTGTCTTGTGTCCTTTTTCAGCAACCTTTTCATTGAGGTCAATAATGTAGTTGTATGAAAGGTCAAAGGCTTTAGAAGCATAATTTCCCAAGTGAAGGAGTTCTTTTTTCGCATTTCCGAGAGCGATTGATGGAGCTTGCTTAATCAAGTGTTCATCAAGATAAAGTGGCTCGTACTTGACAACTTCATCTTCACCAGGGATGAGCTTAGTTACAAAGTAGGCCAAGGCTCCGATGAATGGAAATTGTACAATGGTGTTACTTACGTTAAAGGCACCGTGAGAGAAGGCGATGGTCATCTCAGGAGAGAGGTGAAGGAGTGCCTGGAAGTACTCAATCATTGACGTAAATGGGCCTAATAAGATTAAGCAAAGGATAGTCCCTAAAACGTTAAAGGTAACGTGGGTTGCAGCAACGCGTTTTGCAGAGACATTGGCTCCAGCTGCCGCGATGATAACTGTTAGGGTTGTCCCGATATTATCCCCGAAGAGAACTGGTAGAGAACCTTTAAGGTCAAGGAAGCCACCTGCATAGAGCCCTTGCAAAATCCCGATTGTAGCAGAAGAGGCCTGGATGAGGACGGTAATCACCGCACCGGCAAAAACTCCCAACACAGGATTTTGTCCCAAGGTTACCATATATTCCTTGAATTGTGGTAAATCTTTAAGAGGGCTCATACCGGCACTGATGAGGTTTAGAGCATAGAAGATTCCCCCTACACCAAACAGGATGCGCCCGATATTGTTTGCTGTTCTGTTTTTTGTAAAGAAGAGGAACATGGTTCCAAGGAAAATCAGGGGTAAAGCATACTCGCCAAGCTTGAAACCGATGATAAAGGAAGTAACAGTGGTTCCTATGTTGGCTCCCATGATAATTCCGATAGCCTGTCTAAGAGTTAGAAGACTAGCGCTGACCAGTCCAACCGTGATAACTGTAACCCCTGTACTTGACTGAATCAGGGCAGTTACGACAATCCCGACTAGAACACCTAAAAAGGGATTGCTAGTGTACTTGTCAATGTAAAAGCGAAGGCGATCTCCAGCAGCTTGTTGCAAACCGTCTCCCATGGTCTTGATACTATATAAGAATAGCCCCAGACCACCTAAAAAGTGAAATAAAATTTCCTGCCAATTAATGGACATTTCTTTTTCCTCCGAAAAATAATAACGGAATTTCTCCTATTCTATTTTAAAGGATAAAAGTAAATCTAACAAGTATTAAGCTAAGATTTTAGAAAGAAAATTCGTTAGAAAAAGCAAAAATAATATACTCTAGCATGCCACAAAGATTAAATATCGAAAAATCTTGTGAAATCTTTCCTTATATTTCCAAAGTGTGATATAATAGTTTCGAATAAAATAAATAAAGGGGTTTTTGTAACATGGCAAAACTTACTGTTAAAGACGTTGACTTGAAAGGTAAAAAAGTCCTCGTTCGTGTTGACTTCAACGTACCATTGAAAGATGGCGTAATCACTAACGACAACCGTATCACAGCAGCTCTTCCAACTATTAAGTACATCATCGAACAAGGTGGACGTGCAATTCTTTTCTCTCACCTTGGACGTGTGAAAGAAGAAGCTGATAAAGCTGGTAAATCACTTGCTCCTGTAGCAGCAGACTTGGCAGCTAAATTGGGCCAAGACGTTGTTTTCCCAGGTGTCACTCGTGGTGCTGAATTGGAAGCAGCTATCAACGCTCTTGAAGATGGACAAGTTCTTTTGGTTGAAAACACTCGTTACGAAGATGTTGACGGCAAAAAAGAATCTAAAAACGATCCTGAACTTGGTAAATACTGGGCATCACTTGGAGATGGTATCTTCGTAAACGATGCATTCGGTACAGCTCACCGTGCACACGCATCTAACGTTGGTATTTCAGCAAACGTTGAAAAAGCAGTTGCTGGTTTCCTTCTTGAAAACGAAATTGCCTACATCCAAGAAGCAGTTGAAACTCCAGAACGTCCATTTGTGGCTATCCTTGGTGGTTCAAAAGTTTCAGACAAGATCGGTGTTATCGAAAACTTGCTTGAAAAAGCTGATAAAGTCCTTATCGGTGGTGGTATGACTTACACATTCTACAAAGCACAAGGTATCGAAATCGGTAACTCACTTGTAGAAGAAGACAAATTGGATGTTGCGAAAGCTCTTCTTGAAAAAGCAAACGGTAAATTGATCTTGCCAGTTGACTCAAAAGAAGCTAACGCATTTGCTGGCTACACTGAAGTGCGTGACACTGAAGGTGAAGCAGTTTCTGAAGGCTTCCTTGGTCTTGACATCGGTCCAAAATCTATCGCTAAATTTGACGAAGCTTTGACTGGTGCCAAAACAGTTGTATGGAACGGACCTATGGGTGTATTTGAAAACCCAGATTTCCAAGCTGGTACAATCGGTGTGATGGACGCTATCGTGAAACAACCAGGAGTTAAATCAATCATTGGTGGTGGTGACTCAGCTGCCGCAGCGATCAACCTTGGACGTGCAGATAAATTCTCATGGATCTCTACTGGTGGTGGAGCATCAATGGAACTTCTTGAAGGTAAAGTTCTTCCAGGTCTTGCAGCCTTGACAGAAAAATAAGATTTCATAAATGAATCAAAGAAGAGAGGGATGAAAGTTCCTCTTTTCTTTTGCTTGAAATAAAAACGCTTCCTCTCAACTATTACTCATAAAAATCACCGATTTATGATAAAATGGAAATAGAAAGTTGAGATTATGAGTTATTTTAAAAAATATAAATTCGATAAATCCCAGTTCAAACTTGGTATGCGAACTTTTAAAACAGGTATTGCTGTTTTTCTAGTTCTCTTAATTTTTGGCTTTTTTGGCTGGAAAGGTCTTCAAATCGGTGCTTTGACAGCCGTTTTTAGCTTGAGGGAGAGTTTTGATAAGAGTGTTCATTTTGGGACTTCGCGCATTCTAGGAAATAGTATCGGTGGCTTCTATGCTCTGGTCTTCTTCCTATTAAATGGCTTTTTCCATGAAGCTTTTTGGGTAACTTTAGTAGTTGTTCCAATCTGCACCATGTTAACCATTATGACAAATGTGGCCATGAATAACAAAGCGGGCGTTATTGGCGGTGTAGCGGCCATGTTAATCATTACCCTATCGATTCCGAGCGGAGAGACAATTTTGTACGTATTTGCTCGTGTATCGGAAACTTTCATGGGAGTTTTTGTTGCAATTCTCGTAAATTACGATATTGATCGCATTCGGCTCTTTTTAGAGAAAAAAGAAAAATAATGTTACATTTTATAACATTATCAATTGACGTTTGTCTTTTTTTAGACTATAATAGACAGAAAGAAGGAAATTGTAAATGAAGGAAAAAGAATTTCGCCGAAACATGGCTGTTTTTCCTATTGGCAGTGTTATGAAGTTGACAGATCTATCGGCACGTCAGATTCGTTATTATGAAGATCAAGAGTTGATTAAACCTGATCGAAATGAAGGGAACCGTCGCATGTATTCCTTGAATGACATGGATCGTCTGCTTGAAATCAAAGATTATATCTCAGAAGGTTATAATATCGCTGCCATTAAGAAAAAATATGCTGAACGTGAAGCGAAGTCCAAGAAAGTGGTGAGTCAGACTGAGGTGCGTCGTGCACTTCACAATGAACTTCTCCAACAGGGACGTTTTGCTTCAGTACGATCACCTTTTGGTCGCGGTTAGGCAACCGCAAGTAGTCATAGATTAAGGAGAAAACTCATGCCAATCACAGCTGCAGATATTCGTCGTGAAGTCAAGGAAAAAAATGTTACCTTTATCCGTCTCATGTTCTCAGATATTTTGGGAACGATGAAAAACGTCGAAATTCCTGCTACAGATGAACAATTAGATAAGGTCTTGTCAAATAAGGCTATGTTTGATGGATCTTCTATTGAAGGTTTTGTACGTATCAATGAGTCAGATATGTACTTGTACCCAGACTTGGATACATGGACAGTCTTCCCGTGGGGAGATGAAAATGGAAGTGTTGCAGGTTTGATCTGTGATGTCTATACAACAGAAGGTGAACCATTTGCAGGTGACCCTCGTGGCAATTTGAAACGTGCTCTTCGTCACATGGAAGAAGTAGGATTCAAATCCTTCAACCTTGGTCCGGAGCCAGAATTCTTCTTATTTAAACTAGATGAAAATGGTGACCCAACACTTGAAGTAAATGACAAGGGTGGCTACTTTGATTTGGCGCCTACTGACCTTGCGGACAATACACGTCGTGAGATTGTCAATGTCTTGACTAAAATGGGATTTGAAGTAGAAGCGAGTCACCACGAGGTTGCGGTTGGACAACACGAGATTGATTTTAAATACGATGAAGTTCTCCGTGCTTGTGATAAGATTCAAATCTTTAAGCTTGTTGTCAAAACTATTGCTCGCAAACATGGGCTTTATGCAACCTTTATGGCCAAACCAAAATTTGGTATTGCTGGGTCAGGTATGCACTGTAATATGTCCCTGTTTGATGCAGAAGGAAACAATGCCTTCTTTGATCCAAATGATCCAAAAGGAATGCAGTTGTCAGAAACGGCCTATCATTTCCTTGGCGGTTTGATCAAGCATGCTTACAACTATACTGCCATCATGAATCCAACCGTTAACTCATACAAACGTTTGGTTCCAGGTTATGAAGCGCCTGTTTACATTGCTTGGGCTGGTCGTAACCGTTCGCCACTTGTGCGCGTACCTGCTTCACGTGGCATGGGAACTCGTCTTGAGTTACGTTCAGTGGATCCGATGGCAAACCCATACATCGCTATGGCGGTTCTTTTGGAAGTTGGTTTGCATGGTATTGAAAACAAAATCGAAGCACCAGCTCCTATCGAAGAAAATATCTACATTATGACAGCAGAAGAGCGTAAGGAAGCTGGCATTACAGACCTTCCATCAACCCTTCACAACGCTTTGAAGGCTTTGACTGAAGATGAAGTTGTCAGAGCGGCTCTTGGAGAACATATCTATACTAGTTTCCTTGAAGCCAAACGAATCGAATGGGCAAGTTATGCAACCTTCGTTTCACAATGGGAAATTGATAACTATTTAGATTTATATTAATGGTACAGAAAGGTTGTCCGTTTGGGCAACCTTTTTATGTTGTTCTAAAGACTGGAGTACTTACATTTAGTCTTTTGTAGATTACTAATATTCTTCGAAAATCTCTTCAAACCACGTCAGCGTTATCTGCAACCTCAAAGCTATACTTTGAGCAGCTTGCGGCTAGCTTCCTAGTTTGCTCTTTGATTTTCATTGAGCATAAGTTTATTATAGTAGATTGGAAGATAATGAATTGAGTCTAGGATTGTCCAAAATAATTCCTAACAATGTTTTAGAAGTCGTGTTATACTATTGCGACTTAAATATGATATAGTGTTTTCATATTGCTCATACTCTTCTATTTTCATTGAGTATCAGCTATAAAGATCGATTACAATATGTCTTTTATGCGCTTCAGCTAGATGAGTGTAATAGATGAGAAGTTTTTTTATTTTTCTTGAATTGAGGTTTTATCGTCTATAGTATGCTGTAATCTACATGAATATAAGGTGTGTTTGTCATAAATTGATTTGATGCATTTGATGTTTTTATATTAAATTTTCTGATATTTCTTTAATAAGGATAATTGCTATTTTTGTAAAAATCAAGCTACTAAAATTTTATAGTTTAGTCCTAATTAGTAAATATACAAATTCATACATAGAGGGTAGTTCCACCGCTTGCATATATATATATATATATATATGCAAGCGGTGGAACTTATTTTATCCATACAGGAATCAATAGTTTAAAGATTTTTTGTCATGTATTAATCGCTCTTTTTTCAACGAAAATCTTACTATTCTAGGAACTGCTTCGTTATAAAAATACTCTATAGTTGTTAATTATTTATTACAGATATCACTTTACTATATCAACTTATTGTGATAAACTATATATAGTTATGTCATTTTAAAAATAGAAAGGAAAAATTTATGTTTGGACATAAGAATAATAGGAATGGTGAAAAAGTTTTTCGCTATTCGATTAGAAAGTACCATTTTGGTGCTGCTAGTGTAGCTATAGCTGCCCTCTTGTTTTTTGCAAATGGAGTAGCTAGAGCAGATAGTCTATCTGTATCCCCTGATACAGCAGCGACTGAGAAGACCCTAAATGATGAGGGTAGGAGTAGGGCTAAGGAAGAACCCTTGCCAAATAGTCAAGAGCTTGCTGAAAGGAATTTGGAAGAAAAAACTACAAAAGTTGTTGATAAATCAGCCCTTCTTCAAGTGATGGATGAGCTTAAAGATATTGTAGTTAAGGTAAAAGAAAGTAAACTTGCTCCATTGTCTAATCAGCTTCTTCAGCTTACTGATGAAAGCAAACGTTTGCTTTCTGATAAGGATGCTAAATCAGAGGATATTGATCAACATATTCTAAAAATTAGAAAGCTGATAGAAACATTAAAAGAGCAAGAAAGTAGTGCTAGTCAACCTGAGCGGAAAGAAGAGAGTAAGGTGCCTTCTGCTGAAGCGGTAGACGAGACTGCTAATCAGGCTGAAAGTAGCAATGCTAAGGATTCTTTACTAGAAGATAAGAGCACGAAT
Organism: Streptococcus mitis SK569; assembly: GCF_000222785.1. GTDB lineage: Bacteria > Bacillota > Bacilli > Lactobacillales > Streptococcaceae > Streptococcus > Streptococcus mitis_N. The sequence continues at coordinate 68,423 of NZ_AFUF01000045.1, read as the reverse complement.
GAGGCTGCTACTGAAGTTCGTAAAGAAGAAACTTCTAGAGATAGCTCAAAACCTACTGTGACAGCTTCCGATAGAAGCTTAAACAAGGTAGATAAGGAAGCTAATAGTCTAGAACTGCCAAACAAAGATAATAAACTGTTGCCGATAGATACGAAAAGTAATCTTGTAGATGAGGCGACAGAGGATGTTCTTGATAAGAAGAAAAAAGGTTATTCTGGGTTTAGAATAGCTCATTATGCAGCTCGATCAATTGATCGTTCTGTAGCTGGAAATCTCGACTCAGGTACTATCAGTGGTGATGGAGTTAAACAGTTTGAAAATCTTCATTATGACATTGATGGTGATCGTACTATTTGGAGAGTGGCTGTCCGTCCGGCTCATAAGAATCATGCTTGGGCTGGTATTGCAGTTACATCAGATGATACTATTGAAAATATTCGTGTAGTAGAAAGAGGTGGAGCTGGTGGTAGTGTACTAGAAGAGAGAGAAATTTCCAGAGGACGCCCTGCTAGTACGCCTTTCTCTAATTATAAGATGTTTATTGGTCACTACAGACTTATTGGTGGAGCTGTGCCAGATAGAATAGTCTATGAAGTAACTACTAGAGGAACACATCACAATCTTTTTGCTCGCTTTGCGACCGCTATTGTACAGAATACTCTTGAAAATTCTGGCTTAAGTGGTAAGGCGGCGATTACAAGTCGAAATTCAGACTTCCCTGCTGTAGGTATCCATGTCAATGCAGTAGGCGCTCCTACTGTTAACCACAACTATACTCGAACCAACGACACTGTACGTATGCAGACTGTACCGTCAACAGATAATCAATTATCAGGGACTGGGAAACCAGGAGCGACTATTTCTGTTAAGAAAAATGGAAATACTTTTAAGAAGACAAAAGTTGATGGAAGTGGTCATTGGGTTGTTTCACTAGATGCTGGTTTAAATAGTAATCTATCAGATACTGGAGAACAACTTGTACCGAAAGATAAGATAACAGTAACTCAAAGTGTTGATGGCAAAGAGAGTGAAGCAACGAATGTGGATGTTTCATTAGGACGTTCATGGATTGATCATTCACCGGGACATCCTGTAGGTGAGGTTACATCTAATCAACGTAATATTAAATTATTTGTACCACATGATGCAGGGATGGCGTATTTGAAGTATAGAGATACGAATAATCAAGAGCATCAAGTTGCAATTAGACGTACTACGATTAATCAACAATGGCAATCTCTTCAAAGTAATCTAGCAACTGTTACTTCAGTAGATAATACAAGTAATAAGTTCTATTCTATCATCAATTTACGATTGAATAGTGATATGAAAGTAGGATCTCAAACGTCTGTTATTTCAAATATGAAAGAAGGCGGTTACGGAAGTCTTGAGGGATGGAAACCTGTCAATGTAGTAGAGGCTCCATTAACATCTGGTGCTCACATCGAGAGTGACTTAACAGGGAAAGCAAGTATACCTGCAGACGTCAGAGTAAAAGCACCAGTAGGTTCAACAGTAAAACTTTACGATAATAATGATGTACTGATAGGAGAAGCTCAAGCTGGAAATGATGGCTATGCAATGGTACATCCTCGAAATAGTTTACCTGAAGGGCAAATTAGAGCGACTTCAACACCTGTTGGAGGTAAAGAATCAGCAAAAAGTGACCCTGTGAATGTTACGAGAACTCAAATAGGTCATGGAGGAGCGAAACAAGTTTCTTCCGAAGGTAAAGCAAGAGCTACTATCGGAGTGGATAAAGAATGGGTTACAGCATATCGTGGAGATCATGTCGAAGTTAATGTTTCTACTTATGCAAAATATCTAGAAACATTTTTGCCAAATCCAAATACTAGAGGCCATGTCAAAGGATTAGAAGAATCAGGCGGTTTCTTAGTAACAGCTCAATCCACCCCTGAAACGGCTCGTACGGGAAAAACTAGTGGAACGATTGCAATGGATCAGCCCCTAGGACCAACGGTTCTTAATTATTATGTTGTAAGCAAGACAACAACAGCTAATTATGGACGCCATAATGCTGGTTCAAGTGCAAATGTTAGTACAACCATTAACGTTCTTGAAGTAGCGAAAAAATATGATATTTCTATTGATAAAAAGATTACTGTAGACAATCCAAACGCTGTAAGTGGTCCAGAAAAAGAGAAAATCATTGCAGCGATTAAAGAGAAGAACAATAGAACATATACAGATGCAGCATACAGAGCATTATTAGATCAGGCAACTTATTCAGTAGATGAAAAAGGGAATGTTACCATCACTTATCCTGATAAATCAGTAGATAAAGTAGCTTCGGCATACACTATTCAAAAACGCCCAGTAATAGAAACATCCTTAATCGATAAGGCAGATACACAAACACCGACTACTGTATCGGCAGATCCAGGTTCTAAAGTAAAACTTTACGATCACTCAGGCCATGAATTGGGAGAAGGTACGGCAAATGAAAGTGGTCGAGTTACTATTAATCCTACAAGACCGATTCCAAATGGAAATGTAACAGCAAAAGCAACTGATAATCGTGATCACACAACAGATGCAAGTGCTCCAAAACAAGCGACAGTACCTGCACCGCAAGCTTTGACTATTCAGCAACCTCATCATGGTTCAACAAGCGTAACTATTATTCCGCAAGGCAGAACAGATATTATCACTGCAGTTATTCAAGGGAAAAAAGTTAAAATTGAAAAAGAAGGTTCTGGACGTTATAAGACGTTAGAAAATGCGGCGAATGTACGAATTTCACCAAATTCAAATGGAAGTGTAACCTTTGAATTGCCTTCAGGTACAAGATTTGAAACCCTAGATAGAATCCAAGCTATTGCAGAAAATAAAGATATTACGGTAGCTTCAGGAATAAGATCATCTCAAGAGGCTAATCAATATGTATTAGCAAATAAAGGAGAGAAAGTACCTGTAAAAGATATTAATCATTTAACTCCAACAGATAAAGAAAGAGTTAAAACAGCCTATGAAAAAGCCAATCCTGGTATCAATAAGTCAGAAGTAACTGTTGAAAATAACGGGAATATTACCTACAATCACCAAGGTAGAGGATCTGTTCAAAAAGGTAATGCAAAAACACCTGATAATGTTGTTTTAGATAATGTAGCTCCAGGTAAGCCAACGATTCCAACTAACTTGACGGATAAAGCTGGAACTAGAACTCAAATTGAAGTAGATACAGAACCAGGTGCATCTGTTGTTTTATATGATCATGGAAATCAAGAACTAGGACGCGGTGTAGCTAACGCAAGTGGTAAAGCGCTTATCGATCCGACTAAGGAAATTCCGAAAGGTAATGTTACAGCTAAAGCAACAGATGAAGCAGGAAATATCTCACATCCAAGTGATGCTAAGGTTGCTACTTTCCAAGATTTCACGCCAAAAGTTCCTGCTAAGACACCTGTTACAAAAGTAACTTCTTTAACACCGAGTGAAGTTAATCAGGTTAAGAAAAAAGTTTCAGATGCTAATCCTGGTAAAGAAGTACAGGTATCGACTAATGGTACTGCCACTGTAACTGATCCTAAATCAAGAATATCTCATGAAATATCTGGAGACAAGCTGGTTGAATCAAATGATAAGATTAGACCAATAGTTGAAATTCCTTATGATAATCCAGCTAGACAAGAGATCTATGTTTACTCTGGGGAAAATAACGATATTACACTGAAAGCTTGGGATAATTCTGGTAAGATTTCTAAATTGCATCTAGCGTTTGCTGCTGATAATAGACAGGGTCTAGGTACAGAAGATTCATACTTGAACGGGAAAACTCGATCAGCACTTTACTTGAAGGCTACTAAAATTCACACTGATACGCCAGCAAGTCAAAATTCTCCAGCTATTCTTAAGGTAACTGGTGAGATTCCTAAGGGTGAGTTTAATGAACAAAGTGGGCAAATTTCACGATACTTATTTGCAGAAGATCCAAGTGGAAATACTAACTATGAGCATGTAGGTCATGCTAATGATGTAGGAGCTCCTGGACGTATTCGATTTGTATGGAAACCTCAAACATTTAAATATGATGCGCAAGCTCCAGGAACACCGTTATTACTAGACAATGCAGATGCGACTCAAATTGAGAATGCTGTAAAACAAGCTAATCCAACCTTTAGCGATAAAATTAAGTCTGTAACAGTTGATGGTAATAATGTGATTGTGACCTATAAAGACGATAGTACAGATCGATTAGATGCATCTAAAGTCTTCAAAGTACGTGATTCTAAGCCAACGTCACCAATGGCAATAGCACCAAGTGATGGAACAGTTACAGTGACACCAACAGGGGATGCCGATAAAGTCACGGTTAATTACACTGATGAGAAAGAACAAAATAAAACTGTAACAGTAGTCAAAGATAAAAACGGAACATGGTCATCATCAGATAAACCAGCAGGTGTAACTGTAGATTCAAGTACAGGGCAACTCCTTATTCCAGCTGAAGGTGTTAAAGATAGAAGTCAGGTAACAGCAACAGCTACGAAAGGTGATAGTAGACCATCAGATCCAAAAATAGTTACAGCGCAGCCTAAAGATTTCACCCCAGTGAAACCAGACGAGAAAGTTCCAGTTAAAGACAAAGCGCACTTAACTCCAGAAGAGAAAAAACAAGTGGAAGACAAAGTCAAAGCGAAGAACCCAGGTAAGGAAGTCACTGTAGGCGAAGACGGCACTGCAACGTTGAAAGATCCAACAACCGGCATCAGTCACCAAATTCCAGGAAGCGACTTGGTCAACCAAGGATTCACCCCAGTGAAACCAGACGAGAAAGTTCCAGTTAAAGACAAAGCGCACTTAACTCCAGAAGAGAAAAAACAAGTGGAAGACAAAGTCAAAGCGAAGAACCCAGGTAAGGAAGTCACTGTAGGCGAAGACGGCACCGCAACGTTGAAAGATCCAACAACCGGCATCAGTCACCAAATTCCAGGAACAGACTTAGTGAACCAAGACTTTGGTGTAAACGGTATTCCAGAAGTAACTCCAAGTCAACCAGCCTACACAGATCCAGTAGGAACAAGCAGTACGGATGGCGAGGGCAATGTCATTACGCCACCAACTGTAGATATTCCAGCCTACACAGATCCAGTAGGAACAAGCAGTACGGACGGAGAAGGAAACGTCATTACACCACCAACTGTAGATATTCCAGCCTACACAGATCCAGTGGGCACAAGCAGTACGGATGGCGAGGGCAATGTCATTACGCCACCAACTGTAGATATTCCAGCCTACACAGATCCAGTAGGAACCAGCAGTACAGACGGAGAAGGTAACTTAATTACTCCACCAGCGGTAGAGATTCCAGCCTACACAGATCCAGTAGGCACAAGCAGTACGGACGGAGAAGGAAATGTCATTACTCCACCAACAGCAGAAGTCCCAGCCTATACAGGTAGTGTGAATGGTATTTCAGAAGAAATGCCAGCTCAGCCACATAAGGACGGCAGTGCTAATGAAATGTCAGAGGGAACTCCAAAATCTGTAACTACAATAAATAAAGATCGACAACTTCCAAATACAGGAACAGAGAAATCAAATACGTCACTTATTGCAGCTCTTTTAGCAGCTATGACTGGCGGACTTCTCATTTCACGAAAACGGAAGGATGAAGAGTAACGACTTGTAGATTATGAAGTCAATAACAAGTGATTTGTATAAAATCAGTAAAATAAGTTGATATACAACTAGCTTTGTTTAAATCAGAAAGCAACGTGTCTAGCGTTGCTTTTTGATTGCTTCTTTGTCAACTGTAGTAGGTTGAAGGAAAGCTAATACTCTTCGAAAATCAAAGAACAAACTAGGAAGCGAGTCACAGGCTGCTCAAAACAATGTTTTGAGGTTGTGGATAGAACTGACGAAGTCAGCTCAAAACACTGTTTTGAGGCTGTAGATAAGACTGACGAAGTCAGCTCAAAACACTGTTTTGAGGCTGTAGATAAGACTGACGAAGTCAGTAACATATATACGGCAAGGTGAAGCTGAAGTAATTTGAATAGTATAAAATAGTTTGGATTATCCAATGCATGGAGTTGAATATGAAGGCAAAATAGTCGATCGATGTTTAGAGAGAATGCCGATTATTTCTTGCGTTTTATATCGAGGTGTGATATATTTTTTATAACGAAGTGCGATATATCGAACTGAATAGGAGGTGGTTATAAATGGAATTAACGGATAAGATTCGTCGAGTTTATCTTCCGATGACGGAAACGGGTTTTTATATCTTGTTCTGTCTGCAAAAGGAAGGTCATGGTTATAGTATTACGCAAAAGGTCAAGGAGATGACAGATTCGCAAGTTTCGATCAGTCCTGGAACTATGTATGGAACCTTGTCAAAAATGGAAAAGGATGGTTTGATTTCCTTTGTTCGCGAAGAGGAAAAACGGAAAATCTATCAGATCACAGACTTGGGGCGAAAAGTCTTAGATATTGAATTGAAGCGTATTGAACGGCTCTATAGAAACAGTCGGGAGGAAGGATGATGGAAAAGAAAATTGTTTATCGAATTTTTACAATTGCGGATTATGAGAGGGAGGCTCTATACTTTAGAGAAATGCATGCTAAGGGCTGGAAACTTAGGAAAGTAAGCTATTCTATCTTATTGTTTGTAGTTAAGTATACCTTTGAAAAATGTCAGCCTGAGCAAGTATCTTATCAGTTGGATTTTTACCCAATGGAAAAATCAGAGAGAACCTCCTATTTACAACTATTTAAAGATTGTGGCTGGGAGCATATTACAGACTTTAATAGTTTTTCCTATTTTAGAAAAGCGTATTCTGAAATTGAATCGGATACAGAATTTGAAATCTATAATGACGCTGCTGGGAAGTTAGCTATGGTTAATCGCATTTTAAGCCTGCGATTAGTACCTGTTTTAATTTTGCTAGCCATACATATACCATTATTACTTAAATTGCTCAATAGAAGTAATGCGTATGGTCTATGGGGTTTACTTGCGGTCGGGCTAGATATTTTCTTGTCTTTAATCCTTTTGTTAGTAGTTTCTTATATTGGTTGGAGGTTATGGCATAAAAAGAAGGAATTATCAGATTTATGATAGGGTAGGTATGCTCAAAAATTGGAGGGGAAGTCATGATAAATAAAAATCAATTTCGGATTTTCACTATTCTTGATTTGGACAAGGAAGAAGAGTATTTGCATGAGATGCACTTGAAAGGCTGGAAGTATAGAACTAGTCGTTTTGGTTTTTTCTATTTTGACCAATGTCAACCGGACGATGTCATCTACCGTATCTATGATTCTAGATTTCTTAAAAAGTATAAGCATGAACTTCAAGATTTTAGAAATAGCGGTTGGGAATTGATAGAAACAGGTTTTTGTTTAATTCTTCGTAAACCAGCTTCTGATATACTTTCAGAGGATCAAGTCTATATAAGTAATAATCTCAGGTGGGAAGTTATGCGGTATAGACTTCGTTCCTGTACAGCTACTTTCTTAGGCGGTCTTGTTGTTTGTATGAGTTTATTTAAAGAAGAGCTTTCTATGTCTTTCTTCATTATTTTTCTTTTATATGCCTTTCTGATTTCTTATCTAATCCATGGTTTTTTCAGACTTAAAAAGAAATACCAAGTAGATGGAAGGTAAGGTTCTAGGTCTTCAGACTGATTTTTAGCACTCTTGGTAAAAGAGTGCTAATTTTTTGAGTTTTTATCTTGACATTCTCTTCTAAGGGTGTATAATAGAATCATAAGTTAGCACTTGAGTGTATTGAGTGCTAATTGATCAGACGGAGAGGAGTGATGAGATGGTTACAGAGCGTCAGCAGGATATTTTAAATCTGATTATTGACATCTTTACCAAAACGCACGAACCTGTCGGATCCAAAGCCTTGCAAGAGTCTATTAACTCTAGCAGTGCTACCATTCGTAATGACATGGCGGCTTTAGAAAAGCAAGGTTTGCTTGAGAAGGCTCATACTTCAAGCGGTCGCATGCCAAGTGTTGCTGGTTTTCAGTACTATGTGAAACACTCACTGGATTTTGACCGACTGGCTGAAAATGAGGTTTATGAGATTGTCAAAGCCTTTGATCAGGAATTCTTCAAATTGGAGAATATTCTGCAAGAGGCTGCTAATCTACTGACAGACCTGAGTGACTGTACGGTAGTAGCACTAGATGTTGAACCGAGCAGGCAACGTTTGACAGCCTTTGATATCGTCGTTCTGGGGCAACATACAGCCTTGGCAGTATTCACCTTAGACGAGTCGCGAACGGTTACCAGTCAGTTTCTGATTCCAAGGAACTTCTTGCAGGAGGATTTGCTGAAACTGAAGAATATCATTCAGGAACGTTTCCTCGGTCACACCGTTCTAGATATCCACTACAAGATTCGGACAGAGATTCCGCAGATTATTCAGCGTTACTTTACAACAACGGATAATGTGATTGATCTCTTTGAACACATCTTTAAGGAAATGTTCAACGAAAATATTGTGGTGGCGGGTAAGGTCAATCTCTTGAATTTTGCCAATCTGGCAGCCTACCAGTTCTTTGATCAACCACAAAAGGTGGCCTTGGAGATTCGTGAAGGGCTGCATGAAGATCAGATGCAAAACGTCCGTGTTGCAGACAGTCAAGAGTCCTGCCTAGCTGACCTAGCAGTGATTAGTAGCAAGTTCCTCATTCCTTATCGAGGAGTTGGAATTCTAGCCATTATCGGTCCAGTTAATCTGGATTACCAACAGCTAATCAACCAAGTCAATGTGGTCAACCGTGTTTTGACCATGAAGTTGACAGATTTTTACCGCTACCTCAGCAGTAATCATTACGAAGTACATTAAGATTGAAATCATTAAAGGAGGCGAAAATGGCCCAAGATATAAAAAATGAAGAAGTAGAAGAAGTTCAAGAAGAGGAAGTTGTGGAAACGGTAGAAGAAACAACTCCTGAGAAATCTGAGTTGGACTTGGCAAATGAACGTGCGGATGAGTTCGAAAACAAATATCTTCGCGCTCATGCGGAAATGCAAAATATCCAACGCCGTGCCAATGAAGAGCGTCAGAACTTGCAACGTTATCGTAGCCAGGACTTGGCAAAAGCAATCTTACCATCGCTCGACAACCTTGAGCGTGCACTTGCAGTTGAAGGTTTGACAGATGATGTGAAGAAGGGCTTGGAAATGGTGCAAGAAAGCTTGATTCACGCTTTGAAAGAAGAAGGAATCGAAGAAATCGCAGCTGACGGAGAATTTGACCATAACTACCATATGGCCATCCAAACCCTCCCAGCAGACGATGAACACCCAGCAGATACCATCGCCCAAGTCTTCCAAAAAGGCTACAAACTCCATGACCGCATCCTACGCCCAGCAATGGTAGTGGTGTATAACTAAGATACAAAGCTCGTAAAAAGCTCACAGTAAAAATAGGAGATTGACGAAGTGTTCGATGAACACAAGAAAATCTATCTTTTTTACTCAGAGCTTAGGGCGTGTTCGATTAGGCAATTCTGACGGTAGCTAAAGCAACTCGTCAGAAAACGGAAATCGCTATGGCGTTTTCCTAGCCTCCTTACTAACTCGTCGTCGAAATAAAATCGATTTCGACTCCTAGTGTCGCAATTTACATAATAGAAAACTTGTCCGAAACGACAATAAACTATGAAAGAAAGATAAAAAAGTAGTTCAGCTTTGCAATAGTGAGCGAAGCGAACCAAAGACGATACTCTTCGCCGTGGCGCTATCTGCGCAAACTTTGAGACCTTAGGCTCAAAGTTTAGTCAAAGAGATTGACGAAGTCAAACTCTGACGGCGCCGCCACCTAAGAAGAGTATCAAAAAGAAAAAAGAAGATAAATTTAAGGAGAAAAACACATGTCTAAAATTATCGGTATTGACTTAGGTACAACAAACTCAGCAGTTGCAGTTCTTGAAGGAACTGAAAGCAAAATCATCGCAAATCCAGAAGGAAACCGCACAACTCCATCTGTAGTTTCATTCAAAAACGGCGAAATCATCGTTGGTGACGCTGCAAAACGCCAAGCAGTAACAAATCCAGATACAGTTATCTCTATCAAATCTAAGATGGGAACTTCTGAAAAAGTTTCTGCAAATGGAAAAGAATACACTCCACAAGAAATCTCAGCTATGATTCTTCAATACTTGAAAGGATACGCTGAAGACTACCTTGGTGAAAAAGTAACGAAAGCTGTTATCACAGTTCCTGCTTACTTTAACGATGCTCAACGTCAAGCAACTAAAGACGCTGGTAAAATCGCTGGTCTTGAAGTAGAACGTATCGTCAACGAACCAACTGCAGCAGCTCTTGCTTATGGTTTGGACAAGACTGACAAAGAAGAAAAAATCTTGGTATTTGACCTTGGTGGTGGTACATTCGACGTATCTATCCTTGAATTGGGTGACGGTGTCTTCGATGTATTGTCAACTGCAGGGGACAACAAACTTGGTGGTGACGACTTTGACCAAAAAATCATTGACCACTTGGTAGCAGAATTCAAGAAAGAAAACGGTATTGACTTGTCTACTGACAAGATGGCAATGCAACGTTTGAAAGATGCAGCTGAAAAAGCGAAGAAAGACCTTTCTGGTGTAACTTCAACACAAATCAGCTTGCCATTTATCACTGCTGGTGAAGCTGGACCTCTTCACTTGGAAATGACTTTGACTCGTGCGAAATTTGACGATTTGACTCGTGACCTTGTAGAACGTACAAAAGTTCCAGTTCGTCAAGCCCTTTCAGATGCAGGTTTGAGCTTGTCAGAAATCGACGAAGTTATCCTTGTTGGTGGTTCAACTCGTATCCCAGCCGTTGTTGAAGCTGTTAAAGCTGAAACTGGTAAAGAACCAAACAAATCAGTAAACCCTGACGAAGTTGTTGCTATGGGTGCTGCCATCCAAGGTGGTGTCATTACTGGTGATGTCAAAGACGTTGTCCTTCTTGACGTAACACCATTGTCACTTGGTATCGAAACAATGGGTGGAGTATTTACAAAACTCATCGACCGTAACACAACTATTCCAACATCTAAATCACAAGTCTTCTCAACAGCAGCAGACAACCAACCAGCCGTTGATATCCATGTTCTTCAAGGTGAACGTCCAATGGCAGCAGATAACAAGACTCTTGGACGCTTCCAATTGACAGATATCCCAGCTGCACCTCGTGGAATTCCTCAAATCGAAGTAACATTTGACATCGATAAGAATGGTATCGTGTCTGTTAAAGCCAAAGACCTTGGAACTCAAAAAGAACAAACAATTGTGATCCAATCGAACTCAGGTTTGACTGACGAAGAAATTGACCGCATGATGAAAGATGCAGAAGCTAATGCAGAAGCAGATAAGAAACGTAAAGAAGAAGTTGACCTTCGTAACGAAGTTGACCAAGCAATCTTTGCGACTGAAAAGACTATCAAGGAAACTGAAGGCAAAGGCTTTGATGCAGAACATGATGCTGCTCAAGCTGCCCTTGATGACCTTAAGAAAGCTCAAGAAGACAACAACTTGGACGAAATGAAAGCAAAACTTGAAGCATTGAACGAAAAAGCTCAAGGACTTGCGGTTAAACTCTACGAACAAGCCGCAGCAGCGCAACAAGCTCAAGCAGGAGCAGAAGGCGCACAAGCAACAGGAAACGCAGGTGATGACGTCGTAGACGGAGAGTTTACTGAAAAGTAAGATGCAAAGCCCGTTAAAACCTCACAGTGAAAATAGGAAATCTGACACAGAAACTTTAGTTTCTAGGAAGATTTGTCTTTTTCACCAAGAGGTTAGGGAGTGCTCGATTTAGCATTACTAGTTTGATTTTTAAAACTCGAACGTCGTAATGATAGGAAGAAATCCAGAGGTTGCAACCCAGCCTCTGTTTTTCGATAAAATAGAGGGTGTTGCGTATGAAAAAAGTACTTTGTATCATTTATCCTAATTTTTCTCTTTATGAGATAACCGCTTTAACAAGTACTTTAGCTCTGTCTTTTGACATCACGATTGATTATGTCGCTTCTGAGAATTCGATGGTGGTCTCTGAGGATGGTTTGTCCTGTCAACCGACGAAAACATTGGATCAAATCCGTATAGAAAATTATTCTTGTGTGATTTTGCCAGGAATGGTAAATATAGGTCCTGCTCTACAAGATGAGAAATTGATCTCGTTTTTGAGAAGTCTTAATGAGCAAGATATCCTAATTGCAGCCATTTCTTCAGCGCCCCTTTTATTGGCGAAATCAGGCTGGTTGAACAACACGAAATTTACAGGTGGAATTTGGCAAAACTTCTTTGACTATTTTGAATTTCTTCCACGTGAGAATTTCCAGCCCAAACTGGTTGTGAAAGATAAAAATATCATTACGGCTATTGGTTTTGCACATCAAGAGTTTGCAAGAAAAGTGATTTTCGGTTTAGGGTTGGCAGAGAATACTGACAACTATTTTAAAGAACAGAACGAATATTCAGAAGAGGATTTGATATTTACTCTATCAGATGAAGAGTTTGATCAAGTGAAGCAGAGTATAGAAAACAGCCTCTAAAGATTTACATGAAAATTATAGAAAGGAACAAGGGTGTTCGTAACTGAACACGGGTTCCCAAATTTCTTACTAAATATAAAAGAAAGGAATTGAACCCGACCTAAATTCTCGGAAAAAAGATAAATCTGTCTAGGAGCATCGCTCCAGCGTCAGATTTCCTATTTTTCGGTCGAATTTTACGGTCTTGGTATCTTGTATGAACAATACTGAATTTTATGATCGTCTGGGGGTGTCAAAAAACGCTTCGGCAGACGAAATCAAAAAGGCTTATCGTAAGCTTTCAAAAAAATATCACCCAGATATCAACAAGGAGCCTGGTGCTGAGGACAAGTACAAGGAAGTTCAAGAAGCCTATGAGACTTTGAGTGACGACCAAAAACGTGCTGCCTATGACCAATACGGTGCTGCTGGAGCAAACGGTGGTTTTGGTGGCGCTGGTGGTTTCGGAGGTTTCGATGGGGCAGGAGGCTTCGGTGGTTTTGAGGACATCTTCTCAAGTTTCTTCGGCGGAGGCGGTGCTTCGCGCAATCCAAACGCTCCTCGTCAGGGGGATGACCTCCAATACCGTGTGAATTTGACCTTTGAAGAAGCTATTTTTGGAGCTGAAAAAGAAGTTAAATACAATCGTGAAGCAAGCTGTAGTACATGTAACGGTTCTGGTGCTAAGCCAGGAACAAGTCCAGTCACTTGTGGACGCTGTCATGGCGCTGGTGTCATTAACGTTGATACGCAGACTCCGCTTGGTATGATGCGTCGTCAAGTAACCTGTGATGTCTGTCATGGTCGCGGAAAAGAAATCAAAGATCCATGTACAACATGTCACGGAACAGGGCATGAAAAACAAGCCCATAGTGTACATGTAAAAATCCCTGCTGGTGTGGAAACTGGTCAACAAATTCGCCTAGCTGGTCAGGGTGAAGCAGGATTTAACGGTGGACCTTATGGTGACTTGTATGTAGTAGTTTCTGTGGAAGCTAGCGACAAGTTTGAACGTGAAGGAACTACTATCTTCTACAATCTCAACCTCAACTTTGTCCAAGCAGCTCTTGGTGATACAGTTGATATCCCAACGGTTCATGGTGATGTTGAATTGGTTATCCCAGAGGGAACTCAGACTGGTAAGAAATTCCGTCTACGTGGCAAGGGAGCTCCGAGCCTTCGTGGAGGTGCAGTTGGTGACCAATATGTTACCGTTAATGTCGTAACACCGACAGGCTTGAACGACCGTCAAAAAGCAGCCTTGAAAGAATTCGCAGCTGCGGGTGATTTAAAAGTCAATCCAAAGAAAAAGGGCTTCTTTGACCATATCAAGGATGCCTTTGAAGGAGAATAAACAAAAAGAGCCGATGGGCTCTTTTTACTTATCTTCAAGTTCCTGTGTTTCTTTGATCACTGCTAGTCTAGTCTGGATATCCTTTTCCAAGACTTTAAACTTGTAAGTCAGGTCTTCTTGGTATTCCTTGATGAGTTCTTTTTGTTGGTCGATGATTTGCAGGCTGTTTTGGATAATATCCACATCATCCTTGATAGCTTGAACGCGGTCAGTGGTATTCAAGACTTCATCTGTGATGGTTTGACGATTTTTTGTGACCAGATAACTTCCAGCTGCAGCTCCTGCAAATAGCAGTAGGTTGGATAATTTCATAGCAACTCCTTAGGCGTTTTTGATGGTTTCAGCGACTTGAGCAAGTTTGTCAAAGTCTGGTTCGTGGGCGATAAAATCAATCTTGAGGTCATCGTCTGCACTGTAGCGAGGCACGAGGTGAACGTGGGTATGGAAGACTGTTTGCCCTGCGATTTCTTCACAGTTGGCAATGATATTCATTCCAGCAGCCTTAGTAGCTTTCATGACTTTTTGAGCTACTTTTGGTACTTGAGCAAAGAGTTGGCTGGCGCTTGTAGCGTCCATTTCCAAAAGATTGCGATAGTGTTCTTTTGGCACGACCAAGGTGTGTCCTGGTGTCACTTGAGAGATATCAAGAAAGGCAAGAACCTGCTCATCTTCATATACTTTTGAAGCAGGAATTTCCCCTGCGATGATTTTACAAAAAATGCAATCTGACATAAAATCTACCTCTACTGTATTGAATTTTGATATAATATAGCTACATTATACCAGATTTGGAGAAAATATGTTAGAAATTAAAAACCTGACAGGTGGCTATGTTCATGTCCCTGTCTTGAAAGATGTGTCCTTTACCGTTGAAAGTGGGCAGTTGGTCGGTTTGATCGGTCTCAATGGTGCTGGTAAATCGACGACAATCAATGAGATTATCGGTCTATTGACACCTTATAGTGGCTCCATCAATATTAATGGTCTGACCATGCAAGAAGACGCGACTAGCTACCGCAAGCAAATTGGCTACATTCCTGAGACACCTAGCTTGTATGAGGAATTGACTCTCAGAGAGCATATCGAAACGGTTGCTATGGCTTATGGTATTGAGCAGAAAGTGGCTTTTGATCGAGTAGAACCTTTGTTAAAAATGTTCCGTCTGGACCAGAAATTAGACTGGTTCCCTGTTCATTTTTCAAAAGGGATGAAGCAGAAGGTCATGATTATCTGTGCTTTTGTGGTGGATCCGAGTCTCTTTATCGTGGATGAGCCTTTCCTTGGTCTTGATCCGCTGGCTATTGCAGACTTGATTCAGCTTTTGGAAGTGGAAAAGGAAAAGGGCAAGTCTATTCTCATGAGTACTCACGTGCTGGATTCGGCGGAGAAGATGTGTGATGCCTTTGTAATTCTTCACAAAGGGGAAGTGCGTGCTAAGGGAAATCTCCTGCAACTGCGCGAAGCCTTTGATATGCCTGAGGCTAGTTTGAATGATATTTACTTGGCTCTGACCAAAGAGGAGGAGCTATGAAAGACTTGTTTTTAAAGAGAAAGCAGGCTTTTCGTAAGGAGTGTCTTGGTTATCTGCGCTATGTTCTCAATGACCACTTTGTCTTGTTCCTGCTTGTCCTGCTGGGCTTTTTAGCCTACCAGTACAGTCAACTCTTGCAAGATTTTCCTGAAAATCATTGGCCTATCCTTTTGTTTGTAGGAATTACGTCTGTTTTACTTTTGCTTTGGGGAGGAATTGCCACCTATATGGAGGCTCCAGACAAGCTCTTTCTCTTAGTTGGAGAAGAGGAAATCAAGCTCCATATCAAACGTCAAACTGGCATTTCCCTAGTTTTTTGGCTCTTTGTCCAGACCCTTTTCTTGCTTTTATTTGCGCCTTTATTTTTAGCCATGGGGTATGGCTTGCCAGTTTTTCTGGTCTATGTGCTTGTATTGGGGGCAGGTAAATATTTCCTCTTTCGTAAAAAGGCTAGTAAATTTTTTACTGAAACTGGGCTGGACTGGGACTATGTCATTTCCCAAGAAAGTAAGCGTAAGCAAGTCTTGCTTCGTTTCTTTGCCCTCTTTACGCAGGTCAAGGGAATTTCAAACAGCGTCAAGCGTCGAGCCTATCTGGACTTTATTCTAAAAGTTGTTCAGAAGGTTCCTGGGAAGATTTGGCAAAATCTCTATCTGCGTTCTTACCTGCGAAATGGAGACCTCTTTGCCCTCAGTCTCCGTCTGCTCTTGCTTTCCATACTGGCACAGGTCTTTATCGAGCAAGCTTGGATTGCGACAGCAGTGGTGGTTCTCTTTAACTACCTCTTGCTCTTCCAGTTACTGGCCCTCTATCATGCCTTTGACTACCAGTATTTGACTCAACTTTTTCCACTAGATAAGGGGCAAAAGGGAAAAGGCTTGCAGGCGGTAGTCCGAGGATTGACCAGTTTTGTTTTACTTGTGGAATTAGTTGTTGGGTTGATTACCTTCCAAGAAAAACTAGCCCTTCTAGCCTTACTGGGAGCGGGTTTGGTTTTATTAGTCTTGTACTTACCTTATCAGGTAAAACGTCAGATGCAGGATTAACATTGCTTATTTGACACTAAAAAAGAAGTTGAGTTCAGTCTGTCTCAACTTCTTTTATTTTCTACAGGATAATGGTTGGACCGTAGAGGCTCAACTTGGTCTTGACTTGGTCAAAGTGGAAGCGGTCATAGGCCCGCCAAGCGGCGCGAGTAGGAGCGTCTGGATTGAGGGCACTGAGGCCCATGAGAAGACTGGAAGTCTGGTAAAATTTTTCCAGCTCAATCAAGAATCGATTATCCACCGTCTCAGCTTTAGAGAGAAAGCGGAGGATATTGTCCAGTTGCTCCTGAAAGCGGACATCGTCAGCTGTTGCCTGTTTGCAGACTTGGTAAGCTTTGTTTAAGTCAGTAATCAAAGTTTGAGCTCTTTTGATAGGGTCTGTATCTGTCATGAGAATTCCTCCTTAAATCTCTGGTTGCTAGTCTTGGCCCTAGCAACTGTGTTTTGATACTGTAAGTCTATCACTTTTATCTCCTTTTTTAGCTTCAAATCTTTAATTGTCCTTGAAATTTCCTGAATGGTACTGTTAAGATTTTATGATAAAATAGTGGTAAGATTATCATGCTTATTTGAGGAACAAGCTACCCTTCAGGAGCCTTGAAGGCCTGTTTAGGATTTGGTGGGCTTGTATCATAGTATTTTTGCTATTCTCTTTTTAGGAAGAAATCGAAACAAGGAGAGTAAGAAGATGAGAATATTTGTTTTAGAGGATGATTTTTCCCAGCAGACTAGGATTGAAACGACGATTGAGAAACTTTTAAAAGAGCATCATATCACTCCTAGCTCTTTTGAGGTCTTTGGCAAGCCAGACCAACTGTTGGCAGAGGTGCATGAGAAGGGGGCGCATCAGCTATTCTTTTTGGACATTGAGATTAGAAATGAAGAGATGAAGGGGCTGGAAGTGGCTAGAAAAATTCGGGATCGGGATCCTTATGCTCTCATCGTCTTTGTGACGACTCACTCGGAGTTTATGCCCCTGTCCTTTCGCTACCAAGTGTCTGCTCTGGACTACATTGATAAGGCCTTGTCAGCAGAGGAGTTTGAATCTCGTATCAAGACAGCCCTCCTCTATGCCAATAGTCAGGATAGTAAAAGTCTGGCGGAAGATTGCTTTTACTTTAAATCAAAATTTGCCCAATTCCAGTATCCTTTTAAAGAGGTTTATTATCTCGAAACGTCGCCCAGAGCCCATCGTGTTATTCTCTATACCAAGACAGATAGACTGGAATTTACAGCGAGTTTAGAGGAGGTTTTCAAGCAGGAACCTCGTCTCTTGCAGTGCCATCGCTCTTTTCTCATCAATCCTGCCAATGTGGTTCGTTTGGATAAGAAAGAAAAACTGCTTTACTTTCCCAATGGTGGAAGCTGTATGATAGCGCGTTATAAGGTCAGGGAAGTGTCTGAGACTATCAATAACTTACACTAAGTGAGGTGATGTAATGGAAATAGTTTGGAAGATAGTATATTCATTTTTGATAGCTGGATTGGAATTGTTTATATTTTTTAAGGTGGATGGAATTGTTCTAACTCTGGAGAGATTTTTTAAAGCTTTTCTTTTTAAGTTACTTTTAGCAGTCGTTTTTGTAACGATTAACTATATAGTAGGAAATACTTACCTATCTTATTTTGTGGTACCCTTGTACGGCATCGGCTTATCTTTCTTATTGTTAAGAGGCCTTCCTAAAAAACTCCTTTTCTTTTATGGTCTCTTTCCAATGATATTGGTGAATCTCTTTTATAGAGGTGTTTCTTATTTTGTGCTTCCGTTTTTAGACCAAGGGCAAATAAATGACAAATACTCATTTATTTGGGTGTTTATAATGATTTTCAATTTCTTCATTTCTCTAGCCTTTTTGAAATGGTTGGACTATGATTTTACTAGTTTGAGAAAGGAGATTCTCGATAAAGCTTTTCAAAAGTCCCTGACTAAGATTAACTGGATAATGGGGGCCTACTTTCTAGTCATGGAAAATCTGTCTTACTTTGAATATGCATACGGTATCCAATCAAAGACTGTTCGTCATCTCATCCTAGTGTTTTACTTGCTCTTTTTTATGGGGATGATCAAGAAATTGGATACCTATTTGAAGGACAAACTCCATGAGAGATTGGACCAAGAGCAGGCCTTGCGCTACAGAGATATGGAACGCTATAGTCGACATATAGAGGAACTTTACAAGGAAGTACGGAGCTTTCGCCATGATTATAGCAACCTCTTGACTAGTTTACGTCTGGGCATTGAAGAGGAGGATATGGAGCAGATAAAAGAGGTCTACGACTCGGTCTTAAAGGATTCTAGTGAAAAATTGCAGGACAATAAATATGACCTCGGTCGATTGGTGAATATTCGTGACAAAGCCCTCAAAAGTCTTCTAGCAGGGAAATTTCTAAAAGCCAGGGATAAGAAGATTATCTTTAATGTCGAAGTTCCTGAGGAGATTCAGGTTGAGGGGATGAGCCTACTTGATTTTCTAACCATTGTGTCTATCCTTTGTGATAATGCAATTGAAGCCAGTGTGGAAGCCTGTCAATCTCATGTTTCAATCGCCTTTTTAAAAAATGGAGCACAGGAGACCTTTATCATAGAAAATTCCATCAAAGAAGAGAGAATAGATATTTCTGAGATTTTCTCCTTTGGAGCCAGTTCTAAAGGGGAGGAGAGAGGAGTTGGTCTCTATACCGTTATGAAAATTGTGGAAAGTCATCCTAATACCAGTCTCAATACCACCTGCCAAAATCAAGTCTTTCGTCAGGTTTTAACAGTTCACTTGCTGTCAGTTGCTAATTAGGAAATTTGTGAAAAAATTGGCAGAAGTTAACAGATAAGTTTTGTCTTTATCTGGTTTGATTTTTACCATAGTATGCGAGGTATATTAAATGAATAAGAAATCCTTTTTTATCATCTGCTCTACGTTGATTATAGCATCGAATCTTCTCATGATTTCCGTGGTGAACAAGGGAGAAGAAACAGGGAGCAATCTGTTTGTGATTGCTATAGCCTGTGTTTTGCTACCAGCCTTTTTATATGCAGTTGAAAACAGACTGACTTCATTGGTAAGAGTAGAATCAATACTCCTGATTCAGCTGACAGTTATATCCCTACTCCGTCTTATCAACAGAATAGGGAGGACGCCTGAAATCCTCAACATTATCATTACCCTTATCGCTTTGGCAAGTGGGACAGCTGCTATCCTTGTTGCGATTATGAGAATATATGAGAACATACGGAAGTGAGGGTGAGTAGTTTTCTATTTTGTATTTTCACATTGTCAAGTTCCCCAGGGCAAGTATGTTTTTCATGCTTGCTTTTTAAATTTTTTAACAATTCAAGATGTTTTGATGACCATTTATGATTTGAGTAATCCAAGGTCAAAATGAGTGCTATACTAGCAGTGTAAAGGTTCTTACTCAACAAAGATTCAGGAGGAAATTTTATGAAGAAAAAATACTTGTCATTTTCATCTTGTATCTGATTATGTCCATCTTTCTATATCCGCTTAGGGAGAGTGCTCGGTATCAGCTATTTTATACCATAGCCTATGTGATTGCATTTATGATCTATTTTGCTTTGATGAAAAAGAAAGGAGCAAAGAAATGAAAACTTTTCTTGCTAAAAAACGGAACATCTTCCTTGCGAGATTGTTCTTAGGTCAGTTGCCTTTACTTGTCTCTACTTATCTATTTCTATTTCGTCAGTTTTTAAATTTTTCCTTAGTTTTCCAATTTCTCTTAGTGGTTATTAACTTAGCTTCCATTTTGCTCACTGTTTACCTCACTAGGGAAATGAGAATAAGAGAGTTTGAAGATGATGATTTGGTTAGTCCTAGAACCAATCAACTCATGTTCATAGGCTTGACAGGTTTTATGTCTATTATCTGTTTGTATAGAGGTATCACAGCAGGAGAATTCTACCAACAATTAATTGCATATATTGGCGCTATTCTCTGCTTGCTTATCATGCTTTTGCTCATGTGGGGATTGAAGTATTATAAAAAGTAGTTTGTCTTCCTCTTCTGACAGAATTTTTGATTAGAAGCTTCTATTAAATCGTTCGTGAAATAAATGAATGGAGGTATTTAATATGAAATACAGATTATTTCTTGTTATTTTCTTGAGTAGTATGTTGAATATTCTTTTAGGAACATTTTTACAAATCTCTAATGTATCGATTGGGTGGCTTGTTCTCTACAGTGGCTTGTTTGAAGCAGGCATTTTCCTTCTTGCTAATAAAGGGGTGGCGGTAAAAATCAAGGAAGTAGACATTCAAAACCGCTTTAAATTTATTTTTGGAAAAACGTTATGGTTTCAAATTCTTTTGCTCATCTTTTTGATGGTCAAACTTTATCTTGGTTTGGATGTGAGGTTGATTTTATTCTATGGCCATATTTTCATTGTCTTTAATGCCTTAATGTATCTATTATCTAGTAGTCAGGTTAGCCTTAAAAAGAACAAGCTGTCTTCTTAATCTTGAAACAGTAGAGTATGATAAGGGGAGGTCATAGTAGGGAGGATTTCTATGAAAAAGTATCAACTTCTATTCAAAATAAGTGCAGTTTTCTCTTACTTATTTTTCGTATTTGGTCTTTCTCAGCTGACGCATATCGTCCAAAATTATTGGCAATTTTCTTCCCAGATTGGCAATTTCGTCTGGATTCAAAATATCTTGAGTTTACTATTTAGCGGAGTCATGATTTGGATTCTGGTTAAGACAGGTCATGGTTATCTCTTTCACATTCCAAGAAAAAAATGGCTTTGGTATTCGATTTTGACAGTATTAGTGGTAGTGCTCCAGATCTCTTTTAACGTTCAGACAGCTAAACATGTTCAGTCAACTGCTGAAGGTTGGGCTGTATTGATCGGTTATAGTGGGACCAATTTTGCTGAGCTAGGTATCTATATAACTTTGTTCTTTCTGACTCCACTTATGGAAGAGCTAATCTATAGAGGATTACTGCAACACGCCTTTTTTAAGCATTCGAGATTTGGCCTTGATTTGCTTCTTCCGTCAATTTTATTTGCTCTTCCTCATTTTTCAAGCCTGCCTAGTTTGTTAGATATCTTCATCTTTGCAACATCTGGCATCATCTTTGCTAGTTTGACCCGCTATACCAAGAGTATTTATCCATCCTATGCGGTGCATGTGATCAATAATATTTTCGCAACATTACCATTTTTGCTGACTTTTTTACACAGGGTATTTAGCTAAAAATAGTAGAGTAGATTAAAAATAATTATCGATTTTAAGAAGTGAATAATGGAATTTAATATTATTCACTTCTTATTAGTTGATTGGGAAGATTGTACTCTTTGAGTAATTTAAGATGTTTTGATGATAATTCAAGATTTGTATGAAAAACTTTAACAAATAGTGTTATACTAAAATTGCCAATTGCAACAGGATAACAATTAAAATTAAAAATAAAAAAGGAGGTATTCGTTATGAATACAAAAACGATGTCACAATTTGAAATGATGGATACTGAGATGCTTGCGAAAGTTGAAGGAGGTTTCGGAGGTTGGGGAGATATGGTTGCTGGTTTATTGGGTGGGCTAGCACCTTCTCCAACTTTGGATCAATTAAATGGTAAGTGGCCTATTATACATTTTTCAAAACCATGTGGTCCTTATGGTATAGGGGGAACTCCAAACTCATGTAATGGTATTTAAAAAGGATTGAAGCTATGAAGGCAAAATATGGGAATCAAATTGTTGATGTTTGGGAAATTGGTCAAGCAACTCCTAAACCAAGTTGGGTAGAGGAAGCTTTTCAAAAAAATTATATGGTTTGGTTGGATAATCATGTGCGCATTCTAATGGCAGGTCTTAACACTTCTCTCAAAACGAATATCAAGTTTGGTCTAGTTGGAACAGTTGGAGGAGGATTTGCTGGTTATGGGATGTATGTTCTTGGTTATCCAGGTGATTATATAGATATCACCAATCATAGAGTTGTTTCTGCTAAAACATTTCATAAAAGTTATCAAATTTTAGAAAATGATTAGATGTCATTTAATTGTAATGGAGAAAGCAATGAAAAAAATATTTTTTAAAAAACGGACCATCTTCCTTGCGAGATTGTTCCTAGGTCAGTTTCCCTTACTTGTCTCTACTTATCTATTCCTATCTCGTCAGTTTTTAAATTTTTCCTTGGTTTTCCAATTTCTTTTAGTGATTATTAACTTGGCTTCTATTTTGGTCACTGTTTACCTCACTAGGGAGATGAGGATAAGAGAGTTTGAAGATGATGATTTGGTTAGTCCTAGAACCAATCAACTCATGTATATCGGCTTGACAGGTTTTATGTCTATTATTTGTTTGTATAGAGGTATCACAGCAGGAGAATTCTATCAACAATTAATTGCCTATATTGGCGCTATTCTCTGCTTGCTTATCATGCTTCTACTCATTTGGGGTTTGAAGTATTATAAAAAGTAGGGAAGAGTTTTCTTATTAATCTGGGACTAGTCTAAAGACTGGCAGGAGGAGGTCATCATGTATAAACACTTATTTTTCCTAGATTCAAAAACCTTAGACTGGTTGACACCCTATATTCTAGTCTTGGCTTCTGACACCATTGCCTTTAATGTTTTTGTGCTAACCTTTGTATCTGTTGTGATTTTTTATTTTCTGAATCCCATGCTAGCTTTTATGGCTATATTCTTAGGGGCTGGCTATGTGGTCGGTTTTTGGTTGTTAAAATGGTTTGTTTTGGAAAGACTAGAGTTAAAGGATGACTTGTAGTAAAGTCTGTTTGTTGAGGAGGATAATTTTATGGAGTTTTTTGATAAATTTCATGCCTTGTGCATTGGATTTTTAGTACTAATAATTGTCATTACAGTTCCTTATACGATTAACCATGGGGATTTTTTTCAAAATGAATCTGCATTGATTATTGTAAGTCTTCTTGTAACCTCGATGAGTGTTGCTTATGCTAGAAAATTTGAAATGATTTCTTTTGGGATGTTAAGCAAGAAAGACCTTTTGCTTTTTATTGCAATCTTTCTTCTAAGTGTGCTTGAGACGCTGGTTTATATTAAATTCTTTGCTGTTTCTTCTGGCGCGGGAGTTCAACACTTGGCGGAAGTCCGCAGAGGAATTTCCCTGTCTTTGGTTTTGACTTCCTCAGTTTTTGGCCCCATCCAGGAGGAACTCATTTTCAGAGGACTTCTTCAAGGTGCGGTTTTTGACAATTCTTGGTTAGGGCTTGTGCTAACTTCCTCTCTCTTTTCTTTTATGCATGGACCTTCTAATGTCCCTTCGTTTATTTTTTATCTACTTGGGGGCTTGTTGCTGGGCTTTGCTTATAAAAAGAGCCAAAACCTATGGGTTTCTACTTTAGTTCATATGTTTTACAATGCTTGGCCACTCTTATATTATTTATAAAAATCATGAAAGGTAAGCAGAAGACGGTGCTTGCCTCTTTCTTTCTATAAGGATACCCAAGCCAATCCAGAGGCTTTTCTTTGAGAATCGGGTGTGGAGCGGTTGACGAATAGGCCAAAAACTAGTAGAATAGTAAGGAAACTTTATACGGAGGAAAGAAATGGATTTGGGTGATAATGAGCTAACACTGACTCCCATACCTGGGAAAAGTGGCAAGGCTTATATGGGTAGCTATCCTGATGGGAAGCGTATCTTTGTAAAAATGAACACCTCTCCAATCCTACCTGGTCTAGCTAGAGAACAAATTGCTCCACAATTATTATGGAGTCGCCGTTTGGCAGATGGGCGTGATATGTGTGCTCAAGAATGGTTGACAGGCAAGATATTGACACCCTATGATATGAATCGTAAGCAAATCGTCAATATTTTAACCCGTCTGCATCGCTCACGTCCTTTGATGACACAGTTGAGTCGTTTGGGATATGCCATGGAAACACCTGTAGATTTACTACAGTCTTGGCAGGAAACGGCTCCAGATGCTTTGCGTAAAAATCATTTTATCAGTGAAGTGATGGCTGATTTACGTCAGACTATTCCAGGATTTAGAGAGGACTATGCGACCATTGTCCATGGAGATGTACGACATAGTAATTGGATTGAGACAGATAGTGGCTTGATTTATTTGGTAGATTGGGATTCGGTTCGCTTGACCGACCGCATGTTTGACGTGGCTCACATGCTCTGCCATTATATTCCAGAACATCAGTGGAAGGAATGGTTGACCTACTACGGTTACAAGTACAATCAAACGGTATTAAATAAATTGTATTGGTACGGTCAATTGTCTTACTTGAGCCAGATTTCCAAGTATTATATGAACCAAGATTTAGAAAATGTCAATCGGGAGATCCATGGCTTGCGTCACTTCCGAGACAAGTATGGAAAGAGAAGATGAGAGTTAGAAATCGTAAAGGGGCGACAGAATTACTAGAGGCAAATCCCCAGTATGTGGTCCTCAATCCCTTGGAAGCCAAGGGGAAATGGCGGGACTTATTTGGCAATGATAATCCCATTCATGTGGAAGTTGGAAGTGGAAAAGGTGCCTTTGTTTCAGGTATGGCCAAGCAAAACCCTGACATCAACTATATCGGGATTGATATTCAAAAGTCTGTTTTGAGCTACGCTTTGGACAAGGTGCTTGAAGTTGGAGTTCCTAATATCAAGCTCTTGTGGGTAGATGGTTCTGACTTGACTGACTACTTTGAAGACGGTGAGATTGATCGCTTGTATCTGAACTTTTCAGATCCTTGGCCGAAAAAACGCCATGAAAAGCGTCGTTTGACCTACAAAACCTTCTTGGATACCTTTAAGCGTATCTTGCCTGAAAATGGAGAAATTCATTTCAAGACGGATAACCGTGGCTTGTTTGAGTACAGCCTAGTGAGCTTTTCTCAGTATGGCATGAAGCTCAATGGTGTTTGGCTTGATTTACATGCCAGTGATTTTGAAGGCAATGTCATGACAGAATACGAGCAAAAATTCTCCAACAAGGGGCAAGTTATCTACCGAGTTGAGGCAGAATTTTAAGAAAAAGCCTGAAATCAGGCTGTATAAGTGCTTTTGCTTTACATAAGTTAGCAAACGTGTTATACTAATAGTAAGAATATGAAAAGTGAGGCGGGGAAATATCTTCGCCTCTTGCTTATGAGGAGGTGGACGCAATCGCAACAATCGTAGAATTAGTCAGAGAAGTTGTAGAACCTGTCATACAAGCACCTTTTGAACTCGTGGATATCGAGTACGGAAAGATTGGCAGTGACATGATTCTCAGTATTTTTGTAGATAAACCTGAAGGAATTACCTTGAACGACACGGCGGACTTGACAGAAATTATCAGTCCTGTCCTAGACACCATCAAGCCAGATCCCTTCCCAGAACAATATTTCCTAGAAATCACCAGTCCAGGCTTGGAACGTCCTTTGAAAACCAAGGATGCCGTCGCTGGAGCGGTTGGGAAATACATCCATGTCGGGCTCTACCAAGCCATCGATAAGCAAAAGGTCTTTGAAGGAACCTTGTTGGCCTTTGAAGAGGACGAGTTGACCATGGAATATATGGACAAGACGCGTAAGAAAACCGTCCAAATTCCATACAGTTTAGTATCAAAAGCACGTTTAGCAGTTAAATTATAGAAAAAGAAAGGATAGCTTTTGAGGATTCAAAAGTGAAGAAAACATGAGTAAAGAAATGCTAGAGGCCTTCCGCATTTTGGAAGAAGACAAGGGAATCAAAAAAGAAGATATCATCGACGCAGTAGTAGAGTCGCTTCGTTCCGCTTATCGCAGACGCTATGGTCAATCAGACAGTGTAGCTATTGACTTCAACGAAAAAACAGGTGACTTTACAGTTTATACTGTCCGTGAAGTGGTTGATGAAGTCTTTGATAGCCGTTTGGAAATCAGCTTAAAAGATGCTCTTGCCATTAATTCAGCCTATGAACTTGGAGACAAAATCAAGTTTGAAGAAGCACCAGGTGAGTTTGGTCGTGTAGCAGCCCAATCTGCCAAACAAACCATCATGGAAAAAATGCGCAAGCAAACACGTGCCATCACTTACAATACTTACAAAGAGCATGAGCAAGAAATCATGTCTGGTACAGTAGAACGTTTTGACAACCGCTTCATCTATGTCAACCTTGGCAGTATCGAAGCCCAATTGTCAAAACAAGACCAAATCCCTGGAGAAGTTTTTGCTTCTCATGATCGTATCGAAGTGTATGTTTACAAGGTTGAAGACAACCCTCGCGGTGTCAACGTCTTTGTTAGCCGTAGCCATCCAGAAATGATCAAACGTTTGATGGAACAAGAAATTCCTGAGGTCTATGACGGAACTGTTGAGATTATGAGCGTGGCTCGTGAAGCTGGCGACCGTACTAAGGTTGCAGTTCGTAGCCACAATCCAAACGTGGACGCTATAGGTACAATCGTTGGACGTGGTGGTGCTAACATCAAGAAAATTACTAGCAAATTCCACCCAGCTCGCTACGATGCTAAGAGCGATCGTATGGTTCCAATCGAAGAAAACATCGACGTTATTGAATGGGTAGCCGATCCAGCTGAATTTATCTACAACGCTATCGCTCCTGCTGAAGTTGACCAAGTTATCTTTGATGAAAACGACAGTAAACGTGCCTTGGTCGTTGTGCCAGATAACAAGCTTTCTCTTGCCATTGGTCGTCGTGGACAAAACGTGCGCTTGGCGGCTCACTTGACTGGTTACCGTATCGATATCAAGTCTGCTAGTGAATTTGAAGCCATGGAAGAAGCTGCTTCAGTAGATTTAGAAGTAGAAAACGATACTGTAGAAGAATAAAAGTTGCTAGAGGAGGGAAAGATGAAAACGAGAAAAATCCCTTTGCGCAAGTCTGTTGTGTCCAATGAAGTGATTGATAAGCGGGATTTGCTCCGCATTGTCAAAAACAAAGAAGGGCAAGTCTTTATTGATCCGACAGGTAAGGCCAATGGCCGCGGCGCTTATATCAAACTAGACAATGCAGAAGCCCTAGAGGCGAAAAAGAAGAAGGTCTTTAACCGTAGCTTTAGCATGGAAGTGGATGAAAGCTTTTATGACGAGTTGATCGCTTATGTGGATCACAAAGTGAAAAGAAGAGAGTTAGGACTTGAATAAGCAAAAGATAAGTAATCTCTTGGGACTTGCTCAGCGAGCAGGGCGGATTATATCGGGTGAAGAATTGGTGGTCAAGGCCATTCAAGACGGCAAGGCCAAGTTGGTCTTTCTAGCCCATGATGCTGGACCCAATCTAACCAAGAAGATTCAAGATAAAAGTCATTATTATCAAGTAGAAATTGTAACCGTGTTTTCAACACTGGAATTAAGCATAGCAGTCGGGAAATCGAGAAAGGTTTTGGCTGTAACAGATGCTGGATTTACAAAGAAAATGAGGTCTCTTATGGAATAGAAGAGGAGGACATGATTTGTCTAAGAAAAGATTGTACGAAATCGCAAAAGAACTTGGAAAAGAAAGTAAAGAAGTTGTAGCGCGTGCAAAAGAGTTGGGCTTGGATGTGAAAAGCCACTCATCAAGTGTGGAAGAAGCTGTCGCTGCAAAAATCGCTGCCAGCTTTAAGCCTGCAGCTGCTCCGAAAGTAGAAGCAAAACCTGCAGCACCAAAAGCAAGTGCAGAAAAGAAAGCCGAGAAATCTGAGCCAGCTAAACCAGCTGTAGCCAAGGAAGAGGCAAAAGCGGCTAAACCAGTTGCTCCTGAAACAGAAAAAGCAGCAGCTAAACCGCAAAGTCGTAATTTCAAGGCTGAGCGTGAAGCCCGTGCTAAAGAGCAGGCAGAGCGACGCAAGCAAAATAAGGGCAATAGCCGTGACCAACAACAAAACGGCAACCGTCAGAAGAACGACGGCCGTAATGGTGGAAAACAAGGTCAAGGCAACCGCGACAATCGTCGCTTTAATGACCAAGCTAAGAAACAGCAAGGTCAGCAAAATCGTGGTAATGAACGCCGTCAACAAGAGGACAAACGTCCCAATCAAGCGGCTCCACGTGTTGACTTTAAAGCCCGTGCAGCAGCCCTAAAAGCAGAGCAAAATGCAGAATATGCACGTTCAAGTGAGGAGCGTTTCAAGCAGACTCAGGCTGCCAAGGAAGCCTTGGCCCAAGCTAACAAACGCAAGGAGCCAGAGGAAATCTTTGAAGAGGTGGCTAAGTTAGCTGAACAAGCGCAACAAGTTCAAGCAGTGGTTGAAACAGCTCCTGTAGCTAAAGAAGCATTAGTGGATACACGTCGTAAAAAACAAGCTCGACCAGACAAAGAACGTGATGATTTCGATCACGAAGAAGATGGTCCTAGAAAACAACAAAAGAATCGAAGTAGTCAAAGTCAAGTGAGAAATCAAAGAAATAGTAACTGGAATAACAACAAAAAGAACAAAAAAGGCAATAACAAGAACAACCGTAATCAGACTCCAAAACCTGTTACGGAGCGTAAATTCCATGAATTGCCAACAGAATTTGAATATACAGATGGTATGACCGTTGCGGAAATCGCAAAACGTATCAAACGTGAACCAGCTGAAATCGTTAAGAAACTCTTTATGATGGGTGTCATGGCCACACAAAACCAATCCTTGGATGGAGAAACCATTGAACTTCTCATGGTGGATTACGGTATCGAAGCTAAACAAAAAGTTGAAGTGGATAATGCCGACATCGAACGTTTCTTTGTCGAAGATGGTTATCTCAATGAAGATGAATTGGTTGAGCGTCCACCAGTTGTAACTATCATGGGACACGTTGACCACGGTAAAACAACACTTCTAGATACCCTTCGTAATTCTCGTGTTGCGACAGGTGAAGCGGGTGGTATCACGCAGCATATCGGTGCCTACCAAATCGTTGAAAATGGCAAGAAGATTACCTTCCTTGACACACCAGGACACGCGGCCTTTACATCGATGCGTGCGCGTGGTGCTTCTGTTACCGATATTACGATCTTGGTCGTAGCGGCAGATGACGGGGTTATGCCTCAGACAATTGAAGCCATTAACCACTCAAAAGCGGCCAACGTTCCAATCATCGTAGCCATTAACAAGATTGATAAACCAGGTGCTAACCCAGAACGTGTTATCGGTGAATTGGCTGAGCATGGTGTCATGTCAACCGCTTGGGGTGGAGATTCTGAATTTGTTGAAATCTCGGCTAAATTCAACCAAAACATCGAAGAATTGTTGGAAACAGTCCTTCTTGTGGCTGAAATCCAAGAACTTAAGGCAGACCCAACAGTTCGTGCGATCGGTACAGTTATCGAAGCTCGCTTGGATAAAGGAAAAGGTGCGGTCGCAACCCTTCTTGTTCAACAAGGTACCTTGAATGTTCAAGACCCAATCGTTGTCGGAAATACCTTCGGTCGTGTCCGTGCTATGACCAATGACCTTGGTCGTCGTGTTAAGGTTGCTGGACCATCAACACCAGTTTCAATCACAGGTTTGAACGAAGCGCCAATGGCGGGTGACCACTTTGCCGTTTACGAAGATGAAAAATCTGCGCGTGCAGCAGGTGAAGAGCGTGCCAAACGTGCCCTCATGAAACAACGTCAAGCTACCCAACGTGTTAGCCTTGAAAATCTCTTTGATACCCTTAAAGCTGGTGAACTCAAGTCAGTTAACGTCATCATCAAGGCCGATGTACAAGGTTCTGTTGAAGCCCTCTCTGCCTCACTTCAAAAGATCGACGTGGAAGGTGTCAAAGTTACCATCGTTCACTCTGCGGTCGGTGCTATCAACGAATCAGACGTGACCCTTGCGGAAGCTTCAAATGCCTTTATCGTTGGTTTCAACGTACGTCCTACACCACAAGCTCGTCAACAAGCCGATGCTGACGATGTAGAAATCCGTCTCCACAGCATTATCTACAAAGTTATCGAAGAGATGGAAGAAGCTATGAAAGGGATGCTTGATCCAGAATTTGAAGAAAAAATCATCGGTGAAGCTCTTATCCGTGAAACCTTCAAGGTATCTAAAGTGGGAACTATCGGTGGATTTATGGTTATCAACGGTAAGGTTACCCGTGACTCTAAAGTCCGTGTTATCCGTGACGGTGTTGTTATCTATGATGGTGAACTCGCAAGCTTGAAACACTACAAAGACGACGTTAAGGAAGTTACAAACGGCCGTGAAGGTGGATTGATGATTGACGGCTACAATGATATCAAGATGGATGATGTGATTGAGGCTTATGTCATGGAAGAAATTAAAAGATAAGATTTTTGCTCCTTTCTTAGGTGGTGAGGGACGCAAGCAAACTGATGGTTTCATTGCTTATTTTTGAGCCTAGAGTCTCAAAAATCCCCTGTGATGGGACTGATAAATCAGTTCCATCACTTTCACCACAGCGAAAGAAGCAGGTGAGTTCAAATTGAACTTCGTTTCAATTTGAAATAAAAATCAAGAAGTTTAAAATAGCTAGGTCTGCTGGCCTAGCTTTTGGTTCAAAGTAGAGAAAGGAATATCATGGCAAATCATTTCCGTACGGATCGTGTGGGCATGGAAATCAAGCGTGAAGTCAATGAGATTTTGCAAAAGAAAGTCCGTGATCCGCGTGTCCAAGGCGTAACCATCACAGATGTTCAAATGCTAGGTGACTTGTCTGTTGCCAAGGTTTACTATACCATTTTGAGTAACCTTGCTTCGGATAATCAAAAAGCCCAAATCGGGCTTGAAAAAGCAACTGGTACCATCAAACGTGAACTTGGTCGCAATTTGAAATTGTACAAAATCCCAGATTTGACTTTCGTCAAAGACGAATCCATCGAATATGGAAACAAGATTGACGAAATGCTACGTAATCTGGATAAAAACTAAAGAAGAGGGGAAACCCTCTTTTTTGGTGCTTGGATTCTTCTAGATATTAATAGCTGTGTTTGTAATTGCAAAAAACAGTTTAAAAAATTTGTAAATACCTCATAGTATGATATGATAAAGTTTAATACGAATGATAAATGGAGATAGAGATGGGCAAACAAGAGTTAGCGATGCAAGTGCTGCAACAAGTGGTGAAATTACCCATGGTCAAAGTTGATCGAGAAAAATTTTTAGTTGACAAGTTTTCTAAAGAGTTAGATCGAAAGGATATTGCTACATTATTGGAAAAAGGTCCGACCTCTTTGTTAACAAAGGAAAATTTGGATAGAGTTGCTAAGACCTGTATTAAGGACAATGTTCTACGAGCAAGCGGAACTTCGATTTTGGCAGGTTTACCTGGTGGTATTGCCATGGTAATCACTATTCCAACAGATGTAGTTCAGTTTTATGCTTTTTCATTAAAGTTGGCCCAAGAACTAGGCTATATTTATGGATTTGATGATCTTTGGGAATCCCGTGATGAATTGAGCGAGGATGCTCAAAATACACTCTTGCTTTATCTCGGTGTCATGCTAGGGGTAAATGGAGCAGGGGCTTTACTTCGCTCTGGAGGTGTAACAGTTGCCAAGCATGTGATGAAGACGATTCCGCAGAAAGCTTTGACAAAGACACTTTGGTATCCTATTCTGGAGAAAGTTTTGAAAATTTTTGGAGTCAGCTTGACAAAGGGAGGCTTGGCTAAGGGAATGGGAAAAGTGATTCCTATTTTAGGGGGTGTCCTTTCTGGTGGCTTAACCTTTGCGACCATGAAGCCGATGGGGGAAAGACTGCAAAAGGAATTATCCAAATTAGTTAATTATAATGAAGGGCAGTATCAAATAGATATTGATACTATCCGAAAAGAAGCTGAAATCCTCGAAGGTGAGTAATATGGGACTTATAAAAACTCTAGCTAAAACTTACGGGAATTACTTTTTGACCATGCAAGGTGTAAAAGTAATGAAAACGATAAAGAAAGATGACCATGCCGTTGTCGGTTTTGGGAAACTCTTTATTACAGACAAGTTAATGGATACGGCTCGGTGGCTCATCAAGCCAGAGGATAAAAAATGAAATTTTTCTGGGTCTTCTTGCTATTCTTTTTATTAAACCGATTATTGGAATTGTGAAATTCTTTTGGATGATCATCTCTTTTGCAGTTCAATTATTGTTTTACAAGATAGTATTTAAGATATTGGATTGGCTCTTTAAACTTATTTAGATGGTAATCCAAGTCGCAGAGAACTAGCAAGTCTTGTACTGCTAGTTTTTTAATCTCTTTTCATATGGTATAATATAAGCAGTAAAATCATTTTAAAACATTCAGTGGAGGTCGTCATGGACAATATCATCGATGTGTCAATTCCTGTTGCAGAAGTGGTGGACAAGCATCCAGAAGTCTTGGAAATTCTAGTAGAGCTAGGTTTTAAACCTCTTGCCAATCCCTTAATGCGTAATACAGTCGGTCGCAAGGTATCGCTCAAACAAGGTTCTAAGCTGGAAGGAACTCCTATGGCCAAGATTGTCCGCACACTGGAAGCAAATGGCTACGAAGTGATTGGATTAGACTAATGGCAGATGAACGGATTCATGTCCTGCGGGATATTTTGTTAGAATTGCATAATGGCGCCTCTCCTGAGTCGGTTCAAGAGCGATTTGATGCGACCTTTGCGGGCGTGTCAGCCATCGAGATTTCCCTCATGGAGCACGAACTGATGAACTCAGACTCAGGTGTCACCTTTGAAGATGTTATGGAACTCTGTGATGTCCATGCCAATCTTTTTAAAAATGCTATTAAAGGTGTCGAAGTAGAGGATACCGAGCATCTAGGTCACCCAGTTCGGGTCTTTAAGGAAGAAAATCTGGCCCTCCGTGCGGCCTTGATTCGCATTCGGAGATTGTTAGATACATATGAGTATATGGAAGATGAAGAAATGCTTGCGGAGATGCGTAAGGGTTTGGTGCGTCAGATGGGACTTGTAGGTCAATTTGATATTCATTACCAACGTAAAGAAGAACTCTTCTTTCCTATCATGGAGCGCTATGGTCACGATTCACCTCCAAAAGTTATGTGGGGAGTGGATGACCAGATTAGGGAACTCTTTCAAACAGCTTTAGCGACAGCCAAGTCACTACCTGAAGTGCCGATTTCTACTGTAAAAGAAGATTTTGAAGCCTTTGCGACAGAGTTTGAAAGTATGATTTTCAAGGAAGAGTCCATCCTTCTCATGATTCTCCTTGAGTCCTTTACTCAGGATGACTGGCTTCAGATTGCAGAGGAGAGCGACGCCTATGGCTATGCCATCATCCGTCCGTCTGAGAAATGGGTGCCAGAACGTCAGCGCTTTGTTGAGGAAAAGATTGCAGAAGATCCTGTACAACGAGATACGACAGAAGGTCAAGTTCAACAAGTTATCGATACGCCAGAAGGGCAGTTTACCATTACCTTTACCCCTAAGGAAAAGGAAGCAGTGCTGGACCGTCATAGTCAACAGGCTTTTGGGAATGGCTATCTTTCAGTCGAGCAGGCTAATCTCATTTTCAATCATCTCCCTATGGAG
The DNA here is from genome assembly GCF_000222785.1 of Streptococcus mitis SK569. Lineage (GTDB taxonomy): Bacteria > Bacillota > Bacilli > Lactobacillales > Streptococcaceae > Streptococcus > Streptococcus mitis_N. Next base: position 34,613 of record NZ_AFUF01000045.1, on the reverse strand, counting down.
ATTACCTTTGTCAATAAAGATGATATTTTCCAGTATTACAATGATAATACGCCAGCTGATGAGATGATTTTCAAACGGACCCCGTCCCAAGTTGGGCGCAATGTTGAACTCTGTCATCCACCTAAGTACTTGGACAAGGTCAAGACCATCATGAAGGGGCTTCGTGAGGGAAGCAAAGACAAGTATGAAATGTGGTTCAAGTCTGAGTCACGAGGTAAGTTTGTCCACATCACCTACGCGGCAGTGCACGATGAAAACGGAGAATTCCAAGGTGTGCTGGAATACGTTCAGGATATCCAGCCCTACCGTGAGATTGACACGGACTATTTCCGTGGATTAGAATAAGGAGAAAAAATGAGTTACGAACAAGAATTTATGAAGGAATTTGAAGCTTGGGTCAATACCCAGATTATGATTAACGACATGGCGCACAAGGAAAGCCAAAAAGTCTACGAAGAAGATCAAGACGAGCGTGCTAAAGATGCCATGATTCGCTATGAGAGTCGCTTGGATGCTTATCAGTTCTTACTTGGTAAGTTTGAAAACTTCAAAGCAGGCAAGGGATTCCATGATTTACCAGATGGCTTGTTTGGTGAGCGAAATTATTAAACGAGAAAGATTCTTGATTTTTCACCAAAATCTTGATAGAATATTTATATTAAATCCTTGTCAGAGCAGGGATTTTTTATTGAAAGGATTTTATCATGTCAAAGAAACTCAATCGTAAAAAACAATTACGAAATAGCCTCCGTCGCGCAGGTGCCTTTTCAAGTACTGTGACTAAGGTTGTAGAAGAGACAAAAAAAGTCGTAAAACGTGCAGAACAGTCAGCAAGCCAAGCTGGTAAGGCTGTTTCTAAAAAAGTTGAAAAAGCAGTCGAAGCTACCAAAGAGCAAGCTCAAAAAGTAGCCAATTCTGTAGAAGATTTTGCAGCAAACTTGGGTGGACTTCCACTTGATCGTGCCAAAACTTTCTATGATGAAGGAATCAAGTCTGCGTCAGATTTTAAAAACTGGACTGAAAAAGAACTCCTTGCCTTGAAAGGAATCGGCCCAGCTACCATCAAGAAATTGAAAGAAAACGGCATCAAGTTCAAGTAATCTTTCTTGTGCCTTGCAATTCCAAGAAAAACTTGCTACAATAGAGCCATTAGAGGTGTTTTGAATCCCACATTTTACAGAAAGTGGCGGTGCTGAGAAGTCCATAAATGTGTCAAAACTAGTTGCTAATGGATGAAAAATTGAAATAAAAGTGTCTTTTTGTTTTAAAGACGAGAGTTGCGGGCGCTGCCCGAATTTGGGTGGTACCGCGGATAAACACATTCGTCCCTGTCATGTAGATGGCAGGGGCATTTTTTATGGGAAGCGAGGTAGGAAGATGGTGCAAGCACAATTACCAGATCGATTAGAAACCGATCGGCTCGTTTTACGAGTCCGGACAGTGGCAGATGCTGAGGATATCTATACCTACGCTAGTCTCCCAGAGGTCGCCTATCCAGCAGGCTTTCCTCCAGTCAAGACCTTGGAAGATGAGGTTTACTATCTAGAGCATATCCTTCCTGAACGTAATCAAAAGGAAAAACTCCCAGCTGGCTATGGGATTGTCGTCAAAGGAACCGATAAAGTCATTGGTTCTGTTGATTTCAACCATCGCCATGCGGATGATGTGCTAGAGATTGGCTATACCTTGCATCCAGACTATTGGGGTCGAGGCTATGTACCCGAAGCAGCGCGTTCCTTGATTGATTTAGCTTTTACAGAACTGGAGCTTCACAAGATTGAATTGACTTGTTTTGGATACAATGTCCAAAGTCAACGAGTCGCTGAGAAGCTTGGCTTTACCCTCGAAGCTTGTATAAGAGACCGTAAAGATATTCAAGGAAAACGCTGTGACAGCCTGATATATGGCTTGCTGAGTAGTGAGTGGGAGGTAATTTGATGCATCTTTTCATCATTGGTGCTCCGGCTTCTGGGAAAATGACCATTGGTCAAGAACTATCTCGACTGACGGATTCTACCCTCTTTTATAACCATCAAGCCATCGATTTTGCACTAGAAATCTATCAGGACTTTACAGAGGAAATGTGGGAATTTGTTCGTGGAATCACCTTTTCTTTTCTTGGAGCAAGTGCAAGAAATCAGCGATCAGTAATTTTAACTGACGTAATTGATTTTTCAAATCATTACCAACTGATGTATTTAAAGCAAATTCAGGATTTATTGGATAACTTTCATCAAGAGATTCTGTTTGTTGAGTTGGAAACAAGTCTTGAGGAGCGCTTACATCGAAATCGAACGGAGAACCGATTGAAGCACAAGCCCTTGAAACGGCATATTGAGGTATCTGAAAGAGAAATTTTAGAGACCACTGAAACCCTTCAATTAAATTCTAAAATCCAACCGAATGAGCTACACCACTACCTTAAAATAAATAATACGAATCTGTCTGCAGCCGAAGTTGCCAAGCAGATTCAAGATAAAATGAATACAATAGAGAAAGGACAAACACATGTCTAAAGAACTTTCACCTAAATACAATCCAGCCGAGGTTGAGGCTGGTCGTTACCAAAAATGGCTTGATGCCGATGTTTTCAAGCCTTCAGGAGATCAAAAGGCTAAGCCTTATTCAATCGTGATTCCACCACCAAACGTAACTGGGAAACTTCACCTTGGTCACGCTTGGGATACGACTTTGCAAGATATTATCATCCGTCAAAAACGCATGCAAGGTTTTGATACCCTTTGGCTTCCAGGGATGGACCACGCGGGGATTGCGACTCAAGCTAAGGTTGAGGAGCGCTTGCGCGGTGAGGGAATTACCCGTTATGACCTAGGTCGTGAATCTTTCTTGACTAAGGTCTGGGAATGGAAAGACGAATATGCCACTACTATCAAGGAACAATGGGGCAAGATGGGGCTCTCAGTAGACTACTCTCGCGAGCGTTTCACTCTTGATGAAGGTCTGTCAAAAGCCGTTCGCAAGGTCTTTGTAGACCTTTACAAGAAAGGCTGGATCTACCGTGGTGAGTTTATCATTAACTGGGATCCAGCTGCTCGCACAGCCCTTTCTGACATTGAAGTGATCCACAAGGATGTGGAAGGTGCCTTCTACCACATGAACTATATGCTAGAAGACGGTTCACGCGCTCTTGAAGTTGCGACTACTCGTCCTGAGACCATGTTTGGGGACGTTGCGGTTGCGGTCAATCCCGAAGACCCACGCTACAAGGACTTGATTGGAAAAAACGTCATCCTTCCAATCGCTAATAAATTGATCCCAATCGTTGGAGACGAACACGCAGATCCTGAGTTTGGTACAGGTGTCGTGAAAATCACACCTGCTCACGATCCAAACGACTTCTTGGTTGGTCAACGCCACAACTTGCCACAAGTCAACGTCATGAACGACGACGGAACCATGAATGACTTGGCCTTCGAATTTGCAGGCATGGACCGTTTTGAAGCTCGTAAGGCAGTCGTTGCTAAGTTGGAAGAAATCGGTGCTCTTGTAAAAATCGAAAAACGTGTCCACAGTGTTGGTCACTCAGAACGTACAGGTGTTGTGGTGGAGCCACGCTTGTCGACTCAATGGTTCGTTAAGATGGACCAATTGGCCAAAAATGCTATTGCCAACCAAGATACAGATGACAAGGTAGAATTTTACCCACCTCGTTTCAACGATACCTTCCTTCAATGGATGGAAAATGTCCACGACTGGGTTATCTCTCGTCAGCTCTGGTGGGGTCACCAAATCCCTGCTTGGTACAATGCTGAGGGTGAAATGTATGTCGGCGAAGAAGCTCCAGAAGGTGACGGATGGACTCAGGACGAAGATGTCTTGGATACTTGGTTCAGTTCTGCACTCTGGCCATTCTCAACCATGGGTTGGCCTGATGTCGACTCAGCAGACTTCAAACGTTACTTCCCAACTTCAACCTTGGTAACAGGTTACGACATCATCTTCTTTTGGGTGTCTCGTATGATTTTCCAATCTTTGGAATTCACTGGTCGTCAGCCATTCCAAAACGTTCTGATTCACGGTCTCATCCGTGACGAGCAAGGACGCAAGATGTCTAAATCTCTCGGTAACGGGATTGACCCGATGGATGTTATCGAGAAATACGGTGCTGATGCCCTTCGTTGGTTCCTTTCAAACGGTTCTGCACCAGGGCAAGACGTGCGCTTCTCTTACGAAAAAATGGATGCTTCATGGAACTTCATCAACAAGATCTGGAACATCTCTCGCTACATCCTCATGAACAATGAAGGTTTGACCCTTGAGCAAGCGACTGCTAATGTGGAAAAAGTTGTCAACAAGGAAGCTGGAAATGTCACAGACCGTTGGATTCTCCACAACCTCAATGAGACAATCGGAAAAGCAACTGCCAACTTTGATAAATTTGAGTTTGGTGTAGCTGGACACATCCTCTACAACTTCATCTGGGATGAGTTTGCTGACTGGTACGTTGAGTTGACTAAGGAAGTTCTTTATAGTGACAACGAAGAAGAGAAAGTCATCACACGTTCTGTTCTCCTTTACACGTTAGACAAGATCCTTCGTCTCCTTCACCCAATCATGCCATTCGTGACAGAGGAAATCTTTGGACAAATCTCAGAAGGTTCTATCGTTACAGCAGCATACCCAACTGTTAATCCAGCCTTTGAAGACCTCGCTGCCCACACTGGTGTGGAAAGCCTTAAAGACTTGATCCGTGCTGTTCGTAATGCGCGTGCAGAAGTGAATGTTGCACCAAGCAAGCCAATCACCATTCTTGTTAAGACAAGCGATAGCGATTTGGAAGCTTTCTTTAACAGCAATGTCAACTACATCAAACGCTTCACAAATCCAGAACACTTGGAAATCGCATCAAACATCCCTGCACCTGAACTTGCTATGTCAAGCGTCATCACAGGAGCAGAAATCTACCTACCACTCGCTGACCTCCTCAATGTCGAAGAAGAACTGGCTCGTCTCGACAAGGAACTGGCTAAATGGCAAAAAGAACTGGATATGGTCAGCAAGAAGCTCTCTAACGAACGCTTCGTAGCCAATGCCAAACCAGAAGTCGTCCAGAAAGAACGCGACAAACAAGCCGACTACCAAGCGAAATACGACGCGACCGTCGCACGTATTGATGAGATGAAGAAGTTGGTGAAATAAACACAGAAACACGGCGGAATGCCGTGTTTTTTGGTATAATTTGTGATAAAATTGTAATAATAAATTTTAATGACTGAAAGAGAAATCATGAAATACATAGATTTATTTGCAGGGACTGGTGGTTTATCCTTAGGGCTTTATAATGCTGGTTTGCATGGTATATTTGCAGTTGAAAGAAATAAAGATGCTTTTAGTACTTTAAAATATAATTTAATTGAAAGAAAAAACATTTTTCATGGCCAAACTGGCTTGAAATGAAAAATTGGGATATAAATGAACTTCTAGAAGTTCATAGTAAAGAACTTGCTACATTAAATGGTTCCGTTGATTTAGTTGTAGGTGGTCCACCATGTCAAGGATTTTCCATGGCAGGCAAGAGAAAAAATGATGATATCAGAAATCAATTAATGCATTCGTATATTGAGTTTATCAAATTAGTTCAACCGACTATGTTATTTTTTGAAAATGTTCAAGGATTTACTGTAGGTTTTAAGGATCATAAGGATAAACAAAAATATTCTGATATTCTTGTTTCGGAATTACGTGAATTAGGATATAACTTAGACTATAAAATTGTTACTATGTCAGAATACGGTGTTCCTCAAAATAGGAAACGGTTCATTCTATTTGCATCAAAAAATGGGGCCTATGAGATATTTTTTGACGAATTATTGAAAAATAAAGATTGTTTCTTGAGGGATAGAGGACTAAAAATACCAATTACAATTTCTCAAGCTATTAATGATTTGAAAAAAAGTCATGGAGAAGTTGATAGTAAAGACACTAAGGCATTTAAAAATGGGAAGTATGGTCGAGCAACTTCAGCATATCAAAAATTAATGAGAAATAACATTGAACGAGGCGCTTTCCCCGATAGTCATCGATTCGCGAAACATAAAAGTGAAACAATAGATTTATTTAAACGTTTAATGACTGCTTCCGAAAAAAGTATACGAATTACACCATCTATGAATCTGGTTGAAGGTTTAAAGAAGCGTGGAGTCACTCCTTTAAAGAAAAATTCAATTTGTAATACGATTACTTCCATTCCAGATGATTATATACATTATGATGAACCTAGGATAATGACAGTTAGAGAACACGCTAGAATCCAAAGTTTTCCGGACGATTATGAATTCAAAGGACCGTATACTACGGGGGGTGAACGACGAAAAACGGATGTTCCTCGATATACTCAAGTCGCTAACGCAGTACCGCCTTTGTTTGCAGAACAAGTTGGAGAAGTTATTTTGAAAATCTCTGAATAAGGAGCTAAGATGGAAGAAAAATTACACTTTAAAGTAAGTTCGGGTTTAAAGGACATAATTGGTAAAGACCTGATTACAAACGAATTAGTAGCTATCTTCGAGTTGGTAAAAAATGGTTATGATGCTGATGCAACAGAAATAAATCTTATTATAAACAGTTATGAAAATTACATTATCATTCAAGATAACGGTAAGGGAATGAATCGAGATGATATTGAAAACAAATGGCTGTTCGTTGCTCATTCAGAAAAAAAAGATAGTGATAAGGTATATGCTGGATCTAAAGGAATAGGTCGTTTTTCTTGTGATAGATTGGGGACTAAACTTAAGCTTATTAGTCATAAAGATTATGAAGTTAGTAAATTGGAAATTGACTGGGGTGAATTTGAAAAAGATTCTCTAACAAAATTTGAAGAGTTAGATGTCACATATACTAGCTTAGATGTAATCGAAGACAGTTTTATTCAAAAATCAGGGACTATTCTAAATATCTCTAACTTGAGAGATACTTGGGATTTGAATAGAGTTAATAAAGTTATAGCAGCACTTCAAAGACTTGTAAATCCGTTTGTAGATGATGGTAAAATAAATATTAATGTTAAGTACATTTCATCCTCCTCAGGAATTGCTGAGTTGGATGAGTATATTAGTAATAATGTTGCTTCAGTATTAGATAAAAAAACAATTTATATTGAGTGCGAAATAAAAGAAAAAGAAATTAGTATTACCTTATACGATAAGGAAAAGATAATTTATTCTTTTAAAATTGAAAATAATACAATCTTAAAAGATATTTATTTTAAAATATACTATATGAGTTTTGCTGCTAAATACAATTTTACAAAAATAATGAAAACTGAACCAAAAAATTATGGGTCTATTTTCTTGTATAAAAATAATTTTAGAATTTTCCCATATGGAGAAGTTGATTTTGATGCCTTTGGTCTAAACCTACGTAAAACACAAGGTTTTAATCGATATTTAGGACATAGAGAATTGCTAGGATGGATTAACATTACTGACTCTGAAAATCACTTTAATGAAGTTACATCACGTGATAGAGGATTTGTTACTAATTCTTATACTATAGAATTTGAAAAAGTATATATGGAGCTTGTTCACAGACCTTTAGAATCCTATGTGCAATTAACAAAGTTTGGGAATAGTGATATTGATGATATTGAAACTGATGACACTGATGCTATCCAAAAGCTAATTCAAAGATTTAAAAAGTACAAGTTTACCGTTTCTCCGAAATATTATGAACTCCCTAAAATTGCCCAGCCATTAGAAAAAAAAATTGAACTACTTGATGATGTGAATACAAGTACTTCAGAAAAAAAGGAACTTCAAAAAAGTTTGAAACAAGCTGCTGTTGAACTAAGGAAAGAGAATCAAGAAGTAAAAAAAGAAAAACAAAGAATTTATAAAGAGAATAGTAGATTAAAAAATGAAATCGAGATTAAGGAAAAAATAATCTTAAATGAAAAGCCAGCACGTCAAGATATGCTTTTTCATGAATTAGGAAAAGCTGGTAAAGAACTAACAGCCACTTTACAGAAAATGATTCGGCTTATGACACCAGAAGAGTATGAAAAATTTTCAGACTCAATCTATAAAATTAGAAGAACATCTGATAAACTATCATCAATAAAAAAACAAATACTACGATTAAATTTTGAATCTTTTAGTAATCTTGAAAATATAGAATTGAAGTCATACTTAAAGAGCTATGTTGATAATCTAATCGATGATACAGTGAAATTAGAGGTTAGCTTGGGAATTGGAGAACTATATCAAAGCATCAATGTTTATGATTTTGGTACTTTACTTGATAATTTAATAATTAATGCTCAAGATCGTAATGCAAAAGATATACATATTTTCTTTGATGAAGATAATAAAATCATGCACTTTACTTCAGATACAGGACCTATTGATATTGAACCTATTGAAAATATATTTAACATTGGAGTAACCTCAAAGAGAAGAGGCACAGGGTTAGGTATGTATATCTGCCAACAAATTTGTAAAGATTTTAATTGGGAGATATCAGTTCAGCAACTAAAAAATAACGTTGTTGATTTTCAAATTAAGTTTAGTGAGGTTTAAATTGAGACAAGAAATAAATATTCTGTGGTTAGAGGATGATTTACTATCAGATGCACATAGCAATAGAAGAGAGCTGGTAGAAGAAATCTTAGGTGACAAAGGTTATGAGGCTCGAATTGTTGAACTTAGAACATTTGGAGAAGCAAAAATAGAGTTGGACTCTATTAAAAGATATGACTTCTTTATTTCAGATTTTAACTTAGATTCATCTGAAACTGGTTTGAATTACCTAGAGGAAATAAGATATAAGAATGGCTTCAAACAATTTGTTATTTTATATTCTAATAATGACTATAACACTATAAAATCAGATGTTATTAATATTCTACAACAAAAGAATCTAGATATTTCTTCAAATTTCACTTTCTTTTCTGTTTCTGATAGTTTAGAAGAAAAACATTTTGAAGATGCAATTAATGTTATTCTTTGTCGCTGGGACGAATTAAATGCGCTTCGTGGTAGATTTATGTGTGAAAATGCAGAAATCGAACATTTATTACGGGAAAAACTAGAAGTAACTCCAGAGAATGATTCTTATAGAGAAAATTTTGATAGATTTTTTAGAGAAAAGGTCAGACTAAGTAGACCTAACTTGACACCTGATAAAAAAGAAAGTATGAGTCTTTAAAACAAAGATGGTCCGATCTAATTGATAAAAGAAATGCCCTTGCACATGTGGAAGAAGGGTTTACATCCGAGGAAGGATACTATATTTGTTCGCTTAAAGATTCCTCTATAAAAATTATGGAAAGCAACTTGGATGAAGAACGTCGTAACTTAGTATCTTTGAAAAAAGATATAATAGGATTTTTGAATAAAACTTACTACTAATTTTTAAAAAGCATGTTACTACACAACAAACACTCTAAGTTCGAGCCGACCTGAGGAGTACAACATTACAGCTTTCTTCTCAGGTATTGGGGGAATTGAGTTGGGATTTGAATAGACCAACGAGTTCATAGTGGTGTATGCCAATGAGTTTGATGAGTATGCACGCAAGATTTATTCGTTTTATCAAACCATTTATTCAACGGACATTTCAGATAAGTGCATGGGATGTTGAGTATAACTCTTTTATTATTGTATGCTTCATAGAACCTATTATGAGGACTTTTTATAATTTGCTCCAATTCCATGCCCATTTCACCATTTACCGATGACACAGAAAAACAATTGAAAGGATATTTCTATGCAACCAACTTACAACATTGACAATCCAAACTTGTCTTATGAAACTAAACGTGATTTATGGCGGATAGGTTTTGGTCTGCAGAAAGTTGATAATCTAGTTCCATCAGCTTATATGGAATCTTTGGCTGAGAAACAGTCCCGGGGGGAACTGACTTACGAGCAGATTTATGAGGAGGTAACGGCTTATCATCATACCATTGATGCAAGTACGGAGGAGGCAGACTTGGTTTCTTTGCGTATTGTAGAACTCTTGTCTCGAAGAGGCTTTAGCTTCAGTCCTGCGACCTTACTTGCTATTCATAGGGAGTTGTTTCAGGATATATTGGAACCCTCTATTCCGGTGGGGCAATTTCGTCAGACCAATATCACAAAGAATGAACCTGTTTTGAATGGTGAAAGTGTTGTGTACTCTGATTACTCCATGATTCAAATGACCTTGGATTATGATTTTAATCAGGAAAAACAAGTTGCATATGCGATACTAACCCAGGCGGGTATAGTAAAACAAATCCAGCATTTTATTTCAGGAATCTGGCAGATTCATCCATTTCGCGAAGGAAACACTCGGACGGTAACGGTCTTTTTGATTCAGTATCTTCGTGAGTTTGGTTTTGATATTGATAATACACCGTTTCAGCAACATGCCAAGTATTTTCGTGATGCCTTGGTATTAGATAATGCAAAGATTTTACAGCGACGTCCTGAGTTTTTAACAGCTTTTTTTGAAAATCTCTTGCTTGGTGGTCAAAATGATTTGTCTTCAGAAAAAATGTATCTAGATTTAGACCTCGATTTTTCATAATCCTCATACTGAGTAAACATTGAATTTTAGACAAAAATGAAGTAAATATTCTCACAAGAAAACGTATATCATCAAAGTTTAGGTCACTTGATATGCGTTTTTTTAATTTTATAGACTGCTCGTTTAAACTCTATTTACCTTGTACCTTCTGGAGCAAGACGGAATATTAGTCACATACAAAATGAGTACTATTAGGATTTTATTTTCGTGTACAATTTCAGATATTCTTGTTATAATCAGCCTATAGGAATCAAGGAGGTGACTCTTATGGCTGTTTTTGTGTCTTTGGATGGAATTGTGGTAGAAGTACTTGATGTCTTTTCTTCTTTTAATGGGGATAGTGAGTTTTTCTTTTGTAAACGTCTTAAAGACAAGAGTCAGTTTGTTATGGAACGCTCTCAGTTCGAGGAGATATTCCAACTTCAAAGTAGTCGCTTGACGACGCAAGAAAAATTACAATTGTTTACCTCCGTGTTTGCTGGCCGTTATGATGTTTATGCTAAGAGTTTTATCAATGATCAAGGGAAAATTCAGTATTTTCCATCCTATGATTATGGTTGGAAGCAGTTACCACCTGAAAAACGGAGTTTCCAGACATTGACGAACTCTGTTTTGAAATCTCATTTTCGTGGGGAGATAGCTATCGGTATCTTTCCTATGCACTTAGATGATAGCTGTTATTTTTTGGTACTGGATTTGGATGAAGGAGATTGGAAAGAAGCCGGTTTAACCATTCATAGAATAGCCAGGGAACACCAGATAGAAAGCCATCTAGAGATTTCTCGTTCGGGTCAAGGAATCCATATTTGGTTCTTCTTTGAGGAAGCGATTCCGTGTCGAGAGGCTCGCTTATTTGGAAAGAAACTATTAGAATTGGCTATGCAGGAAAGTATGCAACTTTCCTTTGATTCTTTTGATCGCATGTTTCCGAATCAGGATGTCCTTCCTAAGGGGGGATTTGGCAATTTGATTGCCTTGCCTTTTCAAGGAGAAGCTTACCATCAAGGGCGAACGGTCTTTGTGGATGAGCATTTTCAGCCTTATGAAGACCAATGGAGGTATCTACAAGAAATTCAGAGGGTTTCAACTGCTAAAGTGGCACTGTTAATCCAAGAGGAGTTAGGCAATCAAGAATTGGATAAGGAGTTGAAGGTCGTCTTATCCAATATGATCCAACTTGAAAAATCGTCTGTGACACTCAAGACACTGTTTTTCTTGAAAAATATGGCTTCATTTTCTAATCCCGAGTTTTATTTAAAGCAGGCTATGCGACAGCCAACCTATCAAATTCCTGAGCGAATGTATTTATTTGGAGAATCCGATCATTATTTATGGCTGCCAAGAGGCTTGCTGTATCCATTGCAAGATAAATTTAAGCAGGTAGCTGTGGAAGATAGGAGAAAAGTACAAAGTCCTATTAGAGTAGCATTTAAGGGAGAACTTACTTTGGAGCAAGAGTTAGCCCTGTCAGATATGACTTCTAAAGAAAATGGTTTACTCCATGCGGAGACTGGTTTTGGGAAGACCGTTTTAGGTGCTGCTCTCATCTCTGAACGTAAGACAAAAACAATTATTCTAGTCCATAATAAGCAACTCTTAGACCAATGGTTGGATCGCTTAAACTGCTTTTTGGCTTTCGAAGAGGAAGAAGCTACCCGTTATACGCCATCAGGTCGTGAAAGGGTAATAGGCTATGTCGGGCAGTACGGTGGGACTAAGAAATGGCTGAGTGAACTGGTTGATGTCGTTATGATCCAATCTCTATTTAAGTTGGAAAATAGTCAAAGTCTTTTGGATAAGTATGAGATGATGATTGTGGATGAGTGTCATCATGTCTCTGCCTTGATGTTTGAAAAAGTTGTGGCACAGTTTAGAGGGAAGTATCTTTACGGTTTGACGGCTACGCCTGAACGTAAGAATGGTCATGAACCTATTGTTTTTCAGAGAATTGGTGAGATACTTCATACTACTGGTAAGAGGGAGACATCTTTTGAACGGCAATTGCAATTAAGATTCACTTCTTTTGGTCATCTGGAAATTGAAAAGACTAAAGCAAGTAATTTCATACAGCTTAGTGATTGGATTGCTACTGACTCAGCGAGGAATCAGATGATTCTCAAGGATATTCTAGACCAAGTGGCAGAAGGTCGGAATATTTTGGTTCTAGTCAATCGAATTCAACAGATAGATGTCTTTGAAAAATTATTGAAAGAGAAAGAGGTTGATGACTGTTACATTATTAGTGGAAAAACCAAAGTCCGAGAGAGAACGAGTTTACTGGAGACGTTAGAACAGTTAGATAAAGGGTTTGTTTTGTTGTCTACTGGAAAATACATTGGCGAAGGTTTTGACTTACCTCAGTTGGACACGCTTATCTTGGCAGCACCCTTTTCTTGGAAAAATAATTTAATTCAGTATGCAGGTCGGATTCATCGAAACTACAAGGACAAGTCTTTGGTGCGTATTTTCGATTATGTAGATATTCATGTTCCTTATTTAGAAAAGATGTTTCAGAAACGACAAGTAGCTTATCGAAAGATGGATTATCGTGTCATCGAGGGTGAGGAGAAACAATTCATTTATGTTGATAGTAGATATGAGAATGTGCTGAGAGAGGACTTGGCAGGGGAAAGACAGGAGTGTATGCTTATTTTACCTTATGTGCACCAGACAAAACTGATGAAATTTCTAAAAGAATTTAGGATTAGTCAAATTGAGATATGTATACCAGAGACGGTTGCAAATAAAGCATGGCTAGACCAGATGAAGAGCAAGAAAATTAAAGTGTCTTTTACTCAATCAAAAATAGTCACGCCTATTCTTTTGGTGAATAAGACTATTGTTTGGTATGGTGCAATGCCATTATTAGGGAAGGTAGATGAAATGACCATATTACGTTTGGAATCAGCTAGTATAGTTTCTGAACTAGTGGCAGGTTTACGATAGAGAAAATTTTTAAAAATTTCTATGTATGATTTTTATTTTGAAAGAACGCGAAGTCTTGACAGGTCAACGACTCAATGAGCTGGAAATCAACGGCATTCGTTTGACTAAGTTTAAAAATGGGGAAATTGGTATTGAATTCATCTGGATTGATACCGAAAACCCACCAATCGATGCCATTGGTTGGGTAGCAAAGAAATAATTCTCCCCCTTAACCTTTGACTATTCTGCAAAATTATCGTAAAATAAAGAGTAAATGATAAAATGAGGTCAGAGTCTGTTTGCTCTGGCGATAGTAGTATAAATGAGGAGAAACGCTTTGGAATTAGAAGTATTTGCTGGGCAAGAAAAAAGTGAACTATCTATGATTGAGGTAGCGCGTGCTATCTTGGAACTTCGTGGTCGCGATCATGAGATGCATTTTAGCGATCTTGTAAACGAAATTCAAAACTACCTTGGAACATCAAACAGCGATATCCGCGAAGCTTTGCCTTTGTTCTACACAGAGTTGAACTTTGACGGTAGCTTCATCTCGCTTGGAGATAACAAATGGGGTCTTCGTTCATGGTATGGCGTAGACGAAATCGACGAAGAAATCATCGCTCTTGAAGAAAATGACGACGATGAAGTAGCACCAAAAGCTAAGAAAAAACGCGTCAATGCCTTCATGGATGGCGATTCAGATGCTATTGACTACAATGCAGATGATCCAGAAGACGAAGATGCATACGAAGCAGATCCAGCACTTTCATACGATGATGAAAATCCAGATGATGAGAAAAATGAAGTGGAAGCTTACGATGCAGAAATCAACGAAATCGCTCCTGATGACTTGGGTGAAGACGTGGATCTCAACGAAGAAGATGACGAGTTTTCAGACGATGATGCTGAAAACATCGAGGAATAAAAGTTAGCTATTGACAATTATCCTATTTTTAGGTATCATATTGTTCGGGCACCTCTTTTAGAGGTCGGGGCTCCCTAGTTCTTAGGGAGCTATTTTTGTTTTTTCAAGAAGTTATCTTCTTGTATTTTGGTTGTGAATCTGGTGCAGTCGTTCCAGATTATTCTTATTAATAGGGTCTTGTTTTCTATGTCCCCTCGTAGTTAGCAAGACCTTGAGCATTTTAGAAAGAGGAATCTATGTCAACGAAATATATTTTTGTAACTGGTGGTGTGGTATCGTCTATTGGGAAAGGGATTGTGGCAGCAAGTTTAGGTCGTCTATTGAAAAATCGTGGTCTCAAAGTAACCATTCAAAAATTTGACCCTTATATCAATATTGATCCGGGAACTATGAGTCCTTACCAGCACGGGGAAGTTTTTGTGACAGATGACGGAGCTGAGACAGATTTGGACTTGGGGCACTATGAACGTTTCATCGATATCAATCTTAACAAATATTCCAACGTGACAACTGGTAAAATTTACAGTGAAGTTCTTCGTAAGGAACGCCGTGGAGAATACCTTGGGGCAACTGTTCAGGTTATTCCTCATATTACAGATGCTTTGAAAGAAAAAATCAAGCGTGCCGCTCTAACGACCGACTCTGATGTCATTATCACAGAGGTCGGTGGAACCGTTGGGGATATTGAGTCCTTGCCATTCCTAGAGGCCCTTCGTCAGATGAAGGCAGATGTGGGTGCAGATAATGTCATGTATATCCATACAACCTTGCTTCCTTACCTCAAGGCTGCTGGTGAAATGAAGACCAAACCAACTCAACACTCTGTCAAGGAATTACGTGGATTGGGAATCCAGCCAAATATGTTGGTTATTCGTACAGAAGAGCCAGCTGGTCAAGGAATTAAAAACAAACTAGCCCAGTTCTGTGATGTGGCACCAGAAGCCGTTATCGAATCGTTGGATGTTGAACACCTTTACCAAATTCCATTGAACTTGCAGGCTCAAGGTATGGATCAAATTGTTTGTGACCATTTGAAATTAGACGCACCAGCAGCGGATATGACAGAATGGTCAGCCATGGTGGATAAGGTCATGAACCTCAAGAAACAAGTTAAGATTTCCCTTGTCGGTAAGTATGTTGAGTTGCAAGATGCCTACATTTCTGTGGTCGAAGCCTTGAAACACTCTGGTTATGCCAACGACGCAGAAGTTAAGATCAATTGGATCAATGCCAATGATGTGACAGCAGAGAATGTAGCAGAGCTTTTATCTGATGCGGACGGAATCATCGTACCAGGTGGTTTTGGTCAACGTGGTACTGAAGGGAAAATCCAAGCCATCCGCTATGCGCGTGAGAATGATGTTCCAATGTTGGGAGTCTGCTTGGGAATGCAGTTGACATGTATCGAGTTTGCTCGTCACGTTTTAGGACTCGAAGGTGCCAATTCTGCAGAACTTGCACCAGAAACAAAATACCCTATCATTGATATCATGCGTGATCAGATTGATGTTGAGGATATGGGGGGAACCCTTCGTTTGGGACTTTATCCATCCAAGTTGAAACGTGGTTCTAAGGCAGCAGCTGCTTATCACAATCAAGAAGTGGTGCAACGCCGTCACCGTCACCGTTATGAATTTAACAACGCCTTCCGTGAGCAGTTTGAGGCAGCAGGCTTTGTCTTTTCAGGAGTTTCTCCAGATAATCGTTTGGTCGAAATCGTGGAAATTCCTGAAAATAAATTCTTTGTAGCATGTCAGTATCACCCTGAACTTTCAAGCCGTCCAAACCGCCCAGAAGAACTCTACACTGCCTTTGTCACTGCAGCAGTTGAGAACAGCAATTAGCAAAATCAGAACCTTTGAGAAGAATCTCAGAGGTTTTTTGCTTGCATATTTAGGATATGAGTTGCAAAATAAAAACATAGTGATATAATTAACATAACAACATCTAAGGAGGAATTACAATGAAAAAAATTACACTATTTGGTTTGTCTCTAGCAGGCCTAGCTTTGCTTGTTTCACCTCATTCAGGGCAGGCATTTGAGCTTAAAGAAGAATGGGTTGTTAAGTGTGGAGTACAGTATCAAGATGGCAAGATTCTTCGGTTTAACAATGGTCATGAAGTGGATATCAAAGTCTTGGATTTGCCAAAAACCGAGAAAATCGAGTGGACGGTTAGTCTCAATGGTCAAGATCAGACTGTCAATTTCCTAGGTCAAGAAAAGGACAAGTCTATGATGGGTGTAGAGGGGCGTTACCTGAATTTCTATGTTCCATATGGCTATAGAGGAGATATCAAGGTAGAGGCCAAGAGCGGCAACGAAGTAAAGACCTGGTCAACGAAAGTTGTGGATGATATTCATAATGATAGTGGAAAGAGAGGTTACTATCGTATTGAAGAATCAAATGATCAATACACCTACCTTGATACAAAATGGGACTATCAAACCAAGACTTACACTGCTGCCTTACCAGAGACTGTCAATGGTCAAAAAGTCTTTGCTTGGGCAGACTATGACAATGGCGAGTTGAAACTTGAAAAACTAAAATCTATCAGTCATAAATATGATGGAGGGTCTTTCAAAGAACTTTATCCCATTGTAAAAGCAGAAAGCTGGCTAAAATCAAACCAAAACTGGTACTATCAAAAACAAGGTCAATTAGTACAGAATGCCTGGGTTTATGACAAGGGAACTTGGTACTTTATGAATGATAAAGGAGTCATGTTCAATCAAACTTGGCTTTATCAAGGTAGCAACTGGTATGCCTTTAAATCATCAGGAGCTATGATTGTTAGTGATTGGCTTTATGATCAAGGCAAGTGGTACTATTTATCAACTTTGGGAGCCATGAAAGCAAGCACTTGGGTTTATGACAAGGGAGAATGGTATTATGTAAGTTCTTCTGGTGCTATGCTAGCGAATGATTGGGTCAAAGATAATGGCCAGTGGTATTATCTGGCTTCATCAGGTAAGATGCTTCGCAATACCTACACACCTGATGGTTACTACGTTGGCAACTCAGGTGCCTGGCAATAAGAATAATACTCTTCGAAAATTTCTTCAAACCACGTCAGCTTTATCCACAACCTCAAAACAGTGTTTTGAGCTGACTTCGTCAGTTCTATCTACAACCTCAAAGCAGTGCTTTGAGCAAGCTGCGGCTAGCTTCCTAGTTTGCTCTTTGATTTTTATTGAATATAAGAAGTCCTTTTCCTTAAAGGAAGAGGCTTTTTACTTGCTTTTCTGCGGTTTCCTCATTTGTCCTAAAGCCTTTTTTGTGTTAAAATGAATGGTATGAAAGCTAAAAAAATGTGGATGGCAGGCTTGGCTTTGCTTGGTATTGGAAGCCTTGCCCTTGCTACGAAAAAAGTTGCAGATGACCGTAAGCTCATGAAGACTCAGGAAGAGTTGACAGCGATTGTACGAGACCATTTTTCAGACATGGGGGAAATTGCGACCCTCTATGTTCAAGTCTATGAAAGCAGTCTAGAGAGCTTGGTTGGTGGCGTCATTTTTGAGGATGGCCGTCATTATACCTTTGTCTATGAAAATGAAGACCTAGTCTATGAGGAGGAAGTCTTATGATACAACCAGCAAGTTTAGAAGAATTAGCATCTTTAGTGGAAAAAGATGGGAAGAAAGTCTTTCTTTTTGTAGCAGACTGGTGTGGCGATTGTCGTTATATCTATCCTGCCTTATCAGAAATTGAGGAGACCAATCCAGAGTTCACCTTTATTCGAGTGGATCGAGATCAGTACATGGATCTAGCTAAACTCTGGGATGTTTACGGGATTCCTAGCCTTGTTGTTCTAGAAAAAGACAAGGAAATCGGCCGTTTTGTCAATCGCGACCGTAAAAGCAAGGAGCAAATCAATGATTTTTTAGCAGAACTGAAATAGGAGAAAAAGGAAACAATGATTTTTACATATAACAAAGAACATGTCGGTGATGTCCTTATGGTCATCGTGAAAAATAGCGGGGATGCCAAACTGGATGTGGAACGCAAAGGCAAGGTAGCTCGTGTTTTTCTCAAAGAAAATGGGGAAACAGTGGCTTGGAATATTTTCGAAGTTTCAAGTTTATTTGAAATTGCAGAGCGCGGTCAAGTCTTTTTGATAGATGAGCAAGTAGATCGTTTGAACCAAGAATTACAGGCGGAAGGTTTTGCAGAGGAAATTGTTAATGACAAGGAACCTAAGTTTGTTGTCGGTGAAATTGTCGAGATGGTAGCCCATCCAGATAGTGACCACCTCAACATCTGCCAAGTTGCAGTCGCAAGTGATAAGACAGTGCAAATCGTTGCTGGAGCACCTAATGCGCGAGTGGGGTTGAAAACCATTGTAGCTCTTCCAGGAGCAATGATGCCAAAAGGCAATCTCATTTTCCCAGGCGAACTTCGTGGTGAAAAGAGTTTTGGTATGATGTGTAGCCCTCGTGAATTGCATCTGCCAAATGCTCCGCAAAAACGTGGTATTATTGAATTATCAGAAGACCAAGTTGTTGGAACTCCATTTGATCCAGCGAAACACTGGACTGCTTAGAAACTTGTCAGTATCTGATAGACCAGATAGAAGGAAATAAGATGGCAAAAAATGTAGTGATTACAGGAGCGACATCAGGAATTGGTGAAGCGATTGCGCGTGCTTATCTGGAGCAGGGTGAGAATGTCGTTCTAACAGGACGACGGACAGATAGACTAGAAGCTCTTAAGTCGGAGTTTGCAGAAGTCTTTCCAAATCAAACAGTTTGGACCTTTCCGCTAGATGTCACGGATATGGCCATGGTCAAGACTGTCTGTGCAGATATTCTAGAAACGATAGGTCGGATTGATATTCTGGTCAACAATGCCGGACTGGCTCTAGGTTTGGCACCCTATCAGGATTATGAAGAGTTGGATATGTTGACCATGTTGGACACCAATGTCAAGGGTTTGATGGCAGTCACTCGCTCTTTCTTGCCAGCAATGGTAAAAGCTAATCAGGGGCATATTATCAATATGGGGTCGACCGCAGGAATTTATGCCTATGCAGGTGCAGCTGTCTATTCAGCGACCAAGGCAGCAGTTAAGACTTTTTCAGATGGACTGCGAATTGATACCATTGCAACGGATATCAAGGTAACCACCATTCAGCCAGGAATTGTCGAAACAGATTTTTCTACAGTACGTTTTCATGGTGACAAAGAGCGGGCTGCGACGGTTTATCAGGGAATCGAAGCTTTGCAGGCACCAGACATCGCAGAAACAGTGGTCTACGTGACCAGTCAACCTCGTCGTGTGCAGATTACAGATATGACCATTATGGCCAATCAACAGGCAACAGGTTTTATGGTTCATAAAAGCTAAAAAATTTTCTCGAAAAGTTACAAATTTCTGTAACTTTTTTTGATTTCCTACGAATAGATAAGTAGGAGGAAAAAATATGTATAATAAAGTTATTATGATTGGACGCTTGACGTCTACACCAGAATTGCACAAAACTAACAATGACAAGTCAGTTGCGCGAGCAACCATCGCTGTGAACCGTCGTTACAAAGACCAAAATGGGGAACGCGAAGCTGATTTTGTTAATATGGTCCTTTGGGGCAGACTAGCAGAAACCTTGGCCAGCTACGCAACTAAGGGGAGTCTCATTTCAGTCGATGGAGAACTTCGTACCCGTCGTTTTGAGAAAAATGGTCAAATGAATTATGTTACCGAAGTACTCGTGACAGGATTCCAACTCTTGGAAAGTCGTGCCCAACGTGCCATGCGTGAAAATAATGCAGGCCAAGATTTGGCGGATTTGGTCTTGGAAGAGGAAGAATTGCCATTTTAAGTATTGAAAAGTCTGAGTTGGTCTCAGGCTTTTTATCTTAAGAAAGTCAGACTTTTTTCTTGACTATTTCTGACCAAGTGATACAATAGAATTATTAATTAGCACTCGAGTGTAAGGAGTGCTAATACTATCTATCTCATTATGGAGGAAATCAGATGTTGAAACCATTAGGAGACCGTGTGGTCTTGAAAATCGAAGAAAAAGAACAAACTGTTGGAGGCTTTGTCCTTGCAGGCTCAGCCCAAGAAAAAACCAAAACAGCTCAAGTTGTGGCTACTGGACAAGGTGTTCGTACCTTGAACGGTGACTTGGTGGCTCCAAGCGTTAAGGCTGGAGACCGTGTCTTAGTTGAAGCCCACGCAGGTCTTGATGTCAAAGACGGCGATGAAAAGTACATCATCGTAGGCGAAGCTAACATCTTGGCAATCATTGAAGAATAGAAGGAGAAAGTAAGTATGTCAAAAGAAATTAAATTTTCATCTGATGCTCGTTCAGCTATGGTTCGTGGTGTCGATATCCTTGCAGACACTGTTAAAGTAACCTTGGGACCAAAAGGTCGTAACGTCGTTCTTGAAAAATCATTTGGCTCACCCTTGATTACCAATGACGGTGTGACCATTGCCAAAGAAATTGAATTAGAAGACCATTTTGAAAATATGGGTGCCAAATTGGTATCAGAAGTAGCTTCAAAAACCAATGATATTGCAGGTGACGGGACTACAACTGCAACTGTTTTGACCCAAGCAATTGTCCGTGAAGGAATTAAGAACGTCACTGCTGGAGCAAATCCAATCGGCATCCGTCGTGGAATTGAAATAGCAGTCGCTGCAGCAGTTGAAGCCTTGAAAAATAATGCCATCCCTGTTGCCAACAAAGAAGCCATCGCTCAAGTTGCTGCCGTATCTTCTCGTTCTGAAAAAGTCGGCGAATACATCTCTGAAGCAATGGAAAAAGTTGGTAAAGACGGTGTCATCACAATCGAAGAGTCACGTGGTATGGAAACAGAGCTTGAAGTTGTTGAAGGAATGCAGTTCGACCGTGGTTATCTTTCACAGTACATGGTGACAGATAGCGAAAAAATGGTAGCTGACCTTGAAAATCCATACATTTTGATTACAGACAAGAAAATTTCCAATATCCAAGAAATCTTGCCACTTTTGGAAAGCATTCTCCAAAGCAATCGTCCACTCTTGATTATTGCGGATGATGTGGATGGCGAGGCTCTTCCAACTCTTGTTTTGAACAAGATTCGTGGAACCTTCAACGTGGTAGCAGTCAAGGCGCCTGGTTTCGGTGACCGTCGTAAAGCTATGCTAGAAGATATCGCCATTTTGACAGGTGGAACAGTTATCACAGAAGATCTTGGTCTTGAGTTGAAAGATGCTACAATTGAAGCACTTGGTCAAGCAGCTAGAGTAACTGTGGACAAAGATAGCACGGTTATCGTAGAAGGTGCTGGAAATCCTGAAGCTATTTCCCACCGTGTTGCAGTTATCAAGTCTCAAATCGAAACTACAACTTCTGAATTTGACCGTGAAAAATTGCAAGAACGCTTGGCCAAATTGTCAGGTGGTGTAGCGGTTATTAAGGTCGGAGCCGCAACTGAAACTGAGTTGAAAGAAATGAAACTCCGCATTGAAGATGCCCTCAACGCTACTCGTGCAGCTGTTGAAGAAGGAATCGTTGCAGGTGGTGGAACAGCCCTTGTCAATGTCATTCCAGCCGTGGCTGATTTGGAATTGACAGGAGACGAAGCAACAGGCCGCAATATTGTTCTCCGTGCATTGGAAGAACCAGTCCGTCAAATCGCCCACAATGCAGGATTTGAAGGTTCAATCGTTATCGATCGTTTGAAAAATGCTGAAGTTGGTACAGGCTTCAACGCAGCAACTGGTGAGTGGGTCAACATGATTGATCAAGGGATTATCGACCCAGTTAAAGTGAGTCGTTCAGCCCTACAAAATGCAGCATCTGTAGCAAGCTTGATTTTGACTACAGAAGCAGTCGTAGCCAATAAACCAGAACCAGTAGCCCCAGCTCCAGTAATGGATCCAAGCATGATGGGCGGCATGATGTAAGCTTTCTATAGAAAACACAAAAGGAGGGAATGCCTATTCCTCCTTTTTATTATGTTCATTTCTAAATTGATTTGAGCTCTCCTAACTTATATGATAAAATAAGACTAGAAAAAGGAGAAGAACATGATCGATGTAGAAGAAATTCTGAGCAAGATGAACCCCAATCAGAAGATTAATTATGACCGTGTCATGCAGAAGATGGTACAAGTATGGGAGAAAAATGAGCAACGGCCAACTATTCTCATGCACGTTTGCTGTGCCCCTTGCAGTACCTATACACTAGAATATTTGACTAAGTATGCAGACGTGACCATCTATTTTGCCAATTCTAATATCCACCCCAAGGCAGAATACCATAAGCGGGCTTACGTCACCAAAAAATTTGTCAGTGATTTCAATGAGAGGACAGGAAATACGGTCCAGTACCTAGAAGCTCCCTACGAACCAAATGAATACCGTAAGTTAGTCAGAGGACTGGAAGAAGAGCCAGAAGGTGGCGACCGTTGCAAGGTTTGCTTTGACTACCGACTGGATAAAACAGCTCAAGTGGCTATGGATTTGGGCTTTGACTACTTCGGTTCGGCTTTAACCATCAGTCCTCATAAGAATTCTCAAACCATTAACAGCATCGGAATCGATGTGCAAAAAATTTACACAACACACTATCTTCCAAGTGATTTCAAGAAAAATCAAGGTTACAAACGTTCAGTAGAGATGTGTGAAGAGTATGATATCTATCGTCAATGTTATTGTGGATGCGTCTATGCAGCCCAAGCTCAGAATATTGACCTGGTTCAAGTTAAGAAGGACGCCACAGCTTTCTTGCTGGATAAGGATGTTGAAAAAGACTATTCCCACATCAAATTTACTGTTACGAAATTAGATATATAGAAATCACCCCAGCTGAAAAGCTGGGTTTTTCAACTAAAAAAACCAGGGTTTTCACCCTAGTTTGACAACTTTACCGATTCTTTAGTTCTACATAGCGCTTGTACCAAATGTTTACATAGGCTTCTGAGAAAGGACCACGTCCATTGTTAATCCAATCAACAAGAATTTTGACATGTTCTTTTAAAATATAGTCCAAGTCATCAGAATAATTCATTTTGCGTTTGTGACGCTCATATTCTTCAACGTCCAAGAGACGTTTTTCTCCATCTGTAAAAATTTTAACATCCAAATCGTAATCAATATACTTCAGTGCTTCTTCATCCAGATAGTAGGGGCTAGCCATATTGCAATAGTAGGAAATTCCATTATCACGAATCATGGCAATGATATTAAACCAATATTTCTTGTGAAAGTAAACAATAGCCGGTTCTCGAGTGACCCAACGACGACCATCACTTTCGGTAACCAGTGTATGATCGTTGACACCAATAATGGCGTTTTCTGTTGTTTTTAGTACCATGGTGTCCCGCCAAGTTCGGTGGAGACTCCCATCATGCTTATAACTTTGAATTGTAATAAAGTCGCCTTCTTTTGGAAGCTTCATAACTAACCAACTTTCTACAATTTATAAGTTTATCGTTTACTATTGTACCATAAAATTACCTAAAATCTGTGAATTTTACATGAAAATATTAAAGATATTCTCTAAGAGCGCTTGCTATATCCGAAAAATCGTAGCCCTTTCGTGCTAAAACTTGGGTTAAACGCTGTTTAAGTTCGTATCCTTCATATTTTCGGGCATACTTAGAATATTGCTTATCAAGTTCCTTGAAGATGAGTTCCTGAGTCGTTTCTTGGTCAACTTGACTATCCAACTGGTCAAAGGCACTTTTAGCATCAGAATAGGAAAACCCCTTGTTGGTCAGATTCTGGATAATCTTATCTTGCAAAGCACGAGCTGGAAGTTTTCCTTCATATTTCTTCAATAGTTTATTGGCTACACGTTGAGCAACTTCCGAAAAATCAAAATCATTCAAGATCTCTTCTATAGTAGATTTTGAAATTCCTTTTTGTGCTAATTTCTGAGTCAGTACATAAGGCCCCTTGTCTCCTGAAAGTTGATTGGCATTGATGATAGCATAAGCGTACTGGCTATCATTAATCCAATTATCTTTTTTAAGATTAGCAATGACCTGAGAAGCTATGTTTTCATTGAAATCGTATTTTTTCAGATATTCTCTTACTTCTTTTTCAGTGCGTGCTTTAAAGGATAGGTGATAGAGGGCTAGATTCTTACTATAAGAAAATTGAGCAAAGTCCTGAATCTCTTTCAATTCCTCTTCGCTTATCACCTTATCTCTCGATAACATAAAACGAACAATTGTATCTTCGGTGATGAAGCATTTGTCGCCATTATCAAGCTCCATCAGATAGAGTCTTTTTTCTTTTCAAGTTTTGTGATTTTCATAGTTCTATTATAACTCAAAATGTGAGAAAAAGCTGAAACCCCTTGATATAGCCGTTTTTTGTCCCTTAATGATGAATTTTAAGGACTTTTTAGGAACTTTGTAGATTCTCAATGGCTTTTTCATAAAAGGAAGTCGCCTTTTTCTTATTGTCTTTGGATAGATGACTATAGATATCCATAGTCATTGAAATTTTAGAATGGCCGAGCCGTGTTTGGATTTCTTTGTAAGGAAGTCCTGCATTGAGCAATAGACTAGCGTGGGTGTGTCGAAAAGCATGGAAACTCAAACGTGGACATCCAGCCAGTTTTAAATGCTTTTCTAGTCTGAATCTGAGCGCCCCAGCTTCTCTATAATTGTCAAAGGTATCAGAGAACACTTTTTCAAAAATTACCCCTATTTCCCTACCTATTTGGGATTGTCTTGCTTTATAGAGCCGAAGCATGAGTACCGTTTTGGTATCAAGTGCTATTTCTCTAATGCTACTTTTACTTTTAGGGCTAGTGATTTCCTTAAGGGTGTTTAAAGTCTTGGTAACTGAAATGCTACCGTTTTGTAGGTCAATATCAGACCATTTCAAGGCTAGACACTCACGAATACGCAAACCAGTCGCTAGAAGTGTCTTATATAACACCGTATCAGAGAAATTTTTGTAAGTGTTTGGCAACTGATCCAGATAATCTAAGAATTTTTTCAAATTGTCGTCATCCAGATATTTCAGTTTTTTCCCTTCTTTGGGTTTGCGCCGTGGGACGATGATATCCCTAGCTGGGTTTGAAGCAATGACTTGCAAGGAAACGGCATAGGATAATATGCGTTTATTTAAGGCATGAAGCTGGTTATATTGCTGATAACCTTTTCCTAGTTGATTGTAATCTATTGCCCACTGGTTTACCTGGTGCTGAATGATTGGGGGCGTTAGTTTATCCAGTTTGTAGTCTCCAAAGGCTGGTAGGAGATACTTTTTTATATTGTTTTTTGCGCCTATAAGGGTGCTATGTTTGACTGTATGGCAATAATTTTCTAGCCAGAGGTTCGTCAATTCCTGATAGGTGCTAACATTAACGGTTTTTGTGACTGTTGAGCCGTTTTTTTCAAACTCTACTTTGGCTTGGATAGCCTTGCTTTTGAGTCTGTTCTTAGTTCTGTCTGAAATAGTTGTCTTGACTTTCTTACCTGTTACGGTATCGATACCAAGATAAACACTGGAACGGTAAACTACTGATCCATCTTTCTTTTTGTACTCTGTAATCTTCATGGTTTTACTCCTTTTCCATCAGCAGGCAAGCAATTAGAAAAGGTTTTGAGTTTATACCATGCGAGTAGCTACGAGAATGCCCCTATTTTCGATTTTAAGCAGTCAGATGGTAAATTGTACCAGAATAGAAAACAAGGCGGATATGAGGCTGATATGAGGGTTTTAAAAAGCCCATATATTGCAAGTAGTTCTATCTTAATGTGTCAGTGGTATTATACCAATTATTCGGAAATCCAAGTGTGTCCAATACAATGCCGGCTTCAATGGAGTGCGCTTTTTTATTTAGAGCTTTGGTTCTTTTAATAATAGTGTTATGTAATTGAGCGTATTGTGTGGAAGAAAGTAGGCATTGCAAGGCAAGAAAAACATAATATACAGATTGTCTTGATGTATTGGCATTGTTATTGTAATAGTGGAAATAAGCTAGTTGTGGAAGATTCTCACGACATTTATAATTGAAAAGCTTATTATTATGAGCAGTGATATTTCTAATTTCTAGTATATTTTTAATAATACTTTCTAAAGCCTTTCCACTTAAAAGGTCTTTACTAGGTCTATTTTGGATGTATTCAATATTTTCTTGTAAGAATGGTGATAAATCTCTAGCTATTTGATTTTTTATATCAGTGTTTAGATTTCTATAAAAGTTAAATGCTTGCCCTAATGTAAGTTCATTGATGATAACCCAGAAAGGAACAACGCCATGTTGTTTATAGTGGTGTTTTATAGAATTGTTTTGCTTATCCCTATTATAATCATTGAGTATTCTAGCTAATATACTGATTAAATTAGTAATTTGTGCTAGCCTTTTTGTATCTTTTTGTGTTTCAAAATTATTAATATCTAGATAAGCGTATGGTGTTGGATATGCTTCTGAAAAACGATATGCCAGTACGGATTTAAAGTGTTTTTCTGCATCTATAATTGCTTTTAAAAAAGCTGATTTAATTTCTTTATCGTAAAAGTGTGTTGCAGCTATTTCTCTAAAGTCTGCACCAGTTATAAATTTATCTTTTGATGTTTGAAAAAATTTACTATATCCGTTGACGACGTTGTAATAGTTGTTAGTTAGAAGGTATCTTTTACATTCTACTATGTTATCTATTTCTAAACCTCTAGACTGGAGAAGTTTTATTTGTTCATCTAATGTTTGAAATGGTTTCATATGTGTTCCTTGTATACAAAAACACCACCTAGTAGAACTAGGCGGTGTTTCGCGTACTCTGTTCCCTTGGGAGCAGAAACTCTTCTCATTGCCTAATAATACTGTAATTTTTAGTTTTTGTCAATCTTTTTGGTTTGTTTTTAAAAATTTTTGAGTATCGAAAAATCTCAACGCTGGGAAAGTTCGCCTTTTTTCGTCCTAAAACTGTCCCTTCCGTATTGTTTCGTAGTCCAGTGATTCTTTGAAGAGTTCAGCTAGTCCAGTTACGTCTTGGTTTGCGAGGAGTTCCATATAATGCGCCCTTGAGTCTTTTGAGACGATGATAGGAGCGTTTAGATACTTCATAGCTAGGTACATGAGTAAAAGGCGCCCTGTACGGCCGTTGCCGTCGCTAAATGGGTGAATCCTTTCAATCTGGATATGGGTATCTGCTAAAATCTCTAAGATTTCTTTTTCATTCTGAGCATGATCTAAGCGATAAGCGGTATTATCAGCCCACTGGGTCATCAGGTAGGGCGTTTCTGCTGGGCTAGCCGTTTGAAATTCCGCCCCGATAATAGCATTTTGAACTTGTTTAAATTGTCCGCGATCATGTTGCAGTCTATCCACTAATAAGGCGTGAAAATCTTGAACCAGCCCCACAGTAAGGGCTTGATGATTTGCCAATGAGTCCAAGAGATAAGAAAAGGCCTGTTTATGGTTTTCAATCTCATAAAACTCACGAATACTTTTGCCGTTGCGTGGCAAGGTGCTTTCTAAGATAATGCTGACGGTTTCGGGTAGGGAAATGGTGTTCCCTTCGATACCGCTAGAATGGTAGGCCATGCGTACCAGTATATCGTCCAGGTAGTCTTGAGCGTAGTCCATGATTCTCCTTTCTATTTGTCAAATTTGTCGTTTTTTGCGCTTTAGTCTGTAAAATTGGCTTTCTATTCTTCAATTTCCTCTATTTTTGCACAATAGACCTTAGAAATAGTGGTTCTATTGGCGAATATGGGGGAGTTTTTAATTTATGATGATTTCGCCAACAGGGATAAAATCTTTTTGTTTTGAAGATTTTGCGATTAAGTCGTATTGATCAGCAGATTTTTCATACCCAAGGGAAAGAGTAGTATTGTCGTCTGGTAATTTTTTAGCAAACTCAGATATAGACATCCGAAATACGGTAATTGCATTTTGCTGATTAGTTGTAGCAGAATTTGAATTGATTGCGTCCATAGTCTCTTTTGCACTATCTTTAGTCGTTCCAGCTAGCAAAATCATGATTGTATCATGCGGTTCGGATGAATCTGAATCGAGTACGTTATTTTGAATTTTAACGCTTATTGCGCCAGTTGATTCAGGATCTAATTTTGATTTGATTTCAGAAATTAGATCATCGTATTTACTGTTATCTACTTTGGCTTTTGTGTTTGTTGAAGTAGTATTTTTTTGCTCCGTTTTTGGTTGCTCCGAGCTATCTTTGGTAGTTGATTGATTGTTAGAGCAAGCTACTAGAACGGTAGCAGAAAGTAAAATAGCTGATGTGCTTAGTAATTTTTTCATAAGTAGCCTCCTATATGCTGATGTTTTCTAATAAAAGATGGGGAATTTTTATAGAATTTTCTCAAAAACCATTGTAGCCTGGATACGGTCGCCACCGCCTAATCCTTTGCTTCCACCATTGGCGGTTGTGATGGTATGCAGGCGATAACCTTTTGAAGCTTGTTTATTGATAACATCTTCTAATTCTGTAAGGTTTCCTGATCCAGTGCCGAAAAACTTTTCTTTCAAAGTTACCTGAAGGACAACGTAGTGTAGTCCATTTACTCCAGATGCAGTAGAAAAACTACCTTCTTGTTTTACAGTGTCAAAAAATCCCATGGGGTTTACTCCTTTTTAGTTTTTTATCAGATAATTTTATGTAAATTCCAAATTATTTTTTATCAGGATGCTCTTCTATGACACCTATTCCTTTATTTTTTTCGTATAGACTATTTACTAGTTGCATAATGATTTTTTTATTAGATGTTGGAAGGGTTAGAAAAGAACCGAAAAAATCTTTAAAAACTATTGGCAGTTGTCCAAGAGCTATATAGATTCTTGAAATATTATCAGAAAGAGTACCATATATTTCCTCATCATAATCTTCAGCTTGAGTTTTTTTCCACTCTTCAAGAATAAGATTCTTAATATCTTGTTCGATTATAGGGAGCTTATCAGTTTCTACTAAAAGAGATAAATCCCACTTCCCGTTTTTTCGATTAGTTTCATCGTATTCTGAAATTATATTTTTTAAATCTGGGTTAGTGCGTAATAATCTTGCCATATTTTGATAGCTACCTAATGCTTCATTTTGGATAGTTTTATCATATCCCAGCAGATAACCAATGTTAACTTTAAAATACTCCGCTAGTTTTTGTATATATTCATATTTAATTTTTAATTCTGGTTCTTTTTCCCAACGTGATATAGTCATTTCTGACACACCAAGAAGTTCAGCAAGTGTTTTCTGGGTATCCCCTTTGTTTTTTCGTAACTCTTGTAATCTGTTCATTATATATTACCTCAGGATAATTATAACATAAAAAAATAATTTTTTAACAAAAATGTTAGAAATCGTTGACAACTAACATTTTATTTAGTAAAATACAAGAGAACTAACAAAAATGTTAGAAAGAAAGGAGGAACTTACATTGCTTATTACCTCAACACAAGCAAAAGCGATTCGCCGAAAGCAAGCTGATAAGAAATTGACTGCTAAGCAAGCAGGCGAAGAAATCGGAGTTACACAAGTTACCTATCGAAAAATTCGAGACGGTGGCGAAGTCAAGCCGAGCATTTACCAAAAAGCCATGGAATGGCTTGCTGAAGATTATTAGAAAGGAGCGAACCAATGGAACTGGTTTACATGGACGGCAAGAAAGAGCCGTACACTACGAGCGAGATTATCGCTGAATGTGCTGAAGTACAGCACCATACTATTACACGCTTAGTCAGAGACAATAAAGCTGATTTTGAAGCGTTGGGAATACTTGGATTTAAAATCCATAAATTAGATAAGAGAGGGCAACCGAAAAAAATCTATCTTCTGAATGAGCAACAGGCTACCTTGCTGATTACTTATCTAAAGAATACTGAACCTGTACGGCAATTCAAAATGAACCTAGTCAAAGCATTCTTTGAAATGCGTGATGAACTTTCTAAACGCTATCTTCAAAGAGAACTGGAAAAGCCAAAGCGCAAGACCTTAACCGAAGCTATCCAAGCATGGGAGAAAGCGCCTAAGCATGCCTATAGTATCCTTACAAACTTACTACTAAAGGGAGTGACAGGGAAGAATAAAGCGCAACTCATGAAGGAGCGAGAAAGTAAGAACGGCATTGAGGGCTTGACAAGTGCAGAACTGACAAACTACCAACGTTTGGAAGATATGGCAATAGCTATGATTAATTTGAATAGGGGGTATTCAGAAATTAAGGAATTAATTTTTAAAGTATAGGAGTATAGAAAATGGAAAATGATTTTAAGACAGTTACAAATGCCAAGGGGATAGAAATTCCTAAGTATCCCAAGGATTTTAAAAAGCTAGTTGAGAAAGACAGACAACTAGCCGAATATCTTTGTATGAACTACGAGAACTTGGACAGTGAAGACCTAGGCGCATTTCTTGAAACGGTGGAGCAGGGAATCAGTTGGATTCTGGATCTTATCGAAAGTAAAGACTTGCTTTATAAACCAAAGTCAGGTAGTAATCATGCAAAAAGAAAATAAAAAAATCACTTGCTCAAATTTTGACCAAGGAGAGCAAGCGACAGGATAAAAGGTATACGTTTTTTAACGTACCTTGATTATAGCATGAAAATGCTACTGAAGCAATAACTAATAGCAGGCAAGCAATTAGAAAAGGTTTTGAAATCAAGCGCTGACAGGGTGATTCTAAGGCCTTGTTTAGCTGAAAGATGGGTAATTACTCACGAAACACCACTACAAGCGTTCGCCAACTTGGGGCAATCGCCCAGCGTTTGGAGTGGTGATAATTAAGTATAGGAAAAGGCATGAAAAAAGGAAAATAGACTATGACAGACACAACATACGATATTATCGCTAAAAGCTTGGATAGAATTAGTATGGAATTACACCAAGCAGACGAAAACAATGATTTTTTGAGAATAGGGCTCTTATCAGGACAATTAAAAGCTATCAAAGAAAACTTACATCGTTTACTTTGGATTGAACTTCCTGAATTGAATGAAAGTCATAAAATCGAAGTCATTTCTAAAAGCACTACTGGAATGTTTTTCCACCCTGGTATTTTTGAAATAGATGCTATGCGACAAGCTTTCTTTAAACGGCAAGCTAAGCACTTTTTTGACAACAAAGCAGAGCAACAGGCGTATATAGAACATGCTGAAAAGGAGTATTTAGAGGCTACTATAACCTTAAAAGAAATTCTTTTTAACTCTAAAAATGGAACTCAAAAAGTAAATAAAGGTTGTCTTATAGAGAAGTTTGAGGAGGCAATGCAATGACTCTAGACCTAGATAACATGACACGATCAGAATTTGATAAGCTAATGACTAAAATCAAGGATAGAAATCCGAACCTCTTTCAGTTCATCATTGACTTTTTAGATGATAAAGTAACTCCAGAAGAGGTGTACGACTTTCTGAAGATGGAGCACAGCTATCAAGTGAATTATATCAAGAATTACCAAGCGAGGGCATAGCATGAATGAACTAGATTTAAGCAATACACAGGCGCTTATTTTTACCGTGATTTTGATTGGCTTTCTAATTTATCTAAACCATCTAGACCGCAAAAAGAGCGCCCAACTGGAGCGAGAAAACAGGAAACTGGGAGAAAGACCCCGTGAGAGTTTAAGCCCTGACTATGGGCGATATATCCAACTTGCAAGCATTAAGCCGTGGAGGTGATGATATGTTTGAAAGAATGATTGAAGAAATTCAAATAAAAATATTAGAAGCCTTAGAACGTTACCTGAAAAGTCATGAGAAAATACCTCCCCGAATCATTGGGCTGATTTCCGCAAAACGAGTACAAGAAGAGTTAGATATAAAATACCTGACCTTGCAAAAATGGGAAAGAATGGGCTTGAAGCGTTATCAGCCCCCGGGAGACGATAGCAGAAAAGTTTATTATAAAGTGGACGACATTTATAAGTTTATGGGGGTATATGATGGCAAAAACTAAAGTATATTTTTGGTTAAAAGTTGATAAGAAGTTTTTTGATAATCTTTTTATTAAACGACTGAAAAATATGCCTGGTGGCTACACTATGACAGTGATTTATATCCGTCTTATGTTGGAAAGTTTAGAAGATGATTGTATTTTGTACTATGAAGGCTATTTTGATAGTTTGGTACAGGAATTAGCTTTAAAACTAGATGTTTCTAAAGATGATATCAATATGACGGTTGCATATTTTACAAAATGCGGACTGATTCAGATAGACGATGATGGACACGCTACATTATCGCAAGCAAAAGCTATGGTAGAAAGTGAAACAAACTGGGCAAAGTATAAACGTGAACAGCGTAAACAAGCCCAAAATATGGTAAGGTTGGAGAGTGTCCAAGATAGTGGGACAGTTTCCAACTCATGTCCAACAGAGATAGAGAAAGAGAATAGAGTTAATAGTAAGAGTAATAATTTATATTTAGATAATATATTGTCGGGAAATCCCGACTTCACTTTTCCTACTTGGCTTCAAGAAACAGCTATAAAAGATTTAGAGAAAACAAAACATAAAGAACTTTGGATTCCTATTGCTTATCTGAATCAAGTAGCTAATAAGCGGTATAAGTTTGTTGATAAGACAAAAAGGCTTTTACTAGCACGATTCAAAGAAGGCTATACACTTGAAGATTTTAAGCAGGTGATAGATATTAAAACGGCAGAATGGAAGGATAGTCCTGAATTTTCTAAATACCTTAGACCAGAAACACTTTTCGGATCTAAGTTTGACGGTTATTTGAATCAAAAGCCTAAAACCATAAAAGGGAAGTCTGAGGATAACTTCCCAGACCTACCATTTTAGGAGTTGCAAAGATGAAGGAACAATTTAAAGAGTTCAATAACAAAAAAATATCGGATAAAGTTTGTGATATTCACCAGGTAAATTACTGGGAAATTTCTATACCTGTAGTAGGGAGTTCAGAAAGAAAAATACAACCATTTTGTCCAGAGTGTGTGAAGGGGGAGATTAAACAAAAAGAGAAAGACCTATTACAGCAGTTTGATGATAGACAAACGTATTTTAAAACTTATGATGTATTAATGCGTGATAGTACAATTCCTAAAGAGTTAAAGGGAGCGACATTTGATAATTTCTTTGTTAAGACGACAGAGGAGCGTCAGATGTTAGAGTTTGTAAAGGGGCAAGCACAGAAGTACCTTGCAGGTATGACAGGAAATACTTTAATCAGCGGTAGCACAGGAATAGGAAAAAGTCATTTATCGCTTGCCCTGGCCAAAGAAATCAATGAGAGTTTCAGAGAGAAGAACGATCCTAAGAGTGTCTTATTTGTCAGCTTAACCGAGATTATCAAGCAGATAAAAGAAGGCTGGGCTTATGGAAGAAATGCAAACTTAACAGAGTATGAGGCAGTTAAAAAGCTAGTTGATGCTGATTTTCTAATCATTGATGATCTTGGGGCAAAAAATGGGACAATCACTCCTAAGAGCGACTGGGAACAGGATTTCTTGTTTGATATTATCAATAATCGAGAAACTACGATTTTCAACACGAATCTAGATAGCAGTGAACTGCGAACGGTTTACAATGCTAGAAACTCAAGTAGAATTTTGAAAGGTTTAGAGGGGAACACTTTTAAGGCTTTCACAATCAAAGATAAGCGATATACGATTAACACAGTGAGAGGAAAGAAAGGTTAATAGATATGGATGAAATGAAATTTTCAACAGAAAAAGGCTTTATTGTCTACGAAAAATGTGGTATAATAGAGATAGAAAAAGTTCCAAGATTTGGAGAGATAACTTTAGTCTACTCAGATGGGAAATTTACTCATCTAGTCAAAAAAGAACTAAAAATAAGTCTATTGAGAACAACTCAGGGGCATACCGTAAGCATATAATGCTAGTGGTATGTCCCTTTTTGTTTGAATAGAAAGGGGGTGAGTATTATGGCAAGAGATACTTCTTTAGGGTATATAGTAGCCAATAAGTTTTCTATGGATCCAGATAAAAGACAGAAAATATTTTCTCAGTGTAAAAAAGAAGATAATAGCTTAGAACAACGGAAACAAGAAATACTAGAAAAATATGCTGACAAAAATAAAGAATCAACAGCTAGAAAAAATGATTTTAAAAGCTCGTAGAGTTCTAAAAGAAAAGCTAAGAGCTAAGAACTTTAGAAAAAATTATAAACAACGAGGAGCAATAAAGAGATAAAGGAGTATAAAATGGCTAAAAAATTTAGTTTGGTAGAAAAG
This sequence comes from Streptococcus mitis SK569, assembly GCF_000222785.1. GTDB lineage: Bacteria > Bacillota > Bacilli > Lactobacillales > Streptococcaceae > Streptococcus > Streptococcus mitis_N. The sequence goes on along the minus strand of NZ_AFUF01000045.1, from coordinate 101 downwards.
TATGTAAGAAGTAGAGGAATGAGTATTGATGATGAAAAATCAAAAACAGGTTTAATATTATCACAAGATATAACAAGTATCTATGACGTTCCTGAAGAAGG
>NZ_AFUF01000046.1 GCF_000222785.1 Streptococcus mitis SK569 | reverse complement strand
AACCAGTCTGATCAGCAATCTCCCCTAGTAAATCATATTTGGTCATAATCTGCGAATCCGTTAGATATTCTTGTTGGCGATCATTTTCAGCTACCGTAAAGTTCAGTCCCTCTTCTTTACTCATATCTGCTGCACTTGCCTGAGTTATTTGGAAGCTTGGTTTACTAACGACTAATTTCTCATTGATATAGTCAACCGAATGTTTTACCAATTCCGCATCATCAAACTCTACTTGGTAACTCGTCTTACGATTGATTTGCTTCCAGAGATTTAAGAATTCTTTTCGAGCAATATTTTCTTGATTGACCTCATTTGAGAACTGAATGACTGAATGATTGGCATTTTCAATTTCATACTGTCCAGCATGATAAACGCTCTCCAATATCTCTACCAGCTTATCCTCATAACCTGCTAGTGTTTCAGACAGCTGTAACTGATGATTTTCTTTTGCAGTAAAATATTCTGTAGTCAATTGTCCTTCACGGTCTATATAGCCTTGTCGAATCAAATCAAAGTGAATCGAATCTGCTTGTTCCTTGGTAATACGTATTGTTTGACCTTCTTGATTTGTTAGAACTTTATTCGCAAAAAGAGTAGCGTCCACTTTTACAGGACGATCTGCTAAGAGTTCTTTGATTTCTTCTTGTAGACTTCGAGCAAATTGATCATAACTTTCATTTGCAATTACTGTCAGTTTATTGATTTCATGTACATCATTTCCTAAGAGTTCAAAATCCTGACGAATTCCGTTTTGGTCAACTGCTAAACGCATACCACGACCAATTTCTTGACGTTTACGAGTCTCCGCTGAAGATTGCTTCAGCGTACAAATTTGAAAGACATTAGGATTATCCCATCCCTCTTTTAGAGCTGAGTGAGAAAAGAGGAAACGAACTGGCTCTTCAAAGCTCAATAAACTCTCCTTGTCCTTCATAATCAAGTCATAGGCATCAATGTCATTTGAAAGATTGTTCTTCTTTTCACTAGCAGATTTATAATCCACAAAAATGGTCTTATCTGACTTCTTCACTTTATCTACCGAAAAGTAACCAGCATGAACTGAATTTCCTTCAAGATTAGCCTCCAAATACCTACGATAAGGAGTTGGTTCCTGTGTTTGGATAAACTGGTTTACTTGATTTCGGTATTCTTCTTCAAAAATCTGAGCATATTCACCATTATAGGCATCATTATGTTCATCATATTGCTTATACTTGGCCACTTCATCGATGAAAAAGAGGGATAATACTTTAATTCTTCGATTGTACAGTTTACTTTCCTTTTCGATATGACTTTTTATGGTCTCTCGGATTTGAATTCTTCTGATGCTCGACTCATCCACTTCCCCTATCACTTCACCGACATGAAGTTCTTGCGTCACACCAACTTGAAGTTTGTTCTCTCTTGCATCAAAGTGACTAAGGGTCATTCCTTTATAAGCAGATAAATTCCCTGATTCAGCGTACAAATCAAAGGGTTCTTCCACTACTTTCAATTTCCTTTTGACACCTGACTGCGTTTTTACTTCAAACTCAATTTTTGCTTTGGGTGCTCCTGTTTTTGTGGAATGATTTCTTGTAGATAAAGAT
>NZ_AFUF01000047.1 GCF_000222785.1 Streptococcus mitis SK569 | reverse complement strand
TTTTATACTAGAAGATAATTTTTTACAACAGACTAGAATTGAAAATGTTGTCAAAAAAATTTTGGTGGATAATAAGATTGAGTATAGGCATTTTGAGGTTTATGGAAAACCTCAACAGCTTTTAGAGGACATTTCAGAGAGAGGAAATCATCAATTATTTTTACTTGATATTGAAATAAAAGATGATGACAAAAGAGGATTAGACGTTGCTAGAGAAATTAGAAAACTTGATTCTCAAGCAGTGATTGCTTTTGTAACATCACATTCTGAGTTTATGCCTGTATCTTTTGAATATTTAGTATCGGCTATCGATTTTATTGATAAAGAATTACCTGAACCGACATTTATAAAACGTCTTGAAAATGTTATTTTAAATGTTAGTAACAATCAAGGAAGAACAGTATCTGAGGACTCTTTTATATTTACAGGATCTAAAGCTCAAATTCAAGTCCCTTTTAAAGATTTATTGTATATTGAGACATCGTCAATCGCCCATAAGTTGACACTCTATTCAAAACGAGACATAGTTGAATTTTATGGACAATTATCCGAAATCATAGAACAGGAACCACGTTTATTTCAATGTCATAGATCATTTATCGTAAATCCTTATAATATATCTTCAATTGATAAAGAAAATCGGGTAGTTCATTTTCAAAACGGGTCCTCTTGCATTGTCTCTAGATTAAAAATACGGTCACTTATGAAAGCTGTTGAAAGACTACATGACTAAGGAGATTTAGATGGTATTTTTGCTAGATATTATAAGTGTTTTTCTATTGTTATGTATCCATGCTAGGGTTGTAGATGAGCGATTAAATCTAAAAAAACTAGTAGTGTCCATTATTCTGTACTATCTTTCAATATTACTATTCATTGTTGTATTTAAATCAACAGAATTTTATTTTTTTGGGTCGTTATTGATTTATCCCACTTTTTTTATCTTGTATACTTTGTCTATTGGTGAATTAAGAAGTAAGGTCTCTTTATTACTTTTTTACTCATTATTTCCACTTGGATTTTGGGATGTCATCAGAAATTTTTTAGGTTACTTTATAATTTCTAAGATTCCAATATTGTATAGACTATATGAAACTAATCTAGGAACAATGATTTTCTCTTTATTAGCTGAAATTATTGTGTTTTTTCTTATTAGTCTCTTTCGATATAATTTTAGTCATTTAAAAATAAAGAACTTGGATAGAAAGACAAAATTTATTTTAATTACTGCGGATATTTTAATGCTAGCCTATTTTATCTTACCATCTTATATAAACTACAGTGATAAAGTAAGTTGGGATAGAATGTTGGATTATAAAGAATTATGGACAGCAGTTTACTTTTTATTGTTTATTTGTTTTGTTAATCTCTTGGATAGAAGATTACTTCAAGAATTACAGGAGAAAGTCGTTTTACAAAAGAAATTCAATTGCAAAATCTTAGTAATTATAGTCAACAAGTTGAGGGGCTGTATCAAGAAATTAGAAGCTTTAGACATGATTATGCTAATATTTTATCGAGCTTAAAAATAGGTATAGATCAAAAAGATATTAATCTGGTTTCTCAAGTCTATGATAGTGTTTTGAAAAATTCTGGTGAAAAATTAAAAGGCAAGCGTTTTGATGTAGCACATCTAAGAAATATAAATGATTTGGCGCTAAAGAGTTTACTATTATCTAAGTTATCGGAGGCCCAAAACTTGTCTGTTCCAGTTTCCCTGGAGATTGGTGAACAGTTCTCTATAAAAAATATGGAACAAATAGACTTCTTAACAATTACTTCTATCTTGTTAGATAATGCTATAGAGTCCGCAGCAGAAGGAGGAATAGCAGTTTGTTTCCTTGAAGATACAGAATGGAATAAATTAGTCATGATTGTAAAAAATTCTACTTTAGAAAGAGAGATAGAATTGAGAGATATATTCAAGCGTGACAATTCTTCAAAAGGAGAAGGTCGGGGTATAGGCTTGGCCAATGTTCGGAGAATTTTAAAATCTTATCCAAATGTATGTTTGAAAACCACAAGTAAAAATTATATCTTTACACAGATCTTGGAAATAGAACTTTAAAAGAGTCGCCATTCTTAGGATATTCTATAGAATATTTTAAGGGGGACTTTTTTGTTATGACTTTATATAC
>NZ_AFUF01000048.1 GCF_000222785.1 Streptococcus mitis SK569 | reverse complement strand
TGCATCTGAATCGGTATCAACAAGTGTGTCAGAGTCAGCAAGCACATCAGCTTCTGAATCAGCATCAACAAGTGCATCAGAGTCAGCAAGCACATCGGCTTCTGAATCAGCGTCAACAAGCGCTTCTGAATCAGCATCAACAAGTGCGTCAGAGTCAGCAAGTACATCAGCTTCTGAATCGGCATCAACAAGTGCGTCAGAGTCAGCAAGTACATCAGCTTCTGAATCGGCATCAACAAGTGCGTCAGAGTCAGCAAGTACATCAGCTTCTGAATCAGCGTCAACAAGTGCGTCAGAGTCAGCAAGCACATCAGCTTCTGAATCAGCAAGCACAAGCGCTTCTGAATCAGCATCAACAAGTGCATCAGAATCAGCGTCAACAAGTGCATCAGAATCAGCAAGCACAAGCGCTTCTGAGTCAGCATCAACAAGTGCATCTGAATCGGCATCAACAAGTGCGTCAGAGTCAGCAAGCACATCAGCTTCTGAATCAGCAAGCACAAGCGCTTCTGAGTCAGCATCAACAAGTGCGTCAGAGTCAGCAAGCACATCAGCTTCTGAATCAGCATCAACAAGTGCATCAGAGTCAGCAAGCACATCGGCTTCTGAATCAGCGTCAACAAGCGCTTCTGAATCAGCATCAACAAGTGCGTCAGAGTCAGCAAGTACATCAGCTTCTGAATCAGCATCAACAAGTGCATCAGAATCAGCAAGCACAAGCGCTTCTGAGTCAGCATCAACAAGTGCGTCAGAGTCAGCAAGTACATCGGCTTCTGAATCAGCATCAACAAGTGCATCAGAATCAGCAAGTACATCGGCTTCTGAATCAGCATCAACAAGTGCGTCAGAGTCAGCAAGTACATCAGCTTCTGAATCAGCGTCAACAAGTGCATCAGAGTCAGCAAGCACAAGCGCTTCTGAGTCAGCATCAACAAGTGCGTCAGAGTCAGCAAGTACATCAGCTTCTGAATCGGCATCAACAAGTGCGTCAGAATCAGCAAGTACATCGGCTTCTGAATCGGCATCAACAAGTGCGTCAGAATCAGCAAGTACATCGGCTTCTGAATCAGCATCAACAAGTGCATCAGAATCAGCAAGCACAAGCGCTTCTGAGTCAGCATCAACAAGTGCGTCAGAGTCAGCAAGTACATCGGCTTCTGAATCAGCATCAACAAGTGCATCAGAATCAGCAAGTACATCGGCTTCTGAATCAGCATCAACAAGTGCATCAGAATCAGCAAGCACAAGCGCTTCTGAGTCAGCATCAACAAGTGCGTCAGAGTCAGCAAGTACATCGGCTTCTGAATCAGCAAGTACATCGGCTTCTGAATCAGCATCAACAAGTGCATCAGAATCAGCAAGTACATCAGCTTCTGAGTCAGCATCAACAAGTGCGTCAGAGTCAGCAAGTACATCAGCTTCTGAATCGGCATCAACAAGTGCGTCAGAATCAGCAAGTACATCGGCTTCTGAATCAGCATCAACAAGTGCATCAGAATCAGCAAGCACAAGCGCTTCTGAGTCAGCATCAACAAGTGCATCAGAATCAGCAAGCACATCAGCTTCTGAGTCAGCATCAACAAGTGCATCTGAATCGGTATCAACAAGTGCGTCAGAGTCAGCAAGCACATCAGCTTCTGAATCAGCATCAACAAGTGCATCAGAGTCAGCAAGTACATCAGCTTCTGAATCGGCATCAACAAGTGCGTCAGAATCAGCAAGTACATCGGCTTCTGAATCAGCATCAACAAGTGCATCAGAATCAGCAAGCACAAGCGCTTCTGAGTCAGCATCAACAAGTGCGTCAGAGTCAGCAAGTACATCGGCATCTGAGTCAGCATCAACAAGTGCATCTGAATCGGTATCAACAAGTGCGTCAGAGTCAGCAAGCACATCAGCTTCTGAATCAGCATCAACAAGTGCATCAGAGTCAGCAAGCACATCGGCTTCTGAATCAGCGTCAACAAGCGCTTCTGAATCAGCATCAACAAGTGCGTCAGAGTCAGCAAGTACATCAGCTTCTGAATCGGCATCAACAAGTGCGTCAGAGTCAGCAAGCACATCAGCATCTGAGTCAGCAAGCACAAGTGCATCGACCTCAGCATCTGAGTCAGCAAGCACAAGTGCATCGACATCAGCATCTGAATCAGCGTCAACAAGTGCAAGCACATCAGTATCTGAATCAGCATCAACAAGTGCATCTGAATCAGCAAGCACAAGCGCTTCTGAGTCAGCATCAACAAGTGCGTCAGAGTCAGCAAGTACATCGGCTTCTGAATCAGCATCAACAAGTGCATCAGAATCAGCAAGCACAAGCGCTTCTGAGTCAGCATCAACAAGTGCGTCAGAGTCAGCAAGTACATCGGCTTCTGAATCAGCATCAACAAGTGCATCAGAATCAGCAAGCACAAGCGCTTCTGAGTCAGCATCAACAAGTGCATCTGAGTCAGCATCAACAAGTGCATCTGAATCGGTATCAACAAGTGCGTCAGAGTCAGCAAGCACATCAGCTTCTGAATCAGCATCAACAAGTGCATCAGAGTCAGCAAGCACATCGGCTTCTGAATCAGCGTCAACAAGCGCTTCTGAATCAGCATCAACAAGTGCGTCAGAGTCAGCAAGTACATCAGCTTCTGAATCGGCATCAACAAGTGCGTCAGAGTCAGCAAGCACATCAGCTTCTGAATCAGCGTCAACAAGTGCATCGACCTCAGCATCTGAATCAGCATCAACAAGTGCTTCAGAGTCAGCAAGTACATCAGCATCTGAGTCAGCAAGCACAAGTGCATCGACATCAGCATCTGAATCAGCGTCAACAAGTGCATCGACCTCAGCATCAGAGTCAGCAAGCACAAGCGCGTCGACCTCAGCATCTGAGTCAGCGTCAACAAGTGCATCGACCTCAGCATCTGAATCAGCGTCAACAAGTGCAAGCACATCAGCATCTGAGTCAGCGTCAACAAGTGCATCGACCTCAGCATCTGAATCAGCGTCAACAAGTGCATCGACCTCAGCATCTGAATCAGCGTCAACAAGCGCGTCAGAGTCAGCAAGTACATCAGCTTCTGAATCAGCGTCAACAAGCGCGTCAGAGTCAGCAAGCACATCGGCTTCTGAATCAGCGTCAACAAGCGCGTCAGAGTCAGCAAGCACATCGGCTTCTGAATCAGCGTCAACAAGCGCGTCAGAGTCAGCAAGCACATCGGCTTCTGAATCGGCATCAACAAGTGCATCTGAGTCAGCAAGCACATCGGCTTCTGAATCGGCATCAACAAGTGCATCAGAGTCAGCAAGCACATCAGCTTCTGAATCAGCATCAACAAGTGCATCAGAATCAGCAAGTACATCAGCATCTGAGTCAGCATCAACAAGTGCGTCAGAATCAGCAAGCACATCAGCTTCTGAATCAGCATCAACAAGTGCGTCAGAATCAGCAAGCACATCGGCTTCTGAATCAGCATCAACAAGTGCGTCTGAGTCAGCAAGTACAAGCGCCTCTGAATCAGCGTCAACAAGTGCGTCAGAATCAGCAAGCACATCGGCTTCTGAATCAGCATCAACAAGTGCGTCAGAATCAGCAAGCACATCAGCATCTGAATCAGCGTCAACAAGTGCATCAGAATCAGCAAGTACATCGGCATCTGAGTCAGCAAGCACATCAGCATCTGAATCAGCGTCAACAAGTGCGTCAGAATCAGCAAGCACATCAGCATCTGAATCAGCGTCAACAAGTGCATCTGAGTCAGCAAGCACAAGCGCATCTGAGTCAGCAAGCACATCGGCATCTGAGTCAGCAAGCACATCAGCATCTGAATCAGCATCAACAAGTGCGTCAGAATCAGCAAGCACATCAGCATCTGAATCAGCATCAACAAGTGCATCTGAGTCAGCGTCAACAAGTGCATCAGAGTCAGCAAGCACAAGCGCATCTGAATCAGCAAGCACATCGGCATCTGAGTCAGCAAGCACATCAGCATCTGAATCAGCGTCAACAAGTGCGTCAGAATCAGCAAGCACATCAGCATCTGAATCAGCGTCAACAAGTGCATCTGAGTCAGCAAGCACAAGCGCATCGACATCAGCGTCTGAATCAGCGTCAACAAGTGCATCGACATCAGCGTCAGAGTCAGCAAGCACAAGCGCCTCTATGATTCATTCGACTAGTCAAGCTCCTCAAACTGATACCACTAAGACACGTAAGCAACTTCCAAATACTGGAACAGCAACTTCGGCTACAAATCTGCTCCTAGGAGCTGTAGCAGGTCTAACAGGGTTAGGATTAGTAGCTAAACGTCGTAAGCGCGATGATGAAGAGTAAGCCTTGTTTTATAAAGTTGCTAAAAGACTAGGTAAGCTATGAGAAAACCTCCAAGGATTGTAAAATTCTTGGAGGTTTTTGTCTATAGGAAGTGAGTATTAGCTGGTTGGAGTTTTGTTGATTCGTAAGACTCGTTTAAAATCAAAAAGAGCAGGAATTTCCACTGCGCTAACCTATATATTATTGGTTTTGCTAGAGACTATTTTCTTGCTTTCCTAGAATAAAGTAAGGTTTATTGATTAATGGGTAAATCTCCAAGTTTATACTTGGGCTACGATATTTCTTAAACAGGCTGTTGCTAAAAAGAGCGACCTTTGATTTTAATTGAATATAAATCAGTTGAAATTCAATATTTATTGTCAAGAGCTAGAAAAAATAAGGTTGTGAGGCTTATCTCACTTTATGAAAGTGTGTAAAAATGGTATAATATATAGTAGATTTTTGTATCTAAAAATGGATGTATTATATAGAGATGCTTGATTTGCTATCACATGAAGATTATAGGAAAATTAGGTTATCAAAACTTGATTGTTCTAAAACAATAGGAATGATTTCTTAATCAATAAATGATATAGAATGCTAATCGTGAAATAAAGGGTGATGTTAGAAATCTGTTTCAATTAGTTAGAGATTATGGTCATAAAGAAGTTCTATAAGTTCTTCTTTGAGTTGTTATATGTTATGAGAACAATATTGGAAGCAATAGTGCTTGGTGTTAGATTATAGTTGTGTATATTTATAATAACTAGCTTTGTATAAAATGACTTCAATAATCTTCAGTATGGATCAGGTGAAAGGAGTTGCATTTTTCATTATCTTTACCAAAGAAATGGAAAAAGCAATTCGAAAAAAAGTAGGAGTGGGCTGGTATGGAGAAGGAATTAATTAGTGTCATTGTTCCAGTTTATAATGCTGAAAAATACTTACAGAAATGTTTAGATAGTATTTTGGAACAAACATATCAAAACTTGGAAATTATCATTATAAATGATGGTTCTACAGACAACTCGGGACAAATCTGTCAGGAATATGAAAAACAGGATGATCGTATCATCTATATAGAAAAAGAAAACGGTGGTGTATCTGATACGCGAAATGCTGGTCTGGATCGAATGACAGGAACGTATGTTACCTTTGTTGATTCCGATGATTGGGTAGAACCAAACTATATTAAGTTTTTATATGAGAAAGTGATAGAATATCAAGCAGATATTGTAGTTGGAAATTATACTAGTTTTAATGAGTCTAATTCAGTTTTTTATTTCCACATCTCCACTGACTATTATGAAAAAGTATATGATAATAAGTCTATAATACCTTGTTTATACGACTCTAAAGAATTGTTAAAGTCTGCTTTGATTGTACCCTGGGGGAAAATTTATAAAAAAGAAATAATAGCGAATTTGCGTTTTCCAATTAATAGAATTGGAGAAGATGCATTATTTAATTTGAAGGCCTTATTAGATTCTGAAAAAGTTGTTTATGTTAATAAATCAGCCTATATATATAGAGTGCGTGAGGGAAGTTTGTCTAATACTTGGACAGATGAATGGATTAGAGATGCCATTTATATAATTGAAGAGAGATTATCTTTATTAGCAACGTTAGGATATCCACTTTCGGAGCATAGGCGAGCATACAAAATGAGTTTGGATTATATCAGTTCTGAAGCTTACAATAGAGGTTTAGCTAATTCTCACGAATTAAACTACATAAAAGAGAAAAAGATGTTATTGGATAGACTTCTTCCTCAGAGTAAAGAAGACAAAAAAGCCGTCGTACTGGCAGCTGATTTTTCGAATCTCGATCAGGTTGTTACAACCATAAAATCTATTTGCTACCATAATCGTTCAGTTCGTTTTTATATTATCAATAGGGATTTTCCAAAAGAGTGGTTCATACAATTGAATGGTCGATTAAGGGACTTTGATTCGGAAATTATCAATTGTCGAGTAACATCTGATCAAATATCACGTTTTAAAACAGATATTAGTTATGTAGCCTCTCTGTATTATTTTATACCTGATTTTGTAAAAGAAGATAAGGCACTTTATTTGGACTGTGACTTGGTTGTTACGAAAAATCTAGATGATTTATTTGCGACTGACTTACAAGGTTATCCATTAGCTGCGGTGCGTGATTATGGCAGAAAAGTGTACTATGATCAAGAAATATTTAATGTAGGTGTATTACTAATCAACAATCTTGTTTGGAAACAAGAAAGTATGACTCAACGATTAATTAATTTAACTGATGAACAGCATGACAAGGCGGATCAGGTGGACCAACTTGTTTTGAATAAACTTTTTGAAAATAAGTGGCTAGAGTTGGATTTTGATAATAATTATATTGTGATTCATAAGCAATTTACAGATTATAAACTACCAAAGTCTCAAGACTATCCAGGTATTATTCATTATCTTTCGCATAGAAAACCGTGGAATGATCTAGGGATTCAAGCTTATCGCAATGTTTGGTGGTATTATCATAATCTTGAATGGACAGAATTAGGACAAAACTATCATTTACATACGCTTAAAAAGGCTCATATCTATCCTCAAAAACTACCTGTTACTTGTTTAATTTATACTTTTTCGGATCGTATTGAGCAATTAGAGTCTCTAGTTCAAGCTTTACCGGAAATTCAATTTATAATTGTAGCTAGCGTCAAAGTTAGTGATCAATTGACAAAAAGGATTGTCAATCCCAATGTGACTATTTTGTCTGATTTTAATGATTTATCAGAGCTTGAGCAAGAATTGATTGAGATAAGTCAAGTTCTTTTAGATATTAATCATGGAGAAAAAAATGAAGAAATAATGGAGCAGTTTGCAAAATTAGGGAAGCCTATTCTTGCCTTTGAAAATACAAAATATTCTGAAGTTGGACAGATAATCTATAAAGTAGAACAAGTTCAAGAAATGATTAATAAAATAAGAGAAGTGGAAGATAAACATGGATTTTAAAGATTCTGTAAAGTTATTAGGAGATTTTCATCATTTAGAGATTTCTCCTACTAGTAGCATTGAACTAGGAACAGATGTTACATTTCGCTCATTTGTAAGTCTAGAAGTGTCTAATAATGCTAAGCTGACACTAGGAAATAGAGTTTTCTTTAACGATCATTGTACGATTCGTTGTGGCAAAGAGATTGAAATTGGTAAGGATACTATGTTTGGTGATGGTGTGAGAATTTTTGACCACAACCATAAATACTCTAATTACCATATTGAAAAAATTCAGTTTAAAGCTGATAAGATAACTATAGGGAAAAATTGTTGGATTGGAACTAACGTTGTTATTTTAAAAGGTGTTACCATTGGAGATAATGTTATCATTGGGGCAAATGCTTTAATTTATAAAGATATCCCAGCTAATTCTGTTGTCACTGCTCAAGAGGATTTAAAAATCACTCCTAGACAACAGCATCAGTTTCACGCCTTTACTTTAACAGCATCAGATACTTTAGAACATTTAGACTATCTTGTACAAGAACTTCCTGAAGTTGCATTTCATATAGCTGCTAAAACAAATGTCTCAGACTATCTAGAAAGCTTTAATCATTACGAGAACGTGAATATTTATACTAATGTGCATCATGATGATATTCTCGAAGATTTATTAAATAGAGCAAATATTTACTTGGATATCAATCATTGGGGAGAGGTTGATAATATTGTAGGTCGTGCTTTAGAGATAGGAAAACCGGTATTTTCTTTTGAAACAGTTGTCCATAGAAGAAATGAAAACGTTCGAGTTTTTAGTTTAGAGGATAAAGAGAGTATGATTAATAGCATTCGTCATCAACTAGCGAATGATGAAAATGGAGATTAGATAATGGGGTTTGATATTTTGGAAGAAAGAAGGGCAGTTGTTCTTGCGGGAGATAAGAATTACCTTATCCCGATACTTACAACAATAAAATCTATTCTATATTACAATCAAAATGTTAAAATTTATATTCTCCATCAAAATATTCCTAGTGACTGGTTCGATGATCTCAAGGTACAAGTGGAGAAATTGGGAAGTGTTGTAGAAGACATTCGTATAGATGAAGAGATTGATTCTGAGTGGAAAACCCAGGAACATATTTCAGCGATTACGTATGCTCGCTATTTCATTCCTCATTATATTGAAGAGGAGAGAGTACTCTATCTGGATAGTGATTTGATTATTAATGGTAGTCTTGATTTACTCTTTAATATTGATTTGGGTGATAAGTATCTTGCTGCTGTTCGAGATGTAGATGGTGTTGGTTTCAACGCAGGAATGTTATTGATTGATAATTCTAAATGGAGACAATATGATATCACTACTAAATTAATAAATAAGACAATTGATTACGTATCTTCACCTGATTTTTCAACCAATGATAGATTTAATGGTGATCAGACTATATTAAATTTGATGTTTGAAAATCATTGGCTAGAGTTGGATAAGCATTTTAACCTTCAAGTTGGTCATGATGTCATTGCATTCTATAGCCATTGGGATTCACATTTTGAATTGGATAAAGAACCTTTGGTCATCCATTATACGACCTATCGAAAACCATGGTCCACTCTGATGGGTTATCGTTATCGGGATTTATGGTGGGCATTTCGTGATGTTAGTTATGAACAGATTGCTGACCATTATGCTGGACGTTTTGCCATCAAGAGAGTTTATGACCTTCACAATGTCAATCTATTTACATTTACAGATTCGCAGGATTTTCTGTATATTGAAGAACTAGCCCAAGCTCTGCCTGATGTTGGTTTCCATATCGGAGCCTATACAGATATGGGTCCAATTCTAATGGCTTTGGACAAATATCCTAATGTTTACTTGTATCCCAGCATGGTTGGGGCAGTGATTGATGAAATGATTGAGAAGTCAGACGCCTATCTGGATATCCATAAGGGAAGTTCGATGGACTTTATCGTCAATCGCTATACCAGTGCAGGTAGACCAGTATTGACTTTTGATATGACCAACAAAAATCAATTGGAACAAATAGTTGTTTCCTCTCAGTCACCCCAGCCAATGATAGAAGCAATTAAAGAGTTAAAGAAAGATAAAATGGACATGAAGGCAATTGTACTCGGAGCCAACTACCAATATGCAGATAAGGTATTAACGACAATCAAATCCATCTGCTGTCATAATCGAGGACTTCGTTTTTATCTGATTAACAGCGATTTTCCGACAGAATGGTTCTATAATCTCAATCGTAAGTTGAAGAAGCTAGACTGTGAAATCGTCAATGCCCGTGTCAATAGTTCTCATATCAGCCAATATAAGACCAATATTCACTATGCAACATTTTTACGTTACTTTATTTCTGATTTTGTTGAGGAAGATAAGGTCTTATATCTGGACTGTGATTTGGTTGTCACAAGAGACTTAAGTCCTCTATTTGATGTCGAATTAGGAGACTATCCTTTGGCAGCAGTCAAGGATCTGGGGGCTCAAGTATATTTTAATGAGCATGGATTCAACGCAGGTGTCTTGCTCATCAATAATCGCCTTTGGAAGCAAGAAGAAGTTCGCAAACAACTGATTGAAATGACTAATGAGTTGCATGATAAGGTTGCTCAAGATGATCAAAGTATTTTGAATCTCTTATTTAAAGATCGTTGGTTGGCTTTGGACTTTAAATATAACTGCATTACCTTGCACACACATTTCTCAGATTATCGACCAGAACCTGGGACTTATCCACCGATTATTCATTATTTGACAGAGAGAAAACCATGGGGCTTGTATGAACGCTCCATCTATCGAGATGTTTGGTGGTATTATAACGCTCAAGAGTGGTCGGATATGAGTCAGGTAACGCCTTGTCTGACAAAAGATCAGGTGAGTCAATACACAGGGGTTCAACATTCGGCTCTAGTCTATACCTTCTCAAGCGACTTGAGAAATATGGGCTACTTGATTGAACATCTACCAGATGTCAAATTTTATGTGGCAGCTCCCGTTATGGTGGCTGATAGTATTACAGCTCTACTAGCCTACCCAAATGTCTCTGTCTTGTCAGATATTGCTGGGCAACCAGCTTTGATTGATAGCTTGGTTGAAGGCTGTGACTTTTTACTGGATATCAATGCTGAATCCGAAGTTGATGGGATCATTGGGCGTTTCCGACAAGCTGGAAAACCAGTATTTGCTTTTGAAAGTGTAGCCCATGGTGAACAAGGTCAGTTTCTTTATGACCAAGCACATCCTGAGGAGATGGTTCTAGCTATTGAAAACTATTGTCAAAATGGAGAACTACCTGTAAAAAAGCTGCAAGCCTACCCAAAGGTATTAGATATCCAGCAGAGTCTTGACTATATACTAGAACACCATTCTTCCGTTATTCGTTATGGAGATGGAGAAATGGATATTATGATGGGACATGGGATTCCTTATCAAGACTATGATGAGACATTGGCAGAACAGCTTAGAAGTATGATTCAACGAGAAAGCTCTCCAGAATTGCTGGTTTGTCTCTCAGATGTTTTTGAAGGCTTGGAACGCTATAATCCCGAAGCTGTTAACTTTTGGCAAAAGCATTTAGAGCATTATAAAGAAGCCTATCATAGATTTTGTACAGCAAGTTTCTATGGTTCTACTTTTATATCTCGACCTTATATGGACCTCAAAGATAAGTCTGCTTCGGTAGCCCACTTTGAAAAATTAAAGAAACTTTGGGATAAACGAGATATTTTGATCGTCGAAGGTGAAAACTCACGTTCAGGAGTTGGCAACGATCTTTTTGACAATGCTCAGTCAGTTGAGCGGATCATCTGCCCTTCTAGAAATGCCTACAGTAAAGTTCAGGCTATTCAAGAAGCGATTGAAAAGCATGCGGCTGGTAAATTAGTATTCTTGATGCTTGGACCTACAGCCAAGGTTTTAGCGTATCACTTAAGCCAAAAAGGCATACAAGCGATTGATTTAGGTCATATTGATTCCGAATATGAGTGGTTTAAGATGGGAGCAACTTCAAAAGTGAAATTCTCACACAAGCATACCGCAGAGCATGATTTTGATCAAGAAATTCAGCTAGTTGCCGATGCGGCTTATGATGCATCTATCATCGTGAAGCTATAGTCAAGGAGTAGTGAATGAATAAAAAAGTATTTGTGTTAGCTGGAGATTACGGTTATATTCGTCAAATCGAAACTACCTTAAAATCTATTTGCTATCACAATAGTGATGTCAAGATTTATATTTTTAATCAGGATATTCCCCAAGAATGGTTTGTCTTCATCAGGGAAAAAATGGCATATCGAAATAGTGAGATAGTTGATATCAAGTTGTTTGAAGGTAATATGCGAAATTGGAGTCTACCACCTGTTGGGCAGCACATAAACTTTATGACCTTTGCTCGTTATTTTATTCCGAGTTTTGTTTCAGAAGATATTGTTTTATATTTAGATTGTGACTTAGTAGTTACACGTGATTTGACAGATTTATTTTCTATTGATTTAACCAATAGACCTCTAGCTGCTGCAAAAGTCATATATGGTTTAGAAGATAGATTTAATGCTGGAGTATTATTGATCAATAATGCTTATTGGAAGGAAAATACAATCCAGCAGGAACTGATTGAAATTACTGAAAGAGAACATGGACACTTACCTGAAGCTGATCAAACAGTTCTCAATATAGTGATGGGAGAAAATTATGTATTATTAGATGATACCTATAATTTTCAGATTGGATATGATCAGGTGGCTGATAATAGAGGACAATATTTTATTTTTGAATTGCCACTGACTCCATTACCAGCGATTATTCATTATTTGTCTGCTGATAAACCTTGGAATACTTATTCTGTAGGTCGTCTACGTGAAGTTTGGTGGAAATATAATCAGCTAGAGTGGGCTCAAATTAATAATCAAGAAGAACTTGTTGTAAAAAAATCTAAATATCAAGCATTGATCATTACAGGTAGTCAGCAATTAGAACAAATTGATTACATAATTAATCATTTGTCTGATTATAATATTCATATTGTGACTTTTACAGCTATGGGAGATACTCTCAAAAGTCTAGCCAGTTACGAGAATGTGAAATTGCATCCAAATGTCATGAAATGGATGTGTCGGAAATTGATTGAGGAATGTGATGTTTATTTGGATATCAATCATGAGGGGAAATTTCCAGATGTGTTAGACTGGGTACAAGGAGCTCAGAAGACAATTTTAACATTTGACAATGTGGTTAATCCTTATCATGTAGATCACATTTTTCCACATGAGAAACCTCAGGATATGATTGACTTTTTGAAGGAACTTCAAACTAAAGATTGTCTATGAGTGATTTGTTTTTAAAAATACTAAATTAGAGATTTAAAATGAAGATAAATATTACAAATATTTACGGTATGTCTGGTCAAAGTACAGCCTTAATCGCCCAGAATGAAACCGTTAAAATTGCAAGAAAATTAGACTTTCACGAGCTTGGCTTTTACTTTTACAACATCTATAGTGATAGTCAAGGTGAGTTGAATAGTCGTTTAGATGGTGTTTTAGCTAAGCTGGGTTATGGGGATATCGTTGTTTATCAATCTCCTACATGGAATGGTAGGGAGTATGACCAGGCCTTTATCAGGAAATGTAAGATTTTAAACACGAAAATCATTACCTTTATCCATGACGTACCACCGCTTATGTTTCCATCAAATTATTATTTGATGCCTGAGTACATTGAGATGTACAACCAATCGGATCTAGTAATTGTTCCATCAGAAAAAATGAAGGAACGTCTGATTCAGGAAGGATTAACGGTTCAAAAAATTATTATTCAAGGTATGTGGGATCATGTTCATGAATATCCTTTGAGACAACCAGTTTTTCAGAAAAAACTATCTTTTGCAGGTAGTGTGGAGCGCTTTGAACACATATCCAACTGGACTCATACAACACCTCTCGATATTTTTTCCGAGTCTAATCAGGAAAATCATAATCCAAGTGTTTCTTTTAAAGGCTGGAAAACAGATCCAGAGTTGCTTTTTGCTTTGTCAGAGGGGGGCTTTGGCTTAGTATGGGGAACAAGTGAAAATCCAGCTGATGAGGCAGACTATTATCGATTGAATATCTCTCATAAAGTCAGCACTTATCTTGCAGCAGGAATTCCAGTAGTAGTACCATCCTATCTCTCAAATGCCAGTTTCATAAAGGAAAAAGGCTTAGGTTATGTAGTAGATAGTTTGGAAGAAGCCAGTCGTCTTGTAGAAGAAACTACAGCAGAAACTTATCAACAGATGGTTGAAAATGTATACAAAGTTAGTTATGCCTTGAAACAAGGCTACTTTACAAAAAAATTAATTGATTGATGCAGTGATGCAGGTTTTGGGTATATCTAGAACATGATAGTTATGGATCGCCCTCATCCATTAGGATGAGGGAATGCCATTATTGGCAAAGGATTAATTTATAGATTCAGCTATGTTTATCAAAATATCCCATCAATCGAATAAGTAGGAGAAAAAATTGAAGATAAAATTGACATCAGTTGTCGTGAAACGGGTCCTGTGGACGATTTCTTCTTGTTCATTTATGTTCTAGGAAGTAGATTGACCCTTCCCTTTGTAAACGTTAATGACACGAGTTTTTTGGGTGGAACTGCTGCTTTCTTAGCATTTTCTACTGCTATGACAGGTGGCAACCTTCGGAGTCTTTCCTTATTTTCAGTTGGACTATCTCCATGGATGTCGGCGATGATTTTATGGCAGATGTTTAGTATGTCTAAGAAACTAGGTTTTCAAAATTTACCAATTGAAATTCAAGATCGTGGGAAAATGATTCTAACGTTTGTTATTGCTTTAATCCAAGCATTAGCCATTACTCTTAATCTCCCTATTCAGTCAGGGGTTAATTATGGACTGGTATTGACAATGAATGTTCTACTCTTGATCGCGGGTACCTTTTTCTTGGTTTGGTTATCGGATCTGAATTCTTTGTTTGGGGTAGGGGGTTCTATAGTTATCTTAATGTCCAGCATGGTTATTAGTATGCCACAAAACATCCTAAATAGTATAAAAGAATTACAGGTTAGTCCTGTATTGATTATGGCTCTTCTAATACTTTCCATCGTATTTTTAGCAATTGTAGTCAGAGTTCAGCGAGCACGTTATAGAATTTTGGTAAATAAGATTATGATCCACAATCGTTTTAAGCGTTATTCTTATTTGGATATTTTGCTAAACCCAGCTGGAGGAATGCCCTTTATGTATGCCATGTCCTTGGTATCCATCCCACAATATAGCTTGTTGCTTCTTCAGATGGTTTTACCGAAAGAATCGTGGATTGGAGAGTGGATTAGCCGCTTTGCAATTGGTCAGCCAATTTGGGTCTTCACTTATATTGTTGTTTTATTTATATTGGGACTTGCTTTCTCTTTTGTTAATATGAATGGAGAAGAAATCGCTGAGAAGATGAAAAAATCTGGGGAGTATATCTATAATATATATCCAGGAGAAGAAACAAGTCGTTATATCAATTGGCTGATCTTACGTTTTGCAGTAATTGGTTCGACCTATACTGTTCTTATGGCAGGATTACCAATGTTGATTGTATTATATGATCCGCGCTATATGCAACTAACGATGC
>NZ_AFUF01000049.1 GCF_000222785.1 Streptococcus mitis SK569 | reverse complement strand
GACTGACTTCGTCAGTCTTATCTACAGCCTCAAAACAGTGTTTTGAGCAACTTGCGGCTAGCTTCCTAGTTTGCTTTTCGATTTTCATTGAGTATTAAATCATAATCATCCGTTAATGAACCGTACCTAACGAATCAAGACAGACAAATGGTCACATAGCAAAAAAACCGTTTTGCAACGTTTTTTTGACTATAATTTCTTTAAATGCATTTTTGCCTAAGGTAAATTATTCCCTGCAGCAAGATAAATTTCATACCATTCTTTTCTTGTTAAGCTAAAGTTTGTCGCTTGGCTAACTTCTCTCAAGTGCTTAGGATTTGTTGTACCTACGACTGCCTGCATTTTGGCTGGATAACGCAATATCCAAGAAATGGCAATAGTTGAAGGTGTTACCCCATATTTAAAAGCTAAACGATCAAGTACTTGATTCAAAGCTTGGAACTTCTCATTGCCGACAAAATTCCCTTTGAAATATCCGAACTGCAAGACTGACCAGGCCTGAATAACCATATCGTTTAATTTGCAGTATTCAAAGACACTACCATCACGCAAAGCTGCCTTGTCACCTTCCATATTGACATGGAAACCTGATTCAAATCCTGGCGTGAAAGCTGCGCTTAGTTGTAATTGATTGATAGATAAAGGTTGTTTGACCTCTTTCTTCAGCAATTCCATCATCATGGGATTTTGGTTGGACACACCAAAGTCTCGAACTTTACCTGATTTTTGTAGAATTTCAAAGGCTTCTGCTACTTGCTCAGCTTCCATCAAAGCATCTGGTCGATGAAGAAGCAAACTATCTAAATAATCTACCTGCAATCTTTCTAAAATCCCATCAACTGATTGTAATATATACTCTTTTGAAAAATCAAAATAGGTAAATTCTTCAATGCGAATGCCACATTTTGACTGAATCCACATCTTTTCTCTTAAATCTGGACGATTTTTTAGAACAAGACCTAACAGTTCTTCACAACGACCACGACCATATATATCAGCCAAGTCAAAAGCATTGATTCCAACAGAAAGTGCTGTTTCTACAAGCTCTTCAACTTCTTTAACCGACTTGTCACTGATTCGCATCATGCCTAGAACGATTTCGGACAATTCTTTGTCATCTTGACCAAATGGAATGTATTTCATGGCAATTTCCTCCGTTTCTCTTCATTATAAAGCAGAATGACACTTTTATCAACTGCTACCTAAAAAAGAAAAGAACCAGTTCAAACTGGTCCTTTTAAATCTTATCCAATCACACTTCCGTTTGGTACAGCTGGATCAACTGTTAGAAGGGTTAATTTGCCATCATGTTCAGCTGATAGGATCATACCTTGGCTGACATATTTTTTCATCATCTTACGTGGTTTGAGGTTGGCAACGATTTGGACTTTCTTGCCGACCAATTCTTGTTCGTTTGGATAGTATTTTGCAATACCTGAAAGGATTTGACGATTTTCACCATCTCCAGCATCCAAGCGGAATTGAAGCAACTTATCAGAACCTTCTACTTTAGAAACTTCTTTTACTTCAGCAACACGAATTTCAACCTTATCGAAGTCTTCAAACTTGATTTCATCCTTGTTTAGTTTGAGTTCAACTTCATCTGGATTCCATTCTTTTTCGACAGCTGGCTTGTTGCCTTCCATTTGTTCCTTGATATAGGCAATCTCTTCTTCCATGTCCAGACGTGGGAAGATTGGTGTTCCTTTGGCAACTACTGTTACACCCTCAGGGAAATTAGCCAAACTCAAGTTCTCAAGGCTCGCTACTTCTTCCAATCCAAGTTGTGCCAATACAGCGCGACTAGTTTCCATCATAAATGGTTCAATCAAGTGAGCTACGACACGAAGACTGGCTGCCAAGTGGCTCATAACACTTGCCAATTGGTCACGATGAGCTTCATCCTTAGCCAATACCCATGGAGCTGTCTCGTCAATGTATTTGTTTGTACGTGAAATAAGAGTCCATACTGCTTCAAGTGCACGTGGGTAGTCAACTGCTTCCATGTGTGTATGGTAATCAGCGATTGATTCAGCAGCTACTTGAGCAAGAGCATTATCAAATTCTGTCACACCCTCTACATAGGCAGGGATTTGTCCATCAAAGTACTTGTTAATCATAGAGACCGTACGGTTAAGGAGGTTCCCAAGGTCATTTGCCAATTCATAGTTGATACGGCCGACATAGTCTTCAGGAGTGAAGGTTCCATCTGAACCAACTGGAAGGCTACGCATGAGGTAGTAGC
Organism: Streptococcus mitis SK569; assembly: GCF_000222785.1. Taxonomy (GTDB): domain Bacteria; phylum Bacillota; class Bacilli; order Lactobacillales; family Streptococcaceae; genus Streptococcus; species Streptococcus mitis_N. The sequence goes on along the minus strand of NZ_AFUF01000049.1, from coordinate 32,207 downwards.
GAAGTGGATCCAGTCCGTAGCGCTCTACCAACATTTCAGGGTAAACGACATTTCCTTTAGACTTAGACATTTTTCCGTCTTTCATGACAAACCAACCATGGGCAATCAAACGATCTGGCAATTTAATATCCAACATCATAAGAAGGATTGGCCAGTAGATTGAGTGGAATCGAAGGATGTCTTTTCCTACCATGTGGAAGACTGTTCCATTCCAGAATTTGTCAAAGTTACCATGTTCATCTTGACCGTAGCCAAGCGCTGTCGCATAGTTCAGAAGGGCATCAATCCACACGTAGACAACGTGTTTTGGATTTGATGGTACTGGCACACCCCATGTAAAGGTTGTACGAGAAACCGCCAAGTCTTCCAAACCTGGTTCGATGAAATTGCGCAACATTTCATTGAGACGACCATCAGGAGTGATGAACTCAGGATGGGCTTTGAAAAATTCGACCAAACGGTCTTGGTATTTGCTGAGGCGAAGGAAGTATGATTCTTCAGAGACCCATTCAACCTCGTGACCTGATGGAGCGATACCTCCAGTCACATTTCCAGCTTCGTCACGGAAAACTTCTGCCAGCTGGCTTTCTGTAAAGAATTCCTCATCTGAGACTGAATACCAACCAGAATATTCACCCAAGTAAATATCATCTTGAGCAAGCAAACGCTCAAAGACTTGAGCCACTACTTTTTCATGGTAGTCATCCGTTGTACGGATGAATTTATCGTATGAGATATCTAGTAATTGCCAGAGTTCTTTGACTCCAACTGCCATCCCATCAACATAGGCTTGAGGTGTGATTCCAGCTTCTTCTGCTTTTTGCTGGATTTTTTGACCATGCTCATCAAGACCTGTCAGATAAAAGACATCGTAGCCCATCAAGCGTTTGTAACGCGCTAGGACATCACAAGCGATGGTTGTGTAGGCAGAACCGATATGAAGTTTACCAGATGGATAGTAAATCGGTGTTGTAATATAAAAATTCTTTTCAGACATAATTTTTCCTTTCCAGGCAAATGAAACCTGTTTTTCTAACACTTCATTATATCACATTTTTAAGGATTTTCGATAGAGAAATCCATACAAAAACAAGATAGACAAGTGTCCATCTTGTTGATCTTACTCATATCGAAGGGCTTCAATTGGATCAAGTTTAGATGCCTTGTTGGCTGGCAAGACTCCAAAAATCATACCAACGCTAGCCGAAACTGCAAGACTAAATAGGGCAACCGGGATTGACACTCCTACTTCTATACCCGCAATCAATCCTTGCAAGAGTATGCCCGCTATAGCGGTTAAGCCTGTCGCAATGGTTAAACCAATGACTCCGCCTAACAAGGTCAAAATCATAGATTCAATCAAAAATTGGATTAAAATATTAGCACGTGTCGCACCCAAAGCCTTACGGAGACCAATCTCACGAGTACGCTCTGTCACCGAAACCAGCATGATGTTCATAACACCAGTCCCTCCAACAAAGAGAGAAATTCCTGCGATGGCACTAATAACCGTCGTCATAAATCCAAAAAGTTGTTGTACTTCTTGGAAGGCTGCAGTCGCATCTGCCACCTGATACTCCCCTTGCTGAATACCAGCAATTTCGGTCAATTTTCTAGCTAATTCTGGTCCCACAGTTGGTGTCAAACTGGTATCATTAACACGGAAGACAATATCAGAAATCTCATCCATATTGAAATTATTTGCAAGAGAGATATTAGTCGTAATCGGAAGTCCACCAATACCAAAAGTCTTGGCAGTCTTGGCCTCATCGCTGGTATAAACACCAATGACACGATAGCTAAAGCCACCAACATCTATAACCTGGTTAACAGCTTCTTGAGCAGATCCAAACAGACTATTAGCAAGTTCTTGGTCTAGTAAAATGACACTGGCCACATCTTTATAATCCTGAGCTATGAGACTTCGGCCTGCAACAATTTCATTTTCAACCGCCTTCATGTAGGTAATATTCCCACCCGTCAAGCTAGCGCGCTCCACTTTTTTATCTTTATAGGATAGGGTGGTATTTGTTGAGTTGGTTACATAGTAACTGTCCACACCCTTAAGTTTTGCTGCCTCCTTGACCCAAGCTTCTTGCGGTTTTGGTGGTTCAACAGGAACATCCTCTTCTTTACCAGACACTGTCAAAGCTGATTGCTTTTGTGTAAAAGAACCATCTTTACTTTTGATAGGCGAGAAAAAGACATGGATATTCTTCTGTGACTTGGTCATGTTTTTATTAACTTGACGAGACATGGAATCACCTAGAGCCATAATTACAACAACTGATGAAACACCGATGATGATTCCAATCATTGTGAGAAAAGAGCGCATCTTATGTGCCATGATAGATGAAAAGGCAAATTTCAGATTCTGCATCTTAGTTTTCCTCCTTTTCTAACTGCGCACTGTCAGACGAAATAACTCCATCTCGAATGACGATCTGGCGTTTGGCATAAGCAGCGATTTCAGGCTCATGCGTTACCATGATAATGGTTTTTCCTTCTTTATTCAAGTCAACTAATAGTTGCATGATTTGGTTACCTGTTTTAGTATCCAAGGCTCCTGTCGGTTCGTCCGCTAATATGATAGAAGGATTATTTACCAAGGCACGCGCGATAGCTACACGTTGCTTTTGACCTCCAGATAATTCCGAAGGCAAATGGTGACTACGTTCTGTCAATTCAACCTTGTCTAAATACTCCTCAGCCAACTTACGACGTTTTGAAGACGAAACTCCTGCGTAAATCAAGGGCAATTCTACATTTTGCAGAGCATTGAGTTTAGATAGAAGAAAGAACTGCTGAAAGACAAATCCGATTTGTTGGTTACGAACCTTGGCTAGTTGTTTTTCACCAAGTCCAGCCACTTCTTGGCCTTCAAGATAATACTCTCCACTGGTTGGCGTATCCAACATGCCAATGGTATTCATTAGAGTAGACTTACCAGAACCCGATGGTCCCATTATGGCAACAAACTCACCCTCATTCACTTCTAGGTTGATATTTTTGAGAACCTGCAGCTCTTGGTCACCATTCCGGTAGCTTCTGCAGATATTTTTTAGACTAATTAGTTGCTTCATCAGCCTTCACCTCTTTTCCTTCCTCTAGAGAAGACGTTGGGTTACTGATGACCTTGACTCCATTTGTCAAACCTGAAGTGATTTCTTGGTTGTCTGCATCAGCATTTCCCAAACCAACTTCCACTTTCTTGGCCTTTTTCTGCTCGTCAAGTACCCAGACATAGTTCTTATCATTTTCAGTCACAACACTTGTTAAAGGAACTAGAATAGCTTTACTCTTATTCTTAACCTCAACACTTACTGAAAATCCTTGTTTCAAATCACCGATTTCACTTGTAACATCGATGGTATATGGATATTTAGAACCAGAGTTACCGCCTGCTGCTGCAGCTGCACTTGCTGCTTCGCCATTGTTTTTAGGGTAGTCAGAAATATAGCTAAGCTTACCAGTCCAGCTTTTATCTTGATAAACTTTAGAAGTAAAGGTTACTTCTTGACCTACAGATAAGTTGGCAAGGTTGTATTCAGATAGTTCACCCTTAACTTGCAAGTTTTCATTGCTAACGACATGAACTACCACCTGGCTAGCTCCAGTTGGAGATTTAGAAACATTACGGTTGACTTCGACCACAGTTCCTTCTAGAGTGCTGAGAACCGTCATTGCATCCAACTGACTTTGAGCCTTACTTAATTGTGCTGCTGCATCTGCACGAGCATCACGAGCATCACCTAGTTGTGCATCAATAGATGACACTGAATTTCCTGAGACTGGAGCTGGAGTTTGGGCTGCTGCACCTTCTCCTCCTGCTGGCGCTGGTAACTGGGGAGCTGAAGCGGCTTCATTTCGTGCTTGATTGAGTTCGTTGATATGACGGTCTGCCTTAGCGACTGCTCGGCTCGCTGAATCATAGGCCGCCTGGGCTTCTGAACTACTGTACTTGACTAAAGCCTGTCCTTCGCTGACCTTATCACCCACAGAAACAAGGATTTCATCTAAATCTCCCTTACTAGCATCAAAATAAACATATTGTTCATTTTTTGCCGTTACTGTCCCTGACAATAAAACAGAGGATGCCACGCTTCCTTCCTTGGCAACAACAAGATGAGTAGGTTCATCTTTTACAGCGGTTTGAGATGGTTGTCTAAAGAGTAAAATCCCTCCAGCACCCAATACAACTACACTTGCAGCACCGATTGCTGCATACAATTGCCACTTTTTAGCTTTACTATTCTTTTTCATAATGAAACTCCTTTTTGATTTAAAGTCCTTAACAATATTATACAAAAATTACCAAATATAAACAATAACCGTTTAGAACGAAATAATGACATTTCAGGATTCAATTATTGTTCGGAATTCATTTTACAATCATTGTACTAGTTATATAATACACTTTATTTTTCTTTTTTGCAAGCCTTTTCTTTAATTTTTTTGAACGTAGCAGATTTTTGCAATCACATCAAAAAAAGATAGAATATGACTATCAAAAAATGACACTCTACTATTTAGAAGAGTACAAAGGAGTTTACAATGAGAGAATACGATATCATTGCTATCGGTGGAGGTAGTGGAGGAATTGCTACCATGAACCGTGCTGGTGAACACGGAGCCAAAGCGGCCGTTATTGAGGAAAAGAAACTAGGTGGAACTTGCGTCAACGTCGGTTGTGTTCCTAAAAAAATCATGTGGTACGGGGCGCAAATCGCTGAGACTTTCCATCAATTTGGACAAGACTACGGCTTTAAGACTACTGATCTTAACTTTGACTTTGCAACCCTACGTCGTAATCGTGAAGCCTACATTGATCGCGCTCGTTCTTCTTATGATGGCAGTTTTAAACGCAACGGTGTAGACTTGATTGAAGGTCATGCGGAATTTGTAGATTCTCATACTGTCAGCGTAAATGGTGAACTGATTCGCGCCAAACATATCGTGATTGCTACTGGTGCCCATCCAAGTATTCCAAATATTCCTGGTGCTGAGCTAGGTGGTTCTTCTGATGATGTATTTGCTTGGGAAGAATTGCCAGAGTCAGTTGCTATTCTAGGCGCAGGTTATATTGCCGTTGAATTGGCTGGCGTACTCCACACTTTTGGTGTCAAGACAGATCTCTTTGTTCGCCGTGATCGTCCTTTACGAGGTTTTGATTCTTATATCGTTGAAGGTTTGGTCAAGGAAATGGAAAGAACAAACTTGCCACTTCATACTCACAAAGTCCCTGTCAAGTTAGAAAAAACTGCTGAAGGCATTACCATTCATTTCGAAGATGGTACTAGTCATACAGCTAGCCAAGTTATCTGGGCTACTGGTCGCCGTCCAAACGTTAAGGGCTTGCAACTTGAAAAAGCTGGAGTAACTCTGAACGAACGTGGCTTTATCCAAGTGGATGAATACCAAAATACTGTTGTTGAGGGAATCTACGCTCTAGGTGATGTAACGGGCGAGAAAGAACTGACTCCAGTAGCTATCAAGGCTGGACGTACCCTATCTGAACGTCTCTTTAACGGAAAAACTACTGCAAAAATGGACTACTCAACTATTCCAACTGTTGTCTTTTCACACCCTGCTATCGGAACTGTTGGATTGACAGAAGAGCAAGCTATTAAAGAATACGGCCAAGACCAAATCAAGGTTTACAAATCAAGCTTTACTTCTATGTACTCTGCTTGCACTGGCAACCGTCAAGAAACACGTTTCAAATTGATCACAGCTGGTTCAGAAGAAAAAGTTGTCGGACTTCATGGAATTGGTTACGGTGTTGATGAAATGATTCAAGGATTTGCTGTTGCTATCAAAATGGGAGCAACCAAGGCAGACTTTGATGCAACTGTGGCGATTCACCCAACTGCATCCGAAGAATTTGTAACCATGCGTTAATCGAAACAAAAGAAGCAGAGCAAAAAACACTTCTAAATATCAAAAAGCGAGTATTTCCGTAGTTGGAGATACTCGCTTTCTTATGTCTTATTTTATAGTATGTTGAAATGAGATATGAAAAAATCAATTAACAAACCATAGCAAAATACAAGGATTATAATACAATCATTTATTCTTTTCTTTAAAAGATTCATATATTTTTTTATATAACTCTTTTATATCTTTTTTCTGAGAATTCAACTCTTCTTTACCGTAGTCAAAGTTTGCTACTACAAATCCCTCGTCAGCATCAGAAAAAGTAAAAAACTCTATTTCAATTAGTTTATTATGCTTAGAGTCCTCTATAGTGTCTCCTAAATCATTATTGAATTTCTTCACTTCTTCTTCACGAACTCCGAACCCCGTAGCAGCTCCATTTGCAATGATGTTTGAAAATACTTCTTCTGAAGACGCTGCTTCTTTCACAGTTATGAAGTATATAGCCTCTTCCGTTTCTACTTGTCTCACTTTATTCCATTTTTCTGTATCACTAGCAGAAAGCGTATAGACTGTTAACTCTACCGTTGGCTTATTGATATTTTCTTTTGTAATCATTTGTTTTCCAAAAAAGAAGAAGGCAAGTAACCCAGCTACAAAGATCAAAGCAATATAAATTATCTTTTTCATACATTATACCCTATATCTTTCATGTCAATTATCACATCAACTTCGTTATAGACAGCTGGATCATGCGTCGCTATTATAACATATTTGTCTTCATCTTTTTCATTTAATAACAAACGAATGATTTCCTTTCCAATCTCACCATCTAAAGCTCCTGTGGGCTCATCTGCTAAAATAATTTTACGTGGTTTCATTAACATTCTGGCAATAGCTACACGTTGAGCCTGCCCACCAGACAATTCGTATATTTTTTGATGTAAATAGTCACTTGACAGTCCTACTTTTTCAAGTACGTCAGTTATTGTTTTTTGTCTTTAGTGATAAGGCTCAGATTATCATATACTGTTTTGTTATCTATTAAAGAATAATTCTGAAATACATATCCAACAGTATTTTTAAAAAAAGTTCTTTCTTTTATCTTCCAAATATCTTGTTTATCAACTAAAACATTCCCACTGTCAATTTTTTCTAATCTTCCTATAATATTAAGAAGGGTACTTTTACCGGAGCCAGAACCTCCAATCAATGCATAGCTTTTTCCAGATTCAAATATTAAATTTAAGTCTGTAAAGATCTTCTTTGAGCCGAAACTCTTTGAAACGTTCAAAAGGTCAATTGTCATGATTCATCTCCTTTTAAAATTTTAGTGTAGCTTTCAGATAATTTCCTAAAACTCATTATGATTGACAACATCAAAACTAGCAGAGAAGCCGCTCCAATATATAACAACTCTATTTGCCCTGTCATAAGAAATGTAAATAGAATAACCATTGTAATAGTCATCATAAAATACTTGAGACTTGAAATTGCTATATATGTTTTTGACAGACCCAAAATAATTTTTTTCACATATTCATTCTGTTTTAGGGCAATATAAAGTTGGACATATTGATAAATGAGTATAAAGACAATACTGTAAATTATCTTCTGCAAAATTTGTGAAAGTAGAATTTGGTGCTCTAAGGACTGGATCTTTAATTTCACAATTTGGTAAACATCTACTGGATTCATTGAAAAATTCAACTGGCTAGCCATTTCATTTATTTTATTTACCGCCTCAGGACTAAAAAGAGACTTATATGTTATATTACTAGCCAAAGAAAACTTGTTGTTTTCAATCATTTTGTCCGTATCTAACACAACAACAATGTTATCTTTACTATCTGCTACACTTGCGATTGGTAAAAACTCTTTCATTTTATGATTATCATCAGCATCTTCATTAAAATAAAAAATTTTTTTCCCATCAGGAATTATTTGTACTGCAATTTCTTCTTTTGTATAGTTTGTTCCAATAAATTGTTCTGCTACAACTGTATTTTCAATAGATTTCTGATTTTCTTTCCATTTCTCAGGAATATAGATGGTTGCTATCTTATTATCTAAAAGATGATAGTTTGTTCCATTCACTTTATTTTGTAGGTTAGCACCTGTTTGATTGATATAAATCAACTCTTTATTTATTTCTGGATTCGTTATTCCGTCATTTTCTAATTGTTTAGAAAAGTCTTCTAAAACATGAGATGTTTTCATGAAATCTGGAACATATGCCTTAGATCGGTCTATATATAAATAATCTAAGTTTTTTAAGGCAGCAGCTATCTGTAGATACTGACCATCCGAATTATTAACTTCTCCATTTTTAGTAGAGTTACTTTCAATTCCAAGGAACTCAATCCTTCTCCAGTCTTTTACTGTGTCCCATGGTACTAAATTCTGTAGCTGGATGTTAATACTGGATTGACTACTCTTTGTTTCTTGTAAAAAAATTCCTGAGACAATGATGATAATCGAAATAATGGCAAGCCATACGACAAAAATAAGTTTATTTTTCGCCTTGTTTTTAATAATTTCAATAGGCTTTTCAACCTGAATCGTCAACCAAAATAAAACAAAAGTAATGAGATCAATGATTTGAAATAGTATAAAATTCGTTAAAAGCAGAGAGAAAAATAACTTAGAACTATAGGTGAAGAAACCATTTCCCAAAAAAGAACTGTAAGAAATCATCAATAAAGCCATCATAATCAGTTCAAAAATAATAGAAATGCCATACTCTCTTCTTAGATCATATACAGGCAAGCCCAAAGAACGTCGTATCACTCCTTCTTTAATCTGCTTCGTTCTAACAACAAATAACACAACTAATAAAGTTAAGTAAATCGAACTCATTAACAGTATTCTTAAAGTTCCAGTAAATTGTAAGATTCCTCCTATATACCAAGGATAAGCCATATATACTGTTTGCAACCCCGTCATCGTAAGTGGTTTCAAACTATCTATATCCATTTTCCCAAGGGTGTAATACATCCCTATTATTGGTGCGGACTTTAATTGTTCATTATTTACATCATCAAAATTTACATACTTCAACTGACCCGAACTCTGAACGATTGGCTTGTAAATGGTAACCTTTTCCCTTTTTGATACGTCACGAACCATTTCGTATACTTCATTATTAGAAAGATTGCTTTTTCCTTGAATAGAAAAAGCACCATCAATTGGTAAAGGTATGGGCATTTCGGTATCGCTAATAGTGACCCAACCAATTGCAGCAATCAAACAGAAGAAGAATCCAATGGTACATAATTTTAATTTCATAAGCAATTACCATATTACAAGAGACCCTATTTTATAATTGGGTCTCTTGTTTTCATAAATTATTTTTAAAATCTATAATAATCCCAATATGCATTTAATCGAACATCGCTCCAAGATTTTGTAGCACTTGAATATGCCCATCCATAATCTTGTTTATCCTGAGCTTTAACTGTTCCCCAAAAATTCGTTACTGAAGATTTTGAACCAATATTATCTGGAGATTTAACATAGTAATTCGAATAACCAGAGTTATCATTTACACCATATTCCCATATATCAATAATGGGACTTGGAGCAGGGTGTGCTGTAGTTGCACTAACAACACTAGCTACAGTAGCAAAGCTAAAACTTAAAACACTTGCAACTAGAAAAACAGATGCTTTCTTATTAATTCTTTTTTTCATTTTACTTCTCCTTGAATTTAAATATTTGATGAAGATTAAATAATAGTCCCTTTTTAATCCCTCCATATTACTTTAATATGAATTGATTATATTTAGGTTTTTAATCACAGTTACGGTATCTAGAGTCGTTAAAATATCTCATAACTACCCCTCCTTTTAAAATTGAACATATCTAGATGTATCCGTTTACATTTGTAATTGTAGTACTTATTTTTTAGTTTGTCAAGTATTTATAGTATATTTTTTTTGATAAAATGGGATTATCCAACTTACCCAGTCAGCAAATCGGCCGTTACAGCTTTTGTTACCTTGTTTTTAAAAATCGGTTGACAATAATTACTCCACGAGTATAATAGTTACTATACATCAGAAAAGAGGTTAACTATTTTGAAAAAAGCTCACGTTTATGCTATCCCTGCTATTGGGGCTGCTCTCATTGCTGTTTTGGCACAAATCAGTCTTCCAATTGGACCTGTGCCCTTCACTCTGCAGAACTTTGCAATCGGCTTGATTGCTACTGTCTTTAGACCGAGAGAGGTTGTACTTTCTGTTGGACTATATCTTCTTCTAGGTGCTATCGGTCTTCCTGTCTTTGCAGGAGGTGGAGCTGGATTTCATGCTTTGGTTGGTCCTACTGCAGGTTATCTTTGGTTTTATCTTGTATACTCTGGACTTACTTCTTCCATAACTAACAGCAAGAGTGGAGTTGTCAAGATTTTTCTTGCAAACCTCTTGGGTGATGCCCTTGTCTTTGTCGGTGGAATCATTGGCTTGCATTTCCTAGCTGGAATGCCATTTGAAAAAGCTCTTGTTGTGGGGGTATTTCCCTTTATCATCCCAGATTTTGGTAAAATTATTGCTATTAGTATTATTAGCCGTCCACTACTTCAACGCCTTAAAAATCAGTCTTACTTTACTAACTAAAAAAGGATAGCGAGTTGTCATAACTCAGTATCCTTTTCTTTCATTTTGAAAACTTATACTCTTCGAAAATCAAATTCAAACCACGTCAGCTTCGCCTTGCCGTACTCAAGTACTGCCTACGGCTAGCTTCCTAGTTTGCTCTTTGATTTTCATTGAGTATTAGTTGCCTTTAAAGGCATCCACCATGGTTTGAAATTCTTCATTGGAAAGAGTAATTCCTTTACCCATTTTAGTATGATCTGGGCTCCAAGCACGAATATCAAACTTTGCAGGGGCACCATTAAAGCTCACACGGTTGATTTCCTTGGTCCAACCTTTTTCGTTTTCAGAAAGAGTCAACAAGTGCTCTTCGATTTCAAATGTAAATTCTGCCATTTTCTTCTCCTTTTTCAGCTTTCATTTGATTATTCGTAAAATCTTGTAGATTTTAGGAAAATTTTATATAATATTGATATAAAAGAAGGGAGGCCAATATGAGACATAAATTCCAGCAAATACTAGATAAAATACATGACTTTTTAAATGGACATGACCAAGCTAACCAGACTGAAACCAACTCCCTTACAGTCACTATTGAAGAGGCTATCCAGAAACAAACTGCTGTTCACCTTATCTTGTCTGAGACAAGCTTTACAGGTGACATCATCAAATACGATCAGCAACGCCAGCAAATTATCGTGAAAAATTTTGCCAAAAATGTGACCCGTATTATCCGTATAAGCGATATTCAACGCCTGCGATTTGTCCCTTCAACCGTCCAAACAGCCCAAAAAAATAGATTTAAGAAAGAGTGAGATGTAGTTGCTTCATCCCACTCTTTTTTCTTAGCGAACTTGTTCAAAATGCAAATGAACCGCAATATGATCTCCATAACCACTTCTTTCCAAGTCACGTTGTAGACGATAGGAAATATAGTGTTCTGCGATGGTAATGTAACCCGCACCCAGTAAACGATGCTCAACCAAAGACTGAATCATGCTGATGGTAGCACGTTCCACCTTGGCTTCTTCCAAGTCCAAAACCACTTTCTTAGTGACTTGTGCAAGATTTTGACGCAAATCATCTGTCAATACATAGACAGTCTGGGCTGCCTTTAAGATAGCTTGGTAAATCTTATCTGGATTAAATTCAGCAATTTCTCCATCACGTTTGATTACTTGCATAGTTTTCTCCTTCATTCTTTGTTTTCTTTGATTTCTGCCAGCATTTTTTCTTCTTCAGCTGTCAGTTGATAATTTTCTAACAAATCCGGTCTGCGCTCGTAGGTTTTCTTTAAACTCTCATACAATCGCCACTGACGAATCTTTTCATGGTGCCCGCTCATCAATACATCTGGCACGACCATCCCTCGATAATCATAGGGGCGTGTGTACTGAGGATATTCGAGAAGGCCTGAAGAAAAACTATCATCTTGGTGGCTAGATTCCTTGCCAATCACTTCTGGAATCAGGCGTACCGTAGCATCAATCATAGTCATGGCCGCCAATTCACCACCAGTCAGGACATAGTCCCCCAAGGAAATCTCATCTGTTACCAAGGTCTTAATACGCTCATCATACCCTTCGTAGTGACCACAGATAAAGATTAGCTCTTCCTCTTGAGCTAAATCTTCAGCATAGGCCTGATCGAACTGTTTCCCTGCAGGATCGAGAAGAATGACGCGAGGATTTTTCTTTTCAATAGCATCAAAGGCATCGAAAATAGGTTGTGCTCGTAGCAACATCCCCTGACCACCTCCGTAGGGTTCGTCATCTACATGGCGGGCCTTTTCAGCATTTTCTCGAAAATTATGATACTGGATATCTAAGAGCCCTTTTTCTCGAGCCTTTCCAACGATTGAATGCTCCAGTGGAGAGAACATCTCTGGAAAGAGGGTTAAAATATCAATTTTCATCGTCTAGCCCTTCTAAGATTTCCACATCGACCCGTTTATTTGGAATATCAACATTGAGAACCACTGGTGGGATATAAGGTAAAAGCAAATCACGCTTGCCTTTTCGCTTGACCACCCAGACATCGTTGGCACCTGGTTGCAAGATTTCCTTGATGGTTCCAATCAGGTTCTCTCCCTCATAGACTTCCAAACCGATAATCTCGTGATAGTAGAATTCACCATCGTCTAGGTCATTCAAATCCTCCTCAGCGACCTTGAGACTGTATCCCTTGTACTTTTCGATAGCATTGATATGGTACATATCTTTGAATTTAATAATGTCAAAGTTCTTCTTTTTACGGTGGCTAGCGATAGTCACTGTTTGGACAAACTGATCTTTTTCATCAAACAAGGCCAGCTCAGCCCCTTTTTTAAAGCGTTCTTCTGCAAAATCCGTCACAGACAAGACTCGCATCTCACCCTGCAACCCCTGCGTATTGACGATTTTCCCAACATTAAAGTAGTTCATCTTGTCTCCTGTACTCTCCTTCTTTCCATCTTATTCTGACAATTCTCGAATAATAGTCGCAATTTTTTCTGATTCTGACCATTGTAAATAATGGTGATTCCCTCCTAAAATGAGTTTAGTATTGGGAGTCCAATATTCTGATTCTCTGTACTCTTTTTCTCTATAAGCCTGACAAAAAATAAATACAGGGGCATAAGCTTCTATCGATAAATTCTCAAAATCTTCCTCAGTAATCTCTCCAGATATCTGAAATTCTGGATCTTGATTTTCCAACTCTGAGCCTTTTTCTTGCATTAATTCCCAGACTTCTTTATTAATTTCAGGGCTAAATGTCTCTTGAGTTAAGTTCTTAAAATAAAGTTCAGGACCACACTCGTCAATCAGCCTCATCTGATCTTCCATTTCTGGATAAGGATTTTCTGAAAAATCAGCAAACATTACTTTTTTAGTTGTCGGTTCAATTGCGACTAAAGCCTGACACTTAATTGGTTTATTGAGCAACTTGCAAGCTACAATTCCACTCAAACTATGTGCACAAAGTATATATTCAGAAATCGCCAATTCTTCAAGTACTTTATAAACCACATCTGCAAGATTATCTAGATTTTTTCCAGCTTGATCATGAACCGGACTCCTACCTGTGTTCGGAAAATCAATTGTCAAATAACCAATTGTAGGAGGAAGTTTTTCAAGTATAAGTGAAAAATTTTCATAACTCGGTAGCAAACCTGCGCCACTTAAACAAACTAACATTTTCTTTTGCTTTTGATAAGTAACAGAGAGACTACCAATTTCTGTATATACTTCAAACCTCTTCATAAAGAAATCCACTCATTCTATATAATGAATTATTAAAAATCCTTATCCTTTATTTTATCACGTTCCAAGGATTTTCACAAGTTGGATAGATCCTATCTTACGGGCCTACTACTTCTTCAAAAAATTCACCAATAAGCTGATTAAACTCTTCAGGATGGTCATTCATAGGCTGGTGTTTGCTATCTGCAATTGTTACTTGACGCGCATTTGGATTTAAGGCAATGATCCCATCGTAGATCATTTTTAGGTGTTTGGGAAAATCATTTTCTCCTCTTACTAATAGCATAGGAGGATTTCCTTGATAACCTTCTATCTCATGGACAGCTAAGAAACCTGTGATTCCAAGGTTCAAAAAAACATCTCTCCCAGTTTCTATAATGGCCGTCTTGACTAATTCTCTTGTGATAGGATTATCTGTACACATTTTTGAGTTCTTATCTGCAATCATCTTCCAAGGAACCGTTTTATACATAAGAGAACTATATTTTATGCGATTTCTCTCTTTATCTGATAGGTAACGATGCTGCCCCCAACTATCTACCATGACCAAGGCTAGAACTCTTTCTGGATGACGATAGGTGTACTCTTGAAGAGGATTTCCTCCCCAAGAATGACCAACCAATATCACCTTATCCAACTGGAAATAGGACAAAATAGCATCTACATCTTGAACAGCACCTTCTAAGTCAGGTAGACCAACTTTCATAGGTGATTCACCCTGTCCTCTAACATTGACAAAGTAGAGGTCAAATCCTTCAAAGGCATCATACTGGTGAGCCCACATCTGACTACGACCACAAGCTCCATGATAAAAAATAATGTGTCCCTTACTTGAGCTTCCAGGACGATGATAAACAGCCAAATCACAATCTACGACAGGTACAATGTGGCGCTCTAACATCTCGTGTTTTCTTTCATAAAAAGCAATAGCTTCAGCTATATCATTTTGCTTCATTATTACACTCTCTCCTCTTTATCCTAGTGTCATTCTTTTTATCTATTTTATCATGCTATATTAAAATCATCATTTTCTAAACTTAAGTTCATTAAAAATTTTGAATTTTCTGCACAACCTTGATTAAGAAAAAGACTGCTAAGCAATCTTTTACTTTTTTCTCATCAGATTCATGCCTAAAATTCCAGCAATAATCAAAGTTGCTCCGATCACATGGTAGCTATAAATTGGTTCGTGGAGGATAAGAGCTCCGGCTACAATAGTCAAAACTGTCCCAAGATTTCCAAAGACACTGACGGTTGATGCTCCAAGTCGAACAATAGCATAGATAGAGAGACTACCAGTAACGATAGAGGCTAAAATTCCCAAATAAAAAATTGAAAGCAAATAAGACACCTGTCCAAGTGGCGCAAAGTAAGCTAATATGTTCCCCTCTAGATAGTGAGAGGTCAGACTCAGTGTATTAAAGGTGACGAAGCCAACAAATATCACAACAGCTGTCATATCCATGGCCCGATAGCGACCTCCTGTGGACTTGCTGAGAATATTGTTTATCGCATTTGCGAGAACAGATCCCAACATCAAAAGAAAGCCAAAGCTAGCAGTCTCAGTACCAAAGTTAGCTCCTTTACTAAGGAAGATGAAAACTACTCCTGCTACGGATAAAATTAAAAAGAACTTTTGCAGCAAGCTTGTCTTTTCCTTGAGAAAGGCCGATGCTAAAAAGAGCGTAAAAATCGGGACAAGAGCCTGTAAAATTCCAGCTTCAGAAGACGATATATACTGTAAAGCAAAGGATTGAAAAATAAAAAAGAGAAGAGGATAGAAAAGACTCATAGGAAGAATAGAAAGAATATCTTTTCTACTTAAACTCACTTTAATAAGTTTGGTTTGATGAAGAACAACCATTACTAAAGCTGCGATTGTATAGCGATGCGCTAAGTTTGTGAGAGGACTGGCATAGCCTAAAGCAATCTTAGTAAATAAAAAAGAAAATCCAATGATGGCTGAAAAGGATAAGGCTGCTAGGTAAGCTTTTGTTTTCTCGTTCATAGACTGTTACTCCTTTTAAAAATAGCTATTCTCAAGATTGATTGACTAGAATTCTTTGAGACTATCTTTCAATTGTAGCATAGTAGAATCCTAGATGCTATTTCTAGGATTGGTTTTTTATGCCTACTTTCACCGTTTATCTAGTTCATTGAGTAAAAAGGAGTCTACGAGTCTAATCTGCATTTCTCGTTCTTGTCTCACAAGCTCTAACTTATCTGCCTCTTGGAGATTCCTTACTTTGATAATATAAACTGCTAGTTTCCTTGCTTTATCTTTCTTATATTTACTAATACCTTCTTTATTAGTAAAAAATCATTTCTTATCGTCTTAGAGGTCCCCCTTCAAAAATCCTTCCAAATCTCGTTCATGTTGGTACTTAATGGCTGCAGTTTTATCTTTCTCAAAGATAGTCTTGGTAAGGTCAATATGATTAATAGCTGCTATTGCGACGATATAGTGAATGATATCAGCCAGTTCTTTTGCTAGTTCCTCGTTAGAATCCTGAACTCCCTCTTTTCTACCAGAACGGCCATTCAAAACCTCAGCTACTTCTCCGACTTCCTCCACTAACTTCATAAAGAGACCTCCCTCAGTCCGAAACTGCTGGTAAAGTTCGAGTAGGTAGTCTTGTAATTGTCTAAACGTTAAATCCTTTATATCCTGCTCCTTGCAAAAAAAGCGAGACATTCGTCCCGCCCTTCTTATTTTTCGTCAATAACGATTCTTACTTTTTTATCTTCAGTTGGGACAGAGTAGACAATCGTTCTTATCGCAGAAATAGTGCGACCCTTACGACCGATTACACGACCCACATCACTTTGATCAAGATCCAAATGATATTCCAAAAATTCTGGTGTATCTTCAATCTTGATAGTTAAGGCATCTGGTTGTGAAATCAAGGGTTTCACAATCGCAATAATGAGATTTTCAATCGTATCCATCTGTCAACCTACTTTAAACTTATTTTGAGAATTTAGAATCGTGGAATTTTTTCAATACACCTTCTTTTGAAAGGATGTTACGTACTGTATCTGAAGGTTGAGCTCCATCAGCCAACCATGCAAGAACGCGGTCTTCTTTCAAAGTTACTTGGTTTTCAGCAACAAGTGGGTTGTAAGTTCCAACTGTTTCGATGAAACGTCCGTCACGTGGTGAACGTGAATCTGCTACGTTGATACGGTAGAAAGGTTTTTTCTTAGAACCCATACGAGTTAAACGGATTTTAACTGCCATTTTCAAAGTCTCTTTTCTTATTTTTATTTGAGTGAAATAGCTGAGCTATTTAGCACATGTTCTATTATAGCAGATTTCTGGCAGGTGTCAAGAAAAAACTTGACAGACTATAAAATTTTTAAACCATTTAGAAATTTACTATAATTTTAAAGAAAAATCAGAAAGAGAATGTCATGAAAACTATTTTAGAAACGTTTTATAAAGACCACCGAGTCAAACCTTATATCTCACCTGAACGTGATTTGGATACCTGGCTCCTAAATCCAAAGCCTGTTCCCAAGAGAAATATCAAGGATTTTAAGAATGATATCTACTAATTAATTTATAAAATATGAATGAATAGATTCTAAATAGGGAAATAGTTTAGGTCTGTAAAAGATTAAATAATTTCTATTTTAGCTGTTAGAAACGTTGGTACATCAATGTTTTTAGAATGCTACATAATAAAAGGTAGAGTGAATGGTAGAGTAGTTATTGCGTTAGTTCATCAATCTTATCGATATAAAGATTAACAGATTCTAACTTTCTTTGCGGTGCTAACTCGGCGTATGTGTCCATTGTTGTTGAAATTGATTTATCTTTTTTGATTTTTTAATGACCTTTTTGCCATTATGGATAATTTTTTCAGTTTCATCAGAAATCAAAAATTTTTTCTTTGAATATTGAAATTTGCGAATGTCTTGGAAAGTCTAAGACAGCTAGATTGTATAGAAATTAAGTCATCATCCGACAAAGAATTCATTCTTTTATTTACAGTTTCTAAATCTCTAAATATAATAGAGCTGAAGCAGTGGTAAAACAGATTTTCAACAAACTTGGCAATATCTCTAAAAATAATTTCTTTATAGTCCAAGTCGGTTTAAGTATTCAAATAAAGCAATATTGAAGCGGTAACTTGTCGCTTTTACTTTTCAACTTGGCTAACTTGACCTGCATTACCTAGGTAGCTTTGCTTTAAATTATATTTTTCTCTTAAAGATTTGATACGAGTATGTATTTCTTGTGAGTAATTTTCATCAAAAAATTTCATATATAATCCCCTATAATCATGGAAAAGTAGTAAAAATAGTTGTTATCCTAGTTGATTAAAAAAATCTCTGATTTCCTCATCTTTTATAAAATAATATATAATTTTCCCCTCTCTTCTAGTGTCCAAGATGTTTTGATTGGCTAGTTTACGAAGATGGTGGGAGGCAGATGCCATACTGAGATTTAGTAAACAGGCTATATCACAGACACAGAGTTCTTCAACAGCAAGAAGATAGAAGATGATATTTATCTGCTTATTATCGGTAAATTTTGTTAAAATGCGAAGTGATTTTTGGACTTTTTCCTTTTCAAGGTAGTTCGTTGCGGTTGTAATATTTTGCTGATTTATAACATTCACTTGGCAGATACTATCTTTTTTCATAATATTTTCTCCTAGCCTAATATAGTCCATAGTATGTCAAAACTGTTATTTTCAATCAGGATATATATCCCCAATCCTAAATAGACAACGGCAATAAACCATCTGCTATATTTTTCCAAAATTTCTCCAACAGAAGGGACTTGTGCTAATTTTTGGGCAGAAAAAACCAAGAGATAAATCATGACTAGAAAAGTAAGTAAAGTCACTATCAAATTCGCTAAATTTAAGGTAATAAAATATGGGACAAAGACACCAATATTGTCAGCGCCACAACTTGCAAAAGTAATCATAGCGACTAGAAAAATCAGGTTTTTATTGTCTTTTCGCAAACCATCTTTTGCAATAGCTTCTCCATCAGAATCTCCTAAAAGCAAAACTTTGAGGCCTAGGAAAATTGGAATCAAACCGAGTAAACCTAAAATCTCTTTACTAGGAATATAATTTAAGACAAATGCAAAAAGCAAACTTAGCAATATTAGACTAACAGAGCCTAGAAATTGTCCTAAATAGATGTTAATGATGTCTTTTCTGCTTTTTCTTTTGGCAAAAAATAACATTAGGATAATAAGTAAGTCTACGGCTGTCCCAGAATACAGGATTATTGAAGTAACAACATTTTGAATCATAAAACACCTCATTCAAATATATTTTTGAATGTATTCTAACATTAAACTTTGTAGATGTCAACTTAAAATCCACCAAAATATAGATAAGAAGTTAGTGTACCAAATATTAAAAAGCCCTGCCATCGCAATGACAGCAGGGCTTAACTTCAATATCCAGATGATATATTTATCTAAAAAGGGTTGAGTAAAAGGTAGAGTTTTTATTGATTTGTAGTGCGATATAATGAGTTTCCAAAAATCAAAAATCGCTTAAAATCAGTATTTTGACATCTATTGACGTGTACTGAAATCCTTACTTAACCTCTGTAAAAATTAACTTCTATACCTACAAAGCTTATTCTGACAGACTTTATAACAGTCTAAGAAAAAAAGTAGAGATTCATACAGTATCTAGATTTTCCAAAAATTCCTTATCATCAAATATTATTAACGAAACTATCCAAACCAAATCCGATGCATTGCTTCAAAGAATTCTTTAGTTGTTTGACTAGCGAGGGCTTTTATTAAAAATTTTTTCAAATAATTGCCACCTTGGCACATAAATTCTTGCTTTCCAAATTTAAATGTGATATATTTATAACATAAAATTTAAGTGTTATATATTTATAACACAAAAAAGGAGTCTATCATGAAAAAAAGTCAAAAAATGCGTGGCCTCATTGCAATGATTGCCGTAGCTCTCTTTATTGATTTTATTGTTTTATTTGGTTCTAATCTTAGTTGGGGACCCAAGTTAGTTATTACTGGTATTTCAGTGTCAGGTCAGATTGTAGCTATTTGGAGCTGGCTACATACGAAACCACGGCCTCATAAGATTCAGAAAGATAAGGGAAAGACTATTTTTGACTTGTCTGCTAAGCTTTACACGATACTTGTGTTGGCAGCAAGCATTTTTTATACAGTAGGGATTTGGGTTGCGACCCCAAGCGAAAGTTCTGGTATTAGAGAATGGATTTTGGGGATTGGCCTCGTTATTGAAGTGATTGTATTTGGTTTTTTCTCTTTGAAAAATGTCAAGGAAACTCCGGACGAACGCTTTTATGCCAATTTAGCAAAGGCAGCTAGCTTGATGTTAGTTTTTACATTAGGCGCACTGATGATCCTAACAGTTATCATTGGGTATATGGGGTCTCTCACTCTTTACATGGGTCAAGTCTTTATTAGCATAGCTGCCTTGATTTTCATCTTTGCGATTGTCTACTTTATCTTGGAACGGAGAGGATAAGCATGGCCAAAGAAAGCAAGATTATTACTAATCTCAAATCTGTTCGTGAGTCGACAGGCATGACCCAGCAGGAGTTAGCCGACCTCATCGGCATGCGACGCGAGACAATTCTGCACTTGGAAAATAACCGTTACAACCCTTCGCTGGAAATGGCTCTTAAAATTGCTCAAGTTTTTAATCTGAAAGTAGAAGACCTCTTTGAACTCAGACAAAAAGAGGAAGCATAATTCTTTTCGAGACCTAGTATTAAGTTCATTGATTAGTTAGAAATTGAAGCCAAAAGAAAAAATCCTTTGAAATGTGCTCTTTTAAAATATAGTAATTCTTTGGAATTAACGTTTACTAATTGTGATGCTTTAAGAGCCTTCTTAAGACCTGTTTTCCAAGTTACTTCGAATACACTTATTGTATTGATGCTACATAACATCTAAAAACTCTGGTAGAAAAAGATTATTCTCTGTCGAAACTACTTTTGATTCACTTGACCATCTCAATGCTACCATGAAAAGAATATTCTGAAAAGCAAGGGAATTACAGAACTATCTAAGATGAAGGCTACATTTGAACCAAGCCTTTCATGACCATTTTTTAGAAGAGGAATTAGCTAGTTTCTTTTCGATTCGTGGCTACAAATTGACTCCAAAAGGAGAGCGGATACTGGAACAATACCAGGACATTATCGACCGTCATCCAAAGAAAAAATCTCTAATCAAGTGATTTTTTTGTTGATTTTCTCTAAAACTACCTTATCACTAACATTTGAAATCCCCTTCCTTTTAGGGTACAATGGTAGAAATGAATTTTTGAAAGGATCAGAATGAAAAAACTAGCAACCCTTCTTTTACTATCCACTGTAGCTCTAGCTGGATGTAGCAACATCCAACGTAGTTTGCGTGGTGATGACTATGTAGATTCTAGCTTGGCTGCTGAGGAAAGCTCCAAAGCAGCAGCCCAATCTGCCAAGGAGTTAAACGATGCTTTAACAAACGAAAACGCCAATTTCCCACAACTATCTAAAGAAGTTGCTGAAGACGAGGCTGAAGTGATTCTACACACAAGTCAAGGCATTATCCGTATCAAACTCTTCCCTAAACTCGCTCCTCTAGCAGTTGAAAACTTCCTCACTCATGCCAAAGAAGGCTACTATAACGGTATTACCTTCCACCGTGTCATTGATGGCTTCATGGTTCAAACTGGAGATCCAAAAGGGGACGGTACAGGTGGTCAGTCCATCTGGCATGACAAGGATAAGACTAAAGACAAGGGAACTGGTTTCAAGAACGAGATTACTCCTTATCTCTATAACATCCGTGGTGCTCTTGCTATGGCTAATACTGGTCAACCAAACACCAATGGCAGCCAGTTCTTCATCAACCAAAACTCTACAGATACCTCTGCTAAACTCCCTAAAAGCAAGTATCCAAAGAAAATCATCGAAGCCTACAAAGAAGGTGGAAATCCTAGTCTAGATGGCAAACACCCAGTCTTTGGTCAAGTGATTGACGGTATGGATGTTGTAGATAAGATTGCTAAAGCCGAAAAAGATGAAAAAGACAAGCCAACTACTGCTATCACAATAGATAGCATCGAAGTAGTAAAAGACTACGATTTTAAATCTTAAAAACCAAAAAAATACAGTATCCACATTCGGTACTGTATTTCTTTTACTCTCATTCTTAAGTTAAATTATTAAAATCCCATATTTGGTCCATCCAGCCTTCATAAAAGTCTGGTTCGTGACAGACCATAAGGATAGACCCCTTGTATTCTTTGAGAGCGCGTTTGAGTTCATCCTTGGCATCCACATCCAAGTGGTTGGTCGGCTCGTCCAGCACTAAAACATTGTTTTCACGATTCATCAAGAGACAGAAACGAACCTTGGCTTGTTCCCCACCTGACAAGACCTGAATTTGGCTTTCAATATGCTTGGTTGTCAAACCACAACGGGCAAGAGCTGCACGAACTTCTGCTTGGTTGAGAGCTGGAAAGGCATTCCAGACAGCTTCAAGAGGAGTTTGGCGATTACCGCCTTCTACTTCTTGTTCAAAGTAGCCAAGTTCTAGATAATCTCCACGTTCCACTTCCCCAGCGATTGGTGGGATAATTCCCAAGAGACTCTTCAAGAGAGTTGTTTTCCCGATACCATTGGCACCGATAATAGCAACCTTTTGATTACGTTCAAAGGTAAGATTTAAAGGCTTGGTAAGTGGACGGTCATAACCAATCTGCAAATCCTTGGCTTGGAAGATAAAGCGCCCTGGTGTACGAGCCGGTTTGAAATCAAAGGATGGTTTTGGTTTCTCACTTTGGAGTTCGATAATATCCATCTTATCCAATTTCTTCTGACGAGACATGGCCATGTTTCGTGTTGCAACACGCGCTTTGTTTCGAGCTACGAAGTCTTTGAGGTCTGCAATTTCTTTTTGCTGACGTTCGTAGGCCGCCTCCAGTTGAGATTTCTTCATAGCATAGACTTCTTGGAACTGGTAGTAGTCACCAGAATAACGCGTCAGCTGTTGATTTTCCACATGATAGACGATATTGATAACATCATTGAGGAATGGAATATCGTGCGAAATAAGGACAAAGGCATTTTCATAGTTTTGGAGATAGCGCTTAAGCCAGTCAATGTGCTCAGCATCCAAGTAGTTGGTCGGCTCGTCCAAAAGCAAGATATCAGGCTTTTCAAGGAGAAGTTTAGCCAAAAGCACCTTGGTTCTTTGACCACCTGACAAAGAAGTTACATCCGTATCCATGCCAAAGTCCATGACACCAAGGGCACGCGCCACTTCATCAATCTTAGCATCCAAGGTATAAAAATCACGACTCTCCAGACGGTCTTGAAGTTCACCAACTTCTTCCATAAGAGCATCAACATCCGCTCCATCTTCAGCCATTTCCATATAGAGGTCATTGATACGGGCTTCTGCTTTGAAAAGCTCATCAAAGGCTGTACGGAGAACATCACGCACCGACTGTCCTTCTTCCAAGACAGAGTGCTGATCCAAGTAACCAGCAGTCACATACTTTGACCACTCAACCTTCCCTTCATCTGGTAACATCTTACCAGTCACAATGCTCATAAAGGTTGATTTCCCTTCACCATTAGCACCGACCAGGCCGATATGTTCCCCCTTGAGGAGACGGAAGGACACATCTTCAAAAATTGCACGGTCGCCAAAACCGTGACTCAGATTTTTAACTTCTAAAATACTCATTTTAATTCCTTATCTTATTTTTATGTAATTGTTTATAGAGGAGCCAAGCCGAATAGCCACCCAAGGTATTGGTCCACAAATCATCAATCTCAAAGACGCGATTAAAATCAAAGAAAAAGTCCAAGACTAACTGCGTACACTCAATTCCAAAACTCACTAGAAAACTAAAAAGAAGGACCTTTTTTGTTTTCCGCAAGTTTGGAAGGAGATAAAGGAGTTGGAACACCAAAGGAAAAAGCAAGAAGACATTGAGGATATTTTGTAAAAAAATCCAAGATAATTGTCCTACATCACTCACTTCGCCCAGTTTCCAGAGAGAATTGAAAGGAGTCAAAAGAAAAACCAGGCGTCCAAGATGCTGAATACCTGGAGTTTCAACTCCTACAGGAGATTGTTCTTGAGGAGTAAAGCAAAAGTAGACAATGCAAATGCTATAGAAAATAACTCCCCAGACCAAAACATGATTATAAGTTTTCTTCATCATTAAGGATTGACTGCTGCGACTGCTTTCTGGCGGTCGCGTTTCATTGTATTAGAACGCAATTGTCCACAAGCTGCATCAATATCTGTACCATGTTCTTGACGAACGACACAGTTGACCCCTTTTTTCTTAAGCGTATCATAGAAAGCCATGACGCGCTCTTTGGGACTACGGCTATATTGGTCATGCTCACTAACTGGGTTATAAGGAATCAAGTTTACATAAGACAATTTCTTGATGTTCTTGAGCAATTCAGCCAATTCCAAGGCTTGTTCTACACCGTCATTGACTTCATTGAGCATAATATACTCAAAGGTCACACGACGATTGGTTGTTTCGATATAGTACTCAATAGCGGCAAAGAGTTTTTCAATCGGAAAGGCACGGTTAATCTTCATGATGCTTGAGCGCAATTCATTGTTAGGCGCGTGAAGAGAAACGGCAAGATTGACCTGAACCCCTTCATTAGCAAAATCACGAATTTTATGGGCCAAACCTGACGTAGAAACAGTGATGTGACGAGCCCCGATAGCCATCCCCTTGTCATCATTGATGGTACGAACGAAATTCAAGACATTGTTGTAGTTATCAAAGGGCTCACCGATTCCCATGACAACGATATGGCTGACGCGTTCATCCTGACCACGCTCATCAAAGTATTTCTGAACCAGCATGATTTGCGCTACAATTTCACCGTTATTGAGGTCACGTTGCTTCTTAATCAAACCAGAAGCACAGAAGGTACAACCGATATTACAGCCGACCTGAGTCGTCACACAGACTGACAAACCATAGTGCTGACGCATCAGTACAGTCTCAATCAGCATACCATCAGGCAACTCAAAGAGATATTTAACAGTACCATCAGCAGACTCTTGCACGATACGCTGTTTCAAGGGATTGACCACAAACTGGTCATTAAGCTTAGCAATCAAATCCTTGGAAAGGTTAGTCATTTCTTCAAATGACTGGACACGCTTACGGTAAAGCCATTCCCAGATTTGATCTGCACGGAATTTCTTTTCTCCCTGCTCCAAAACCCATTCCTGCATGGTTTGACGTGTTAAACTATAAATTGACGGTTTCATTTCTTCTCCTTATTCTCTACTCACTTCTGACGAATGACAAAATGACGTTGTCCCTTATCCTCTTTCTGAGAATGCTGGTCTTTCTGACGACGTCTATTTTTCTTATCTGCATTCGGTTTTCGTTTGGTTTGAGTCGGTTTCTTTCCTTTTTTAGAAGGCTGTTCTTCTTCCTTCTTACGCATTTTCTTGTCAAATGATGCTCGCTTAGGGGCTTCATTTTCTAAGACAAAATAGGCACAACCATAACTACAATACTCTAAAAGGTAGTCTTGTAAACGACTGATTTTTTCAAGTTTTTCTTCTGTTCGATCATCCTTATAAAAACCTCGTAGGCGAAGCTGTTCGTTGCTCCAATCTCCCACTATATAATCAAACTTGGTTAAGACTTCTGAAAAACGCTGATTAAAAGCCGTCACATCGAAGGCATCCTTGATATTTTCCACCAAGGAAAAAGCTATCCCTTCCGTTTCGACCTTGTCCCCGTGTAAATGAAACTCAGGACCAGGAAACTTGTTATAGTTGTATAATTCAGGTGCAATTTCTTTTCGCATAGATATCCTTTTTTCACGATTACTTAATACTTTATTCTACCATAATTTCTAGCAGTTAGCACGTTTCTCATAAAAATGAAAAAAGTCTGACGATTTTATCAGACCAGAATCATATAACCTAAAAAAGAGAAGAACAATTCTTCCCTCCAACTATCATTATTTAGCAGCTGCGTACAATTCATCTACTTTGTTCCAGTTGATCACTGAGAAGAAAGCTTTGATGTAATCAGGACGCACGTTGCGGTATTTCACGTAGTAAGCATGTTCCCAAACGTCCAAGCCCAAGATTGGTTTTTTACCTTCTGAGATTGGTGTGTCTTGGTTTGCTGTTGAAGTCACTTCAAGTTTACCTTCTTTGTTGACAACCAACCATGCCCATCCTGAACCGAAACGAGTTGTTGCTGCTGCAGTGAAGGCTGCTTGGAATTCTTCAAATGAACCAAATGTTGCATCGATTGCTGCTGCAAGTTCTGCTGAAGGAGCTGTTTTCTCAGGAGTCATCAATTCCCAGAAAAGAGCGTGGTTCAAATGTCCACCACCATTGTTAATAAGCGCTTGACGGATATCAGCTGGGATAGATTCTACATCAGCAAGCAAGGCTTCAAGATCTTCACCGATTTCAGGGTGTTTTTCAAGAGCTGCATTAGCATTGTTGACATAAGTTTGATGGTGTTTGTCATGGTGCAAGTGCATTGTTTCCGCATCGATGTATGGTTCCAAAGCGTCGTATGCATATGGAAGATCTGGTAAGATAATAGCCATCTGTAATACCTCTTTTTCTTTCTATATGAAAATGATAACGCAAACATTCACTTTTTTCAAGTTTTTTGCTTATAGATGAAGAAATCACTGACACACTTTCTAATACTACTAAATTCAAACCGCGTCAACGTCGCCTTGCCGTAGATATGTTACTGACTTCGTCAGTCTTATCTACAACCTCAAAACAGTGTTTTGAGCTGACTTCGTCAGTCTTATCTACAACCTCAAAGCAGTGCTTTGAGCAACCTGCGGCTAGTTTCCTAGTTTGCTCTTTGATTTTCATTGAGTATAAAATAAGCAAATCAGCAAGAAACCCACGACAAGATAATCCTGACGCGGGTTGTAGTTTCAAAAAAATGTCAATTGACCTGACTAGCAATCTGTAAGAGTGCCTTTTCAAAAAGGAAACCTTTTTCATAAAGACCTGTCTTAATCTGATAGTCTGTCTCAATCAAATAAGAAATAGCTTGCTTCAAAAAGCTCAAAGAAAGTCCTCGCGCATCTCTCAGCGCAAACTTGATTTGATAGGGATTAGGATTGCGTCCAAGAAAACTTCCTAGACTACTTGCAATCTGCGATTCTGTATGCCCAGACTCCGCCAAAATTTTCACCTGAGTAAAAGTCCGAAATTGTCCTAGCATGACTGCAATCAGTTTGATTTCATCTTCCCCTTGCAAGGTCAAGTCTCTCACCAAATCGCGCGCCTGGTCCATCTTTTTAGTCAGAATAAACTGAGTTAAATCAAAAATATTGTCCTGTAAGGTCTTGGAAATTGCGTTAACAATATCCTCTTCCTCGATAACAGAATCTGCCTTATAAGACTGTAAAAAGAGGAGATTTTTCTGGATTTCGCTAAATTGAAAACCCGACTTGATGAGGAGATTTTCAAAAGAATGATTAGCAAACTGCAGACCTTGTTTCTGGCTCCACTTTTGGAAATACTGGCGCAATTCTTGTTCTTTGGCTTCTACTGCATCAAAGACCTTGGCATCACGCTTCAGTAATTTAACCAACCGTCTCTTGCTATCCAGTTTTCCTTCTGCAAAGATTAACAACTTGGTTGTTGGTGAAGGATTGTCAAGGTATTCCTCAAACGACTTAAGCTCATCATCTGTTAAAAAGCGTTTCTTGGCTGTTGTCATATCGACAAAATGATCCAATATCACGATTTTCTCATCCGCAAAGAAAGGAAGACTGACTAACTCCAGCTCCACATCCTTGTAAACTACTTCTTTCATACCAAAGTAGGCAAAGTTGAGGTCTGCAGAATCATACCCAATCTGTTTCAACACTTGACTTTTCATCACTTCAAACTGGCCCTGGTCTGTCCCTGTAAAAAGGCTCAGACTCGGTAAATTTGCTAGAGTCAGCTTTTGACTCTCTTCAATGGCTAGCATCTTCTCTCCTTTCTTCTGATTTTTCGATTTAATTTAGTCAATATAGCGCAATTTCCCACGGAAATCTTCTAAGCTCTCGTACCCTTTTTCCTCCATGATTGCTTTCAGTTCATTAGTAATACGGTCAAAAGCACCGACGCCTTCTTTGTGAAGAGTGGTTCCCACCTGCACCATACTTGCTCCACAGAGGATATGTTCAAAGGCATCACGACCAGTCAACACGCCACCTGTTCCGATGATTTGGATTTGAGGATTGAGACGTTGGTAGAAGGCGTGAACGTTAGCTAAAGCAGTTGGTTTAATATACTCCCCACCAATGCCCCCAAAACCATTTTTAGGACGAATAACTACGGACTCATCTTCTATATAGAGGCCGTTTCCGATAGAGTTGACGCAGTTGACAAACTTGAGCGGATACTTGTTGAAAATAGCTGCCGCTTGGTCAAAGTGAACAATATCAAAATATGGTGGGAGCTTAATTCCAAGAGGTTTTGTAAAGTAGGCAAATACTTCTGCCAAAATTCGGTCTGTTGTCTCAAAATCATAGGCAATCTGAGGTTTACCTGGAACATTTGGACAGGAGAGATTTAGCTCTGTTAGACCACGAAAATCACTCTCTTGGACTTTTTTCAAAATAGTATGAGTTTCCTCTGGAGACATGCCGACTAGAGATAAGAAGAAAGTTCGGTTTGGCTCTTTTTCTTGCAGATCCAAAAGATAATCCAAATAATAGTCTAAGCCATTATTTGGCAAGCCCATAGAGTTGATAGAACCAAGTGGAACATCTTGGTAACGTGGCTCAGGATTTCCCTGACGGAAGTCCAAGGTCGCTGTCTTGGTCACAAAAGTCCCTGCAACTGAGTTTTTAACCCCTTCTAGCTCCTCTATCGTCATACAAGCCACACCTGCTGCATTCATCAAGCAATTGTCAAACTCAAAACCAGCAATTTGTGTTTTCGTTGATACCATGATTCTGATCCTCCAGATTCCTTTTATTGCTAATATTATACCACATTTTCAGATTTTCTCTTTAAGAAAGTCATTTATAAGAAAAACGTTCGTTTTTTATCTATTTTCAAAAAATCCAAAAAAACTAAATTGAAAGAATTTTTAGAAAATTTCTGTTTTTTTCTTTACAGTAAAAAAAAATTCTGCTATAATGACTCACATAATTAAATTAGAATTTAAGGAGAACGATATGACATCTGCTAAAGAATATATCCAAAGCGTGTTTGAAACTGTAAAAGCTCGTAACGGTCACGAGGCTGAGTTCCTCCAAGCTGTTGAAGAATTTTTCAACACTTTAGAACCTGTATTTGAAAAACACCCTGAGTATATCGAAGAAAATATCTTGGCACGTATTACTGAGCCAGAGCGCGTGATTTCTTTCCGTGTTCCTTGGGTTGACCGTGATGGAAAAGTTCAAGTAAACCGCGGTTACCGTGTTCAATTCAACTCAGCTGTTGGACCATACAAAGGCGGACTTCGTTTCCACCCAACTGTAAACCAAGGGATTTTGAAATTCCTCGGATTTGAACAAATCTTTAAAAACGTCTTGACTGGACTTCCTATCGGTGGAGGTAAAGGTGGATCAGACTTCGATCCTAAAGGTAAAACAGATGCTGAAGTGATGCGCTTCTGCCAAAGCTTCATGACTGAATTACAAAAATACATCGGACCATCACTTGACGTACCTGCTGGTGATATCGGTGTTGGTGGACGTGAGATTGGTTACCTTTACGGTCAATACAAACGCCTTAACCAATTTGATGCTGGTGTCTTGACTGGTAAACCTCTTCCATTCGGTGGTAGCTTAATCCGTCCAGAAGCAACTGGTTACGGTTTGGTTTACTACACTGAAGAAATGCTCAAAGCTAACGGCAACAGCTTTGCTGGTAAGAAAGTGGTTATTTCAGGTTCTGGTAACGTAGCCCAATATGCTCTTCAAAAAGCAACTGAACTCGGTGCAACTGTTATCTCTGTATCTGATTCAAATGGTTATGTCATCGATGAAAATGGTATCGACTTCGATCTTTTGGTTGACGTTAAAGAAAAACGTCGCGCTCGTTTAACTGAGTATGCAGCTGAGAAAGCAACTGCTACTTATCATGAAGGTTCTGTATGGACTTACGCTGGAAACTATGACATCGCTCTTCCATGTGCGACTCAAAACGAAATCAACGGTGAAGCAGCTAAACGCTTAGTTGCTCAAGGCATTATCTGTGTATCTGAAGGTGCCAACATGCCAAGCGACCTTGATGCCATCAAAGTTTACAAAGAAAATGGTATCTTCTACGGACCTGCCAAAGCTGCCAACGCTGGTGGTGTAGCCGTTTCAGCCCTTGAAATGAGCCAAAACAGTCTTCGTCTCTCATGGACTCGTGAAGAAGTTGATGGACGTCTCAAAGACATCATGACAAACATCTTCAACACAGCTAAAACAACTTCAGAAACATACGGTCTTGATAAAGACTACCTTGCAGGAGCAAACATTGCTGCCTTTGAAAATGTAGCAAACGCTATGATTGCCCAAGGTATTGTTTAAGATTCATTTGCCTAATCCTCAATCGTTTCGATTGGGGATTTTTATGTTGAATTCAAAAAAACGCACCATTAACAGTGAGTTTTAACTTCAGAATTTATTTTACTTTCATTAGGGCAGATGACAAACATTCAACAATCTCATCAACTACTTCATCTATGTTTATAATTCCTTCATCATTCAACATCATGGGAATAAGATAAGAAAAACTCAATGCTAAAATGTATTGAACAATTCTTTCATTTGACCAATCTCGGATAACACCATTTTCTTTAAACTGATTCAGAACTGGGCTAATTGGTTCTATTATAGATTGAACAATAATATTTCCTAACTGGATAGAAAGATTTTTATCAATAAAAGAACGCCCCAAGAGAATTTTAACATGCATTTGATTCTCCTGAATGAAAAAGAGCCTATCTCTAACAATACTTTTTAAAAAGAAGGGAAAAGTTTCTTGATCTACTGTGAATTTCTTTTCTGAGAAATCCGCAATTACTTCTGGAATAACCTGTTCTAGAAAAGTAGATAAAATGGCTTCTAAGATACCTTCCTTTGTTTTAAAGTAACTAAAAACCGTTCCTTCTGACACTCCAGCGCGTTCAGCAATAAGGCTGGACGTTGTATTCTCAAATCCAATTTCTGAGAATAATTTTAAGCTTGATAATAATACTCGACGTTGTTTCAAGCTCAAGTTGCTAACTTCTAACGTCTGAGCATACTTTTGTTCTAAACTTTCCATCGCTAGCACCTCTCTTCTACTCTCTTACTTTTACGACTTTTTTGCCTCGACTGTGTCCCATTTTCAGACTACGATAGGCTTCTCTAACTGACTTTAGAGAAAAGTCATACACTTGATCAATTTTCAGCTGAACCTTCCCGTCTGAGACCATTTCAGCTAAAGTGCTAAAATCATTATATGTGGAATGTCTCGGACCAGTAAACTGAGCACCTTTTATCATAACATAGGGCGAAGGTACTAATGTCCCAATAGCTGTCCCCTTCAAGCCTAAACTAAAAGCCAATCTAACATAATCAGATCCATAACAATCCAAAAATTTTGTAATAGGCGTTGGACTAGCTGATAGAAGAGCCTTCTTGATATTCTCTTCGTAACTTACTGGTATGGCACCTAAAGACTTCAGATACTCTGCATTTTTCTTACTTGCTATTCCAATCACTGTCGCCCCCTTAGCAACTGCATACTGTACTGCAATACTTCCAATACCTCCTGCTGCAGCTGAAATAACAACAGTATCTCTTGAATTTAAACCGATTCTTCTAAAAGCCCCACCCACAGTTAGAGCAGCTACTCCCATAGTAGCTGCGTGAGTCATGTCGATCATCTCTGGTTTCAATACAATTTCTGATTCATTGACACAAATTTCTGTTGCTAAAGCTCCCCTCTTAGTTCCCAAACCAGGATCGCTAATCATTGTTCCAAACACCTTATCTCCTACTGAAAACCTAGTTACTTCATTTCCAACTTCTGTAATAACTCCAGAAAAATCTCTCCCCACACCTCTTGGAAATAAAGATGATTTAGATTCAAACCAACGACTTGGTTTCCTTAATTTCGTTATAAAAGATAGAAATCGAAGGGGTTTCGCTCCCTCAAAAGTTTTATAATCAATAGGATTTAAACCAACAGCATGAACTTCTACTCTCACTTGATTTACATCCAAGGCTTGAGAGTCGATCTTCACCCAATCCAAGACCTCTTCGTTACCGAAACGACTGTACTCTATTGCTTCAACAACCATTTTCTTTACTCCTTAATTTCACAAAAATTGAGTGAACACTCATTTTTATAAATTATACTCTTAATTTGTAAAAAAATCAATATTATCGTTTGATAACGATTTATGACATGATACAAATATCCATCATTTTGGTTTACCAATATGATTCTTTCAATCTAACTCTCCTCACTTTTCAAGATAACTTTCCC
>NZ_AFUF01000050.1 GCF_000222785.1 Streptococcus mitis SK569 | reverse complement strand
CTATCAGAACTTGAATCAGAAGAGTTTAGAGATAGTAAAAGTGTAGAACTTAGAAAAAAACAGATTAGAACCAAGTTTGAACACAAGACATTTTCAGGCCGTATTGCCTTATCGTCTGAACAAGTTGATGATGGAGAATATAATATATCAGACTTCTTAAGTAACAAAATTACCCGTCTTTGTCGTAAAACACGTAATATTGAAATTGGAAAAATTCTAAAAGAAGCACCTGAAAAAAATGTTTCTAATTTTGACGAATTGAAAGACACCATAAACGATTTGAATCCTGAACGTCATAATACTCTTGTATTAAGTCAGTCACTATTTAAGTTTTTAGATAAAGAGAAATCTAGCGATGGAAATTATATTTTAAAAATTAACAAGAAGGAACGATACTCAGAAAACTTATACGTTGATGATATTATTGTTGTATCTGATGAAGTACTAGGAGTAAAAGGCGATAAAGTTGCTTTCGTTGGGGATTTGTACAATTTCGCTACTTTATTTGAAAGAAATAAAAATAGCTTACGTTGGGTAAGTGAATCCGTTATTTATGGAATGAGTTTAATGCTTTATACTCGTTTCGTTGTGAAGAAAATAGAAACGGATTGCGCTTTCTTTATAAAATGGAATTAGGAGATAGGGGATGGATATTAGAGAAGTATTATCAACATTAGAAAATCTTGATGATAAAAAAGATAAGATTGCAAAAGCAAGAACAAAGTTGGAAGAAAAAGAAAAACAATTACTGGAGAGAAGAAGATTTCATTTGATAATATTGATTCTTTTCTTGAGGATAATGCTACTTCTTTAGAACAAATTGCTAAAATGAGTGAATCAATCGATCTTTTAGAGAAAGAGTATGATACTAATTTCTGGGAGGCAAAGGCAGCGATATTTGAATATATCTTTAAAGAGACTAAACGAAGAGCTGAAGAAAAGAAAATCTATAAACGTTACCAGAAGAAACTTAGAATAATTTTAGATGCCTACGATGAAATTCAATCACTAAAGAAAGATGTAGAAGAAATACATAAAGGAGTAGTTGGAGAAATAACTCAGGAGCATTCTCTTGCAGTATATCGGACAGAAGTAAATCCAACAAGTATCCTTCCGTTCTTAAATCCTGATGTCAGTGGGCATATGAATTTTTCTAAGGAATATCGTGAGATTAAAGAATATCTAGGTAAAGAGTAATTCATCAGAAACAAGGCTGATTTGAATATCAAGAAATTGATAGTTATATCAAAAGTGGCCTTGTTTTTAATTTCAGTAAATTAGTTTCACAAAATGAAGAAAGCATAAACTAAAATAGAGTATAGGCTTGGAAGCCATATATATCAGTAAGTTATAGAATGGAGTGAGTTTCACAGAATGTAAGATAAGAGAAACTGGGGAATAAATTAGAGAGATACTTCTTTAAATTGTTATATTGAAGAGTTGTCAAACTTAAAACAAAGATACCTGGTAAGTGGAGTGTTGAAAGGCTTTTAAGCTTTTGTCAGTTTGACAGAATGCAAGATAAGAAAATTTTAAAATTGAAGTGGAGGTACTTGACTATGTGTGAACTGAGTAACAGAGACCTGGACGGGATAGATATTGAGTTAGGACGATATAGAACGATTGCTAATAAAATTTACTTGAGAAGACAAGAGTTGATACATAACAAGAAACATGGAAATGAAACGTATATTAAATCTCAGAGTAAGAAAGTTTCAAATCCTACTGAAGATACTATAATTAGAATTGAAGAAGATTTAACCTTAAGATATCTGGAAGGTTTTAAATTAATTGTAGAAACCTTGATGGAAAATCTGATTGATACTGATCTAGTCATCTTTAAAATGAGATTTTTAGAAGCTGGTGTGACTTGGGAAGACGTGGCAGAGAAACTAAATAAAACTACTCGTTATATAAATAGTCGAAGAAAGGTAATCGCTAAAAGATTTATAGAACTGAAAGGATATTGACTCCCCCCACTTTGAAAAAAATTTTTTGAATACTTTGGGAACCGGTGAAGGGAACTTTTTCCAAGTCGGAGGCCTCCAAATAAAAAGGGGGTAAAAACTAATAGATTTAGGATGAAAGGCTTATTTTTAAGAAAAATTATAGAAAGCTTCAAATAAATTGTTACAAGGGATATATTTTAATTGGCAACCCTGAAAATAAAAAAGATTGACATCTAATTTTTAATGTTTTATAATGCATATGAAGCTATTATTAATAAATACAAAATTCTTAACTACTCATAATAAAACATATTGCTTAAAACAAAACATATTGCTTAAAACAAAACATATTGCCTAGAATAAAACATATTGCTTAGAATAAATCATATTACTAATTAAGAAACGTATTGCATATAATCAATTAAATTGTAGAGTTTTGACTAGATTAATAATAAAGGTAGCTTCGTTAGACGTATTTAATACGTGAATTTTATTCTAAGAGGTTTTAAAAATGGTCTATAATTTTTTAAAAGTAATTTCAATAGTTGGAATATTTTTTATGATATTTCTCGTCAGCATAGGAGTACCAACATCGTTAGTCTTAATATTGCTGACTTTGTACGTGCTTGCTCTTTTAGTAATTATTATAGTGATAACTATTATAGACAGTGACGATAATGACAAGTAATCATTACTGTTTATCCCTCAGAAAATTATCTGAGGGTTTTTCTTTGTGTCTTATGGCTATGCTGTGGAAGATATGCTATAATATTACCAGGTAATAAAAAAGCACGTTTGACCGTGCTAGTTTCTTGCCTGCTGAACTCATCAATATTACGCCCTTTTTAGGGCTTTTTTTGTGGACTTTTTTAGGAACTTTTAAAGAAATTAAAGAAAATATAAGGAAATATGATTTTAAAGAAAATCAGGAATATCAAGGCCTTTACTTACTAATGAAATATAAAAATCAAGCGGTAGCGGAATAACTCAAAATGTGATAAGATAGGGATATGAATCTGAAAGTGAAACAAAAAATACCATTAAAAATCAAGCGCATGGGAATTAATGGTGAGGGAATCGGCTTTTACCAAAAAACGTTAGTCTTTGTACCTGGAGCTTTAAAAGGAGAAGATATCTATTGTCAGATTACTTCTATTAAACGTAACTTTGCTGAAGCGAAATTATTAAAGGTCAACAAGAAGTCTAAATTCCGAGTTGTGCCAGCTTGTACTATTTACAATGAGTGCGGAGGCTGCCAAATCATGCACCTGCATTATGATAAGCAGCTGGAGTTCAAGACGGACTTGCTTCATCAAGCGCTGAAAAAATTTGCCCCTGCAGGATATGAAAATTATGAAATCCGCCCGACGATTGGTATGCAGGAACCAAAGTACTACCGTGCTAAGTTACAATTTCAGACTCGAAAATTTAAGAATCAGGTCAAGGCGGGCTTATATGCACAAAACTCTCACTATTTAGTAGAGTTGAAAGATTGCCTGGTACAAGACAAGGAAACCCAAGTGATTGCTAATCGTCTAGCAGAATTACTTACTTATCACCAGATTCCAATCACAGACGAGAGGAAAGTCCTAGGTGTCCGTACTATTATGGTTCGACGAGCAAGGAAGACCGGACAGGTTCAGATTATTATTGTTACAAACCGTCAGCTTAACTTAACCCAACTTGTAAAAGAATTAGTTAAAGATTTTCCAGAAATTGTGACAGTCGCTGTGAATACAAATACAGCTAAAACCAGTGAGATTTATGGTGAAAAGACAGAGATTATCTGGGGTCAAGAGAGTATTCAAGAAGGTGTACTCGACTATGAATTCTCACTATCCCCTAGAGCTTTCTATCAACTAAATCCTGAACAAACAGAAGTCCTCTATAGCGAGGCGGTAAAAGCGCTGGATGTTGATAAAGAAGACCATTTGATTGACGCTTATTGTGGAGTTGGAACGATTGGATTTGCCTTCGCAAAGAAAGTTAAAACACTAAGAGGTATGGATATTATTCCAGAAGCTATTGAAGATGCTAAGCGAAATGCTAAAAGAATGGGATTTGATAATACACATTACGAAGCAGGGACAGCAGAAGAGATTATTCCTCGATGGTATAAGGAAGGCTACAGAGCAAATGCACTGATTGTGGATCCACCGCGTACAGGTCTGGATGATAAGTTATTAGACACTATTCTTGCATATGTGCCAGAAAAAATGGTTTATATTTCATGTAATGTTTCAACCTTAGCACGGGATTTGGTGCGTTTGGTAGAAGTCTATGATCTTCATTATATCCAGTCGGTCGATATGTTCCCGCATACAGCTCGAACTGAAGCTGTTGT
>NZ_AFUF01000051.1 GCF_000222785.1 Streptococcus mitis SK569 | reverse complement strand
GCAAAGTATTGACTTTTTTCTTTCCAAGACGTTGCATCCATCATAGGCCGTGCAGTATTTTGTAGGGCTATTTTTGTAAGACTTGTAAGGTCTATTTTGTCATCTCCCTTAAGATTTTTCAAAGCAGGTCTTTCAAGCATTTCCTTTAACTTTGGTCTAATCAAAACAGTAGAAGCTGCCACGATTGGAGTTGCCATACTAGTCCCTGACATATAACCATAAGTTGATTTCCCATTAATGACATTGAGAGTGGATTTAATATTTTTACCTGGTGCTGAGACATCAGGTTTTAAAAGCAAATCTGTTCTCGGTCCCCAAGATGTAGATCCTGCTGGAACTATGACATCTTCTTTATACAATTCTTTGTCTGTATCAGGTGCAAACTTAAAGTCAATCTCTTTTTCGTCACCTACATTCGGTTTATTAGAATTATAGCTGGCCATATCAATTGGATAGTATTGCTCCAATTTATCTTTGAAATCTTCCTTACTATTTCTTTTAACCTCAGTTTTTTTATCAGGATTAATCATGTTCCATAGCTTTACACCATCATCTCCTGAAATTGAAAATACTTGACTTTTAGTCCCTTCATCCGCTTCATATCCCATGGCTGGAAGCTCTGTCCAATTATCCCTATTGTAGTAATTGACAGTATTTACAACCATAATGGCGCGTGCGCCCTTATCCGTTGCTCTTTTAAAAGCATCTTTTAAATCCTTGGTATAAATTCGATCCATTACTGCAATTTTGCCCTTAAGATCCAATCCTATCAAATCTTTGTCTTGACCTTTGCCTATATATACAAAGTTTAATTTACTAGGAGCTTTTGAACCGTCTTCATTTGTTGTGATTTTATTCTTATCGAAAAAGGCCCCTATATTTCTGTATTTAAAATTTTCTCCACCTATGTTGACTTTATCAAACTCAACTGTCTGATTTTTAGCAGAAGCGACCGCTATCGCATCTTCATGTGCTGCAGTTCGCGTTACATTTCCAGTATCTGTCATTTTCAGATTATTATTTGCCACTAAATCCCATGAAGAACTTGAAGCAGAAGTCGCATAGTTACCCGTAGCTACAACCATTGGAATGCCTGCTTTTCTTAACGCTCTAATAGCTTCCCAATATTTCTCACCTACAAGACCTGTTCCTGTAAAGCCTGATGATACCGAAACAACATCGACATTGTGTTTGATCGAATCTTCAATAGCATGAAACATTGTTTCATCTCCTGCGAAGCCAGATCCTGCGTCAGAGTACATTTTATAAGAGAAGATCTGTGCATTAGGAGCAATTACCATCTATTCCGTTAAAGTTTT
>NZ_AFUF01000052.1 GCF_000222785.1 Streptococcus mitis SK569 | reverse complement strand
AAAGTTGCGAAAAAATCATCACTCTTTTTGGGTGGTGTCGCATTTGGTACCCTTGGTTTGAAAATCTTGGCAAGTAAGGAAGCTAAAAAAGGTTATTCTAAAGCTTTGGCTAAGGCTTACAAGTTGAAAGACGGGCTAGATGCATCTGTTTCTGTTGTGAAACAACATGGAGATGATGTCTTGCAAGATGCCAAATATTTGTACGAGCAAGAGAAAAAAGAAGAGCAATTAGATAGCCTTATAGGAGAATAATATGTCTTTTAAAGTGCTACATAGAGGATACCAACATATCCGACTATCATCTTCTTTTTCACTCACCTTGGATATTCAAGACTATCTTCGTTCCTTGGCGAGAGATGAAAAGGGGATTGAGTCTATCCAGTTTTACATGGATCAACAGCACTTTACTCTACGCATAAAAGAAGGCTTTTCTGTATTAGATAATGCAGAAGCCTTTTTAAAAAGAATTGATAAAGGGAAAGTTTCTGAGTTGATGACTCTTCCCATTCGTAGAGAAGAGAGTGCTTATTCTATTGTTTCAGGTGCAGCGATTAAGCGTATACTTTTTCGTAGTTTTGTGCCGTATCCTATTCGTTATATATGGACTTGTTATCAGGCTTTGGGTTATATTAGAGAAGCCTATCAAACACTAGCGCGTAAGGAACTAACGATGGAGGTCTTGGACTGTTCGGCGATTTTATTGTCCTTGTTTATGAACCAATCCAAGACGGCTAGCAATATCATGTTTATGCTTGATTTGGGGAATCATTTAGATCAGTGGTCCTTGAAAAAAACGGCAACAGATTTAGAACAAAGCCTTCTTGCAAAAGAGAGCGACGTATTCTTAGTACAGGGCGATACGGTTGTTAGTATCAAGAGTTCCGATGTTCAAATAGGAGATGTCTTGGTCCTATCTCAAGGAAATGAAATTCTGTTTGATGGACAAGTAGTTTCAGGTTTAGGTATGGTCAACGAAAGTTCCTTGACGGGAGAGAGTTTTCCAGTTGAAAAAAGAGAATCTGATTTGGTTTGTGCAAATACAGTATTAGAAACTGGAGAGTTACGTATTCGTGTAACCGATAATCAGATGAACAGCCGGATTTTACAACTGATTGAGTTGATGAAGAAATCTGAAGAAAACAAGAAAACGAAACAACGCTATTTCATCAAGATGGCGGATAAAGTCGTCAAATATAATTTCTTGGGGGCTGGGCTGACTTACCTATTGACAGGTTCTTTTTCTAAGGCTATTTCTTTCCTATTGGTCGATTTCTCCTGCGCTTTGAAAATCTCTACTCCTGTAGCTTATTTGGCAGCTATCAAGGAGGGGTTGAACCGTGAAATGGTGATTAAGGATGGAGATGTTCTGGAGAAATATCTGGAAGTTGATACCTTCTTATTTGATAAGACTGGAACAATCACAACTAGTTATCCTATAGTTGAAAAGGTATTACCTTTTGGGGACTATAGTGAGGAAGATATTCTCAGAATCAGTGCCTGTCTTGAGGAACACATCTATCATCCTATCGCTAATGCCATCGTCAAGCAAGCTGAGATAGAGGGGATTGAACATGAGGAAATGCATGGGAAACTCCAATATATCGCAAGCAAGGGGATCAAATCTCATATAGATGGGCAACCAGTTCTTATTGGGAATTATGTCTTGATGCAGGATGAACAGATTCATATCAGTTCAGAACAAAATGCTTTAATTGAAGAGTACAAGAGTCACTACAATCTCTTGTTCTTAGCCTACCAGAATGAATTAATTGGAATGTTCTGCATTCATACTCCTTTGAGAAAAGAAGCAAAAGCGGCCCTGGAGAAACTTAAGGCACAAGGGAAAAAATTGATTCTGGCAACAGGGGACACCCTGGTTAGGACAGAGGAATTAGTCAAAGATTTGCCCTTTGATCAGGTCTATACAGACTTGAAACCTGATGGGAAATTTGAGTTAGTAGAGGAACTGCAGAAAGCAGGTCACACTATTTTGATGGTTGGAGATGGATTGAATGACTCAGCGGCTCTAACCCTATCAGATATCGGTGTGGTGATGAATGAGAGTGCAGATATTTCTAAGCAGATGAGTGATATCTTATTGTTAGATAATCGTTTGGATTTCTTCCAAGAGTTGGATTGGCTATCATCATCTTTGCAAACACTCATCAAGAAGAATATTCAAGATACCGTTGTCGTAAATAGTAGTTTGATTGGCTTTGGCTTGTTTAATTGGCTCAGCCCTTCAAATCTTTCTATCTTACATAATCTAACAACCTTACGCATAGTCCTGCGTAGCCTGTCTATTAAGGCTAGATAGATGTGGTTATCAACAACAAAAAGGAGTTACCTTTCTCGAGGTTAACTCCTTTTTTATAGGTAAATGTTGAACAGCTTAGTAAGTCAATACAAAGTATTTTTTCTTACCGCGACGAATAACAGTCAGTTCGTTCTCTAACTTATCTGCGTCACTCAAGACATAGTCAAGGTCTTGGATGCGGTCGCCGTTGATGTAGATAGCTCCGTTTTGGACGTCTTCACGGGCCTGGCGTTTTGAGTTAACTACACCAGATGAGACGAGCAGTTCCACGATATTGTGATTTTCATCTGCTTGAACTTGGTAGTTTGGTACTCCACAAAGTCCTTGTTTGAGCTCTTTAACAGAAAGATTTTTGATGTTTCCTGCAAAGAGTTGCTCAGTGATGTTGAGGGCTTCTTTGTAAGCTTCTTCGCCGTGAACAAGTGTGACGACTTCACGAGCCAAGACTTTTTGAGCCAAGCGTTCGTGTGGAGCAGCTTCAAATTGTTTACGGATTTCTTCAATCTCTTCAAGTGACAAGAAAGTAAAGATTTTCAAGAAGCGAACAGCGTCTGCATCCATGACATTCATCCAGAATTGGTACATTTCGTATGGAGAAGTCTTTTCAGGATTGAGCCAGACTGCGTTTCCTTCTGATTTACCAAATTTCTTACCAGTTGCATCGGTAATCAGTGGAACAGTGATTACGTGGCCAGTCTTGTCAGCCTTACGACGAAGCAATTCGGTACCAGCTGTCATATTTCCCCACTGGTCAGAACCACCGATTTGTAGCGTTACGTTGTGTTCTTGGTTAAGGACGAAGAAATCGTACCCTTGCATGATTTGGTAAGCGAACTCAGTGTAAGAAATCCCTGTTTCGATCCGTTTTTTCACAGATTCCTTACTCATCATGTAGTTGACAGTAAAGTATTTTCCGATATCACGGAGGAAATCAATGAAGCTGATGCTGCCAAACCAGTCGTAGTTGTTGACCATGACAGCCTTATTTTCACCATTTTCAAAGTCAAGAAAACGAGAAAGTTGTCCTTGGATAGACTTGACCCAGCCATTTACTGTGTCTTTTGTTTGGAGACTACGCTCAGCATCTTTGAAGGACGGATCTCCGATGAGACCTGTAGCACCGCCAACGAGCGCATAAGGTTTGTGACCTGCTAGTTGCAAGCGACGACTTGTCAAGATTGCGACAAGGTGGCCTAGGTGAAGGCTGTCAGCAGTTGGATCGTAGCCAGTATAATAAGAAACTTGACCTTCTTCTAGGGCTTTACGCAAAGCTTCTTCATCAGTCGTTTGAAAAATCAAACCACGCTCTTTTAGCTCATCAAAAATGTGCATGTGTCTTTTCTCCTTTTTAAAATTATTGTTTCTAACTATTGTATCACAAACTTGGACAATAGCCTAGCAGAATAGGGAAGAAAGTGGCTATTTTATTGAAAGTTTCCCTTTTGTGGTATAATAAATAGAGTGAGGAAATCCATGCAAAATCAATTAAATGAATTAAAACGAAAAATGCTGGAATTTTTCCAGCAAAAACAAAAAATAAAAAATCAGCTAGATCTGACAAGAAAGGCTCAAGTGCCGAGAAATCTAAATCCTTAGAGAAGCCAGCCATTTTTCCAGCTATTTTACTGAGTATAAAAGCCCTATTTAACTTACTCTTTGTACTCGGTTTTCTAGGAGGAATGTTGGGAGCTGGGATTGCTTTGGGGTACGGAGTGGCCTTATTTGACAAGGTTCGGGTGCCTCAGACAGAAGAATTGGTACATCAGGTCAAGGACATTTCTTCTATTTCAGAGATTACCTATGCGGATGGGACGGTGATTGCTTCCATAGAGAGTGATTTGTTGCGCACTTCTATCTCATCTGAGCAAATTTCGGAAAATCTGAAGAAGGCTATCATTGCGACGGAAGACGAACACTTTAAAGAACATAAGGGTGTAGTGCCCAAGGCGGTGATTCGTGCGACCTTGGGGAAATTTGTAGGTTTGGGTTCCTCAAGTGGGGGGTCAACCTTGACCCAGCAACTGGTTAAACAGCAGGTGGTTGGGGATGCACCGACTTTGGCTCGTAAGGCGACAGAGATTGTGGATGCTCTTGCCTTGGAACGCGCCATGAATAAGGATGAGATTTTAACGACTTATCTCAATGTGGCTCCGTTTGGCCGAAATAATAAGGGGCAGAATATTGCAGGAGCTCAGCAGGCAGCTGAGGGGATTTTCGGTGTAGATGCCAGCCAGTTGACTGTTCCTCAAGCAGCATTTTTAGCAGGGCTTCCACAGAGTCCCATTACCTATTCCCCTTATGAAAATACTGGGGAGTTGAAGAGTGATGAAGACTTAGAAATAGGCTTGAGACGGGCTAAGGCAGTTCTTTACAGTATGTATCGTACAGGTGCCTTAAGCAAAGACGAGTATTCTCAATATAAGGATTACAATCTTAAACAGGACTTTCTCCCTTCAGCTACAGTCACAGGTGTGTC
Source organism: Streptococcus mitis SK569 (assembly GCF_000222785.1). Taxonomy (GTDB): domain Bacteria; phylum Bacillota; class Bacilli; order Lactobacillales; family Streptococcaceae; genus Streptococcus; species Streptococcus mitis_N. Next base: position 8,823 of record NZ_AFUF01000052.1, on the reverse strand, counting down.
ACGAGGCTATTTATACTTTACAGCCTTGGCAGAAGCTCAGGAACGTATGTATGATTATCTAGCTCAGAGAGACAATGTCTCCGCCAAGGAGTTGAAAAATGAGGCAACCCAGAAGTTCTATCGCGATTTGGCAGCCAAGGAAATTGAAAATGGTGGTTATAAAATTACTACTACCATAGACCAGAAAATTCATTCTGCCATGCAAAGTGCGGTTGCTGATTATGGCTATCTTTTAGACGATGGAACAGGTCGTGTAGAAGTAGGGAATGTGTTGATGGACAACCAAACAGGTGCTATTCTAGGCTTTGTAGGTGGTCGTAATTATCAAGAAAATCAAAATAATCATGCCTTTGATACAAAGCGCTCACCAGCTTCTACTACCAAGCCTTTGCTGGCCTACGGTATTGCTATTGATCAGGGCTTGATGGGAAGCGAAACGATTCTATCTAACTATCCAACAAACTTTGCTAATGGCAATCCGATTATGTATGCTAATAGTAAGGGAACAGGAATGATGACCTTGGGAGAAGCTCTGAACTATTCATGGAATATCCCGGCTTACTGGACCTATCGTATGCTCCGTGAAAAGGGTGTTGATGTCAAGGGTTATATGGAAAAGATGGGTTACGAGATTCCTGAGTACGGTATTGAGAGCCTGCCAATGGGTGGTGGTATTGAAGTCACAGTTGCCCAGCATACTAATGGCTATCAGACCCTAGCAAATAATGGTCTATATCATAAAAAACATGTGATTTCTAAAATTGAAGCAGCAGATGGTAGAGTGGTGTATGAGTATCAGGATAAACCGGTTCAAGTCTATTCAAAAGCTACTGCGACGATTATGCAGGGATTACTGCGAGAAGTTCTATCCTCTCGTGTGACAACAACCTTCAAGACGAATCTGACTTCTTTAAATCCTACTCTAGCTAATGCAGATTGGATTGGGAAGACTGGTACAACCAACCAAGACGAAAATATGTGGCTCATGCTTTCGACACCTAGATTAACCCTAGGTGGCTGGATTGGGCATGATGATAATCATTCACTGTCACGTAGAGCAGGTTATTCCAATAACTCTAATTACATGGCTCATCTGGTAAATGCGATTCAGCAAGCCTCCCCAAGCATTTGGGGGAACGAGCGCTTCGCTTTAGATCCTAGTGTAGTAAAATCTGAAGTCCTGAAATCAACAGGTCAAAAACCAGGGAAGGTTTCTGTTGAAGGGAAAGAGGTAGAGGTCACAGGTTCGACTGTTACCAGCTATTGGGCTAATAAGGCAGGAGCGCCAGCGACCAGTTATCGCTTTGCTATTGGTGGAAGTGATGCGGATTATCAGAATGCTTGGTCTAGCATTATGGGGAGTCTACCAACTCCATCAAGCTCCAGCAGTTCAAGTAGTAGCTCTAGCGCTACACGACCTTCTTCTTCAAGGACGAGACGATAAGTTCTATGAACTGTGCTAAATGAAGTGGCAAATCAATGGATTGCCACTTTTTTCTTTTGTCCTTTCGTGTTACAATAAAGGTATGAATCAGTATCAGAAAAAGATTGTTAAAGGAACCATTTATTCGCTCCTATCTGGCTTAATATGGGGAATCTGTGGAATTTTAGGAGAATATTTCTTTACTCATTATCAGGTGTCTTCTGGTTGGATTACCTCTATGCGTTTGACACTAGCAGGGAGTCTTGTGCTCGTTTGGTCTGCAATGCAATTAAAGTCACAAGTGCTAGATATCTGGCGAGACAGGAAAAATTACTTGCCCTTTTTAGCCTATGCTATTTTAGGGATTTTTTCAGTCCAGTATTTTTTCTACCTCTGCGTAGAATATTCTAATGCAGCGACTGCAACTATTTTACAGTTTATCAGTCCTGTTTTTATCCTCTTTTATAATCGCTTGGTTTATCAAAAACGAGCATCAAAAAGCGCTATTTTTTATGTTTTAATTGCCATGTTGGGTGTTTGCTTGATGGCAACAAAGGGAGATCTCTCTCAGTTATCCATGACACCACTAGCACTTGTGACGGGTCTGCTGAGTGCCATGGGTGTTATGTTTAATGTTATCCTACCTCAGCCTTTCGCTAAGAGATACGGTTTTGTACCGACGGTTGGGTGGGGGATGATTTTGGCAGGTTTATTTAGCAATGTCCTCTCGCCGGTTTATCAGCTTTCCTTTACTCCTGATATTTGGAGTATCTTGATTTGCCTTATTATCGCTTTCTTTGGTACAGCTTTTGCCTTCTTTATTTCCATGAAGGCTGTGTCCTTGGTTTCTCCCTTGGTGGTTTCTGTCATTAGTGCCAGTGAACCTCTCTCTTCTGCCCTTTTGAGTGTTTTATTTTTAGGCTTGGTAGTGGATTGGTCCCTTCTTCTAGCTATGACCCTGATTATTTTACCCATGATCTTCCTATCGGTAGAAGAAGCGAAAGAAAGTAAATAAAAAGTCTTTTCTTAATTCTAAAAGTGTGCTATACTAGAATAGTCAATAAAACACGGGGAGATAGTTGTGAAGAGTGTTTTTAGGTTGTATCGGTAGGGGCTTGTTTTTACCGACAGCACGTTTTATCTCACATCCCTAAAAATCATACCTAAAAACAAACAAAAAGGCTTCAAATTTGAGGCCTTTTTTGGTAGAATAGGTATCATTAAAATGAACTAGGAGGCGCCTATGACTGCCACAAAAATGAATGCTCAAGAAATTATCCAATTTATCGCCAATGCCGAAAAGAAAACTAGTGTGAAAGTAACCTTTGAGGGAGAACTTGCAACTGCTGTACCTAGCTCTGTTGTGAAACTAGGAAATGTCCTATTTGGAGACTGGAAGGACGTTGCTCCGCTTCTAGAAGGTTTGGTAGAAAATAAAGACTATGTTGTTGAGCAAGATGCTCGTAATTCTGCAGTTCCTTTGCTAGACAAACGTGCTATCAATGCTCGTATCGAGCCAGGTGCTATTATCCGTGATCAGGTTGAAATTGGTGACAATGCTGTTATCATGATGGGAGCGGTTATCAATATCGGTGCTGAAATTGGTGCAGGAACTATGATTGACATGGGTGCTATCCTTGGTGGCCGTGCTATCGTGGGGAAAAACAGTCACGTTGGTGCAGGTGCCGTTCTTGCAGGTGTGATTGAGCCAGCTAGCGCAGAACCAGTCCGTGTTGGAGACAATGTTCTCATCGGTGCCAATGCAGTGGTTATCGAAGGAGTTCAAATCGGTAGTGGTTCAGTTGTCGCAGCGGGAGCTATTGTTACCCAAGATGTCCCAGAAAACGTGGTGGTAGCAGGTGTTCCAGCTCGTATTATCAAAGAGATTGATGCCCAAACCCAACAAAAAACAGCGCTAGAGGATGCGCTTCGTACCTTGTAATTTGTAAAAGAAAAATAGAGGCGGAACCCTTTTCCAGCCTCTTTCTGCTATATAGGAGGATAGATAGATGTTAGATTTGATTCAGACTAGACGAGATTTGCACCAGATTCCAGAGATTGGCTTGGAGGAGTTCAAGACTCAGGCTTATCTGCTGGATGTGATTGAGAAATTGACTGCGGGCAAGAATTTTGTCCAAGTTCGTACTTGGCGGACAGGTATTTTGGTTTACTTGCAGGGAAGTCAGCCAGAGCGTACTATTGGTTGGCGGACAGATATTGATGGTCTGCCTATTGTTGAACAAACGGGACTTTCTTTCGCTTCTCAGCACCAAGGTCGCATGCATGCTTGTGGCCATGATTTCCACATGACCATTGCCTTGGGTTGTCTTGAGCGAGCCCTTGAGGAGCAACCCAAGAATAATCTACTCTTCCTATTTCAGCCTGCTGAGGAAAATGAAGCTGGGGGGATGCTCATGTATGAGGATGGTGCTTTTGGAGATTGGTTGCCAGACCAATTTTATGGTCTTCATGTTCGGCCAGATTTGAAGGTTGGTCAGATTGCGACCAATACCCACACGCTCTTTGCAGGAACTTGCGAGGTGAAGATCCGTTTCAAAGGCAAAGGGGGACACGCAGCCTTTCCGCATGAAGCCAATGATGCTTTGGTGGCGGCTAGTTACTTTGTGACCCAGGTGCAGTCAGTTGTCAGCCGTAATGTCAACCCAATCGAGGGAGCAGTGGTGACCTTTGGAGTTTTCCAAGCTGGAACAACAAACAATGTCATCACAGATACAGCCTTTTTGCATGGAACTATTCGGGCCTTGACACAGGACATGAGTCTCTTGGTGCAAAAAAGGGTCAAAACAGTTGCAGAAGGAGTTGCAGCTGCCTTCGATATGGAAATCGAAGTGGAACTCAAACAAGGTGGTTACCTGCCTGTTGAGAATAATCCAGCATTGGCGCGTGAATTGATGGACTTCTTTGAAGAGAAAGACGGAATCGAGTTGATTGATATAGAGCCTGCTATGACAGGCGAGGACTTTGGTTATCTCCTTTCGAAGGTAGATGGCGTTATGTTCTGGCTAGGTATCGATAGTCCCTACGCCCTTCATCACCCTCAGATGAGTCCCAAGGAAGAAGCCTTAGCCATTGGGGTGGATGCGGTTTCTAGTTTCCTGAAAAAGAAGGCAGCAGAGTAGAGGAGTTGTCTATGAAATCGGAATTACGCAAGCAAGTCTTGCAAGAAATGAAGGCTATACCTAGAAAGCAAAAACAGGCTATAGACCAAGCTTTAACAGAAGGACTTTTACAACACCCCTTTTACCAAGAAGCTAAGATCATCGCAACCTACCTCTCTTTTCCTCATGAGTTTCAAACGCAGGAACTGATTGAGCAGGCGCTGAGGGATGGTAAGAAAGTTTTGATACCTAAAACCTATCCCAAGGGGCGCATGGACTTTGTAGTCTATGATCCGCAGCAGTTGGTAAAAACTTCCTTTGGATTACTGGAGCCACAGGGAGATTTGGAAGTGGTGGATGCCTCTCAGATTGATTTGATTCATGTTCCTGGCTTGGCTTTTACGACGGAAGGATATCGGATTGGATACGGTGGAGGTTATTATGATCGCTATCTGAAACATTTTTCTGGTCATACTTTGAGTACGATTTATCCTTGTCAAATTCAGGACTTTATCCCTGAAAACCATGATATTCCTGTTCAGGAGGTTCTGATTGATGAAGGAAATCTTTGATAGACGTTACCCTGTGACGAGTTTCTTCCTTTTAGTGACGGCCTTGGCATTTCTACTAATGTTGGTGACTACAGGTGGAAACTTTGACAGGGCAGACACCCTATTTCGATTTGGAGCCATGTATGGGCCAGCTATTCGCCTCTTTCCTGAGCAGGTTTGGCGTCTCTTCTCTGCCATTTTTGTTCATATTGGGTGGGAGCATTTCATTGTCAATATGCTTTCGCTTTATTATCTTGGTAGGCAAGTAGAGGAAATTTTTGGATCCAAGAAGTTTTTCTTTCTCTATCTCTTATCAGGAATGATGGGTAATCTCTTTGTTTTTGTATTTAGTCCCAAATCCTTAGCAGCAGGAGCCTCGACTTCTCTCTATGGACTATTTGCTGCAATTATTGTTCTTCGTTATGCAACTCGCAACCCCTATATCCAACAGCTAGGGCAATCCTATCTGACACTTTTTGTGGTTAACATTATTGGAAGTGTTCTGATTCCAGGAATCAGTCTAGCAGGTCATATCGGAGGTGCAGTTGGTGGAGCATTACTAGCAGTTATCTTTCCAGTTAGAGGAGAAAGACGGATGTATAATGTTAGCCAGAGGTTAGGAGCGGTAGTGTTATTCGTAGGACTCGCAGTTCTGCTTTTCTACAAGGGAATGGGGTTGTGACGACTAATATGTAAACTTGAATAAGAAAAAAGCTACTTAAAAAATGAGTAGCTTTTAATGTGTTTTGGAATCATTCGAAACAACACAGCTCTAAAAATAAGTCGTTGTGTGTAGATGATTTGAGAAAGTGAGGGCCCATTCTATCGTGAAGAAGCCATTTGTAAATAAGGTTTTTTGCAGAAAATTGAGAATGGTGTGCTTTTTTATTTCTTTTGTATTAAGTTTCTAGAATATAGTGTTGTATTAGTCTTATTATATATTTTAAAAATAGAAAATGTTATAATATTAGAAATTGATTGAAGAATTATTAGAATAAAAGAGGTATAAAGTTGGAAAATTGTGTTTACATTATTTCAGGCCCCCCAGGCGTTGGGAAAAGTACTGTTAGTAAAGAGTTAGCTTATTCTTTTGATAAAAGTGCAGTCATAGAGGGGGATTTGATTTACTTAATGATTAAAGGTGGTCTAGTAACTCCCTGGGAAGATGAGGGCTATTACATGGATTTGTTTTGGGACAATATCATCAGCTTGACCAATAATTTTATAACTCGAGGTATCTCTGTCGTAATAGAGTATGTCATTTTTGAATATCAACTGAAGAAAATTGCTTCCTTCTTAAAAGAAAAACAAGTTGGCCTAAAATATTGTGTCTTAATGGCCGAAGAAAAAACCTTGAAAGATAGGGATGATTCTCGAAAAGAAATTGAAAGAGTGGGCAACTTATCCATACAAGCAAGAAGTGAGTTTCTAGCTAAAAATAAGGAGAAGAAAAAACATTTTCTATATACAGATGATTTAGATGTCCCCAAAATAGCAAATATCATTAAAACTTCAAATCGATTTTTGATTGAAAATCTGTAATCTGTCATTAAGGATCGAGGTTGAGTTGGTAGATTTAGAGACATATCAAATAAATCTTTAAATTGTATGTAAATTTGTAAAATAATTAAGTCTCCAGAGTCAACTTGCTGGAGACTTAATTTATTATCTGGAAACTAATTCTATTCCTTCTCAGCCAATTCTTTTCCGAGTTGGATGATGTAATCTTTCAAGTCATCTTTGACTTGAGGGTGCTTGAGGGCGTAGTCAATAGATGTTTTCATAAAGCCAAACTTATCGCCAACGTCGTAACGAGCTCCTGTAAATTCACGAGCGAAAACACGTTGTGTTTTATTGAGAGTATCGATTGCATCAGTAAGCTGAATTTCATTTCCAGCACCGGGAGCTTGCTTTTCGAGGATATCAAAAATTTCTGGTGTCAGAAGATAGCGACCGATAATAGCTAGATCACTTGGAGCCTCCTCTGGAGACGGTTTTTCAACGAAAGTTTCAACGCTGTAGAGTCCATTATTTCCTTCCCCTTGAGGAGCGATAACTCCATATGCTGAAACGTCTTCGTGTGGTACGGGCATGACAGCAATGGTTGATGCATGTGTCTTTTCGTAATCATTCATCAGTTGTTTTGTCAAAGGAACGGCATTCTCATTTGTGATGTCCATAAGGTCATCACCTAGCATAACAACGAAGGGCTCATTCCCCACAAAAGCTTTGGCTTGTAGGACAGCGTCTCCAAGACCGCGAGGGTGAGTTTGGCGGATGAAATGAAGGCGCATACCAGTTGCTTCATCTACCAATTTTAACAAATCCGTTTTGCTTTTTTCTTTGAGATTGTACTCAAGTTCAAAGTTTGAGTCAAAGTGGTCTTCAATAGAACGTTTTGATTTACCAGTGACAACTAGAATGTCTTCAATACCTGATTTGAGAGCCTCTTCCACGATAAATTGTATAGTTGGTTTGTCTACAATTGGCAACATTTCTTTGGCAAGGGCCTTGGTTGCTGGTAAAAATCGAGTTCCTAGTCCAGCGGCAGGGATGACAGCTTTTCTAACTTTTGATGTCATAAGAATCCTTTCTTTAGAGGGTTAAGACCACTCATTTTCTGCTTTAAATTCATTGTTCATGATGTCATAAATAGCATCTTTGATGTTGGTTCCGTGGTAAATAACTTGGTAAATGGCTTGTGTAATTGGCATATAGACTCCAAGTTCTTGCGCTAGTTCATAGGCTGCTCGAGTCGTTGAGATTCCTTCGATTACCATGCCCATATTGGCTTCGATATCAGCTAGGGATTCTCCACGACCAAGGGCATCTCCAGCTCTCCAGTTACGAGAGTGGATGGAGGTTCCCGTTACAATCAAATCTCCCACACCAGATAAGCCGCTATAGGTCAATGGATTAGCCCCGAGTGCTACCCCTAAGCGAGTAATTTCTGCCAAACCTCGAGCGATGATGGCTGCCTTAGCATTGTCACCAAATCCTAAACCATGTAAGGCTCCAGCACCGACAGCGATAATGTTTTTAAGAGCACCAGCGGTTTCGACCCCGATAACATCCGTATTGGTATAAAGTCGGAAGTAGTGATTACTAAAGAGTTCTTGCACGTATTGAGCTGTTTGTAAATCTTTAGAAGCAGCAGTGATTAAAGTCAGATCACGCACAATGGTTTCTTCTGCATGGCTAGGTCCTGAAACAACGACAATATCACTGCGGAGATGTTCAGGAATTTCTTCTTCAAGGATGGTTGATAATCGTTTATGACTATCAGGTTCTAATCCCTTTGATGCGTGCATGATGATAGCCTTATGGTCCAAGGTTTGTGCAACTTGTTGGGCAACAAGTCGTGTCACTTTTGTTGGGACAACAAACAAAATCGCATCCACATCTTTCAATGTTTCTGCTAAGTTGGTGTAGGCAATGATATTTTCATCTAGAATGACATCTTTAAAGTAGTGCTTGTTAGTATGATAGGTATTAATTTCATTGATTTGCTCGGGCAGATTTCCCCAAATACGTACCTCGTGTCCATTGTCATTTAAGACTTGTGAAAGGGCAGTTCCCCAAGAACCAGGCCCCAAGACGGCGACGGTTTGTTTTTCCATGATTTCCTCCTTAATAGAGTCCTTTCCATTATTCTATCATATTCTAGAGGATTTTGCACTTGCATTGCTGGGGAGTGGAGGCTTTGTTGCTTGAAAAATATATAAAAACC
>NZ_AFUF01000053.1 GCF_000222785.1 Streptococcus mitis SK569 | reverse complement strand
CAGATAAAGCAATTGACAAAGCAACTGACAATGCAGGAGTAACAACAGCTCAAACAGAAGGAACAAAAGCAGTAGAAGCTGTAAGTCCAACAGTAGCAGCTAAAGCTGCGGCTAAAGCAGAAGTAGCGAAAAAATTAGCAGAAAAATTAGAAGCAATTGAAGGTACTCCAAACGCAACGAAAGAAGAAAAAGATGCGGCTAAACAAGCAGCACAAGATGCAGCAACAAATGCAGATAAAGCAATTGACAAAGCAACTGACAATGCAGGAGTAACAACAGCTCAAACAGAAGGAACAAAAGCAGTAGAAGCTGTAAGTCCAACAGTAGCAGCTAAAGCTGCGGCTAAAGCAGAAGTAGCGAAAAAATTAGCAGAAAAATTAGAAGCAATTGAAGGTACTCCAAACGCAACGAAAGAAGAAAAAGATGCGGCTAAACAAGCAGCACAAGATGCAGCAACAAATGCAGATAAAGCAATTGACAAAGCAACTGACAATGCAGGAGTAACAACAGCTCAAACAGAAGGAACAAAAGCAGTAGAAGCTGTAAGTCCAACAGTAGCAGCTAAAGCTGCGGCTAAAGCAGAAGTAGCGAAAAAATTAGCAGAAAAATTAGAAGCAATTGAAGGTACTCCAAACGCAACGAAAGAAGAAAAAGATGCGGCTAAACAAGCAGCACAAGATGCAGCAACAAATGCAGATAAAGCAATTGACAAAGCAACTGACAATGCAGGAGTAACAACAGCTCAAACAGAAGGAACAAAAGCAGTAGAAGCTGTTAACCCAACAGTAGCAGTTAAAGCTGCGGCTAAAGCAGACTTAGCCGAAGCAGCAAAAGCAGAAAAAGCAGAAATCGCAGCAGATAAGAGCTTAACAGAAGCACAACGTACAGAAAAAGAAAAAGCAGTAGATACTAAGAAAGCAGAAGAAGAAGCTAAGATAACAGCAGCAGAAAACGCTGATAAAGTAGCCGAAGCTAAAACAGCAGGTGTAACAGCTATTCAAGGAGTTCACACACCAGGAAACTTAGACACTGTAAAAGAAGCAGCGAAAGCGGACTTAGCCGAAGCAGCAAAAGCAGAAAAAGCAGAAATCGCAGCAGATAAGAGCTTAACAGAAGCACAACGTACAGAAAAAGAAAAAGCAGTAGATACTAAGAAAGCAGAAGAAGAAGCTAAGATTACAGCAGCAGAAAACGCTGATAAAGTAGCCGAAGCTAAAACAGCAGGTGTAACAGCCATTCAAGGAGTGCACACACCAGGAAACTTAGACACTGTAAAAGAAGCAGCGAAAGCGGACTTAGCCGAAGCAGCAAAAGCAGAAAAAGCAGAAATCGCAGCAGATAAGAGCTTAACAGAAGCACAACGTACAGAAAAAGAAAAAGCAGTAGATACTAAGAAAGCAGAAGAAGAAGCTAAGATTACAGAAGCAGAAAACGCTGATAAAGTAGCCGAAGCTAAAACAGCAGGTGTAACAGCTATTCAAGGAGTTCACACACCAGGAAACTTAGACACTGTAAAAGAAGCAGCGAAAGCGGACTTAGAAAAAGCAGCGCAAGCCGAAAAAGCAGAAATCGCAGCAGATAAGAGCTTAACAGAAGCTGAGCGTAAAGAAAAAGAAAACGCAGTAGATACTAAGAAAGCAGAAGAAGAAGCTAAGATTACAGAAGCAGAAAACGCTGATAAAGTAGCCGAAGCAAAAACAGCAGGTGAAGCTGCAGTCAAAGCAGTACATGACAATGGTGACTTAGAAGCAAATAAAGAGGAAGCACTGGAAGCCATCCAAACAGCATCAGAAGCTAAGATTGCCTCAATTGATAAGAATGCTAAATTATCCGACGATGAAAAAGCCGCAGCGAAAGCCGAAGTAGCGCAAGCAGCTATCGCAGCCGTAAATGCTATTAATGAGGCGAAAGATCAAGAAGGCGTAGATGGCGCTCAAACTGCAGGAGTTAAAGCAATTGAAGCAGTAACTCCAGTAGGTAAAGAGAAAGCACTAGAAGCCATCCAAACAGCGTCAGAAGCTAAGATTGCCTCAATTGATAAGAATGCTAAATTGTCAGATGATGAAAAAGCAGCAGCGAAAGCCGAAGTAGCGAAAGCCGCTATCGCAGCCGTTAACGCTATCAATGAAGCGAAAGATCAAGATGGTGTAGATGCCGCTCAAACTACAGGAGTTAAAGCAATTGAAGCAGTAACTCCAGTAGGTAAAGAGAAAGCACTAGAAGCCATCCAAACAGCGTCAGAAGCTAAGATTGCTTCAATTGATAAGAACGCTAAATTATCAGACGATGAAAAAGCAGCAGCGAAAGCCGAAGTAGCGAAAGCCGCTATCGCAGCCGTTAACGCTATCAATGAAGCGAAAGATCAAGATGGTGTAGATGGCGCTCAAACTGCAGGAGTTAAAGCAATTGAAGCAGTAAATCCAGTAGGCAAAGAGAAAGCACTAGAAGCCATCCAAACAGCATCAGAAGCTAAGATTGCCTCAATTGATAAGAACGCTAAATTATCAGACGATGAAAAAGCCGCAGCGAAAGCCGAAGTAGCGAAAGCCGCTATCGCAGCCGTTAACGCTATCAATGAAGCGAAAGATCAAGAAGGCGTAGATGGCGCTCAAACTACAGGGGTTAAAGCAATTGAAGCAGTAACTCCAGTAGGTAAAGAGAAAGCACTAGAAGCCATCCAAACAGCGTCAGAAGCTAAGATTGCTTCAATTGATAAGAACGCTAAATTATCAGACGATGAAAAAGCAGCAGCGAAAGCCGAAGTAGCGAAAGCCGCTATCGCAGCCGTTAACGCTATCAATGAAGCGAAAGATCAAGAAGGCGTAGATGGCGCTCAAACTACAGGAGTTAAAGCAATTGAAGCAGTAACTCCAGTAGGTAAAGAGAAAGCCCTAGAAGTCATCCAAACAGCGTCAGAAGCTAAGATTGCCTCAATTGATAAGAACGCTAAATTGTCAGACGATGAGAAAGCAGCAGCGAAAGCCGAAGTAGCGAAAGCCGCTATCGCAGCCGTTAACGCTATCAATGAAGCGAAAGATCAAGATGGTGTAGATGGCGCTCAAACTGCAGGAGTTAAAGCAATTGAAGCAGTAACTCCAGTAGGCAAAGAGAAAGCACTGGAAGCCATCCAAACAGCGTCAGAAACTAAGATTGCGTCAATTGATAAGAACGCTAAATTGTCAGACGATGAAAAAGCAGCAGCGAAAGCCGAAGTAGCGAAAGCCGCCCTCGCAGCCGTTAATGCTATTAATGAGGCGAAAGATCAAGATGGTGTAGATGGAGCTCAAACTACAGGAGTTAAAGCAATTGAAGCAGTAACTCCAGTAGGTAAAGAGAAAGCGCTAGAAGCCATCCAAACAGCGTCAGAAGCTAAGATTGCGTCAATTGATAAGAACGCTAAATTGTCAGACGATGAAAAAGCAACAGCGAAAGCCGAAGTAGCGAAAGCCGCCCTCGCAGCCGTTAATGATATCAATGAAGCGAAAGATCAAGATGGTGTAGATGGCGCTCAAACTGCAGGAACAACAGCAATTAACGCAGTAAATCCAGTAGGAACAAGTAGTACAGTTGGCGAAGGCAATGTCATTACTCCACCAACTGTAGAAGTTCCAGAATACACAGATCCAGTAGGCACAAGCAGTACAGATGGCGCCGGCAATTTGATTACCCCACCAACTGTAGAAGTCTCAGCCTATACAGAACCAGTAGGTACAAGCAGTACAGATGGCGCCGGCAATTTGATTACCCCACCAACTGTAGAAGTTCCAGCCTATACAGAACCAGTAGGTACAAGCAGTACAGATGGCGCCGGTAACTTGATTACCCCACCAACTGCAGAAGTTCCAGCCTATACAGATCCAGTAGGCACCAGCAGTACAGATGGCGAAGGTAATGTCATTACGCCACCGACTGTCGAAGTTCCAGCTTACACAGATCCAGTAGGTACAAGTAATACAGATGGCGATGGTAACGTTATTACCCCACCGACTGTCGAAGTGCCAGCGTATACAGATCCAGTAGGCACAAGTAGTACGGATGGCGCAGGCAACGTTATTACGCCACCAACAGCAGAAGTCCCAGTCTATACAGAACCAGTAGGCACAAGCAGTACATCTGGTGACGGCAACGTAGTTACGCCACCAACAGCAGAAGTCCCAGCCTATACAGGTAGTGTGAATGGTATTTCAGAAGAAATGCCAGCTCAGCCACATAAGGACGGCAGTGCTAATGAAATGTCAGATGGAACTCCAGTATCTGAAACTACAATAAATAAAGATCGACAACTTCCAAATACTGGTACAGCAGACTCTACAGTAGCTATGGTAGCAGCTGCAGCAAGTGCAGTACTTGGACTTGGTCTTGCAGGCCGTCGTCGTAAAGAAGATGAGGAAGCATAATTTATATATAAGTTAATCTAATCTTTTAGTAAAATCTGTATTTGATTCTATAGCTTATATAGAATTTCTTAAAAAATCTCCTAGTAGTCCATTGATTGCTAGGAGATTTTGGTTATTTGTCAATTATAGTACAATAAATTGAAACTGGAATAGTACGAAATAAATTCTTAATCCTTAATCATTGATAGAAATTAATTTGATTTCCCTAATGAATTTGTTCATATCTTATTTCAACTCACTATAATTCCCCAATCAATTTGCTTATATTTTATTTCGATTTACTACACTTTTTTCTATAATTAAAAATACGATTATTAATTTTTACGAATAATATAGAAAAGGAGGGAAATCATGTTTGTTGCGAGAGATGCTAGGGGAGAGTTGGTAAATGTGTTAGAGGATAAGCTTGAGAAGGAAGAATACACCTGCCCAGCTTGTGGAGGTCAGCTCCGTTTGCGTCAAGGACCAAGTGTCCGGACCCACTTTGCCCATAAATCCCTAAAAGACTGTGGGTATTCCTTTGAAAATGAAAGTCCAGAACACTTGGCAAATAAGGAATCCCTTTATCACTGGTTGAAAAAAGAGGCAGAGGTGCAATTAGAATACCAGCTTCCAGAGCTTAAACAGATTGCGGATGTATTTGTAAATGGCAATCTAGCTCTAGAAGTTCAGTGTAGTCCCTTGCCTCAAAAAGTTCTTAAAGAGCGTAGTGAGGGTTACCGTAGTCAAGGTTACCAAGCACTGTGGTTGCTGGGGGAAAAACTTTGGCTCAAGGAGCGTTTGACTCGTCTGCAACAAGGTTTTCTCTATTTCAGTCAAAACATGGGCTTTTATGTTTGGGAAATAGACAAGGAAAAACAGCTTTTAAGACTCAAATACCTGATTCACCAAGATCTCCGAGGTAAACTCCATTATCAGATTAAGGAATTTCCCTATGGACAAGATAGTCTACTGGAGATATTACGTCTCCCCTATAAGAAACAAAAAATATCTCATTTTACAGTTTTTCAAGATAAGGATATCTGTCGCTATATCCGACAACAACTCTATTATCAAAATCCCTTTTGGATGAAAGAACAAGCAGAAGCCTATCAAAAGGGAGAAAATATCCTGACTTATGAGCTAAAAGCATGGTATCCCCAAATTAGACCACTAGTGGGCAAATTTTTCCAGATTGAACAAGACTTGAACAGCTATTATCAGCACTTTTACACCTATTATCAAGAAAATCCTCAAAATGATTGGCAAAAGCTTTATCCACCAGCCTTTTATCAGCAATATTTCTTGAAAAATATGGTAGAATAGAAAGGATGGAGGAATCTAATGGTATTACAAAGAAATGAAATAAATGAAAAAGATACATGGGATCTATCAACGATCTACCCAACTGACCAGGCTTGGGAAGAAGCCTTAAAAGATTTAACAGAACAATTGGAGACAGTAGCCCAGTATGAAGGCCATCTCTTGGATAGTGCGGATAGCCTACTCGAAATCACTGAATTTTCTCTTGAAATGGAACGCCAGATGGAGAAGCTTTACGTTTATGCACATATGAAGAATGACCAGGACACACGTGAAGCCAAGTACCAAGAGTACTATGCCAAGGCAATGACTCTCTACAGTCAGCTAGACCAAGCCTTTTCATTCTATGAACCTGAATTTATGGAAATTAGTGAAGAGCAGTATGCTGACATTTTAGAAGCTCAACCAAAATTGCAGGTTTATCAACACTATTTTGAAAAGCTTTTGCAAGGCAAGGAACATGTTCTTTCACAACGTGAAGAAGAATTATTGGCTGGAGCTGGTGAAATCTTTGGTTCGGCAAGTGAAACCTTTGCTATCTTGGACAATGCGGATATTGTGTTCCCTTGTGTCATCGACGATGATGGTAAGGAAGTGCAGCTCTCTCATGGGACTTACACACGTCTGATGGAGTCTAAAAATCGTGAGGTTCGCCGTGGGGCCTATCAAGCCCTTTATGCGACTTACGAACAATTCCAACATACTTATGCCAAAACCTTGCAAACCAATGTTAAGGTGCAAAATTACCGAGCAAAAGTTCGCAACTATAAGAGTGCTCGTCATGCAGCCTTAGCGGCCAATTTTGTTCCAGAAAGTGTTTATGACAATTTGGTAGCAGCAGTTCGCAAGCATTTGCCCCTCTTGCATCGATACCTTGAGCTTCGTTCAAAGATTTTGGGGATTTCAGACCTCAAGATGTACGATGTCTACACACCGCTTTCATCTGTTGAATATAGCTTTACCTACCAAGAAGCCTTGAAAAAAGCCGAAGATGCCTTGGCAGTTTTGGGTGAGGATTACTTGAGCCGTGTTAAACGTGCCTTCAGTGAGCGCTGGATTGATGTTTACGAAAACCAAGGCAAGCGGTCAGGGGCCTACTCTGGTGGTTCTTACGATACTAATGCCTTTATGCTTCTTAACTGGCAGGACAATCTAGACAATCTCTTTACTCTTGTTCATGAAACAGGTCACAGTATGCATTCAAGCTATACTCGCGAAACGCAGCCTTATGTTTACGGAGATTACTCTATCTTCTTGGCTGAGATTGCCTCAACTACCAATGAGAATATCCTAACAGAAAAACTGTTAGAAGAAGTTCAAGATGATGCAACTCGCTTTGCAATCTTAAACAACTTCCTAGATGGCTTCCGTGGTACAGTCTTCCGTCAAACTCAGTTTGCTGAATTTGAGCACGCTATCCACCAAGCTGACCAAAATGGAGAAGTCTTGACTAGTGAATTCTTAAATGAGCTTTATGCCGACTTGAATGAAGCCTACTATGGTTTGAGTAAAGAAGACAATCCTGAAATTCAATATGAATGGGCCCGTATTCCTCATTTCTACTATAACTACTATGTATATCAATATTCAACAGGTTTTGCAGCAGCCTCAGCCTTGGCTGAAAAGATTGTTCATGGTAGTCAAGAAGACCGTGACCGCTATATCGACTATCTCAAGGCAGGTAAATCTGACTATCCACTTAATGTCATGAGAAAAGCTGGTGTTGATATGGAGAAGGAAGACTATCTCAACGATGCCTTTGCAGTCTTTGAACGTCGTTTGAATGAGTTTGAAGCCCTTGTTGAAAAATTGGGATTGGCATAAGATGGTTGAATCATATAGTAAGAATGCCAACCATAACATGCGTCGCCCTGTTGTCAAGGAAGAAATTGTGGACTTGATGCGTCAGCGTCAAAAGCAAGTCACAGGTTCTTTGAAAGAATTGGAAGACTTTGCCCGCAAGGAAAATATCCCCATTATTCCCCATGAAACGGTTGCTTATTTCCGTTTTCTCATGGAAACCATGCAGCCTAAAAACATTCTGGAAATTGGGACGGCTATCGGTTTTTCAGCTCTCTTGATGGCAGAACATGCGCCAAATGCCAAGATTACAACCATTGATCGTAATCCAGAAATGATTGGTTTTGCAAAGGAAAATTTTGCCCAGTTTGACAGTCGCAAGCAAATCACTCTCCTAGAGGGAGATGCGGTAGATGTCTTATCTACACTGACAGAGTCTTATGATTTCGTCTTTATGGATTCTTCCAAATCTAAATACATCGTCTTTCTACCAGAAATCCTCAAACATTTGGAAGTTGGTGGTGTGGTTGTCTTGGATGATATTTTCCAAGGTGGTGATGTTGCCAAGGATATTATGGAAGTCCGGCGTGGTCAGAGAACTATTTATCGAGGCCTTCAAAGACTGTTTGATGCAACTTTAGATAATCCAGATCTCACCGCAACCTTAGTACCTCTGGGAGATGGCATTCTCATGCTTCGTAAAAATGTAGCAGACGTTCAATTGCCTGACAGCGAATGATTTTCAGAATAATTTAAGAAAATATAGTAAAATAGATAGGGTAACACTTATCTCAAAGGAGTAGACATGAAGAAAAAACTATTGGCAGGTGCCATTACACTATTATCAGTAGCAACTTTAGTAGCTTGTTCCAAAGGTTCAGAAGGGGCAGACCTTATCAGCATGAAGGGGGATGTCATCACCGAACATCAATTTTATGAGCAAGTGAAAAGTAATCCTTCAGCCCAACAAGTCTTGTTGAACTTGACCATCCAAAAAGTATTTGAGAAACAATATGGCTCAGAAGTAGATGACAAAGAAGTCAATGACACTATTGCCGAAGAAGAGAAACAATATGGTGACAACTACCAACGTGTCTTATCACAAGCAGGTATGACCCTTGAAACACGTAAAGCTCAAATTCGTACAAGTAAATTAGTTGAGTTGGCAGTTAAGAAGGCAGCAGAAGCTGAATTGACAGATGATGCTTATAAGAAAGCCTTTGATGAATACACTCCAGATGTAACGGCTCAAATTATTCGTCTTGATAATGAGGATAAAGCGAAAGAAATTCTTGAAAAAGCCAAGGCAAGTGGCGCAGATTTCGCTCAATTAGCTAAAGATAATTCGACAGATGAGAAAACCAAAGCGAACGGTGGAGAAATCACTTTTGACTCTGCTTCAACAGAAGTACCAGATCAAGTTAAGAAAGCAGCCTTCGCTTTAGATATAAACGGTATTTCTGATGTGATTAGTGTTACTGGAACACAAGCATACAGCAGCCAATATTACATTGTAAAACTCACTAAGAAAACAGAAAAATCATCTAATATTGATGACTACAAAGAAAAATTAAAAACTGTTATCTTAACTCAAAAACAAAATGATGCGTCATTTGTTCAAAGTATTATCGGAAAAGAATTGCAGGCAGCCAACATCAAGGTTAAAGATCAAGCCTTCCAAAATATCTTCACTCAATATATCGGTGGTGGAGATTCAAGCTCAAGCAGTTCTTCAAAAGAATAAAACAGAAAAGAGCCAAGTGCTCTTTTTCTTATGAGAAAATCTTCTATCTTAAGGGTAAGAGTTTTTTTCTTTCGGAAAAAATGGTATAATAGCAATCAAAACTAGAAAATAAACGGAATTTGGGAATAATTTCTTTTGTTCTCATTAGATTGGTGATACTATGAAGATTAGCAAGAGGCACCTATTAAACTATTCTATCCTAGTTCCTTACTTGCTTTTATCTATTTTGGGCTTAATTGTTGTCTATTCTACAACCAGTGCCATTCTTATCGAAGAAGGTAAAAGTGCCCTGCAATTAGTTCGAAGTCAGGGAATGTTTTGGGGCTTTAGTTTAATATTGATTGCCTTGATATATAAGCTGAAACTGAATTTTTTAAGAAAAGAACGACTTTTATTTATTGTTATGTTTGTTGAGCTAATTCTATTAGCTCTGGCTCGTTTAATTGGTACGCCAGTTAATGGAGCCTATGGTTGGATATCGGTAGGACCTTTGACCATTCAGCCAGCTGAGTATTTGAAGATTATTATCGTCTGGTACTTGGCCCAACGTTTTTCAAAACAACAGGATGAAATCGCTGTTTATGATTTCCAAGTTTTAACTCAAAATCAATGGCTTCCTCGTGCTTTTAATGATTGGCGTTTTGTCCTCTTGGTCATGATAGGAAGTTTGGCTATTTTCCCAGATTTGGGGAATGCTACTATCCTAGCTTTGGTTGCCTTGATTATGTACACAGTTAGTGGGATTGCTTATAGATGGTTTCTTGCTTTTTTTGGAATTTTAGTTGGAATTTCTGCCTTATCCTTATCACTTATTTCTTTTATAGGAGTTGATAAGTTTTCAAAAGTTCCAGTATTTGGATATGTAGCCAAGCGTTTCAGTGCTTATTTTAATCCCTTTGCTGACTTGGCAGGAGCTGGTCACCAATTAGCAAATTCCTATTTTGCCATGGTCAATGGTGGCTGGTTTGGTCTAGGCTTAGGAAATTCAATCGAAAAACGTGGCTATCTACCAGAAGCCCATACAGACTTTGTATTTTCAATTGTCATTGAAGAATTTGGCTTTGTAGGAGCCAGCTTGATTTTGGCACTTGTCTTTTTCCTTATTTTGCGAATTATCCTAGTAGGAATTCGTGCTAAGAATTCCTTTAATTCCATGATGGCGATTGGGGTTGGGGGGATGATGTTGGTACAGGTCTTTGTCAATATCGGTGGAATTTCTGGTATTATTCCTTCGACAGGAGTAACTTTCCCTTTCTTATCGCAAGGAGGGAACAGTCTCCTAGTCTTATCTGTAGCCATCGCCTTTGTCTTAAATATTGATGCAAGTGAAAAGCGTGCCCAATTATATGAGGAGTTAGAAGCTCACTCATCAAACTATATGTAGAGCTGATAATGGAAAGGATTACCTATGTCTCTTCAAAAATTAGAAAACTATAGTAATAAAGCTGTCGTGCAAGAAGAAGTATTGATTTTAACAAAATTGTTAGAAGATATCACTAAAAATATGCTTGCTCCAGAGACTTTTGAAAAAATCATGCAGTTGAAAGAATTATCAACTCAAGAAGATTATCAAGGCTTGAACCAATTGGTTACTAGCCTGACAAATGATGAAATGGCTTATATTTCACGCTATTTCTCTATCTTGCCTCTCTTGATTAATATTTCAGAAGACGTGGATTTGGCCTATGAAATCAACCATCAAAATAATATAGATCAAGATTATCTTGGTAAATTATCAGCAACGATTAAAATGGTTGCAGAAAAAGAAAATGCGGTTGAAATTTTAGAACATTTGAATGTTGTCCCTGTTTTGACAGCCCATCCAACACAAGTGCAACGTAAGAGTATGCTGGATTTGACTAACCATATCCACACCCTCTTGCGTAAGTACCGTGATGTGAAATTAGGCTTGATTAATAAGGAAAAATGGCATAATGATCTCCGTCGTTACATTGAGATTATCATGCAGACAGATATGATTCGTGAAAAGAAATTGAAAGTAACCAATGAAATCACGAATGTTATGGAATACTACAATAGTTCATTCCTCAAGGCAGTTCCTCATTTGACTGCTGAGTACAAGCGTCTGGCTAAAAAACACGGCTTGGACTTGAAACATCCTAAACCAATTACCATGGGTATGTGGATTGGTGGAGACCGTGATGGTAATCCTTTTGTTACAGCAGATACCTTGAAACAATCTGCTATGACTCAGTGTGAAGTCATCATGAATTACTATGATGAAAAGATTTACCAACTTTATCGTGAGTTCTCTCTCTCAACCAGTATTGTCAATGTGAGCAAGCAAGTCAGAGAAATGGCTCGTCAGTCTAAGGATAACTCGATTTATCGTGAAAAAGAGCTATACCGCCGTGCCTTGTTTGATATTCAATCAAAAATCCAAGCAACAAAAACTTATCTCATTGAAGATAAGGAAGTTGGAGCTCGCTATGAAACAGCCAATGATTTTTATAAGGATTTAATTACCATCCGTGATTCCCTCTTGGAAAATAAGGGTGAAGCACTGATTTCTGGTGATTTTGTTGAGTTAATCCAGGCAGTTGAAATTTTTGGTTTCTATTTGGCATCCATTGACATGCGTCAAGATTCTAGTGTTCATGAGGCCTGTGTAGCAGAACTCTTAAAATCAGCAGGAATTCATTCTCATTACAGTGAATTAAGTGAAGAAGAAAAATGCCAGCTTCTTTTGAAAGAATTAGAAGAAGATCCACGTATTCTTTCTGCCACTCATGTTGAAAAATCAGAGTTACTTGAAAAAGAATTGGCCATCTTTAAAGCTGCTCGTAAGTTGAAAGATAAGTTGGGGGATGATGTTATTCGTCAGACTATCATTTCACATGCAACCAGTGTATCTGACATGCTGGAATTAGCTATCTTGCTAAAAGAAGTAGGCTTAGTGGATAAAGAAAGAGCTCGTGTCCAAATTGTTCCTCTCTTTGAAACAATCGAGGACTTGGACCACTCAGAAGAAACCATGAGAGAATACCTTTCTCTTGGTCTGGCTAAGAAATGGATTGCTTCACGTAATAATTATCAAGAAATCATGCTTGGTTATTCGGATAGTAATAAAGATGGTGGTTACTTATCATCATGTTGGACCCTTTACAAGGCTCAACAACAATTGACTGCTATTGGAGATGAATTTGGCGTTAAGGTAACCTTCTTCCATGGTCGTGGTGGGACTGTCGGTCGTGGTGGTGGACCAACCTATGAAGCTATCACCTCCCAACCGCTTAAGTCTATCAAGGATCGTATCCGTTTGACGGAGCAGGGGGAAGTAATTGGGAATAAATACGGTAACAAAGACGCAGCTTACTATAACCTTGAAATGCTAGTATCTGCAGCCATTAACCGTATGATTACTCAGAAGAAGAGTGATACCAATACATCCAATCGTTACGAAGCCATTATGGATCAA
Source organism: Streptococcus mitis SK569 (assembly GCF_000222785.1). Classification (GTDB taxonomy): domain Bacteria; phylum Bacillota; class Bacilli; order Lactobacillales; family Streptococcaceae; genus Streptococcus; species Streptococcus mitis_N. Next base: position 53,354 of record NZ_AFUF01000053.1, on the reverse strand, counting down.
GTGGTGGACCGTAGTTACGATATTTACCGTGATTTGGTTTTTGGTAATGACCATTTCTATGATTATTTCTTTGAGTCAAGTCCAATTAAGGCTATTTCAAGCTTTAATATCGGTTCACGTCCAGCCGCTCGTAAGACAATCACTGAAATTGGTGGTTTGCGTGCCATTCCATGGGTGTTCTCATGGTCGCAAAGTCGTGTTATGTTCCCTGGCTGGTATGGAGTTGGTTCAAGCTTCAAAGAATTCATCGATAAAAATCCAGAGAATATCGCTATCCTACGAGATATGTACCAAAATTGGCCATTTTTCCAATCGCTTCTTTCAAATGTTGATATGGTCTTGTCAAAATCAAATATGAACATTGCTTTTGAATATGCCAAACTGTGTGAGGATGAAGAAGTAAAAGCAATCTATGAGACTATTTTAAATGAATGGCAAGTTACCAAGGAAGTTATCTTGGCTATCGAAGGTTATGACGAACTTTTGGCTGAAAATCCATATCTAAAAGCCAGTTTAGATTACCGTATGCCTTACTTTAATATCCTCAACTATATCCAGTTGGAGTTGATTAAACGTCAACGTCGAGGAGAATTATCAAGCGATCAAGAAAAATTAATCCATACAACCATCAACGGAATTGCGACAGGTCTTCGTAATTCAGGCTGATACCTATCAAACTTCCTCTTTTCTATAGGGGAAGTTTTTGGATATTTCAAAAAAATGCCAAAAGAGTCTTGACAAGTAATTGAAAAATGATATAATTTAACCATTCAGAAAAGTAATCATACAAACTTTTTAGAGAGTCTGTGGTAGCTGAAAACAGATAAGTGATGATGATGAAAATTGGGCTGGATGTTATTTAGAATTTGAAATCATAAAAATTCGGTGAGCACACCTTACAGTGCATCTCGTTATTGCGAGACAGAGCGATAGGGAAATTCCCTATAATTGAGGTGGTACCGCGCATCGACGTCCTCACACAAGTTTTTGTGTGAGGACTTTTTTGATGGAGGTTAGTATGGAAAGAAAACGATGGCGTCGCTTGTTTGTATAAGTGAAGTATTTTAAAGGAAATAAAAAGGAGAAATAGAATGAAAAATAAACGTTTAATTGGAATTATCGCTGCATTAGCAGTCTTAGTAGCAGGAAGCTTGATTTACTCTTCAATGAATAAACCAAAAGCTAAGAATGAGAAGAAAGTTGCCAAAGTTGGTGTCCTTCAGTTTGTCAGCCATCCATCTCTTGATTTGATTTATAAAGGGATTCAAGACGGACTTGCGGAAGAAGGTTATAAAGATGACCAAGTTAAAATCGATTTTATGAACTCAGAAGGTGACCAAAGTAAGGTTGCGACAATGAGTAAACAATTGGTTGCAAATGGCAATGACCTTGTGGTTGGTATTGCAACACCAGCTGCTCAAGGTTTGGCTAGTGCCACAAAAGATCTACCAGTTATCATGGCCGCGATTACAGACCCAATCGGTGCTAACTTGGTCAAAGATTTGAAAAAACCAGGTGGCAACATAACAGGTGTATCTGACCACAATCCAGCTCAACAACAAGTTGAACTCATTAAGGCTCTTACACCAAATGTAAAAACAATCGGAGCTCTTTACTCAAGCAGCGAAGATAATTCCAAAACTCAAGTCGAAGAATTTAAGGCTTATGCTGAAAAAGCAGGTTTGACAGTGGAAACATTTGCAGTTCCTTCAACAAATGAAATTGCTTCAACAGTCAATGTTATGACTAGCAAAGTTGATGCTATCTGGGTTCCAATTGATAACACCATTGCATCGGGATTTCCAACGGTTGTCTCTAGTAATCAAAGTTCTAAGAAGCCAATTTATCCAAGTGCCACTGCCATGGTAGAAATAGGTGGTTTGGCATCAGTTGTAGTTGACCAACATGACCTTGGTGTTGCAACTGGTAAAATGATTGCGCAAGTCTTGAAAGGTGCAAAACCATCCGATACCCCAGTCAATGTCTTTTCAACTGGTAAATCAGTAATCAACAAAAAATTGGCACAAGAGCTAGGTATTACGATTCCTGAATCTGTTTTAAAAGAAGCAGGACAAGTGATCGAATAATCTGTAATGGAGGAGTTGGGGACATCTCCTCCAATTTTTTACAATAGAAATCATATAGAAAAGGTTACGAAACAGATGATATTATCTATTATTTCTCAAGGATTTATCTGGGCTATTCTAGGTCTGGGAATCTTTATGACATTTAGGATTTTAAACTTTCCAGATATGACGACAGAAGGTTCCTTCCCTCTTGGGGGAGCTGTTGCTGTCACTCTGATAACGAAAGGCGTGAATCCTTTTGTAGCAACTCTTATTGCTGTTGGAGCCGGTTGTTTGGCTGGAATGGCAGCAGGACTTCTTTATACAAAAGGGAAGATTCCAACCTTACTCTCAGGGATTTTGGTGATGACTTCCTGTCACTCTATCATGCTCTTGATTATGGGACGTGCAAATTTAGGATTGCTTGGAACCAAGCAAATTCAGGATGTTTTACCTTTTGAATCGGATTTAAATCAACTTTTTATAGGTCTCATCTTTGTCAGTCTTGTCATTGCTCTCATGCTCTTTTTCTTGGACACCAAACTCGGACAGGCCTATATTGCTACAGGTGACAATCCGGATATGGCTAGAAGTTTTGGGATTCATACTGGACGCATGGAACTTATGGGCTTGGTCTTATCAAATGGTGTGATTGCTCTTGCAGGTGCTCTCATTGCCCAGCAAGAAGGCTATGCTGATGTATCTAGAGGAATCGGGGTTATTGTTGTAGGTCTTGCAAGTTTGATAATTGGAGAAGTTATTTTCAAGAGTCTGAGTTTGGCAGAGCGTCTGCTTGCCATCGTTGTGGGTTCTATCGCCTATCAATTCTTAGTGTGGGCTGTCATCGCGCTTGGCTTTAATACAAGTTACCTTCGTTTATACAGTGCCTTGATTTTGGCAGTTTGCCTCATGATTCCAACATTTAAGCAAACAATCTTGAAAGGAGCCAAGTTAAGCAAATGACAGCAATTGTAGAATTAAAAAATGCAACCAAAATCGTTAAAAATGGCTTTGATGAAGAAAAGATTATTTTAAATGATGTTTCTTTAGAAATTTTTGAACAGGACTTTATCACGATTTTAGGTGGAAATGGTGCTGGTAAATCGACCCTCTTTAATACTATTGCAGGAACCTTATCACTAACCAGTGGAACCATCCGTATTTTAGGTGAAGATGTTACCAAGTTTTCACCAGAGAAGAGAGCCAAGTATTTGTCTCGAGTCTTCCAAGATCCAAAGATGGGAACAGCTCCTCGTATGACGGTTGCTGAAAATCTCCTGATTGCAAAGTTTCGTGGTGAAAAGCGTGGATTGTTACCACGACGCTTGAATAGCTATAAGGATGAATTTCAGGCAACTATTGAAAAAGTAGGAAACGGTCTTGAGAAACACTTGAATACACCGATTGAGTTCTTATCAGGTGGCCAAAGACAGGCTTTGAGTCTCTTGATGGCAACCTTGAAGCGACCTGAATTACTCCTATTAGATGAGCATACTGCAGCCCTTGATCCAAAGACAAGTGTCGCCCTCATGGAGTTGACAGATGACTTTGTCAAGAAAGATCAGCTGACAGCCCTTATGATTACCCACCATATGGAAGATGCTCTCAAATATGGCAATCGCTTGATTGTCATGAAAGAAGGACGGATTATCCAAGATTTGACCCAAGAAGAAAAAGCAAAAATGAAAATCTCAGACTACTATCAATTATTTGAATAGATAAACTTTATTTTCATCAAAAAATAGAGAAGAAAAACTTAGAAGCGTTAAAGTGTTTCTGAGTTTTTTTAACTTTCTTTAACTTTCTTTAACTTTCTTTTCTATCTAGAAAAATAAGGCAAAGATAATTACGGAAAGCGTATGAAATGGTTTACTTTTTTTCAGAAATAAGCTATACTAGTTTACGTAAAACTATGATAAAATGGAGGTATTGTGTATGGTTGACAAACAAGTCATTGAAGAAATCAAAAACAATGCCAACATTGTGGAAGTCATAGGAGATGTGATTTCTTTACAAAAGGCAGGACGGAACTATCTAGGGCTCTGTCCTTTTCATGGTGAAAAAACACCTTCTTTCAACGTTGTAGAGGATAAGCAGTTTTACCACTGTTTCGGTTGTGGTCGCTCAGGTGATGTCTTTAAGTTCATAGAGGAGTACCAAGGGGTTCCCTTTATGGAGGCTGTCCAAATCTTAGGTCAGCGTGTTGGGATAGAGGTGGAAAAACCGCTTTATAGTGAGCAGAAGCCAGCCTCGCCTCACCAAGCTCTTTATGATATGCACGAAGATGCAGCCAAATTTTATCATGCTATTCTCATGACAACAACCATGGGTGAAGAGGCCAGAAATTACCTTTATCAGCGTGGTTTGACAGATGAAGTGCTCAAACATTTTCGAATTGGTTTAGCACCCCCAGAACGAAACTATCTTTATCAACGTTTGTCTGGTCAGTATCGTGAAGAGGATTTCCTGGATTCGGGATTGTTTTATCTCTCGGATGCCAATCAATTTGTAGATACCTTTCACAATCGAATTATGTTTCCCCTGACAAATGATCAGGGAAAGGTCATTGCCTTCTCAGGTCGTATCTGGCAGAAAACGGATTCACAAACTTCTAAGTATAAAAATAGCCGATCGACTGTAATTTTTAACAAAAGTTACGAATTATATCATATGGATAGGGCAAAAAAATCTTCTGGAAAAGCCAGTGAGATTTACCTGATGGAAGGGTTCATGGATGTCATTGCAGCTTATCGGGCTGGAATCGAAAACGCTGTCGCATCTATGGGAACAGCCTTGAGTCGAGAGCATGTTGAGCATCTGAAAAGGTTAACCAAGAAGTTGGTTCTTGTTTATGATGGCGATAAGGCTGGGCAAGCAGCGACATTGAAAGCGCTGGACGAAATTGGTGATATGCCTGTGCAAATCGTCAGCATGCCTGATAGCTTGGATCCAGATGAGTATCTACAAAAAAATGGACCAGAAGACTTGGCCTATCTATTAACGAAAACTCGTATTAGTCCGATTGAGTTCTACATTCACCAGTACAAACCTGAAAATAGTGAAAATCTGCAGGCCCAGATTGAGTTTATTGAAAAAATAGCTCCCTTGATTGTTCAAGAAAAGTCTATCACTGCTCAAAATAGCTATATTCATATTTTAGCTGACAGTCTGACATCTTTTGATTATGCCCAGATTGAGCAGATTGTTAATGAGAATCGACAGGCACAAAGACAGAATCGCATGGAAGGGATTTCCAGGCCGACGCCAATCACCATGCCTGTCACCAAGCAGTTATCGGCTATTATGAGGGCAGAAGCCCATCTACTTTATCGAATGATGGAATCTCCTCTTGTTTTGAACGATTACCGTTTGCGAGACGACTTTGCATTTGACACACCTGAATTTCAGCTCTTATATGACTTGCTTGGTCAGTATGGCAATCTTCCTCCAGAAGTTTTAGCAGAACAGACAGAGGAAGTTGAAAGAGCTTGGTATCAAGTCTTAGCTCAGGATTTACCTGCTGAGATGTCACCGCAGGAACTTAGTGAAGTAGAAATGACTCGAAACAAGGCTCTCTTGAATCAGGACAATATGAGAATCAAAAAGAAGGTGCAGGAAGCTAGCCATGTAGGAGATACCGACACAGCCTTAGAAGAATTGGAACGTTTAATTTCACAAAAGAGAAGAATGGAGTAACAATGGCAACAAAACAAAAAGAAGTAACAACATTTGACGTGCAAGTAGCAGAATTTATCCGTAATCATAAGCAAAAAGGGACAGCAACAGATGATGAAATCAATGCTAGTCTGGTGATTCCTTTTACCTTGGACGCTGATGGGATTGAGGATCTTTTGCAACGGATTCAGGATGCAGGAATTTCGATCACAGATAACGAAGGAAATCCAAGTGCACGTGTTCTTAGCACTGAAGAAGAACCAGAACTTAGCGATGAAGATTTGATTGGTTCAACTTCTGCTAAGGTCAATGACCCTGTCCGTATGTACTTGAAAGAGATTGGTGTCGTTCCTCTCTTGACCAATGAAGAGGAAAAAGAATTGGCACTGGCTGTTGAAGCTGGCGATATCGAAGCCAAACAACGTCTTGCGGAAGCCAACCTTCGTTTGGTCGTTTCTATAGCCAAACGCTATGTCGGTCGTGGTATGCAGTTCCTGGACTTGATTCAAGAAGGGAACATGGGTTTGATGAAGGCGGTTGACAAGTTTGACTATTCTAAAGGGTTCAAGTTTTCAACTTACGCAACTTGGTGGATTCGTCAGGCCATCACTCGTGCTATTGCGGATCAGGCTCGTACCATCCGTATCCCAGTTCATATGGTTGAAACCATCAATAAATTGGTTCGTGAACAGCGTAACCTCCTTCAAGAATTGGGTCAAGACCCAACACCAGAGCAAATCGCTGAACGTATGGATATGACTCCTGACAAAGTGCGTGAAATCTTGAAGATTGCCCAAGAACCAGTATCTCTTGAAACACCGATTGGTGAAGAGGATGATAGCCATCTTGGAGACTTTATCGAAGACGAAGTGATTGAAAATCCAGTAGACTACACAACTCGTATCGTCTTACGTGAGCAGTTGGATGAGGTCTTGGATACTCTTACAGATCGTGAAGAAAATGTTCTACGTCTACGTTTTGGACTAGATGATGGGAAAATGCGTACCCTTGAAGATGTGGGTAAAGTCTTTAATGTGACTCGCGAGCGTATCCGTCAGATTGAAGCCAAGGCTTTGAGAAAACTACGTCAACCAAGTCGCAGCAAACCGCTTCGTGATTTTATTGAAGACTAAGAGTGAGGATAAACATGGCTTATACAGAAGAGCAAATTGAAAACATCAAAACACGAATTTTATCAGCCTTGGAAGAAGTTATTGACCCTGAGTTGGGAATCGATATTGTCAATCTTGGTTTGATCTATGAGATTCGTTTTGACGGTGACACAGGGCAAACAGAGATTGATATGACTTTGACAACTATGGGTTGTCCCCTAGCTGACCTTTTGACAGACCAGATTTATGATGCTATGACAGAGGTGCCAGAAGTAACGGATACTGAAGTCAAATTAGTCTGGTATCCAGCATGGACCGTTGAAAAAATGAGTCGCTATGCCCGCATTGCCCTAGGCATTAAGTAAACATATAAAAGCATGTGAGAGACCGTTGGAAAAGCGAGGAAATTTACTCCTCTTTTCCTCTAGTCTCTCCTTTCTTTTGCTGATTTTATTCAAAGAAAATGATATAATAGTAGCTATGGAAAAAAAGAAATTACGCATCAATATGTTGAGTTCAAGTGAGAAAGTAGCAGGACAAGGAGTTTCAGGTGCCTACCGTGAATTAGTTCGTCTTCTTCACCGTGATGCCAAGGACCAATTGATTGTTACTGAAAATCTTCCAATCGAGGCAGATGTGACTCATTTTCATACGATTGATTTCCCCTATTATTTGTCAACCTTCCAAAAGAAACGCTCAGGGAGAAAAATAGGTTATGTACATTTCTTGCCAGATACACTTGAGGGGAGTTTGAAGATTCCATTTTTCTTAAAGGGAATTGTTAAATGCTATGTATTTTCTTTTTACAACCGGATGGAGCACTTGGTTGTGGTCAATCCTATGTTTATTGAGGATTTGGTAGCAGCTGGTATTCCACGTGAAAAAGTGACCTATATTCCTAACTTTGTCAACAAGGAAAAATGGCATCCTCTTCAACAAGAAGAGGTGGCTCGACTGCGCGCAGAGCTAGGTGTTAATGACAATCAGTTTATCGTAGTTGGTGCAGGTCAAGTTCAGAAACGCAAAGGGATTGATGACTTTATCCGCCTTGCTGAAGAATTGCCCCACATTACCTTTATCTGGGCGGGTGGTTTCTCTTTTGGTGGTATGACAGATGGTTATGAACGCTATAAGAAAATTATGGACAATCCCCCTAAAAATTTGATGTTTCCAGGTATTGTATCGCCAGAGCGTATGCGCGAATTGTATGCCCTAGCGGATCTTTTCTTGTTACCTAGTTACAACGAGCTCTTTCCTATGACTATCCTAGAAGCTGCCAGTTGTGAAGCTCCTATTATGTTGCGTGATTTGGATCTCTATAAGGTGATTTTGGAGGGAAATTATAGGGCGACAGCAGATAGAGAAGAGATGAAAGAAGCTATTCTGGAATATCAAGCGAATCCTGCTGTTTTAAAAGATTTGAAAGAAAAGGCTAAGAATATTTCTAGAGAGTATTCTGAAGAGCATCTGTTGCAAATCTGGTTGGACTTTTATGAGAAACAAGCCGCTTTAGGGAGAAAGTAAAAAGTGAGGTAATCTATGCGAATTGGTTTATTTACAGATACCTATTTTCCTCAGGTTTCTGGTGTTGCGACCAGTATTCGAACCTTAAAAACAGAACTTGAAAAGCAAGGGCATGCTGTTTTTATCTTTACAACGACAGATAAGGATGTCAATCGTTATGAAGATTGGCAAATTATCCGCATTCCAAGTGTTCCCTTTTTTGCTTTTAAAGATCGCCGCTTTGCCTACCGAGGATTTAGCAAGGCACTTGAAATTGCCAAACAGTATCAACTGGATGTTATCCATACTCAGACAGAATTTTCTCTTGGTTTGTTGGGGATTTGGATTGCGCGTGAATTGGAAATTCCCGTCATTCATACCTATCACACCCAGTATGAAGACTACGTGCATTATATTGCCAAGGGGATGTTGATTCGTCCTAGTATGGTCAAGTATCTGGTCAGAGGTTTCTTGCATGATGTGGATGGGGTTGTTTGCCCGAGTGAGATTGTCCGTGATTTACTGTCTGACTATAAGGTCAAGATTGAAAAACGCGTCATTCCGACTGGGATTGAATTAGCCAAGTTTGAGCGTCCAGAAATTAAGCAGGAAAATTTGAAAGAACTGCGTAGTAAACTAGGGATTCAAGATGACGAACAGATGTTGCTGAGTCTTTCTAGAATTTCCTATGAAAAAAATATTCAAGCAGTATTGGCAGCCTTTGCAGAAGTTCTGAAAGAAGAAGACAAGGTCAAATTGGTGGTAGCGGGTGATGGTCCTTATCTGGATGATCTCAAAGAACAAGCCCAGAAACTAGAGATTCAAGACTCCGTTATCTTTACAGGGATGATTGCTCCTAGTGAGACGGCTCTTTACTATAAGGCGGCAGATTTCTTCATCTCGGCATCGACAAGTGAAACGCAAGGTTTGACATACTTGGAAAGCTTAGCTAGTGGAACGCCTGTCATTGCTCACGGAAATCCTTATCTGGACAATCTTATCAGTGATAAAATGTTTGGAACCTTGTATTACGGTGAACATGATTTGGCTGGAGCTATTTTAGAGGCTCTAATTGCAACGCCAGATATGAATGAGCATACCTTATCAGAAAAACTATACGAGATTTCAGCTGAGAACTTTGGAAAACGGGTGCATGAATTTTATTTGGATGCCATTATTTCAAATAATTTCGAGAAAGATTTAGCCAAAGATGATACGGTTAGTCAGCGTATCTTTAAGACAGTTCTGTACCTTCCGCAACAGGTGGTTGCTGTACCGGTAAAAGGCTCTAGACGGATGCTAAAGGCATCAAAAACACAGCTGATTAGCATGAGAGATTATTGGAAAGACCGTGAAGAATAGAAAGAGGAAAAGCTATGAAAAAACAATTAATGAGAAGTGGTCGTGATAAAAAGATTGCTGGTGTTTGTGCCGGGGTGGCCTATTATCTAGATATGGATCCGACTATTGTTCGAGTTATTTGGGGTGTCCTTGCTTGCTGTTACGGAGCTGGAATTGTAGCTTATATCATTTTATGGATTATTGCACCAGTAGCAAGTGACTATTGAAAACTAGCTCAATTCATGCTAAGATAATAGAAAATAGAATGTAACGAAGGAGATAAAAATGGCATTTGGAGATAATGGAAAACGTAAAAAAACTATGTTTGAGAAATTAACCTTGCTTATCGTGCTTATCATGTTAGTAGCAAGTATTTTGGGAATTTTTGCAACTGCAATTGGTGCCCTCAGTAATCTATAAAATAGATTCAAGAAAATTTTGTGACTGGGATTTCCCAGCCCTTTTTTAAAGTGAGAAGAAAAAATGAGTATGTTTTTAGATACAGCCAAGATCAAGGTCAAGGCTGGTAATGGTGGCGATGGTATGGTTGCCTTTCGCCGTGAAAAATATGTCCCTAATGGCGGCCCTTGGGGCGGCGATGGTGGTCGTGGAGGCAATGTCGTCTTCGTTGTAGATGAAGGTCTACGTACCCTCATGGATTTCCGCTACAATCGTCATTTCAAGGCTGATTCTGGTGAAAAAGGAATGACCAAAGGGATGCATGGTCGTGGTGCTGAGGACCTTAGAGTTCGAGTACCACAAGGTACGACTGTTCGTGATGCAGAGACTGGCAAGGTCTTGACAGATTTGATTGAACATGGGCAAGAATTTATCGTTGCCCACGGTGGTCGTGGTGGACGTGGAAATATCCGCTTTGCGACACCAAAAAATCCTGCACCGGAAATCTCTGAAAATGGAGAACCAGGTCAGGAACGTGAGTTACAATTGGAACTAAAAATCTTAGCAGATGTTGGTTTAGTTGGATTCCCATCTGTAGGGAAATCAACACTTTTAAGTGTTATCACATCTGCTAAACCTAAAATTGGTGCCTACCACTTTACCACTATTGTGCCAAATTTAGGAATGGTTCGTACCCAATCAGGTGAATCCTTTGCGGTTGCTGACTTACCAGGTTTGATTGAAGGGGCTAGTCAAGGTGTTGGTTTGGGAACTCAATTCCTCCGTCACATCGAGCGTACACGTGTCATCCTTCACATCGTTGATATGTCAGCTAGTGAAGGTCGTGATCCTTATGAGGATTATCTTGCCATCAATAAAGAGCTGGAGTCATATAATCTCCGTCTGATGGAGCGTCCACAGATTATTGTAGCCAATAAGATGGATATGCCTGAGAGTCAGGAAAATCTTGAAGAATTCAAGAAGAAATTAGCTGAAAACTATGATGAATTTGAAGAGTTACCAGCTATCTTCCCAATATCTGGTTTGACCAAGCAAGGTCTAGCAACGCTTTTGGATGCTACAGCTGAATTGTTAGACAAGACACCAGAATTCTTGCTCTACGATGAGTCAGATATGGAAGAAGAAGCTTACTATGGATTTGATGAGGAAGAAAAAGCCTTTGAAATTAGCCGTGATGACGATGCGACATGGGTACTGTCTGGTGAAAAACTCATGAAACTCTTTAATATGACTAACTTTGATCGTGATGAATCTGTCATGAAATTTGCTCGTCAGCTTCGTGGTATGGGGGTTGATGAAGCCCTTCGTGCGCGTGGTGCTAAGGATGGGGACTTGGTCCGCATTGGTAAATTTGAGTTTGAATTTGTAGACTAGGAGACTGGCATGGGAGATAAACCGATATCTTTCCGAGATGCGGATGGTAATTTTGTTTCCGCCGCAGATGTTTGGAATGAAAAGAAATTGGAAGAACTATTTAATCGTCTCAATCCAAATCGTGCCCTGAGATTGGCACGAACTAAAAAAGACAATCCATCTTAAATAAGGAAAATAGAACTCTAATTATCAGTCCAGTTAACTGTAACAAATAGAAGCTAAGATCGAGAAAGGGCAAAATTTGTTCTTTCTTTTTGTATGCTTATACTCTTCGAAAATTTCTTCAAACGATGTCAGCGTCGCCTTACCGTACTCAAGTACAGCTTGCGGCTAGCTTCCTAGTTTGCTTTTTGATTTTAATTGAGTATCAGTTATAGTAGAGTGGAATAGAATATGGACAAATAGATTAGGGAATTCAAATCAAATGTCTAACAAGGCTCTAGAAGTTGTGTTGTTCTATTCTAGATTCAAAAAACTACACTTTTTCTGTTTAAAAAAAGAATTTTTTTACAAAAATGATTGGTTATTTAGTTTATTTATGCTATAATAGGAACAATTATTTTTAGGAGGTGCTAGTATGTCTTATTTGTTTGAGATATTACCGAGTTTATTGAGCGGTGCAAGCATGACTTTACAGGTGTTTGCACTGGTCTTGATTTTTTCTATTCCTTTGGGCGTTTTGATTGCCTTTGCCTTGCAAGTCCATTGGAAGCTCCTCCATCATCTGATTAACATTTATATCTGGATTATGCGGGGCACACCCTTGCTCTTACAATTGATCTTTATCTATTATGTGCTCCCGAGTATTGGGATTCGTTTGGATCGCCTTCCTGCGGCCATTATTGCCTTTGTTCTAAATTATGCGGCTTACTTTGCTGAAATCTTCCGTGGGGGAATTGATACCATTCCTAAAGGTCAATATGAAGCTGCTAAGGTTTTGAAGTTTAGTCCCTTTGACACAGTTCGCTATATTATATTACCTCAGGTAACCAAGATTGTTCTTCCTAGCGTGTTTAATGAAGTTATGAGTTTGGTCAAGGATACCTCTCTGGTCTATGCTCTAGGTATTTCTGACCTTATCTTGGCTAGTCGAACAGCTGCCAACCGTGATGCTAGCCTGGTTCCTATGTTCTTGGCAGGAGCCATTTACTTAATTTTGATTGGGATTGTGACCATTCTTGCCAAAAAAGTTGAGAAGAAGTACAGTTACTATAGATAGGAGGCTACCATGTTAGAATTACGAAATATCAATAAGGGATTTGGTGAAAAGCAAATTTTGTCCAATTTTAGTTTAAGAATTTCTGAAAAGCAAATCCTGGCTATCGTTGGGCCTTCTGGTGGAGGTAAGACAACTCTCTTACGTATGCTTGCGGGTCTTGAAACCATTGATTCAGGGCAAATCTTTTATAATGGAGAACCTTTAGAACTGGATGAATTGGAGAAGCGGAATTTACTGGGATTTGTATTCCAAGATTTTCAACTTTTCCCTCATTTATCAGTTTTAGATAATTTGACCTTATCACCTGTGAAGACTATGGGGATGAAGCAGGAAGAGGCTGAGAAGAAGGCGCGAGGGCTTTTGGAACAGTTAGGACTGGCTGGTCATGCAGACGCCTATCCCTTCTCACTATCTGGTGGGCAAAAGCAACGGGTGGCCTTGGCGCGTGCTATGATGATTGACCCAGAAATCATTGGCTACGATGAACCAACTTCTGCTCTGGATCCAGAATTGCGCTTGGAAGTGGAAAAACTGATCTTGCAAAATAGGGACCTTGGTATGACGCAGATTGTTGTTACCCATGATTTACAATTCGCTGAAAATATCGCAGATCAAATTCTCAAGGTTGAGCCCAAGTAGGAGGTGCCGATGACTAATAAGAAAATTGCTTTAGTATTAGTTTCTCTCCTGACTCTCTTTTTAACAGCTTGTACTCAGAAGGCTAGCGATCCAAAGCAGGATAACTGGGATAAGTATCAAGAGCAGGGAACGATTACTATTGGTTTTGACAATACCTTTGTTCCCATGGGTTTTGAAGAAAAGAATGGGCAATATACAGGCTTTGATATTGACTTAGCACAAGCTGTCTCTGAAAAATTAGGTTTTAAGGTTCAATTTCAGCCAATAGACTGGGATATGAAGGAGACGGAACTGCAGAATGGAACCATAGACGCTATTTGGAATGGCTATTCTGCCACTGATGAACGCCGAGAAAAGGTTGCCTTTAGCATTCCATATATGGAAAATCAGCAGGTTCTGGTTGCTAAGAAAAGCCAGCAAATTCGTTCAGTAGAGGAGATGAAGGATAAGACCTTGGGAGCCCAAACAGGTTCCTCTGGTTATTTAGACTTTGAAGCTCAGCCAGACTTACTGAAAAATCGTGTTCAAGACCAGAAGGCCAATCAATACCAGAGTTTCAATGAAGCCTTGATTGATTTGAAGAATGATAGAATTGATGCCTTGTTGATTGACCGAGTGTATGCTAATTATTACCTCCAGTCTGAAGGGATATTAAATGACTATAATGTCTTTTCAGCAGGATTTGAAAGTGAATCTTTTGCAGTCGGAGTCAGGCCTGCTGACAAAAGATTACTCCAAAATTTAAACCAAGCCTTTATCGCACTATACCAAGAAGGAAAGTTCCAAGAAATCAGTCAGAAATGGTTTGGAGAAGATGTAGCAACCAAAGAAGTGAAAAGTAGAGATTGAGTTTTTACTCAGTCTCTTTTGACATCAAAAAACCTCTGGCAAGAACCAGAGGATAAGAATTTATTTCATTGTTGGGAAGAGCAATACGTCACGGATAGTAGTTGTATCAGTGAGGAGCATGCAGAGACGGTCGATACCGATTCCCAAACCACCTGTTGGTGGCATACCATATTCAAGGGCTTCGATATAGTCGTAGTCGATACCTGTCGCTTCATCGTCACCAAGCTCTTTGGCTTTAGCTTGGGCTTCAAAACGGCTAAGTTGATCGATTGGGTCGTTGAGCTCAGTAAAGGCATTACCGTACTCCTTAGTCATGATGAAGAGTTCGAAACGGTCAGTAAAGCGCTCATCTTCAGGATTTTTCTTAGCAAGTGGAGATACAGCTACTGGATGTCCATAGACAAAGGTTGGTTGGATTAAAGTTTCTTCAACAAACTCTTCAAAGAAGGCGTTGATAATGTGGCCAACTTCAGTGTAGTGTTTTTCAACAGGGACTTTCTTCTCAGCAGCGATAGCTTTGGCTTCTTCAAAAGTCATGTCTTTCCAGAAATCGACACCTGTAATTTCCTTGATAGCATCCACCATATGAACACGTTTAAATGGTTCATTGATTTTGATTTCAGTACCTTGATAGTTAACTGGACCATCGCCTTTAACTGATTTAGCAGCATGTTGGATAATACCTTCAGTCAAGTCCATGATATCTTGGAAGTCTGCATAAGCTTGGTAAACTTCGATAGAAGTAAACTCAGGGTTATGAGTAGCATCCATTCCTTCGTTACGGAAGATACGGCCAATTTCATAGACACGCTCCATACCACCAACGATAAGGCGTTTTAAGTGAAGCTCAGTCGCGATACGAAGCACCATGTCAATGTTTTGAGCGTTGTGGTGAGTGATAAACGGACGAGCAGCAGCACCACCAGCTTCATTGTGAAGAACAGGTGTTTCCACTTCAAGGAATCCTTTTTGATCAAGGTAACGACGGATTTCAGAGATGATTTTTGAACGAGTAACAAAGCGTTCAAAGCTTTCACGGTTTGAAATCAAATCAAGGTAACGTTTACGGTAAATAGTTTCAACGTCTGTTAAACCATGGAATTTCTCTGGCAGAGGACGAAGAGCCTTAGATAAGTGTGTGATGTGAGTCGCCTTGATAGAGAGTTCTCCCATATCTGTACGCATCACTTCACCTTCGACACCAAGGAAGTCACCAAGGTCTGCTTTTTTGAAGATTTCGTAGTTTTCTTCACCGACAGCATCCTTACGAACGTAAATCTGAATCTGGCCTTCGCGGTCTTGAAGGTGGGCAAATCCAACTTTACCTTTACCACGTTTGGTTACCAAGCGTCCTGCGATAGTAGCTGTTTCGTTTTTATCATGTAATTGTTCTTTATCGAGATCAGCAAATTTATCTTTTAATTCTTGTGAATTTGCAGTACGTTCAAAGCGTTTTCCAAAGGGATCGATTCCTTGTTCACGGAGAGCAGCCATTTTTTCACGGCGAACGATCTGCTGGTCATTTAGTTCTTCCATATGTTCTGTTGACATGGGATCCTCCTAGTTTTACTCAAAATTGAATACGATGAGTCATTTTTTGCGATACTCCCATTTTATCATAAATATCCAAGAAATTCACGGATAATCTTTAAAAACTAAAAAGAACTTGACACTAAAATCAAGTTCTGTTATTGATAGGAAGTATCATTCCAAGTATTGAGAGTGAATGTTTCAAAATCATGGGTTTCTAGAATTGTCAGGCTGGCATTTGCTAGACCGCCATCTTTACGAAGAAGTGGTTCTTTATATCCTAGAAGAGTACGAAGACTGGCAGTAAGATTGGCGCCGTGTCCGACAATTAGAATACGTTTAGCCGGACTATCTTTGAGTGATTTGATAAATTGGATGGTCCGTTGGGTTGTGCTATAGAGGGATTCAGCTCCGAACATTTGAGTGTCAAATTGAGCAAGATTAGATCGGAAAGCTTTGATTTGTTGCGGGTAAATAGCTTCCAAGGTTGCAATTTTCAAACCTTCCAACTTCCCCAGCTGCCATTCACGGAGATTAGGAACACTTTCTAAAGGACAGGGGGTCTGGAGTTGACTTTGGATAATCTCAGCAGATTTGACCGCTCGAGGTAAATCACTTGAATAAATCTGATCAAAAGGAATTTCCTTGAGATACTGGCCAAGTCGTTTTAGAGTGTCAATAGATTCAGGAAGAAGGGGAGAATCTCCACTAGCACCTTGAAAGCGTCCTTCTTGGTTCCAGAGGGTACGACCGTGGCGGACAAAGTAGAGTTTCATTACTTGTCCTCCAAGATATCTGCAAAGTCGGCCTTTACAAAGCTGGCCAATTCTTGTGGAGCGACGATAATGCTGTGACCAACTTCCCCAGCAGAGACAATCATTTGATCCAAGTCTAGAGCGATCTTATCGATAAAAATGGGGTAATTGTGTTTCTGACGAATTCCGACGGGATTATTGGCTCCATGAATGTAACCAGTTGTTTTTTCCAAGTCTTTTTGTGGAATCATGCTCACTTTTTTATTGCCAGAAATTTTGGCTAGTTTCTTTTCAGACAAGTGTTTAGTGATAGGAACAATTCCGATAATCGGTCCTGTTTTATCTCCCAAAAGCGCCAAAGTTTTGAAAATCTGATCTCGTTCATAACCTTGAGGAAGCTCTCCTTCTAGGGCATTGATTTGAATCCCCTGATGTGGGATACCTGCTTTAGACAGGATTTGTTCAACCAATGTTTTTTTGATTTTAACTTTTTTTGCCATTATTTATACTTATCCTCCAATTGGCTCATCCAAATACCAAGCCAGATTCCCAGTGCAAAGAAGAAGGCGATGATGACATATCCAACAAGTGAAAGGCCTGTGTATTGGATGCTTTCAGCGTTTCCTGCATTTGGAATCAAGATCAAAAGGGTACTTGATAGGACGATACCGATGATAAAATGATAGACGCGTGAGTGGTAGTTATTTAAGGCATAATCCATCAATTTTGAAAAAATGATGAGAGTTGCACCTGCTCCGATTCCAATCGGGAAGAAGGTTCCCAAGAGGTCAAAGGTTTTAAAACCAGTCAACATGGGAGCATAGAGGCCTAAAATCAAAAGTAGATTTGATGGACTGAGGCCAGGAACTAATACGCCAAGAGCCAGCAGTGCACCAGCTAGGACGAAATTAAGAAAGCTGGCACTTAAGGTTCCAACGACAAAATTTAAGGCATAGAGTCCTAGTCCAGAAATGATAAAGGTTGCCCAGAACCAAGCCAAATCAATCTTGTCTCGGTCAGATTCTCGAGTTGATTCTTTGAGGAGGCTAGGAACTGTACCAATGATGGCGCCCGCAAAGCTCCATAAGACAAAGACCTGATAATTTTCAAGTAGGTATTCAATCGGGTAAGAAAATAAGCCGATTCCCAGAAGCATACCGATGGCAACTGGAATAAAGTACAAAACATTTTCTTTAAAGTCTTTAAAGGGATGGGCCAGAAAGCCAATCATCCGTTCATAAATTCCTAAGATTGCTGCTAGAACCCCTCCGGAAATTCCCGGTAAGATAAATCCAAGAGCAATCACAATCCCTTTAATAATGCGTGCTAACCATGAGAGCATATATTTCCTCCAACTATTTCTATTTCAAAAAATCCTTACTATATTGTATCACAATCAAACACAAAAAGAAAAAGCAAATGCTAAACAAATGCTTTTAAGGTTTTAAAAAGAGTTTTCTAAAGGTTTCTTCTTTGTTTTTTAAGGAAGAGATGACGTTGATATCCAAATCGTGGTCAAAGCCGGCAATTTTTCCTTTAGAAGTGTACTGGTGGATATCGTAATCTAAGTCCGTATTAGGTTTGCTTTCGAAAAATCCAGTATTTGATCCATAGGAGGGAATCCAAACAGAGGTAAACTTGCCTGTATCAATACTGTGTTCTTCCATGAAATAGACACCAATGTAGATTCCGATATTTTTAGCACCTAGCGATTCTAGTTTTGCACGAAAGGCTTCAACACCTTCGTTCATATTAGACATGGTTTTTTCTTCCACGTCTAGCCAATAGTAACTAGGGCTGTATGGTGAAGATGCGTTATAGAATACTTCAGCGGCTTTTTCCATTTCTTGGACATTTTTTCCAGCTAAATAAGCATAGACACCAACTGGGACATTTCGTTTTTGAAACTCCGTGATATGGGTTTTAAAGGCCTTATCTACCCCATTAACAAAGGCAGCATCGTTCTCTTTGGACGTTTGAGCGCCACTATGGACGCGAACAATAGCTCCAGAAATGTTTTGGGACAGAGTATCGTAATTAATTTCCTCAGGACGCTGCCAACCAGAAACATCAATTACCGGTTTATCTATATTGTGTAGCGCTTGTGTTTCTACTTGCGCGATATTTGACTTTGTTTTTACAGGATGGTCCTCAAAACGAGGGCGATTCAGGATTAAAATGAAAATCATAATCCCAAAAAAACCAAATAAAATAAGCGGATTAATTTTCTTTCTCATATCTCATAATTTTACCTTAAAAATGAAAAAAAATCAAAAAAAATATTCAAAAAATGGGTCAAGAAAGGACTTTAGAGCATTTTTTCATTCAAGAGCGCGGAATGATTTGAAATATGGTATAATAAAAGGGAATTTCTAGAGAAAAGAGAAGATTATGTCAAATTATGCCATTATTTTAGCAGCGGGTAAAGGGACTCGCATGAAATCTGATTTGCCAAAAGTTTTGCACAAGGTTGCGGGCATTTCCATGTTGGAACATGTTTTCCGTAGTGTGGGAGCTATCCAACCTGAAAAGACAGTAACAGTTGTCGGACACAAGGCAGAATTGGTTGAGCAGGTCTTGGCTGGACAGACAGAATTTGTGACTCAATCTGAACAGTTAGGAACGGGTCATGCAGTTATGATGACAGAGCCTATTTTAGAAGGTTTATCAGGTCACACCTTGGTCATTGCAGGAGATACTCCTTTAATCACAGGTGAAAGCTTGAAAAACTTGATTGATTTCCACATCAATCATAAAAATGTGGCCACTATCTTGACTGCTGAAACAGATAATCCTTTTGGCTATGGACGAATTGTTCGTAATGACAATGCTGAAGTTCTTCGCATTGTTGAGCAGAAGGATGCTACAGATTTTGAAAAACAAATCAAGGAAATTAACACTGGAACTTACGTTTTTGACAATGAGCGTTTGTTTGAAGCTTTGAAAAATATTAATACCAATAACGCTCAAGGTGAATACTATATTACAGATGTCATTGGCATTTTCCGTGAAGCTGGTGAAAAAGTTGGCGCTTATACTTTGAAAGATTTTGATGAAAGTCTTGGGGTAAATGACCGTGTGGCACTTGCGACAGCTGAGTCAGTTATGCGTCGTCGCATCAATCATCAGCACATGGTCAATGGTGTTAGCTTTGTCAATCCAGAAGCAACTTATATTGATATTGATGTGGAGATTGCGCCTGAAGTTCAAATCGAAGCCAATGTTACCTTGAAGGGGCAAACGAAAATTGGTGCTGAGACTGTTTTGACAAATGGAACATATGTAGTGGATAGCACTATCGGAGCAGGAGCTGTTATTACCAACTCTATGATTGAGGAAAGTAGTGTTGCAGACGGTGTGACAGTCGGTCCCTATGCCCACATTCGTCCAGGTTCAAGTCTGGGTGCTCAAGTCCATATTGGAAACTTTGTTGAGGTTAAAGGTTCTTCTATCGGCGAGAATACTAAGGCTGGTCATTTGACTTATATCGGAAACTGTGAAGTGGGTAGCAAGGTTAATTTTGGTGCAGGAACCATTACAGTCAACTATGACGGCAAAAACAAATACAAGACAGTCATCGGTAACAATGTCTTTGTTGGTTCAAATTCAACCATTATTGCGCCAGTTGAGTTAGGTGATAATTCCCTCGTTGGTGCTGGTTCAACTATTACTAAAGATGTTCCAGCAGATGCCATTGCTATTGGTCGCGGACGTCAGGTCAATAAAGACGAATATGCAACTCGCCTTCCTCATCATCCTAAGAATCAGTAGGAGCCTATCATGGAATTTGAAGAAAAAACACTTAGCCGAAAAGAAATCTATCAAGGACCAATTTTTAAACTGGTTCAAGATCAGGTTGAATTACCAGAAGGCAAGGGAACTGCCCAACGCGATTTGATTTTCCACAATGGAGCTGTCTGCGTTTTAGCTGTAACAGATGAACAAAAACTCATCTTAGTCAAGCAGTACCGCAAAGCTATCGAGGCTGTCTCTTACGAAATTCCAGCTGGAAAATTGGAAGTAGGAGAAAATACAGACCCTGTTGCAGCAGCCCTGCGTGAATTAGAGGAAGAAACAGCCTATACAGGGAAGTTAGAACTCTTGTACGATTTTTATTCAGCCATTGGCTTTTGTAATGAAAAGTTAAAACTATACCTAGCAAGCGATTTGACAAAGGTGGAAAATCCGCGTCCGCAGGATGAGGATGAAACCTTGGAAGTTCTTGAAGTGAGTCTAGAAGAAGCCAAGGAATTGATCCAATTAGGTCATATCTGTGATGCCAAGACAATTATGGCTGTTCAGTATTGGGAATTGCATAAAAAATAGAGGAGGTCAGTATGGGTAAACCTTTATTAACGGATGAAATGATTGAAAGAGCTAATAGAGGCGAAAAAATTTCAGGTCCTCCTTTGCTGGATGATGAGGAGACAAAGATTTTACCAACCTCTTCTTCCAGTTTTGGTTATGCCAATTCTAAGGGGCATGGCTTTAGTCAGGAAACCTTGAAGATTCAGGTCGAACCGTCTATTCATAAAAGCCGTCGCATTGAGAATACCAAGAGAAATGTCTTCAATTCTAAGTTAAATAAAATATTATTTGCAGTCATTTTTCTCTTGATTTTGCTTGTCTTAGCAATGAAACTGTTGTAATATAAAAGGAATTGAAATGAAAATAGGAATTATTGCTGCTATGCCAGAAGAACTGGCTTATCTGGTCCAGCATCTAGACAATGCCCAAGAACAAGTTGTTTTAGGGAATACCTATCATACAGGAACTATTGCATCTCATGAAGTCGTTCTTGTAGAAAGTGGAATTGGTAAGGTCATGTCTGCTATGAGTGTGGCGATTTTGGCTGATCATTTTCAAGTGGATGCTCTAATTAATACAGGATCAGCTGGGGCAGTAGCAGAGGGTATTGCAGTTGGTGATGTTGTGATTGCTGACAAATTGGCTTATCATGACGTGGATGTCACAGCTTTTGGCTATGCTTATGGACAAATGGCGCAACAACCGCTTTATTTCGAATCAGATAAAACCTTTGTTGCCAAAATCCAAGAGAGTTTATCTCAATTGGATCAAAACGGGCATCTTGGTTTGATTGCTACAGGAGATAGTTTTGTTGCAGGAAATGATAAGATAAAAACGATTAAATCCCATTTCCCAGATGTTTTGGCTGTTGAGATGGAGGGGGCAGCTATTGCTCAGGCAGCGCATGCCCTTAATCTCCCAGTCTTAGTCATCCGAGCTATGAGTGACAATGCTAACCATGAAGCAAATATCTCTTTTGATGAGTTTATTATCGAAGCTGGACGTCGCTCTGCCCAAGTCTTATTAGCCTTTTTGAAGGCTTTAGATTAAGCGAAAATTTGACAGTTTTTCTAGCTTATGATAAGATTTAAGTAAAGAAAAGCTAGAAAACGTTTCAGAGGATATTATGAGTATTGAAATGACCGTCAGTGAGATTGCAGAGGTCTTAGGATTATCTCGCCAAGCAATCAATAACCGTGTCAAAGAATTACCAGAAGAAGACACAGATAAAAATGACAAAGGGGTAACAGTCGTTACCAGAAGTGGCTTGATTAAGCTAGAAGAAATCTATAAAAAAACGATTTTTGAAGATGAGCCTGTTAGTGAAGATGTCAAGCAACGTGAACTGATGGAGATTCTGGTTGATGAGAAGAATGCAGAAATTCTTCGTCTTTATGAACAATTAAAAGCCAAGGATCGTCAGTTATCAGAAAAAGACGAGCAGATGCGTATCAAAGACCGTCAGATTGCTGAGAAAGACAAACAACTCGATCAGCAGCAACAATTGACTCTTCAAGCCATGAAGGATCAAGAAAATCTCAAGCTAGAGCTGGACCAAGCAAAAGAAGAAGTCCAATCCACTAAGAAAGGCTTTTTTGCTCGTTTATTTGGAGGATAATCAAGGAGCTGTTTAGGTTAAGTGCTAACCTGATGGCTTCTTTTGTTTCCAAATAATATAGTTTCTCAAATAGAATAAGAAGAGAGACAGTAGAAGAGAGGTATAGAATGGAACGATTAGAAGATTACATTGCTTTCGATTTAGAATTTAATCAGCACGAAGGACAAATACACCTGATTCAAGTATCGGCAGTGCGTTTTAGAGATGGTCAGGAAATCGATGCCTATGATTCCTATGTTCATACCAGTGTTCCCTTAAAAAGTTTTATCAATGGTTTGACTGGAATTACAGCTAAGACCTTAAAAGATGCTCCACCAGTGGAGAAAGTTATAAAAGATTTCCAAGAGTTTGTAGGTTCTTTACCGATGGTAGGTTACAATGCTGCTAAAAGTGATTTGCCTATTCTAGCAGATCATGGTTTAGATTATAGCCAGCAGTATAAGGTGGATTTGTATGATGAAGCTTTTGAACGTCGGAGTTCGGATTTACATGGTATTGCCAATCTCAAATTGCAAACCGTTGCCTCGTTTCTTGGATTTCAAGGTCAATCTCATAATAGCTTGGAGGATGCTCGTATGACAGCGCGTGTGTACGAGTCCTTTCTAGAGTCGGATCAAGCTAGAGAATTGTTAGGGGCAGAAAGTAGCCTCTCAAACAATCCTTTTGGAGGCTTGGACTTGTCTCAATTATTTGATTAGGAGTACCTATGAAACCTGAAAAACCTAAAAATCTAGGTTTTAAGCAGATATACTTTAATCTAGATAAAATACTTTTTCTATTTTTCTTGGCTTTCATGATGATTGAGTTTGTCTGGTTACCTCTTAATTCTTGGATTGCTGGACTTTTGCTCCGTCAGACAGGCTATCTCTTTCTGTCCTACAATAATATTTTTGCCATTATAACGGGTTCTCCCTTCGTTAGTCTTGCTTTATTTGTTCTGGTAATTGTTAATTTATTGGTCGCCTATTTTCAAATAGGGCTTCTCTTTATTGGTGCTCGGCATTTATTATGTCATGAAAAAAGGACCTTGCTGGAGTATAGTCGCAAGGTCTTTCGACAAAGTTTCTTGTTTATGAAGCAAGTCACGCTTGCCAAGATAACCTTTATCTTCTTTTATGTCATGATGCTCTTTCCAGTGATTCGAAAGATTTTAAAGATTTACTACTTAAATAAAATTGTTATTCCGGACTTTATCGTTGATTATGTGGAAGACAAGTATTGGCTAGTAGGTATAGTGGTTACTATTCTGGCTTTACTTCTATTTTACATTTCAGTGCGTTTCATGTTTGCCCTATCTCAGCTTTTATTTGAGAAAAAAACAGTCAAAGAAGCAGTCAGATACAGTCTAGAGAAGACAAGAAAGCACTCTTGGTTTTATATTTGGAACTTGCTTTGGATTGTCGTCAAAACCTACCTATTTTTCATTCTTCTCTTGATTCCAATATTAGTAAGTCAAGCACTGATGGATGGTCTGACACATAAGGAATCTCTTGTTCTGGGAATTATCAACTTTGTCTTGATTAAGAATTTCCACTATATAGCCTTGACTTACTTTCTCATTAAGTTTGTTTCCTTCTTAACGGGAGAAGAACTAGAAATTACACCAAGGAGAAAGAAAGATCACTGGATGAGATGGGGAGTGATGGGCTGTGCTTGTATCTTTTTTGCTCTTGATGGTTATGTTTATTTAGAAGCTCCAGTCGCCAATAAACCTTTAATCATTTCTCACAGGGGAGTATCTAATAAGAATGGTGTTCAAAATACCGTCCAATCACTAGAAAAAACCGCTCAGTTATCTCCAGATTTCGTTGAGACGGATGTTCAGGAAACAAAAGATGGCCAGTTTGTCATGATGCATGATGCCAATATCAAGAATCTGACAGGAGTTAATGCCAATCCTCAGGATCTCACTTTGAAAGAATTAACTAAACTTGATATTTCAGAAAATGGTTATCATAGCAAGGTGTCCAGTTTTGATGACTATCTCAATAAAGCCAATGAATTGCATCAAAAACTCCTTATTGAGATTAAAACCAGTCGAAAAGATAGCCCAGATATGATGAAACGATTTATGGAAAAATATGGAACGGTTCTTAAGAAGAATGGTCACCAAATGCAATCCTTGGATTATCATGTGATTGACCAGGTTTTAGCCTACGATTCTCAAATCCCAGTCTATTTCATCCTACCTTATAATAGTATTTTTCCACGAACCAAGGCTACAGGTTACACCATGGAGTATTCAACTTTAGATGAAAATTTTGTCAACAAGCTTTGGAATACCGATCAGAAATTGTACGTTTGGACCATCAATAGTTCAGAGTCCTTTGATAAATCAGTTCATTTGGGAGCAGATGGCATGATAACGGATGACTTGGAACTGATTCAAGACCAGGTTACCATTGCCCAAGAAGACCCAGAGTATACTGAATTGCTTTTCAAACAGGCCATGGAATTCTTTAATTTTTAGTAAGCAAAAAACCACCTCTAAAATAGCAAAAAACGAGCATTGTATCAGTTGGATATGCTCGTTTTCTTCTGTCAGTAGTACACCGTAGATACTAAACATTTTTAGAAATTAATTAGAGTTTCCTAATCGATTTGTTAATATCTTATGTCAATCTATTATAATTAAAAAACAACAAAATAGAAACTAATATCTATGAAGTGGTTGAGATAGACTATTTATGTTAGATGTAAAAGGCTTATTAACTTCTGCATGAAGAAGAATTTCGAATATAAGGTGAATGAAAAATGGATCTTGCCCCCCTTTGGGGCAGATGAGAGACTGTGTAGTTTTATTTTTGAGTTAATTTTTTCTTAAATCAAGTGCTTACTGAGGATTGCTTTTATTTTCTGAAGTTGGAGTATTGGATTGTTTTTCATTTTCATCGGCGGTTTTACTTGTGGCAGGTGTAGTAGAGTTCTGAGTTGCTGCTTTCTGCTCTTCTTTTTTCTCTTCCTTGACGCTAGCTTTTGGTGTTTCTTCTTGCTGTGTTTTTTCTTGAGAAGTGTTATTTTCCTTATTTGGACTAGTATTTTCCTGAGGGGATTCCTTTTGAATTTCTTTGACAATTGTTGTCGTCTGGCTTGTCGTAGGTTCTTTTTTAGTATTTTTGTTATTATCCAAGGCGTTCATGATCGTGATACTTGCGGTAATCAAGCCAAGGATACTACCGATAGTCGCAACGGTTTTTTGAAAGACCGTAAAGCCTTTTTTGATGTGTTCTGTTTTTGGTTTTGAGGTTCTACGATAATTAGACATGCATTCTCTCCTTTAATTAAAATTTATTATACCGCATTTCTTTAAAAAAATCTTAAAAAAAGAGGAATTGCCCTTTCTTGTCGCAAGCTCCGTTTCATGATACAATAGAGGGAGTGATTTTAGAAAGCGTGATAAAACATGATTTACTTTGATAATTCGGCGACGACCAAGCCCTATCCTGAAGCACTTGAAACTTATATGCAGGTGGCTTCAAAAATTTTAGGAAATCCATCTAGTCTCCATCTTTTGGGAGACCAGGCAACACGAATCTTAGATGCTTCTCGCCAACAGATTGCAGATTTAATCGGTAAGAAAAGCGATGAAATCTTCTTTACTTCTGGTGGGACAGAAGGAGATAACTGGGTCATCAAGGGTGTGGCCTTTGAAAAGGCTCAGTTTGGAAAGCACATCATTGTATCAGCCATTGAACATCCGGCAGTCAAAGAGTCAGCCCTCTGGTTGAAAAGTCAAGGATTTGAAGTGGATTTTGCTCCGGTAGATGAGAAAGGATTTGTGGATGTTGAAGCGTTAGCAACTTTGATACGACCTGATACGACCCTTGTTTCCGTCATGGCTGTGAACAATGAAATCGGTTCTATCCAACCTATTGAGGCTATTTCAGAACTCTTGGCAGACAAGCCGACTATTTCCTTCCACGTTGATGCGGTTCAGGCGCTTGCCAAGATTCCGACTGAAAAGTATCTGACAGAACGAGTGGATTTCGCGACTTTCTCTGGTCACAAGTTCCACGGAGTTCGTGGTGTTGGTTTTGTCTATATCAAGTCTGGCAAGAAGATTACGCCTCTTTTAACAGGTGGTGGTCAGGAGCGAGATTATCGTTCGACAACTGAAAATGTGGCAGGAATTGCAGCGACAGCTAAGTCCCTCCGTTTGTCTATGGAAAAGCTAGATATTTTTACAAGCAAGACAGGGCAGATGAAATCTGTTATTCGCCAAGCCCTTCTGGACTATCCAGATATTTTTGTCTTCTCTGATGAGGAAGATTTTGCCCCTCATATTCTAACTTTTGGAATTAAGGGTGTTCGTGGTGAAGTTATTGTTCACGCCTTTGAAGACTATGATATTTTCATCTCAACGACCTCTGCTTGTTCGTCCAAGGCTGGGAAACCTGCAGGAACTCTGATTGCCATGGGAGTGGATAAGGACAAGGCCCAGTCAGCTGTTCGCCTAAGCCTAGACCTTGAAAATGATATGAGTCAGGTCGAGCAGTTTTTGACTAAGCTAAAATTGATTTACAATCAAACTAGAAAAGTAAGATAGGAGCATTTATGCAGTATTCAGAAATTATGATTCGTTATGGAGAATTGTCAACCAAACACAAAAATCGTATGCGCTTCATCAATAAACTTCGTAATAATATTTCAGACGTTTTGTCTATCTATCCCCAAGTTAAGGTAACCGCAGATCGCGATCGTGCCCACGCTTATCTCAATGGAGCTGATTACACCGCAGTAGCAGAATCCCTCAAACAAGTATTCGGGATTCAAAACTTTTCTCCCGTTTATAAAGTCGAAAAGTCTGTGGAAGTTCTTAAATCTGCTGTCCAAGAGATTATGAAAGAAACTTACAAGGAAGGGATGACCTTTAAAATCACTGGTAAGCGTAGCGACCACACCTTTGAACTTGATAGTCGTGAACTCAATCAAACTCTTGGTAGTGCTGTTTTCAAGACTATTCCAAACGTGAAAGCTCAGATGAAAAATCCAGATATTAATCTTCAGGTTGAGATTCGTGAGGAAGCGGCTTATATTTCCTATGAAACTTTTCGTGGAGCAGGAGGATTACCTGTGGGAAGTTCTGGTAAAGGCATGCTCATGTTATCAGGAGGAATTGATTCACCTGTGGCGGGTTATCTAGCTCTTAAACGAGGGGTAGATATTGAGGCAGTTCACTTTGCCAGCCCACCTTACACGAGTCCTGGTGCTCTTAAAAAAGCCCAAGATTTGACTCGTAAATTAACCAAGTTTGGGGGCAATATCCAGTTTATCGAAGTACCTTTCACAGAGATTCAAGAGGAAATCAAGGCTAAAGCCCCAGAAGCTTATTTGATGACTCTAACTCGTCGCTTTATGATGCGGATTACTGATCGTATTCGTGAGATACGCAATGGTTTGGTTATCATCAATGGGGAAAGTCTTGGTCAAGTAGCTAGCCAGACCTTGGAAAGCATGCAGACTATCAACGCTGTGACCAGCACTCCAGTCATTCGTCCTGTGGTCACCATGGACAAGTTGGAAATCATTGACATAGCCCAAGCAATCGATACCTTTGATATTTCTATCCAGCCTTTTGAAGACTGCTGTACGATTTTTGCACCTGACCGTCCTAAGACAAATCCTAAGATTAAAAATGCAGAGCAGTATGAAAAACGAATGGATGTTAAGGGCTTAGTTGAGCGAGCAGTGGCAGGGATTATGATTACTGAGATTACACCTCAAACTGAAAAAGATGAAGTCGATGACTTGATTGACAATCTCCTCTAATCAGAAAATCCAAAAGAATTTAGAAAAATAAATGAAAAAGTTAGTTTTTAATCCAAAAATGGAAGCAAAGCTAACTTTTTTTCTATAATTGTGATATAATAAGATAAAATTTTGAATATAGAGAGTTTTCTGACAATGAATCAATCATACTTTTATTTAAAAATGAAAGAACACAAACTCAAGGTTCCTTATACTGGTAAGGAGCGCCGTGTGCGTGTTCTTCTTCCTAAAGATTATGAAAAAGACACGGATCGTTCCTATCCTGTGGTTTACTTTCATGACGGGCAAAATGTCTTTTATAGTAAAGAATCCTTTATTGGTCACTCATGGAAGATTATTCCAGCCATTAAACGAAATCCTGATATCAGTCGCATGATTGTCGTTGCCATTGACAATGATGGCATGGGGCGGATGAATGAGTATGCGGCTTGGAAGTTCCAAGAATCTCCTACCCCAGGACAGCAATTTGGTGTTAAGGGTGTGGAATATGCCGAGTTTGTCATGGAGGTGGTCAAACCTTTTATCGATGAGACCTACCGTACCAAAGCTGATCGCCAGCATACGGCTATGATTGGCTCGTCACTAGGAGGCAATATTACCCAGTTTATCGGACTAGAATACCAAGACCAAATTGGTTGTCTAGGTGTCTTTTCATCTGCTAACTGGCTTCACCAAGACGCCTTTAACCGTTATATCAAGCGCCAGAAACTGTCGCCTGAACAGCGCATCTTCATCTATGTAGGAACAGAAGAAGCAGATGATACAGATAAGACCTTGATGGCTGGTAATATCAAACAAGCCTATATCGACTCGTCGCTACGCTATTACCACGATTTGATAGCAGGGGGAGTTTATTTGGATAATCTAGTCTTGAAAGTTCAGTCTGGTGCCATCCATAGTGAGATTCCTTGGTCGGAAAATTTACCAGATTGTCTTCTTTTTTTTGCAGAGAAATGGTAAGTTAGGAAAGGAGAAAGCCAATGCATATTGAAAACCTTAGCCACTGGAGTGGCCATCTCAACCGTGAAATGTACCTTAATCGTTATGGACATGCTGGGATTCCAGTTGTGGTCTTTGCTTCATCAGGTGGTAGTCACAACGAATACTATGATTTTGGCATGATTGATGCCTGTGCTTCTTTTATCGAGGAAGGCCGTGTCCAGTTCTTTACCCTATCCAGTGTGGATAGTGAGAGCTGGTTGGCCACTTGGAAAAATAGTCATGACCAGGCGGAGATGCACCGTGCCTACGAACGCTATGTGATTGAGGAGGCTATTCCTTTTATCAAGCATAAGACAGGTTGGTTTGATGGTATGATGACGACAGGTTGCTCCATGGGCGCCTATCATGCTGTCAATTTCTTCCTCCAGCATCCAGATGTATTTACCAAAGTGATTGCTCTTAGTGGTGTCTACGACACACGTTTCTTTGTCGGCGATTACTACAATGATGATGCTATTTACCAAAACTCGCCAGTAGATTATATCTGGAACCAGAATGACGGCTGGTTTATTGACCGTTACCGTCAGGCGGAGATTGTGCTTTGTACGGGTCTTGGTGCCTGGGAACAAGACGGTCTACCGTCTTTCTACAAGCTCAAAGAAGCCTTTGACCAGAAACAAATCCCAGCCTGGTTTGCTGAATGGGGACATGATGTTGCCCATGACTGGGAATGGTGGCGTAAACAAATGCCCTATTTCCTTGGCAATCTCTATTTATAAAAGGAGTTATCTATGAATTACCTTGTTATTTCTCCCTACTATCCACAAAACTTTCAACAATTTACCATTGAGCTAGCTAATAAAGGCATTACCGTCTTGGGAATTGGTCAAGAACCTTACGAGCAATTGGATGAACCTTTACGCAATAGCCTGACCGAGTATTTCCGTGTAGATAACCTTGAGAACATAGATGAAGTCAAACGTGCAGCTGCTTTTCTATTTTATAAACACGGCCCAATTGATCGCATCGAGTCTCATAATGAATACTGGCTTGAGCTGGATGCAACACTCAGAGAACAATTCAATGTCTTTGGTGCCAAACCAGAGGATCTCAAAAAGACGAAATTTAAGTCTGAAATGAAGAAACTCTTCAAAAAAGCAGGTGTCCCTGTGGTACCTGGAGCTGTTATCAAGACGGAAGCAGATGTTGATCAAGCTGTGAAAGAAATCGGCCTTCCAATGATTGCCAAACCTGATAATGGAGTGGGCGCAGCGGCCACCTTCAAGCTTGAGACAGAGGACGATATCAATCACTTCAAGGCTGAGTGGGACCATTCAACTATTTATTTCTTTGAGAAATTTGTCACCTCTAGTGAAATCTGTACCTTTGATGGTCTTGTGGACAAGGATGGTAAAATCGTCTTTTCAACGACCTTTGACTACGCCTATACACCACTTGATCTCATGATTTACAAGATGGACAATTCCTACTATGTGCTCAAGGATATGGATCCTAAACTGCGCAAATATGGTGAAGCGATTGTTAAGGAATTTGGTATGAAAGAACGTTTCTTCCATATCGAGTTTTTCCGTGAAGGGGATGATTATATTGCCATCGAGTACAATAACCGCCCTGCAGGTGGTTTCACCATTGATGTTTATAACTTTGCCCATTCCTTGGACCTCTATCGTGGCTATGCAGCTATAGTCGCAGGAGAAGAGTTCCCAGCGTCAGATTTTGAACCTCAGTTTTGTTTAGCTACATCACGTCGTGCAAATGCCCACTATGTTTATTCTGAGGAGGAATTGCTTACCAAATATAGTCAGCAGTTCAAGGTTAAAAAAATCATGCCAGCGGCCTTTGCGGAACTTCAAGGAGATTACCTGTATATGTTGACAACTCCGAGTCGACAAGAAATGGAGCAAATGATTGCAGATTTCGGACAACGTCAGGCTTAAGGGACTATAGGGTTAAGGAAAATGACTTTCTTAATCCTTTTGTTTTTTATGAGAAACACAGCAGATTGAAACAAGAATAGGACGAAACAGCCTCGTAAAGAGGCTGGGACAAAAAGATTTTGATTTTAGGAATTCTTTATTATAAATTTTTAAAATCGATAGATTAGGAAAAAAAGCGAACAAGACAAAATTCTGAATGTCAGATAACTCATTTTGTTCGCTTTTTATATTTAAGGTTAGACTTTTGTCCCAAACTCTTTTGAGGTGCTTTTTGATATGAGCCCAGGTTTTCTCAGTAAGATTGTACTCAGGTGAGTGGGGAGGAATAAGAAATAAAGCTACTTTTTCTGGGGCTTGTTCATAGTAGGTATGATTCTTTTTTTCGAGTGTAGCCCATAGCTTTGAGAGCATAGTGGATTGAAATAAGATGTGAACAAAGTGATTGAGAAAGTCAATTTTTTCTAGAAATATTTTAGCAACCGTAATGTACTACTCTAGATTCAATACGCTATAGTTGGATGACAGTCAAATTCAGAAGCTATTTCAGTCAAATAAGCGTCTGGATTCTCAGTAAGATAGTTTTTAAGTCTATCTCTATCAACTTTTCTTGGTTTTGTTCCTTTTACTTGATGGTTTAGATTACTTATTTTCTCTTTTAGATAATGGGATTGCGTGAGATTTGGAAAACGTGTGATGCTTCTGTTATACTACCTGTTTGCTTACAATAGGCGAGAGTTTTTTTACGTAAATCTATTGAATAGGGCATAAGATGACTGCACAACATTGTGTACTATCTTTAGTTCATTTTGTCATATCTCTGTCGAAACAGATTACTAATATTAATGCACGGGCTCTATGTATGTCAAAAACAAGTTCAGTTATTGAACAGATTGCATCAAACGATATAGAAGAATAATTTGAGTTTTTTATGTAATTTTTATATAGGATTC
The DNA here is from genome assembly GCF_000222785.1 of Streptococcus mitis SK569. Lineage (GTDB taxonomy): Bacteria > Bacillota > Bacilli > Lactobacillales > Streptococcaceae > Streptococcus > Streptococcus mitis_N. The sequence goes on along the minus strand of NZ_AFUF01000053.1, from coordinate 21,326 downwards.
ATTACGACAGATACCTTAGATTCTTTTTATTGAAGAAATTTTCTGAAAATTACAAAATATGCTTGCTATTTTAGAAAAATAGTGTAGAATAAAAGAAATAGGTTTTTAGAATAAGGAGTGGAATATGACAGTAACGATTGATTGGGAAAATCTAGGTTTTTCCTATATGAAATTACCTTATCGCTATATTGCTCATTTTAAAAATGGACAATGGAATCAAGGAGAGCTTACAGAGGATGCAACTTTGCATATTTCAGAGTCTTCTCCAAGTCTCCACTACGGACAACAAGCATTTGAAGGATTGAAAGCTTATCGTACTAAGGATGGTAGTATTCAACTTTTCCGTCCTGATGAAAATGCTAAACGCCTGCAACGTACTTGTGATCGTCTCTTGATGCCACAAGTTCCGACAGACATGTTTGTAGAAGCTTGTAAGGCAGTTGTCCGCGCCAATGAAGAATACGTACCACCATATGGAACAGGTGGAACCCTTTATCTTCGTCCACTTTTGATTGGTGTCGGAGATATTATTGGGGTTAAACCAGCAGAAGAGTACATTTTCACCATCTTTGCTATGCCAGTTGGAAATTACTTTAAAGGCGGTTTGGTTCCAACAAACTTCTTGATTCAGGATGAATACGACCGTGCCGCTCCAAATGGTACAGGTGCGGCTAAGGTTGGTGGAAACTATGCTGCCAGTCTCTTGCCAGGGAAATTGGCTAAATCGCGCCATTTCTCAGATGTTATTTATCTAGACCCTTCAACTCATACAAAGATTGAAGAAGTCGGTTCAGCTAACTTCTTTGGAATTACAGCTGACAATGAGTTTGTAACACCATTGAGTCCATCTATCTTGCCATCTATTACTAAGTATTCTTTGCTTTATTTGGCAGAACACCGCTTGGGCTTAACTCCTATTGAGGGGGATGTCCCAATTGATAACCTGGATCGTTTTGTAGAGGCAGGTGCTTGTGGTACAGCAGCGGTTATTTCTCCAATTGGAGGTATTCAACATGGTGATGATTTCCATGTATTCTATAGTGAAACAGAAGTAGGTCCTGTGACTCGTAAACTTTATGATGAATTGACAGGAATTCAGTTTGGTGATATTGAAGCGCCAGAAGGTTGGATTGTAAAAGTAGATTAAAATAAACTAAAGGAGATTTTTTATGAAATCGAAAAAGTGGCTCTTAACAGCAGGAGTAGTCCTGAGTACAACAGCTTTTTTAGTAGCTTGTGGAAAAGCTGATAAAGAAGCAGATGCACCGACAACATTTTCTTATGTCTATGCAGTGGATCCAGCATCTTTGGACTACAGTATAGCGACTCGGACATCGACGACAGACGTTATTGGAAATGTTATTGATGGTTTGATGGAAAATGACAAATACGGAAATGTTATTCCTTCCTTGGCTGAAGATTGGTCTGTGTCCAAAGATGGTTTGACCTATACCTATAAACTTCGTAAAGGGGTTAAATGGTATACTTCAGAAGGTGAAGAATACGCAGAAGTAACAGCCCATGACTTTGTAACAGGATTGAAACACGTAGCTGACGGTAAGTCAGACGGTGTCTCTCTCATCCAAAATTCTATCAAGGGCTTGGATGCCTACATGACTGGTGAGACTAATGATTTCTCTACAGTTGGTGTTAAGGCCTTGGACGATTACACAGTCGAGTATACCCTAAACAAACCAGAAAGCTTCTGGAATTCTAAAGTTACAACAGCGACGATGTTGCCTGTAAATGAAGAGTTTTTGAAGGCATCAGGTAAAGATTATGGAGCAGTTACTCCAGCAGGGATTCTCTATAATGGCCCTTATTTCTTGAAGACCTTGACTTCTAAATCGTTGATCGAATACGAGAAAAACCCAAATTACTGGGATAAAGAAAATGTAAAAATCGAGAAGATTAAATTGACTTACTACGATGGTTCTGATCAGGAATCGTTGATCCGTAGCTTCTCTTCTGGTGCTTATACGACAGCTCGTCTCTTCCCAAGTAGTTCAAACTTTGCTTCAACTTTAGAGCAATACGGAGATAAAATTACTTATAGCCCACAGGACTCAAGTAGTTATTACTTCACCTTTAACGTAAATCGTCAGTCATACAATAAAACTGCAAAAACAAGTGAAGAGCAAAAAACTTCTACAAAAGAAGCTATGCTTAATAAGGACTTCCGTCAGGCTATCAACTTTGCCTTTAACCGCCATTCTTATGCTGCCCAGCTAAATGGTGAAGACGGTGCGGATAAGATTATTCGTAACAGCCTCGTTCCTGACAACTTTGTGCAAGCAGGTGGTAAGAACTTTGGTCAAATTGCTCAAGTAGAGTTGGTGAACTATGGTGAGCAATGGAAAGGTGTTGAGCTAGTTGACGGTAAGGATTCTATCTACAATCCTGACAAGGCTAAAGCTGCTTTCGAAAAAGCTAAGAAAGACTTGGAATCTAAAGGGGTAACCTTCCCAATTCACTTGGATGTCCCAGTTGAACAAACAGATACCATCGCCGTTCAACAAAGCAACTCTTTCAAACAGTCAATCGAATCAACTCTTGGTGCTGAAAATGTTGTTATCGACGTTCTTCAAATGACAGATAATGAAAAGGAAACAATCACTTCACAAGCGCGTGTTCCTTCTCAAAAAGACTATGACTTGAACAGTACAGGATGGGCTCCAAGCTATCAAGACCCAGCATCTTACTTGAATATCATGGATCCTAAATCAGGTTCTGCCATGAAGCACCTCGGTATTACTAAAGGTAAAGATAAGGATGTCGTAGCTAAGATTGGTTTGGACCAGTATAAGAAATTATTGGATGATGCAGATTCAGAAACTACCAATCTTGAAGAACGCTATGAAAAATATGCCAAGGCTCAAGCTTGGTTGACAGATAGTTCATTATTGATGCCAACAGCTTCATCTGGTGGTTCTCCAGTTGTAAGTAATGTCGTGCCATTCTCAAAACCATACTCACAAGTTGGTATTAAGGGTGACCCATATATCTTTAAAGGAATGAAATTGCAAAAAGATATTGTTACGACAAAAGAATATGAAGAAGCACTGAAAAAATGGCAAAAAGAAAAATTGGAATCAAACGGTAAGTACCAAAAAGAACTAGAAAAACACATTAAATAAAGCAGAAAACTCTATATCAGACTCAGAATGATATAGAGTTTTTTCTTGCTAGTTTTGGGATTTTCTTGTAAAATAGAAAAAGTGAAGAGAGGTAAGAAATGAGTAAGAAAGATAAAAAAATCGAAATTCAAGTAGCAGATGCTAAAGTTAGTGTAGGAAAAGACAGTTTTGAAGGTTATACATTGACTATTGGTAAAAAAGTTATCGGAGAAATTGCCGAATTAGATGGACAATTTGCCATCATAAAGAATGGGAATGTCGATAGTTTTTATAAAAAATTGGAAAAAGCTGTGGAAATTTTGATTGAAAATTATAATTTAGCAAAATAAGTCTTGTTTTTTTGAAATTTTCATGATATAATAGTCCATGTTGATTGTAGGAGAGATAGCGAAGAGGCTAAACGCGGCGGACTGTAAATCCGCTCCTTCGGGTTCGGGGGTTCGAATCCCTCTCTCTCCATTTCATCAATGGGGTATAGCCAAGCGGTAAGGCAAGGGACTTTGACTCCCTCATGCGTTGGTTCGAATCCAGCTACCCCAGTTCTTAGGTAATGATCAAGATAAAAAGCAAAATATCTTAGGGTATTTTATTTTTATAATTGAAAGACGTGAACGATATGAACATGTCCTTGCGGGTGCTTAGGAAAAAAATTATAAGTATGTCAAGTTTAAGAAAAACTTGATTGTTGGAGGATTTTTTAGATGAACGAATTTGAAGATTTGCTAAATAGCGTTAGCCAAGTTGAGACTGGTGATGTTGTTAGTGCTGAAGTATTGACAGTTGATGCGACTCAAGCTAACGTTGCAATCTCTGGAACTGGTGTTGAAGGTGTCTTGACTCTTCGCGAATTGACAAACGATCGCGATGCAGATATCAATGACTTTGTTAAAGTAGGAGAAGTATTGGATGTTCTTGTACTTCGTCAAGTAGTTGGTAAAGATACTGATACAGTTACATACCTTGTATCTAAAAAACGCCTTGAAGCTCGCAAAGCATGGGACAAACTTGTTGGTCGCGAAGAAGAAGTTGTTACTGTTAAAGGAACTCGTGCCGTTAAAGGTGGACTTTCAGTAGAATTTGAAGGTGTTCGTGGATTTATCCCAGCTTCAATGTTGGATACTCGTTTCGTACGCAACACTGAGCGTTTTGTAGGTCAAGAATTTGATGCTAAAATCAAAGAAGTTGACGCTAAAGAAAACCGCTTCATCCTTTCACGTCGTGAAGTTGTTGAAGCAGCTACAGCAGCAGCTCGCGCTGAAGTATTCGGTAAATTGGCTGTTGGTGATGTAGTAACTGGTAAAGTTGCACGTATCACAAGTTTCGGTGCTTTCATCGACCTTGGTGGTGTTGACGGATTGGTTCACTTGACTGAATTGTCACATGAACGTAACGTTTCACCAAAATCAGTTGTAACTGTTGGTGAAGAAATTGAAGTGAAAATCCTTGATCTTAACGAAGAAGAAGGACGTGTATCACTTTCACTTAAAGCAACAACACCTGGACCATGGGATGGCGTTGAGCAAAAATTGGCTAAAGGTGATGTAGTAGAAGGAACAGTTAAACGTTTGACTGACTTCGGTGCATTTGTTGAAGTATTGCCAGGTATCGATGGACTTGTTCACGTATCACAAATTTCACACAAACGTATTGAAAATCCTAAAGAAGCTCTTAAAGTTGGTCAAGAAGTTAAAGTTAAAGTTCTTGAAGTTAACGCAGATGCAGAGCGCGTATCACTTTCTATCAAAGCTCTTGAAGAGCGTCCAGCTCAAGAAGAAGGACAAAAAGAAGAAAAACGTGCTGCTCGTCCACGTCGTCCAAAACGTCAAGAAAAACGTGATTTTGAACTTCCAGAAACACAAACAGGATTCTCAATGGCTGACTTGTTCGGTGATATCGAACTTTAATCAAATTGAAAATTCACAAAATCCTTTGTTTTCTAAACAAGGGATTTTTCTTTTGTCTGTAAGCCTTTTTTGATATAATAGTTCTATGTTAGAATCAGAAAAACAATCACGTTATCAAATGTTAAATGAAGAGCTCTCTTTTTTATTGGAAGGTGAAAGTAATGTTTTGGCTAATCTTTCCAACGCCAGTGCTCTTTTAAAATCATGTTTTCCTAATACCGTATTTGCAGGCTTTTATTTGTTCGATGGAGAGGAATTGATTTTAGGTCCCTTCCAAGGAGGTGTTTCCTGTATCCGTATTGCACTAGGCAAGGGCGTATGTGGTGAAGCTGCTGAGTTTCAGGAAACTGTTCTGGTTGGAGATGTGACGACCTATCCTAACTATATTTCTTGTGATAGTCGTGCTAAAAGTGAAATTGTTGTGCCGATGATAAAGAATGGTCAATTGCTCGGGGTTCTGGATCTGGATTCTTCAGAGATTGATGATTATGATGCTATGGATCGAGATTATTTGGAACAATTTGTCGCTATTTTGCTTGAAAAGACAGAATGGGACTTTACAATGTTTGGGGAGAAAGCCTAATGTATCAAGCACTTTATCGAAAATATAGAAGTCAAAACTTCTCCCAGTTGGTTGGGCAAGAAGTTGTGGCTAAGACTCTTAAACAAGCGGTGGAGCAAGAGAAAATAAGTCATGCTTATCTTTTTTCTGGTCCTCGTGGAACGGGAAAAACCAGTGTAGCCAAGATTTTTGCCAAAGCTATGAACTGTCCCAATCAAGTGGGTGGGGAACCTTGTAATAACTGCTATATTTGTCAAGCAGTGACGGACGGTAGTTTAGAAGATGTCATTGAAATGGATGCGGCCTCTAATAATGGGGTGGATGAAATTCGTGAAATTCGTGATAAATCTACCTATGCGCCTAGTCTTGCCCGTTATAAGGTCTATATCATAGACGAGGTTCACATGCTGTCTACAGGGGCTTTCAATGCCCTCCTAAAGACGCTGGAAGAACCAACACAGAATGTGGTCTTTATTTTGGCCACTACTGAATTGCACAAGATTCCTGCGACTATTCTATCCCGTGTGCAACGTTTTGAGTTTAAATCAATTAAGACACAGGATATTAAGGAACATATCCACTATATTTTAGAAAAAGAAAATATCAGTTCTGAACCAGAAGCTGTGGAAATAATTGCCAGACGGGCTGAAGGTGGGATGCGGGATGCCTTGTCTATTTTGGATCAAGCCCTGAGTTTGACACAGGGAAATGAGTTGACGACTGCCATCTCTGAAGAAATTACAGGAACTATTAGTCTGTCAGCCTTGGATGATTATGTGGCTGCCTTATCTCAGCAGGATGTTCCCAAAGCCTTAGCTTGCTTAAATCTTCTTTTTGACAATGGCAAGAGCATGACTCGTTTTGTGACCGACCTTTTGCACTATTTAAGAGATTTATTAATTGTTCAAACAGGTGGAGAAAACACTCATCATAGTTCAGTCTTTGTTGAGAATTTGGCACTTCCTCAGGAAAATTTGTTTGAAATGATTCGCTTGGCAACAGCCAGTTTAGCAGATATTAAGTCAAGTTTGCAGCCCAAGATTTATGCTGAAATGATGACCATCCGTTTGGCGGAGATTAAGCCCGAACCAGCTTTTTCTGGTGCAGTTGAACATGAAATTTCTGCATTGAGACAAGAAGTGATACGTCTCAAACAAGAACTCGCCAATGTGGGAACCGTAGCCAAGTCAACAAGTCCAGTACCTACCCGCCCAGCAGCAGGCAAGACAGTCTATCGTGTGGATCGCAATAAAGTTCAATCTATCCTACAAGAGGCCGTCGAAAATCCTGATTTAGCACGTCAAAACCTGATTCGTTTGCAGAATGCCTGGGGAGAGGTTATTGAAAGTCTGGGAGGCCCTGATAAGGCTCTGTTGGTTGGATCTCAACCGGTTGCGGCCAATGAACACCATGCTATTCTTGCTTTTGAGTCTAACTTCAATGCTGGTCAAACCATGAAACGAGACAATCTTAACACCATGTTTGGCAACATCCTCAGTCAGGCAGCAGGTTTTTCACCCGAAATTTTAGCCATTTCCATGGAGGAATGGAAAGAAGTTCGCGCAGCCTTTTCAGCCAAAGCCAAATCTTCTCAAACTGAAAAAGAAGCAGAAGAAAGCCTGATTCCAGAAGGATTTGAATTTTTAGCTGATAAAGTGAAGGTAGAGGAAGACTAAAGAAAGATTTCATGATACAATAAGTTTATGAATAGACAACAATTTATTATCATCGCGCTGTTTACAGCTGCTGAGACCTATTTTTTCAATGAAGCTTGGATGACTGGTCGCTATATTATGGCAGCCTTTTGGGCCATTTTGCTCTTTAGAAATTTTCGAGTTAGTTATTTGATGGGCAAGATTGTAGATGTCATTGACCAACATTTAAAAGGAAAAGACTAATCCTCAGCTTCTAGACAAAATCAAAGCCTTTTAGGCTTTTTTTGTTATACTATAAAAGTATATTTATTGACCTTTTATACTCTTCGAAAATCTCTTCAAACCACATCAGCTTTATCTGCAATCTCAAAGCGGTGCTTTGAGTAACCTGCGGTTAGCTTCCTAGTTTGCTCTTTGATTTTTATTGAGTATTACTGTATTTTCTAGAGACAACTAGTATGTTTCTAGTAAGCACTGTAAAGGTCTTGAAAAAGAAAGGAACTATCATGTCAGTATTAGAGATCAAAGATCTTCACGTTGAGATTGAAGGAAAAGAAATTTTAAAAGGGGTTAACCTGACCCTGAAAACAGGCGAAATCGCCGCTATCATGGGGCCAAATGGTACTGGTAAATCGACTCTTTCTGCCGCTATTATGGGAAATCCAAACTATGAAGTTACCAAAGGTGAAGTCTTGTTTGACGGCGTAAACATCCTTGAATTGGAAGTTGACGAGCGTGCGCGTATGGGACTTTTCCTTGCTATGCAATACCCATCAGAGATCCCTGGAATTACCAATGCTGAGTTTCTTCGTGCAGCTATGAATGCTGGAAAAGAGGATGATGAAAAGATTTCAGTTCGCGAGTTTATTACTAAACTAGACGAGAAGATGGAATTGCTCAACATGAAAGAAGAAATGGCTGAGCGTTACCTCAACGAAGGTTTCTCTGGTGGTGAGAAAAAACGTAATGAAATTCTTCAACTCTTGATGTTGGAACCAACTTTTGCCCTTTTGGATGAGATTGACTCTGGTCTTGATATTGACGCTCTTAAGGTTGTGTCTAAAGGTGTCAATGCTATGCGTGGTGAAGGTTTTGGTGCTATGATTATCACTCACTACCAACGTCTTTTGAACTACATCACACCTGATGTGGTACACGTCATGATGGAAGGTCGTGTTGTCCTTTCAGGTGGTCCAGAATTGGCTGCGCGTTTGGAACGTGAAGGATACGCAAAACTAGCTGAAGAACTTGGCTACGACTACAAGGAAGAATTGTAATTCCCTCGTATCTTTTAGGAGAAGTAAATGACTAAAGAAAATATTCAACTTTTTTCAGAAATGCACGCTGAACCAAGCTGGTTGGCTGATCTCCGTCAAAAAGCTTTTGACAAGATTGAGACTTTGGAATTACCAGTTATTGAGCGTGTCAAATTCCACCGTTGGAATCTGGGTGATGGAACGATTACAGAAAGTGAGCCATCAGCAAATGTTCCAGATTTCACTGCACTAGATAACCACTTGAAGTTGGTGCAAGTAGGAACTCAAACTGTTTTTGAGCAAATTCCAGTTGAGTTGGCTCAACAGGGTGTTGTCTTTACAGACTTCCATTCAGCTTTAGAAGAAATTCCAGAACTCGTAGAAGAATTCTTCATGTCATCTGTCAAGTATGACGATGACAAGTTGGCAGCCTACCATACAGCTTATTTCAATAGTGGTGCTGTTCTCTACATTCCTGATAATGTTGAGATTAAAGAACCTATCGAAGGAATTTTTTACCAAGACAGCGATAGCGATGTGCCGTTTAACAAGCATATTATGATTATCGCTGGTAAAAACTCTAAGATTAGTTATCTAGAACGTTTAGAGTCACGCGGTGAAGGAAGTGCTAAAGCAACTGCAAACATTACTGTTGAAGTGATTGCTCGTTCTGGTGCGCAAGTGAAGTTTGCAGCTATTGACCGTCTAGGTGAAAACGTTACCGCTTACATTAGCCGTCGTGGTAAACTAGGTAACGATGCAAGCATTGACTGGGCAATCGGTGTCATGAACGAAGGGAACGTCGTTGCGGATTTTGATAGTGACTTGATTGGTAACGGTAGCCATGCTGACCTGAAAGTTGTAGCTCTTTCAAGTGGCCGTCAGGTACAAGGAATTGATACTCGAGTGACTAACTATGGTTGCAACTCAATCGGAAATATCCTCCAACATGGGGTTATTCTTGAGAAAGCAACTTTAACTTTCAATGGTATTGGCCACATCATCAAGGGTGCTAAGGGAGCAGATGCGCAACAAGAAAGTCGTGTTCTTATGCTTTCAGACCAGGCTCGTTCAGATGCTAACCCAATTCTTTTGATTGATGAAAATGACGTTACTGCAGGTCACGCGGCTTCTATCGGTCAGGTAGATCCAGAAGACATGTACTACCTCATGAGCCGTGGCTTGGATAAGGCAACTGCAGAACGCTTGGTTGTCCGTGGTTTCCTTGGATCTGTTATAGTGGAGATTCCAGTCAAGGAAGTTCGTGATGAAATGATTGCGACTATCGAAGAAAAATTGTCAAAACGCTAAGGGGTAGCCTATGTTAGATGTAGAAGCTATTCGCAAGGATTTTCCAATTTTAGACCAGATTGTCAACGATGAACAATTGGTCTATTTGGACAATGCTGCGACGACACAAAAACCACTAGCAGTTCTGGAGACGATTAACCGCTACTATGAGAACGACAATGCCAATGTTCATCGTGGCGTTCATACCTTGGCTGAGAGAGCGACAGCATCTTATGAAGCTGCCCGTGAAACCATTCGTAAGTTTATCAATGCAGGCTCTACAAAGGAAGTTCTCTTTACCAGAGGAACGACAACCAGTCTTAACTGGGTAGCGCGTTATGCTGAGGAAGTCTTGACTGAGGGAGACCAGGTCTTGATTTCCGTCATGGAACACCATTCCAATATCATTCCTTGGCAGGAAGCCTGCCGCAAGACTGGAGCGGAGCTTGTCTATGTCTATCTCAAGGATGGAGCCTTGGACATGGATGACTTGCGAGCTAAATTGACTGATAGAGTTAAGTTTGTCTCCCTTGCTCACGCCTCAAATGTTCTGGGTGTGGTCAATCCAATCAAAGAAATTACTCAATTGGCCCACCAAGTTGGAGCTATCATGATGGTGGATGGCGCTCAGTCTACACCTCATATGAAGATTGATGTTCAGGACTTGGATGTGGACTTCTTTGCCTTTTCAGGTCACAAGATGGCGGGTCCAACTGGTATTGGTGTTCTTTACGGCAAAGAAAAGTATCTAGAACAAATGTCACCAGTAGAATTTGGCGGCGAGATGATTGATTTCGTCTATGAGCAAACTGCTAGTTGGAAGGAATTGCCTTGGAAATTTGAGGCTGGAACTCCTAATATGGCAGGCGCTATTGGACTTGCTGCGGCAGTGGAGTATCTGGAAAAGATTGGTATGGATGCCATTGAAGCTCATGAACAAGAATTGATTGCATACGTATTTCCAAAATTGCAGGCAATCGATGGATTGACCATTTACGGTTCACAGGACTTGGCTCAACGTTCAGGTGTCATTGCCTTTAACCTAGGCGACCTTCATCCTCACGACCTTGCGACTGCTTTGGATTATGAAGGAGTGGCTGTTCGAGCAGGTCACCATTGCGCTCAACCCTTGCTCCAGTATTTGGATGTCCCAGCAACAGCTCGTGCAAGTTTTTATATCTACAATACCAAGGCAGATTGCGATAAGCTAGTCGATGCCTTACAAAAGACAAAGGAGTTTTTCAATGGCACTTTCTAAACTAGATAGCCTTTATATGGCAGTGGTAGCAGACCATTCGAAAAATCCACATCACCAAGGGAAGTTAGAAGACGCTGAACAAATCAGTCTCAACAATCCGACCTGTGGAGATGTTATCAATCTCTCCGTCAAGTTTGATGCAGATGACCGCTTAGAGGATATCGCTTTTCTAAACTCAGGTTGTACCATCTCGACTGCCTCTGCGAGCATGATGACAGATGCCGTTTTGGGTAAGACCAAGCAAGAAATTTTAGAACTTGCGACTATTTTTTCTGAAATGGTTCAAGGGCAAAAAGATGAGCGTCAAGACCAACTAGGCGATGCAGCCTTCTTGTCAGGTGTTGCCAAATTTCCTCAACGAATCAAGTGTGCAACCCTAGCTTGGAATGCCCTGAAGAAAACAATTGAAAATCAAGAAAATAACTAAGGCAAGTTTCTTTTGCCTTATGAATTAGTAGAAATGAAGAATGAAAGAAAGGATATTATGGCTGAAGAAAGAGTAGAACCAAAGCCAATTGACCTTGGTGAATATAAATTTGGTTTCCATGATGATGTAGAGCCTGTCCTATCGACAGGAAAAGGATTGAATGAAGATGTCATTCGTGAGCTATCAGCTGCAAAGGGAGAACCTGAGTGGATGCTAGAATTCCGTTTGAAGTCTTATGAAACCTTCAAAAAAATGCCTATGCAAACTTGGGGAGCAGACTTGTCAGAAATTGATTTTGATGACTTGATCTACTACCAAAAACCATCTGATAAACCAGCCCGTTCATGGGATGATGTTCCTGAAAAGATTAAAGAAACCTTTGAACGTATCGGGATTCCTGAAGCTGAGCGTGCTTATTTAGCTGGTGCCTCTGCCCAGTATGAGTCAGAAGTGGTTTACCACAATATGAAGGAAGAGTTCCAGAAATTGGGGATTATCTTTACAGATACGGATTCTGCCCTCAAGGAATACCCAGACTTGTTTAAACAATACTTTGCTAAGTTGGTACCACCAACAGATAATAAGTTGGCTGCCCTCAATTCGGCAGTATGGTCAGGTGGAACCTTTATCTATGTACCAAAAGGTGTGAAAGTGGATATTCCACTTCAAACTTACTTCCGAATCAATAACGAAAATACTGGTCAGTTTGAACGTACCTTGATTATCGTTGATGAGGGAGCAAGTGTCCACTACGTAGAAGGATGTACAGCGCCAACTTATTCAAGCAACAGCTTGCACGCCGCCATCGTAGAAATCTTTGCCTTGGATGGAGCTTATATGCGTTATACAACCATCCAAAACTGGTCTGATAACGTTTATAACTTGGTTACTAAGCGTGCTAAGGCTCAAAAAGATGCTACTGTTGAGTGGATTGATGGGAACTTGGGTGCCAAAACGACTATGAAATACCCATCTGTTTACCTAGATGGAGAAGGGGCGCGTGGGACTATGCTTTCTATTGCCTTTGCCAATGCAGGGCAACACCAAGACACGGGTGCTAAGATGATCCATAACGCTCCACATACTAGCTCGTCTATCGTGTCTAAATCCATCGCTAAAGGCGGAGGAAAGGTTGACTACCGTGGACAGGTCACCTTTAACAAGAACTCTAAGAAATCTGTTTCTCACATCGAGTGTGATACCATTATCATGGATGACTTGTCAGCATCTGATACCATTCCATTTAATGAAATTCACAACTCGCAAGTGGCTTTGGAACACGAAGCCAAAGTATCTAAGATTTCAGAAGAACAACTCTATTACCTCATGAGCCGTGGTTTATCAGAGTCTGAGGCAACTGAGATGATTGTCATGGGATTTGTAGAGCCTTTCACAAAAGAGCTTCCAATGGAATATGCCGTTGAGCTTAACCGCTTGATTAGCTACGAAATGGAAGGATCAGTTGGGTAAAATTTGATTTTAGATTTACCCAAAATCAAGAACTTTGAAGATGAACTTGTAACAAAAAGAGACTGAGAAAAAATATTTTAAGAACAGAAAACGCATGATATCAGGTGCCCCAAAAACTTGATATTATGCGTTTTCTCATGAAATATAGCGGAATGAATCTATAATAGTACACCTCGGTTGCTAAAATATTTCTAGAAATTAATTTGATTTTCGAAGAGTATTACTAATCGGTTTGTTCATATCTTACTTCAATTTAATATAGAGCTTTTCTAAACGCTTTTGACTACTTTATATATTGTTGTGAGGACGAAGTAATACAATATATAAAGTAGTCAGTTCAAGGCAGGATATAATGTCTAAGGGGCTACTAATAGCAAGTATGTTCTTTATTTTGATATTTTTCTTAATCCAACAGACACTTGCACTTTGAAACCCGTTCTCTAATCAATTCAAACCCTATACTTATTCAAATATATTGTGGCGGATGTAGGTTATGGTAGCGAATAAAACTATGTTTTTATTTGTGAATGATGAAAGATACTTCTTATTCCCTATACCATGCATCAGAAGGAATTGACATAAAAGAATCAGATTAGCGCAGATAACCTAATGAATTGGGAATATCTTGAAAACAAAGATTAGTTTATAAGATTTGGAACCGTTTTCTGTCATAATCTTTCAGGAAAGTAGTTGCTAAAAGATGTAAAAATTGATAGAATAATGATTGTCTAAAAAATTTTAAGGAGAATCTATCAAATGGATTTCACATGGGCAATTAAATATGCCACTGAATTTTTGGCCACTGCTCTTTTGATCGTTCTTGGAAATGGTGCAGTTGCCAACGTTGAACTTAAAGGTACGAAAGGTCACCAAAGTGGCTGGATCGTTATCGCTGTTGGTTACGGTATGGGGGTTATGATTCCTGCCTTGATGTTTGGTAACGTATCTGGAAACCACATCAACCCAGCCTTCACTCTTGGACTTGCAGTCAGCGGTCTATTCCCTTGGGCACAAGTTGCGCCTTATATCGTCGCACAAGTTTTGGGTGCTATTTTTGGCCAAGCCTTGGTTGTGGTAACACACCGCCCATACTACTTGAAAACTGAAAATCCAAACAACATCTTGGGTACTTTCTCAACAATTTCAAGTTTGGATAATGGTTCAAAAGAATCACGCTTTGCAGCAACTGTTAATGGTTTTGTAAATGAGTTTGTTGGTTCATTTGTCCTTTTCTTTGCAGCGCTTGGTTTAACTAAACACTTCTTTGGTGCTGAACTAGTGTCAAAAGCGCAAGCAGCTATCAATTCTCAAGTTGCTCAAGCAACTACTCAAGGTCAAACAATTCCTCAAGAACAAGTAACAGCAGCACTTGAACAAGCTAAAGAACAAGTAGCGCCATTTATGACATCAGGTCTTGGAATTGCTCATTTGGCACTTGGTTTCCTCGTTATGGCCTTGGTAACATCACTTGGTGGACCTACAGGACCTGCCTTGAACCCAGCCCGTGACTTTGGTCCACGTCTCCTTCATGCTTTCCTTCCAAAATCAGTTCTTGGTGAGCACAAAGGTGATTCAAAATGGTGGTATTCTTGGGTACCAGTAGTAGCACCTATCGCAGCAGCAATTGCAGCAGTAGCTGTTTTCAAATTCCTTTACCTATAAGAAATTGAGTTCTTTATCCATTGTAATGGATTGAAGCAAAGATAAGATCTAGAAAGGGCAAATTTTGTCCTTTCTTTTTTTGATATTGCGAATTGTGAAAGTCTGTTTTTTGCAGTTGTCAAAGTTTCGAAAATCAAAGGTATTGCATTGGATAAGATTATTATTCTCTCCTAACTTTACGTTGGAATAAGGTAATTGAAGAGGGAGTAGATGCTTTCTTTATTAAGATTCTAAAAAGTCTAAAAGCGAGGATTAGCTAGCTCTAGATTCTTCTCAATGAGTACGCAAAACCTTACTCTAAAAGTAAAAATGTAGAATATTATAGTGGTGCTTTAATTCTTATTAGCAACTCAAGAGTGTCTCTATAATCTCTTTAGTAGTTAAGCACATACGAAAAGTCGGCGATACAATAGTTCGCTACTATGCTGTTAGTAGGGGTTGATGACCATGTACTAATGAAATATTTGATTAAATTGCTTCATGGTTTGGCATGATTTACAATTCGCCTTAAGTATTGAAGTAGAAAAATTTGGTGGACTGTTTTAGCCGGAATTTAGGAGTATAATAACAAATGGTAAAAAAGATTAAGAATGATTTTATCGTCTAGGGCTTAGTATGAGAAAAAAGTTTTCAATATCAAGCAGTTGTGATAAAATGTAATTGTTCCATAGGATTCTTTCTAATGATGGCTTGGTCGCTTTTCACTATAGATTTTATGGGACTTTTTTCTACATCAAAATAGGCTCCATAATATCTATAAGGGATTTACCCACTATAAATATTATAGAGCCTTTTTTATCAGAATGGCAATTTCCCTGCGAAAGCACCTAATTTTTTCTTAGTCGTTTCATCGATTTGTTCAAGAGCAGAGTTGATGGCTTGAACAGTCATATCAGAAAGAGTTTCAAGGTCTTCCGGGTCAACGACAGCTGGATTGAAGTCAATACTGACAACTTTCTTATCTCCAGTTAAGGTAGCTTGAACAAGGTCTTGAGCAGATTTGCCAACAAATTGCATAGCAGCAAGCTCAGCTTGACTTTGTTCCATTTGTTTTTGAAGTTTTTGTGCTTGACGCATCATATTTTGCATGTTCATCATGGTGATTTACAGTTTCCTTTTATCTTATTTTCTTTCCTATTTTATCAATTTTAGGTTTAAAAGTCTATTGTTAGTATGAATCTACTAACATTAAATTGTCTGAAAATTTATTGAAAAATGAGTGAAAACATGTTATAATGAAACGTAAAATTAATTAAGGTTTCCTGAACCAATAGGAGTAAACAATGAAAAAACTAGGTTTTATCCTTTTATCTTCAGCCTTGCTATTGACAGCTTGTGCTGTTAGGTTTGAAAAATCAGCAGATACAACCGATTCGTCTAAGGTGACAGCCTTGTCTGAAGATAAGCAAAAAATGCTTGATAAGGCCACAGCTGACTATAAGACTTTTGTGCAAGAGCAAATTGATAAACTTTTGACAGATACGGAAGGCTTTGTCAAACTGTTGAAAGAAGGTAAGTTAGAAGAAGCCAAGAAGGTCTATCCATTGATTCGTATGTCTTATGAGCGTTCAGAACCAATTGCCGAAAGTTTTGGTGAGTCAGATGTCAAGATTGACTTCCGTTTGGCAGACTATATGGACGAAAACAAGACCGAGAAAGGTTGGTCAGGTTTCCATCGTATCGAGCGTATACTTTGGGAAGACAATACAACAAAAGGAACTGAAATCTACGGAGATCAGTTGGTTAATGATATCAAGGAATTGAAAGCTAAGATTGCAACTGTAGATGTGGATTACAAGGTTATGTTGACTGGAGCAGTTGACTTGCTTAACGAAGTAGCGACAAGCAAGATTACAGGTGAAGAGGAAATTTATTCTCATACAGACTTGTATGACTTCCGTGCCAATATTGAGGGAGCTGAGAAGATTTTCCAACTCTTTAAACCTTTACTTGAAAAATCAGACGCTAACCTAGTTAAAGAATTGGAAGCAGATTTCAAGTCTGTCAATAGCTTGTTAGACAAACACATGACCGACAAGGAACACTATAAGCTCTATACTGATTTGACAAAAGAAGATACCAAAGAATTGTCAGAAGCTGTGACAAAACTTGGTGAGCCTCTATCACAAATGGGTAAATTTCTTAGTGGAGAATAAGAGTCATGACTGAAAAAGACGAAAAGTTTTTTGAAAAGAAAATGGACCGTCGAGAATTTCTAAAAAAAGCAGGGATTGGAGGGGCTGGTTTAGCGCTAGGACTCTCTGGTGCTTCTGCTTTTTTCGCACCTAAGCTAGGAAGTCAGGAAAAAATCTCGTACGGAAATGAAAAAATTGCTTTTTATGGCAAGCATCAAGCAGGGATTAGTACGCCCATGCAAAAAAATATCTATTTTGTTGTCTTGGATTTGCATACGACGGATAAGGATAAGATTATTCAGTTGTTCAAGGATTGGACGGATTATAGTGCCAAGTTGGTCGAGGGGGAATTGGTCAAAAAAGATGGCCAGAATGCTCTCTTGCCTCCGAGCGATACTGGTGAAACAGTCGGGCTCAATCCTCATCGTTTGACGCTAACTTTTGGTGTTTCTGCGAGTTTCTTGAAAAAGATGAACTTGGAAAACAATCGTCCACAACTGTTTAGGGATTTACCGCCTTTTCCTAAAGAGCAATTGCGTGAAAAATATACTGGTGGAGATATTGTGATTCAGGCTTGTGCCGATGATGAGCAAGTTGCCTTTCATGCTATTCGAAATCTCATCCGTAAGGGGAGAAATGCGGTGACCCTTCGTTGGAGTCAGTCTGGTTTTGCAGCTATCGGAGATCGAATGGAGACTCCGCGTAACCTCTTTGGTTTTAAAGATGGGACAGCAAATCCAACCAAGGAGCAAGACTTTGACCGCGTCATCTGGGCTGATAGTAAGGACTGGATGGAAAATGGATCTTATATGGCAGTTCGTCGGATTCAGATGTTTTTAGAGACCTGGGACCGTACTAGTCTTGAAGAACAAGAAAATACCTTTGGTCGTTACAAGGAAAGTGGTGCCCCCTTTGGTAAGAAAAATGAGTTTGATGAAGTGGATTTGAGTCTCTTACCTGATGATTCGCATGTTCGTTTGGCTAAAGAAGTGGAGAAACCACTTTTACGTCGTTCTTACTCTTACTCAGATGGGATTGATGAAAAAACTGGCCAGTTTGATACGGGCTTGCTCTTCATTTCTTTCCAGAAGGATCCTGATAACTTTGTCAAGGTTCAAACCAATCTAGGTGCTACTGATAAGATGAATGAATATATCACTCACATAGGTAGTGGACTTTTTGCTTGCTTTGGTGGTGTGGAGAAAGGAGGCTACATTGGTCAGAAATTATTGGAAGGCTAAAAGCTGGTTCTTGGTTTTAGCTTTGTCATTTTTAATTCTTTCCCCAGTAGGTGCCCAAGAAAGCTTGAGTTCTTACTTTGTAAAAATCACAGATGCTTCTAAAGCGGTCAAAAATGGGAATCAGTCTGAGGGCCAGAAACTCGTTCAGGAGATGGCAACAGACTTTGAAAGAGTAGAAGACAGTAATTCTGAGGCTGGTAAAGTCGTTAAGGAAAAGTTAGCTCAATCAGGAGATATCACTGAAGATAAACTCACTGAAATTTCTTCAGCCTTATTAGCCTTTGAAAAAGAACAAAATCCTGTGGATTTAGATGCGGAAAAGGAAAAATTGGTAAACCGTCTAAGTCCTCGTTTTGAAGCCTTGGAACAAGCCATTGCCTCTAAAGATTTGGAAAAGGTTCGAGAATCCTTTAAGAAAATGAATTCCACTTGGACCATCAATGAAAGTGTGGTTCGTGACAATAGTACAGCTCATTATGGACGTGTTGAAACAGCCATCTCTTTTCTGCGTAGTAGTATGGAAACCGAGCCTACAGATTTCAACTCAATCCAGACTTCCTTTGAGAACTTAAAAAAGGCTATTGATGATTTTGTAACTGGAAAAGAAATAGCAGCAACATCTTCGGATTTGACTCTCAAAGACGGCATTGCCCTTTTGAAGAAGGCTTTGGAACAATTTCAAGCTGGTGATCAAGCATCAGGAGCCGCTAGTATGAAGGAATTCATCACTATCTGGCCAACAATTGAAGGTTCTGTTAGCACGACCAATCCTTCCCTCTATACTCGAGTGGAAAGTGAAAGCCCTGTGATTATGGTCAAGGGAAGTGAAAAGGAATACCAAGAAAAATTAGAAAAACTGATTGCAGATTTATCACAAATTGATACCAGTGCACGTTACAATGCCTTTGATGCTATGCTCATTCTCCTGAGAGAAGGTGTAGAGGCCCTTTTAATCGTTATGGCTTTGGTAACGACCTTGAAAGCAGCCAAGCTGCGTAAAGGGCTCAAGTGGGTTTATGGTGGTGCTATCACAGGAATCATGGCAAGTCTGGTTATTGCTTTCATCCTGCAAATTGCTTTTCCAGCAGTGACATCAGGATCCAATCGTGAAATCATAGAAGGAGCAGTGGGGATTTTTGCGGTAGTTATGATGATTTTGATTGGAATCTGGCTTCACAGCAAGTCCTCAGTCAAAAAATGGAATACCTTTATGGAGTCACAAATGGAAACAGTGACTAAGACAGGTTCCTTTATTTCCATGTTTGCTCTCAGTTTTCTAGCTGTTTTCCGTGAGGGAGCAGAAACCATTCTCTTTTATGTTGGGATTCTACCAAGAATTTCCAGCTTTGAATTTGTCTTGGGAATTTCTCTTGCCTTGCTAGTTCTGGTAATTATTGCCGTTGTGATGAACAAGGCCAGTCAATTCTTCCTGCCACATAAGGTTTTCTTTATCCTGACTTGGATGATTTATGCCTTAGCCTTTAAGATGCTGGGGGTTAGTATCCATGCTCTTCAGTTGACCAATATGGCACCAAATCACTTGCTGACAGGATTTCCAACAAACGACCTGCTTGGAATTTACCCAAGTTGGGAAGGTTTGATCAGTCAGCTAATCTTTATTATTATTGTCTTGATTGTCACTTTCAGACAGGGTGAAGAATACGATGGATAGAAAAGAATTGACAATCGTTGAACATCTGGTAGAATTTAGAAAGAGATTATTGGCAGTGGTCATTTGTTTCTTTTTGGTATTCTGTGTCTCCTTGCTTTTCGCAGACCAGATTTACCAGTATGTGACCCAATTTTTTCAGCAAAAGTTGATTGTTTTAGGGCCAAATGATATTTTATGGATTTACATACGCTTAGCTAGTCTGATGGCCTTTACTATCACCCTACCTTACACGGTGTATCATATTTGGTCTTTCATTAAACCTGGTTTAAAGAAGGAAGAAGCTAGAGCTATTTTTGCTTATATTCCAGCTAGTTTCCTTTGTTTTCTAGTTGGACTGGCTTTTGGTTTTTACTTTGTAACACCAGCCTTACTTCAGGTTTTATTAGGGCTAGGAGAAGGACTATTTGAAACGCAGTTAACAGCCCAAAATTATCTGTCCTTTGTTTTTCAAACGACCTTGCCCTTGGCTCTGATTTTTGAATTGCCGGTTATCATTGCCTTTTTGACGTCGATTGGGCTCATTGGACCAGAATTGTTGATTGCTTATCGCCGATATGCTTATTTTATCTTATTGGTACTTGCAGTCATCTTGACACCAGCCGACTTTGTTAGTGATTTGGCAATGACTGCCCCCTTGATTTTACTCTATGAATTGAGTATTGCTATCAGCAAACACATTATGAAACGCAAGCAGAAAGGAGCGAGAAATGGGAATCTTACGTGATATCGGAGCACCAGGATTGATTATTATCGTTTTAGGAGCTCTCTTAATCTTCGGACCAAAACGATTGCCTGAACTAGGCGAATCAATTGGTAAAATGCTATCCGAATTTAAAAAAGCAGTTAAAGGAAATGAAAATCAAGATAAGGAAGACTAAATCTTGTCTAATAAAAAACTTTGTACTCTGGTAACCATTGTGTGGCTAGCTAGAGTGCAAAGTTTTTTTGAGCTTGGAAAATTTGGAATTAAAAACTGATTTTAAAAATTCATGATTAAGCCTTTTATGGGTGGTCATAATTGATGTTTACAAAATTTTAAGAAAAATCAGGACAATAGTGATATATTTAAGAAGCTAATTCATAGATTATCTGATATATCCGTCCAAGATCTTGAAAAAATTGATTGACTGTTAGATATCATTTTCATTCCATATCAAGAATCAAAACAACTAAAAACAGAAGTAGTGTTTAGATAGGAAACTTTTTTAGATGTTAGAGACCCTGATTTTATGATAAAATAAGTAGAAGATTTATATTTGTAGTTAATCTTATGTCCTTGTAAAATTTTTGTATTTTTAAATGTTTTTTTAAGAAATAATATTTTAAATACAGAGATAAAATATAGCCAAATAAAGAGTAGTGTAAAATTTGAATTGCCTTCATAGCTTTCCTTTCATTAGAAATTAGTTTATCAAATGAAGAAAGATTAATATTATTGAGATACTAAAAAGTATCTATTTTATCCTGAAATGTCTAAATTAAGAAAATTTTTACAATTTGAGATAGTATAGAAACCATTTGAGATTTTTATAATTTAATTTCCATCATTCTGATAAGATTAAACTTATAGAAGGAGGCTAAATATGAAAGACTATATTTTATATCAAGATAGAGCTATCGTAAAGGTACCACTCTCTAAAATTTATTATGTTACAAC
>NZ_AFUF01000054.1 GCF_000222785.1 Streptococcus mitis SK569 | reverse complement strand
TTTTAATGGAATGGTGTTTAATATCAAGGAAGAAATTGATGCTTTGACCTTAAATGAGAATTATAGACCACTCTTAGAAATTGATTCATAAATGTGAGGAGAAACTATGTATTATTTCATTCCTTTTTTGGAGCGTAACAATCCATCTTGGCAAGCTAGTATTGTGCCTTGGTATAGAACTCCTTATCGCTTAGAATTTGATGATATCTTACACCAAATTCGTATCTTTAAACGCCAAGAATTAGAATCTAAGATGCTATGGTTGACTTATCATCCTCATCTACGCTATTTGTTACACAGACAAGATCTATTGGAGTCGGAAGTTTTTTCTGTTTTTGACGCTATTCAAAATATTGAAGCTGAGGAGATGCATCCTTTACAATTAAAGGATTTAGCATGGGATGAAGACTGTGACTTTATCTATACTCCTTTTGTAGTTGTAGTTAAGCAACAAGGGGAACTCTATGCTGAAATTGAATATGGTTCAGAAGGCTTTATCAGCTACATCACTTACTTTAAGGATGACCAAGTTGATTTTATTTGCTATTTTGATGATCGAGGCTTTTTATCTAGTCTTATAGAGTATGAGGATCAAAAACCAGTTACTCGTTATTATTATAATGCAAAAGGCCAGTGGCAACTGAGGGAAAATTTGCAGGGAGAAGAGCCAATTGTGAAGGTAAACCCAGCAGTAGGCTATCGTTTTGGAAAATTAGTTTATGACAGTATAGATGAAGTCATTTGGGAATTCTTAACAAAATTTTTAAATCAAGACTATCAAGTTGGAGATTCATTTGTTTTGGCAGCTAATACCAAGTTTCAAGATCAATTGTTAGAAAAATTACCAAAAGAAGCTCCTAAAATTATAAGTTTCTTTATTGAAAGAAATCAAGCAGATGATTTACAAACTCATCGCCAAGTAGTAGAACAATCTAGATTGTTGATTAGTGATCGGAAAGATTTTCTTGAGCAATTACAAGAGGTCTATCCCCAATTTACTTCTAAAATGCATCATTTACCGTCATTTGATACGCGCTTAAAATTAGGGGTTAGCCAACGATTAAAGGAATCAAAAATTTATGTCCAATTAGATATACAGATGCAACAAGATCCAGAAATTTTGTATGAAATCATGCATTTCGTTTCGAAAAATCCCTTGACAGAGGTTGTTTTTTCAGTATTCAATGCAGAAGGTTATCAAATTGAAGCTTTACAGGAGCAACTCGATTCGCTCATTCTTGAACGTCTTAACCCAAGAGATTTGTTAAAGGATTCTGTGGTATCTGATGCAGAAAATACATTAGAAGAAAATACCAAGGATGATTACCGCTTTAAGATTATCAATCTAAATGATGAGATGGGCTTAATTCGTGAGCTAGAGTATACTCGTTTAATTGTTGATTTGAATCCAGTCGCTAATATTTACACACAGATTGCAGGGATTAGTGCAGGAATTCCTCAAATCAATCTACAAGAATCAGAATATGTGACTCACTTACAAAATGGGTATATTCTATCGGATTTATCAGAGTTTAGTAAAGCTGGGCACTACTTTTTAGATACCCTGAAACATTGGAATCAAGCCTTAATTTACTCAATTGATAAGATTCGACAAAATACGGGTGATCAATTTGTAGACAAGTGGG